>PKUV01000188.1 GCA_003131315.1 Acidobacteriaceae bacterium
GAAACATCGCCATATCACTCATTGACCCGGATCGGCCAATTCTCAATGAGTGACATCGCCTGATTACAACAACTATCCAGTCGAACATTGCTCTTGCCCCGAGATCAGACTAGACTGCTGCCTTACATCCATATGACGCGGATCACACATCGCCGCGAAGCCTACGAGTAATCGCGGGCGGCGCATGGATCAAAATCCATGGCCTAAAGAGGAACCATGCTGGAAGTTAAACTCATCCTTTGTCCCATTGATTTCTCAGAGTTCTCGGTAAGGGCGTATCACCATGCGCTATCGCTGGCCGAGCACTATCGAGCCAAGTTGGTGGCGCTGCATATCGTAGAGCTATTCCGATTTCCTTCCGTCGGCTTTGCTGCCTCTGCGGGACTCTATGACGAGTCCTGCCAGGCGGTTCGCGAGAGCGGCAAGGAGCAACTGCAGGAATTCGTGAAGAACCACACCCACGATGAAATTCAGCCGGAGCTCGTGGTGCACCAGGGAATAGCCCCGGACTCTATTCTGTCGTTTGCGCAAGCGCAGAAAACGGACGTGATCGTCATGGGAACGCACGGACGGCGAGGGTATGACCGCCTGATGCTGGGGTCGGTGACCGACCGAGTGATGCGCAGGGCTCCCTGCCCGGTGCTCGCAGTATGTAAGCCGCCGCACGACTCTATGGCCGCAGGTAAAGAGCGGGGCCACGTCCACCACTTGAGCCGAATTCTTTTCTGTACGGATTTCTCCGAGAATTCAGAGCGGGCTTTGAACTATGCGATCTCTGCGACAACCGAGTACGACGCCGAGCTCACCCTGCTGCACGTGTTAGAGGAGGTCCCAAGTCCGGCCAAGACGGAAGAGGCCATAGCGGCAGCGACGGAGCAACTCGATAAACTGATTCCACCGGAGGGACGCAAGACCCTCAAGATTAAGACGGCGGTGCGCATCGGAAAACCGTACCGGCAAATCATTCAACTCGCCCTGGAAACGCAAATCGACATGGTAGCTATGGGAGTGCGTGGCCGTGGCGCCTTGGATCTAGCGGTGTTTGGTTCGACAACCTATCGGGTGATGCAGTTGGGACCCTGCCCGGTTCTCGCCGTCCACGTTTGAATCGTTAGACCTCGGTTATTTCGATTACGTATGGCGCAAGCGCATCGATTGTTGTCATAACATCGCTATTACACTAACAACCCGCTCGTTTGAGTCAGATGAGTGACAGTTTCCGCAAGGCGTTGTCACCTCGGGCGTTGTTGGCTTCGCACTCCCAGCGCATGTTCTGCTGATTCAGGACGATGTCCTTGCGGGCAATCCTCAACACGAGCCTGTTCCACAATACGACCGCAACCTCTTTGTCGCCAGTTTGCTCGACCACTGCGATTCCGCGTCCGAGGACTGCCACGCGGTCGCCCTTTTTCAGGGTGCGCTCCCATTGGCGGCGGACGTAATACTCCTTGCGTGTCTTGATTAGGTAGTCCAATCCCGCCGCGTCGAAGCCTGAGCGGTTCTTCCAGAAACGGATACTCTCGTGATCGCCAACTATGAAAATGTCGGTGCCAAACGCGATCAGAGTTTTCAGCCGAGAGTCTATTTCTGTCAGCGTGAACGGGATTGCGTCAGGCGTCAGGAACAAACTCTTCGGATAGGCGAACTGGGCACGCCAGCCAAGTTTGTGCTCCACCACTGTGCCCCACAGGTAGACTTCGCCGTGGATACCGCGCCCCTCGTAGCCGAACTGGCGTAGGTGCTCAAGGTTCTTCGCCGCGTAGACGCCGCAAGTGCAGGCCGAGTGCGGGGGTTCGTGAGCGCCGTGCACGGCTTTCGCGTGACCGACGATTGTTCCGCGAGCAGCAGCCCGGCATCCCGCCGCCAGCGGCCGGCCCGGAAGCCACGGCTCGCCGTTGAGCGACTCAAGCCCAGCGGCGTTCCACTGCCAAACGCGGTAGCCGACGACGGGCGAGATGTAATCGGGAATGTTCACTGAGCGACCGGCTCCTGCTCGGGCACGGGCTCTGGCTGCTCGACGACTGGCTCCGGCTCAGCGCTCGGTTTATTCGCTGGAATTTCAAGGGGCTCTACAACGATGGTTCGTAGCGGCTCGCCGATTTGCATATCTTGTTCCCTTCCTTTTCTTGAGACCCTTTCCAGCAGCGCCACAGCGGAAGAGTGAATGATCTATTTGTCGGCGTCCTCGCCGAAGACACGCCTCAGCAGATTGCCCTCGGGGGAGTTCTGCTTCCACTCTTGGAGTTCTTGATATTGCTCAGGGTAGATCGCCCACTTCACTGGATCGCACACCCACGCTTTTGCGCCATCGGGGAGGTCAATCAGGCTCATCTCGTAATGCGGGTAGAAGGCGTGACACGTGTCGCAACAGGTGACGTTCAGGTGCCGGAAGTCCCCGCAGGTCCTGATGTCTGTGTCGGGCAGCCTCTCCTGAAGCTCGGCCATAACGCTGTACAGTTCTTCGCGCTCCTCGATCCGGGGAACGATCTCCCTCAGCGTTTTCTCGATGATGTCGCTTTTGGTCACTTCCGCGCCCTTCTTGGACCAGGTTCGAATTCCATGCCTTCCGACACGGGCATAGATTCCTGCTCGCATAGCCTCTCTCCTCTGTGCCTCCGTAGGTTGGAAGTATGAGAAGTGTCGCAGTACTGCCTCCGATCAAGACCGAGGTCCGGGTCGCCCTGCTGAACCTCACCGCCTTCGAGAAAGGCAGCACCCAAGAGCTAATCGCAATGGCGCGTGCCCTACCGGGCGGGACCAAGGTTCATATCCCGGATCGCCTCACGGCGATTGTGCTCCTCTTGGGAACCGGGCCTGTGGATCTGGACTAGGGCAAAATCTTGCCGCCGATCACATTCGTCGTGCGGACTTTCCCTTGATTGTCGCGGACGGTGATGTTTTGAATGACCGGATTGCCGCGATCATAGAGCGTGTTCGTGATAATGCGGTCCCCCTTATCCGTGAAGCCGCTGTTGATCTCTCCGATCACTTCGCCCCGGTTGTTGCGAATCTGCATTTCAGCTCTCCTTGACCAGGTGCTCTCTGAACAACTGGTGAATCTCGCGGAACTGCTCCCGGACGTCGAACTGCGCGTAACGCGGGATGCCGTTCTGCTTGATGAAGTTGGTCAAAGCGCGGTCCGTAAGCTCCGACCAGCGCCGCCCGTCAACCAATTCAGCGCAACGGTTACACGCGGCCCAAGCCCCCCCACTCTCGTGCTGGAAGAGTGCGGTTTTGGTCCGAGGAATGAGAAAGTTCTTACAGGCATAGAGCTGGGTCGTAGGACGCTCGGAACAGAAATTGCACATCTCACGGCCCGGGAACGGTTCTACAATCTGATCGCCCATTTTTTGTCCCTGAGCTGAACCATAAATGTTCTCTTAGAGAAGTAAAGTGGCTCTACTCAAATTACGGTTGGCGGCAGGAAAATGGGTAGTGCAGCGCAGCGAACTCTTGCGACGCTTCTGCGCTGGAGTGGGTGTGTGCTGCGCGAACATGTTGTCTACATTCATTGCTGCGTTTCCTTCAGGTACGGTTCCGTTCCCCAGAACAACTACCGCTCAATTCCAGCGCGCTACCGCTCCGGTCGCACGAGCAAACTCGGACGCTGAAAGCGCGGCCCTATTAGCCGCCGTGGGCGTCGGTTCCTCTGGCGCCGACCAGTAGGTGTCGTAAGGGTCGTAGCACTCAACCATTTCCATGTATTCGGCTTCCAAGTCATCCGCCTCAGTCCATTGAGTCACGGCAGGGCTGGTGCGGAACATGCCACACTCGGAACACCGATCCGTCGTATGGGTATGCTCTCGCCACTCGTGTAGCCCGCCGCGCTCGCAGGGTTGTTCAGCAGGAGGACGCGGCAGGGCGGCATCCATACAGGAGTCATCTATGCCGGGGGTTCCGGGGCGAGAAGTCCCGGTGGGGTTCGGGGCGACGCCCCGAGGTTTGGGTGTTGGGTTGACAGGAGCTGGTTCCTCTTCATCATCCCAGGGGGTAGAGGGTGTTTGGTTTTGATCTTGATCTGTCAGTGGAGTGGACCCCCATTTTGAGACAACCAGTTAAGCCCTAAAATGCAGCGAAAGGGGAAACTGGATGAGATCTCGAAGGAAGTTCACCAAGGAGTTCAAGCTG
>PKUV01000023.1 GCA_003131315.1 Acidobacteriaceae bacterium
TCCACTGCTTCCGCTACGATATTGCTGGCAAATGACGGGCTGTTTTCCATGACCACGATGCCCGCGAAGCCGATGATGGAAAGTTCCTCGCCGGTCTTGCCTAACTTCCTTTTCGGAATCGGCTTTGCGCTGCTGCCAGCTTGCTCCGCCTGCGCGAGGGGTTCGAGCATCTTGGCCGAGCTTACCAAACCCGCCGCCGTTCCCATCTTTAAGAACTCACGCCTTTCCATGGCAACTCCTTTCAGCATGGATTTCCTTTTTGATCTCGAAAACGGCACCATAGTACACTCGTCTCGCCTGCTCGCGACGTTGTGAAACGATTTTCATCTGGAGCGCCCCCAGATTGCAGCCAACTGCATGCTACGATTTGCGCCGTGCCAAAACTAACAGGTAGACAAACCCGGAAACGTGACGTTTTGAAGTTCTCTCCAGCCACATGGGAGAGGCTTGGCTCTGAATCTCTGCTTCCCTCTGAGCGTGGCTGCGAGATCCCGCTCCGAAGGTATTGGGCTGCGGGGTTCAGTTCACGGTCGCCCCGCCGCAGCATTTCTTGTACTTCTTCCCGGAGCCGCACGGGCACGGGTCGTTCCGCCCGACCTTCGGAGTGCGGCTCCGAGGCTTACTCGCGTGGACACTCGCATTGACCTGCCGATGCGCCCGGAAATACTGATACGCCCCCAACAGCCCAGCCGCCATGTGCACGATGACTTCTTCGCGCTTCTCCGTGCTGATCGGCTTGGGACGCATCTCCGGGTCTTGGTCGTGCTCGTGGCAGAGCATCATCATCGGGATCAGGCATCCGCCGTGCTCGTCGTCGTTGACAAGGTCAGCCCAGCCGTCGTGGCGCATGCCCATGCCCCGCATGAATCCGCGAGCCCAGTCATTGCCGTGCGCCGTGCCATCCTCGTCCTCCAATAGCAGCGGCACGTAGACCTCGCCCTTGAACAGCGTCCCGGCGATGTCGTTCCAGTGCCGCATCATGAGCCCCAAGATTTCGTTCGCCTCGTCGAGGCTGCCGAACTCGCAGGCATCCGACATCTCGCCACCGAAGACCTCCGGGTAGTATTCGCTCGGCATCACATTCTCCGGACCCGCGATCAGGGCGGCAAAGAATCCATCGAGTGCCTCGACGTTCATCGCCCTGCCGCCCTTGCAGCCTCTGAGGAAGTCGCCGAGGCGGTCAAGCTCCGTATCCGTCAGCGGCTCGTGTTGGGCGAAGGTTCTCATCGGCATTTCCAAATTTCTCGGCAATCGCTCTAAGATACTACCCCTTCGTTGCCCGTCGCCTTTTCAGACTGGCGAGCAGCCCCAAGGTAGGAGCCGGAGTTGCAGATGACGTTGGCAATGTTCATACTCCGATCATGACACTCAAAAATGCGGCGTTGCTGGCACTGATCGGGACGATTCTGATGACGGCTCTTTTAGTGTGTACGTTCGTCTTCAACTTCCTCAATCTCCTGCGGGGTCTGGTTCCTGCGGTCACGCTCTTCTCGTCGTTCATCTTTGCGTTTGGTTGCTTCAGCGTGGCTGTGTTCTTTTACGTGTTCCATAGAGCGCAGTCGTGATTTTAGAGAGAGTTCACTTTGCCATGGGCGGCTCTGGCTTGCGTGACCCATGGGGAAGCCCATTCTGCCGGGATTCGGCTGTCCCGATGGGGTTTGGGTCGGCTCGGGCGGTTTCAGAGGTGCAGGCAGCCTTTGTGGCCACCTTGGCGGGGTTGTGGGCGGGCATTCCGGTCAGCGGAGCACCTGCTTGTGAGCCAATGGCCGCGAACGGGCTCATCGCTCATCTCCGCCATCTAACACGGCGAGCTAAGTACGGGCGCGACTCGTGCGTCTTTCGATGTGTGCTTTGGCTCTGATTAGCGCGTCGTCAAGATTGTCGGATCGTTCGTGCGGGTTCTCCTCTTCGTACTTCGCGGCCCGAGAAGCATATTGCTGATACTTGGCTACATCTCCGAGCATCGCATAAAACTCTGTCAACGTGCCGAGGACGCGCATTGGGGAGAATTCGGTCTCTCGAATTGCCTCAAGGTACTGGACGGCACGGCGTAATTGAGGGTCAGTCTGTGCTCTCACCTTCGCAACCGTCGCAGCTTCCAAAAGGATTCGAGCCCTTTCGGATTGTGTAACCAATGACTGCTCCGCCGGCACAACAGCATCGGCACACTGGCGATAAAGGTCGTCAGCAGTAACCCAGCCAACTTCAGTCTGTTCTTGCAACTCCTCGACGAAGACGCCTACGCCGACGTGAAGTCCATACGTGAGGCGATGGATCGCGTGACGAGACTGGGACGCGGCTCCACGCTGAACAGCAGTTCCGGGAAGGAGCGACTCAGGTACTTGTCGCGACCGAAGCAGCCGGGGAAGGCATCAACCTCCAGTGCTGTAACATCCTGTTCAACTATGACATCCCATGGAATCCCAATCGGCTTGAGCAGCGAATGGGAAGAATCCATCGGTATTTACAGACCAAAGACTGCCTGATCTTCAACTTCGTGGCGACGAACACCATCGAAGGTCATGTGCTCCAGAAGCTCCTCGAAAAGTTGCAGGAGATTCGGGATGCTCTCGAAAGCGACTCGGTCTTCAATGTCGTCGGCGAGATTCTCCCTCCCAACGAGATCGAGCGCATCCTCCGTGATTACTACGCGGGCAAGATCGGCAATGCTGATCTGGAGGAGCCCGTTGGCGACCGCCATGCCGTCATAGGTCATCTCAGGAACGAGTGCAGGTAGCACAGTTTTAAGCGAGTAGGACCCCGCGAACGCGGGATGGTAAACGTGATTTCGCACGATTGGAAGCAAATCCCATAAACGCCGCTGGATTTTCTTGACGCGCCCCGCGAACTCAGGCAGCCACGCCGCAAGCTCCGAAAGCCTCTTCTATCGCGGCTAAGAAATATCAGTTTGTTACCCGGTCTGGATCGGGTCCGAAGTTCTGGGTTTTCAAGGCCAGAAGTCCGCGTATGAACGTGGGGTTTTTTAATCGCTACAAGCCTCAAGTGGGCCGAGCAAATCTCAACGTCCGAATCGGAGGCATGGAAAGCCGACCTCAACGCCATCTGGCCCATATGTCATGAGGACGAGCCGCAAGGCACTGGGATAGTTTCCGGATTGCCGACGATACGACCACAATCGTGCTGGCAGTTCGCAACAGGCCCAGATCGAACGGCTAAATGGCATCGACGGGATGCGTGTTCATCCAAAGTAGGGCAGTACCGGAGAGAAGGATCAACCCTGCGCTGGCAGGGCTCCAGCAGACAGTGTGGGACACCCTACGCCCAACGCACTGTCAACCAGCCGCGGTTCGGGAACGCCTGGAAATGCGCCACAGCCGCGGCGGTGGGCTGCTGCTGCGCAATTAATTGACAGACTGTTGACAACTCCATGACACATGCAATGATTGCATCGGGTTAACTGGGCTTACCTGCGAAACCCCAGGACGATTTTCTGAACGCTCACGGATCGGTCGATCACCCGACGAGAACCGCCATGACGACACGGATTCTAGTTGCCTCTAGCCGTCTACAGGAGGTTGCCATGATTTGCGGAAACATGCCTAGGTTTGCAGCAGTTCGCACGCTCGTGTTAGCAGCATTATTTGTTATCGGGTTGGCAGCGACCACGCCCCTCCCAGCCCTCGCCGCGAATTCTGGTACATGGGCGAATACCGGCAGCATGAAGACCGCCCGCACCGCCCACAGCGCCACGCTGCTCCCGAACGGCCAGGTGCTCGTTGCAGGGGGCGAAAGTTCGGCCGGAGGACTCACGAGCGCCGAGCTGTACAACCCAGTTACAGGCAAGTGGACCTTCACCGGCAGCATGGCGACCCGCCGCTATGCCCACACGGCGGTGTTGCTGCCAAGCGGTGAGGTTTTGGTGGCCGGCGGGATTGTCAGCATCAGTATCCAAGGGGTCATTTCTTGTACTGCCACGGCCGAACTCTACAACCCGTCCACGGGCCGATGGACGGCGACTGGCAGCATGGCGACGCCCCGTTTCGCGCAAGGCGCGGCGCTGCTCCAGAACGGCCAGGCACTGGTTGCGGGTGGCGTGAACGCTATAGATGGGACACTCGCCAGCGCCGAACTCTACGACCGATCCGCGGGCACTTGGAAAGAAACCGGCAGCATGAACTATGCCCGTTCTACGCGGGCGACGCTGCTCCCAAGTGGTCAGGTCCTGATGGCGGGAGGAAATAGTAATACCGCCGAGCTCTATTCCAATGGTAGCTGGACGCTGACCAGCACCATGAAGTTCAGCCATCCCGGCACCCACGCCGCACTTCTCACAAACGGTGACGTGCTGGTTTTCGGAGGAAATCTTTCGAGTTATGTCAGCGAGTTCTACAACCCGTCCTCAGGCGCCTGGACGGCCACCCACAATATTGGTGTGAATCCTCCCAACGGCCCGTTGACGCTCCTCCGCACCGGTGAGGTTTTATTGGCCGGAGGGGAGAGCGGCTACGGTACCGATGCCCTCTGCCGTCTTTACGACTCGCCCACCAACTCCTGGTTGCTTACCGGCAGCATGAACCAGGCCCGAGCAGTTCACACGGCCACGCTCCTCCAGAACGGTCAGGTGCTGGCTGCGGGAGGTCAGGTGAAAACGCCCAACGGCACCTTCAGCGTTCTCGCCAGCGCTGAACTTTATACGCCCTAGGATACGCGCTGGACAGCGCCACGCTTCGGCTCGCCTGGCTCCTTGAGTCGGGCGAGTGCTTTTCTTTGTTTAGACATGATTCCCCGCCATTGGTTTGTTGGCTTGCACGCCGGAGGATAGCGACCCGTTGCCTATTTGAAATCGGAAGTATGGCATTGGACAACGCGGATCGCCACGGAGGCGGTACCAGATGGCCATATACTCAGCTGCTCGTAGAAGTGACCCCTTCGCAGCCGATTAGCGCACCTCCCGGCATTGTGCCCGGATCACGCTAGGACTCTATTGGAACTACTCCGCCGAGATGGCGTGTTTCGGCCCGGAGTTGTGGCGGAGCAGTTCGGATAGAGCCGTGAGAAGGAAGCCGCTGGTGTGGTCGGGGCAGGATGTTTGGGTCTATGGGTTTTCAACTGCTTCGGTAGCCGCGGTTGTTGCAAAAGGGGCGCGGCGCGGAGGGATAGGGCCGAAGAAAGTGTGCATCAGCCAAGCCTGCGAGGCCATTCGGCACTGGTGGTTGAATCGGCATAACAGCCTCTTTCCAACCTCAGGGCACACTTGCAGTGAGCATGGGAAGACGCATGCGAGAGTGGCCGGATTCAGCAGGCGATCAGGACGTGTCATAAGTACATGCCAGTCTGGTTTCCGCGAAGAGGATCTGGGCAGCGGTGAGTCGTTCGATGACGCACATCGGGCCTTGGCAGAGGGGGCACTGCCAGGTAGCAGGCTGGTTCGAGGACGATGCATCGGTTGCGGGCGGCGGCTGGTGGAGCAGAAGACGGCAGAGTGGGAGCAGGTTCTCGCGTGTACGGTTGGCTAACCAACCGAACTAGCGGATGCGCGGAAAGCCTCTGGGTAAAACATGCTGGAGGAAGCGACGCAGAAACTCTTCCGGAGAAAGGGTCATGGTGCGTTGCTTGCTGCCATGCGCGTAGTCCTTCCAGCGGAAACTCACTTTGGAGTCGCTGACGGAGAGTAGGCGGTGGTTGGAGATGGCGACGCGATGAGTGTAACGGGCCAGATAGTGAAGGACGTGTTCCGGTCCTCCGAAGGGCGGCTTGGCGTACACGATCCAGTCCTGTTGGAACAGAGTGCGCAGGAAGGCGGCGAAGTTTTTCTCGTCCGCCAGGGATCGGCACTCGCCATAGAACACGAGTTGGTGGTTGCGAAAAGCACGCCGCAATCCAGCCACGAACTTGCCGCGGAAAACACGGCTGAAGTGTAGGGGTGGTACATAAGCTGGGCCACCCGCCGAAGTTCAGGGCCCGACGGGTCAAACGATTGTTTGCCCCTGGTCCTTGGCGACGGTGCTTTTGTCGGACGAGTCCTCTGGGTCTTTCATTGCGGATTTGAAGCCGCGAATACCGTCTCCGATTCCTTTGCCGAGTTCCGGAAGCTTTTTAGACCCGAATACGAGCAGAGCAATCCCAAAAATCATTAGCAGATGCATGGGTTGAAAAAGTCCTTCGAGCATTTTGTGTCTCTTTCGTTTTCAAAATTCTTGTCGATCACGGGATTGAGGCGCTGCGGCCGGAGTTTCCGGGCGCAGCGCCCCCCCACGCAGAGTGATCAGAAGCGACTTTGCAATCGCGCGATCATCTGTTCGTCAATCAATCTATTCGTCAATCAATCAGCTTTCGCGCAACGCCAGATCCGCTTCGATCGCCAGAGTACGCATGAACCTGAAGAACTCTTTCGCCTGGCCAATGAAAAGTCCGTCCGCGGTGAGAGCATTCAATGCTCCCATAGCAGCGCCTCCGGTTTGGGTCGGGCGAATGATCGAACATGCCGGAAGCTTTCGGCTCAGGAACGCCGTTGGCTCGGGCATGATCAGGTTGGTTTGGAAATCTTCCCCACCAAATGGCGGAGAGTTTAAGTCAGGGAACGTCACCGTCACGCCGGTCACGGGATCGACGACATTGGTCAACACCTTTGCATTGCCGGCCTTATCGGACCACGTTTGAAAATGCATGATCTCGGTTCCGCCAATACTGAGCAAGATTCGCAAAACTTCCAAACTGGTTACCCGCTGCGCCAGTTTTGGGTAGAGGCTGCTGCCACCCTGCTCGATGGTCGCAAAGTGAAAGCCGGCTGTGTTGCCGATGGCCTGCAAGAAGTTCTTCGATTCGAGGTCTTCGTCGGTTCTGGGAATTGCCGTGTGCTGCCCAACTGCCAGGGTCGGAATTGCCTGCGCGAACGTGTCACCGAGATCGGGGTTCTGCGTGCGGCTGCGGTACCGGGTCCACCAGGTCGTGTCCACGGTGAGCTGCATCAAGTTGGTGAGACGTCCGATTTGCTGGGCGCCGGTCGCCTGGCTGCTTGGCAAGGTACGAAACTTATCGAGATTGACCGGCTCCGCGCCTTTTGACACCAGGTAAGCGTTAATGAACACTTCATGCGTCAACTCATCCTCAGTGTTGTCGTGAATATACTGGGCCATGTCTGCATCAAGAAATTCAATGGCAGAGGTGTAGGCTTGACTTCCACTTCCTCCGGGGACCTCGCTGTCCTGGATTCCCCCGAGTTCGTTGTACTGTTGCCAGAGGTCGGTTTCGAGGATTTCGGCTGCAGCCAGGAAGCGCAGGATGGCCACATCACCCACTGTAATGATGCCACTGCGCTGCGTGGCTTCGGCGGCAGTTGCCAGCAACGAACCGGCCGACAGGGCTGCCCCAGCCACGCCCAGGCCCTTGAGGAAGGAGCGGCGCTTGACGGCGTTCCTGGATGGAGACTCAGCGCCCTCTCCACCTGATTGAGTGGTTGTTGCGGACGACGCAGTCAGGACGAGCTTTTCTTTTGTCATGTTCTAGACTCCAGTCTCTTCAGAAGTGATTGTCGGTGATCCCGTCACCTGGATATGGATTCACCGCAAAATGAAGGTAGGCTGTTCCCACTTGCTTCGTGTCATGCTTTCGTCAAAAGAGTGTCAATTTAATTGCAGTGGTCGCATCGGCGGGCACAGTAAACACAGTCTCAATCGATCCGCTGCGAGAAATCGCGGCCATTGCCCGCTCCCGTGGTCTCTGGATGCATGTGGATGGCGCGTACGGAGCCCTCGCTGCGATTGCAGCGCCTGAAAAGTTCGGCGCTTCCGCGCGCTAAAGGTTTGGCTTTCGCTGCGCTACCATGGGCTGCACGCTTTCCGCGCCGCGATCCAGCAGGACCTGGATCATGCTCAACGCCTAGCGGCGGCAATCGAAGACTCTGCTTCGCTTGAGCTTCTTGGTCCCGTGGAGCTAAGCGCGGTTTGCTTCCGCCATCTCCTGGGCAAGGACGCGTCACGCTCGTTCTAGCCGCATCGACGATGAACGCGGCTCAACGCTTGGGGCCAACAGTGCCCCACGGCGCTCCCCATGCGCGCTTCTGACACCCCGCATTTGTCAACAAATTGTCAAATTCATGTCACTTTCTATCCCGAAATGTGTCATTAACCTGATATCAGGCTAGAGTTTAGGGGTATGATTCCTGCCAATTACGGCGCGGGGGCAGTTGTGAACAAGAACATATCTTCAGCAGTAGCGGCGACGACGATGGAATCGGTTCCGACGAGTTCGGAGCGGATCCTGGTGATCGAAGATGACCGCGCCGTGCAAAAAGCTTTAAAGCGATTGTTTGAAGCCGAGGGCTTCGCGGTGGAGATCGCGGGGAACGGTGCGGCGGGTCTGGAGATGTTTCGGGCGGCGGCGCCGGCCGTGCTGGTGCTTGACTTGAGCTTGCCGGGGACGCCGGGGCAGGACGTGTGCCGGGAAATCAGCCAGGCAGCGCCTTCGTTGCCGATCATCATTCTCAGTGCGCGGACGGAAGTGATGGACAAGGTGCTGTTGCTGGAGTTGGGCGCGCATGACTACGTGACGAAGCCGTTCAGTCCGCGGGAACTTCTGGCGCGGGTGCGCACGGCGATGCGGCGCTCGACGCGGACTCCGCTGGCTGAGACTTTCAAGTTTGGCGACGTGAAAGTTGATTTCACGAAAATGGAATTGTGGCGGGAAGGGAACCTGGTGCAACTGACTTCGCAAGAGTTCAAGGTGCTGAAGTTCATGATCCAGAACGCGGAGCGCGTGCTGTCGCGTGAGGAGTTGCTGAGCCACGTTTGGGGATACCAGAATTATCCGAGCACGCGGACGGTGGATAATCACATCCTGCGGCTGCGGCAGAAGCTGGAGAAAGATCCGGCGAACCCTTTGCACTTCCGCACAGTACACAGTTCGGGTTACAAGTTTGTGCCGTAGCGGGGGACGCTCAGGGATTGTCTGATTAAGTGTTCGTTGGCCAGACTGGATGCTATGAAGGGGCGACCCTCGGCGGTTAAAGCCGCTGGTGTGGCGGGTTCTAACGGCATGGCTGAAGCCATGCCCCTTCAAAGCTATCCTGGAACCAACTTAGTAAGAGTTTCCTTGGCCCCAGAGAGGGCTTTCGTGACAATTCTGTAGGGGAAGATCGAGGGGAGACCATGGGCAGAATTCGGTTGCGGACCAAGTTTCTGCTTTCCATGGTGGTGGTATCGGCGGCGTTGACGTTCACGACGCTGTTGGTGGTGCGGCACACCGTGCAGCAGGAGGTGCGCCTCGGGATCCAGCGCGACCTGCAGAATTCCGTTTCCGCATTCCGCAACTTTCAGAAGCAGAGGGAAGTCACGCTCGAGCGCTCGGCTGCCCTGCTGGCCGACCTGCCCAATGTGCGGGCGCTGATGACCACGCACGATCCGGCAACCATTCAGGATGCATCGCGGGATGTATGGCAACTGGCAGGCAGTGACTTGCTGCTGCTGGCCGATTCTTCCGGCAAGGTGATGGCGCTGCAGGCCACTCCGCAGGAGATCACGGTTCGTCAGGGGCAGGACTTCTTTCCGCGAGTGGTCTCGCGTGAAGAGACGCGACACTGGTGGTACGTGGAAGGACACCTCTACGAAGTTTTTCTCCAGGATATCTATTTTGGTCCCGCGAGCCGGCATCAGGTCCTCGGTTACCTGCTGCTGGGTTACGAAATTGACGACCGCGTTACCCGGGACTTGAGCCGTGTGGCCGCGAGCGAAGTGGCGTTTCGTTATGGAGATTCGATAGTTCGGAGCACTCTGAAGCCGGCTCAGGAATCGGAGTTGCTGCGAGTAGCGCCGAGAACCGCCGCTGGAGGCCCGCCGCAAGGAGATCAGATCCGGCTGGGCGAAGAACGGTTCTTGGCGACGTCGGTGGATTTGCCTACGCTGGGTACACCAGCGCTCAATCTGTGGGTGTTGAAGTCGTTCGATCAGGCGACCGCATTCTTAAGCAGCCTGAACGGATTGCTGCTGGCGCTGGGGCTGACGGCGGTGCTGGCGGGGAGCCTGCTGGTTTTTCTGATCTCGCATACCTTCACGCGTCCGCTGGAAAATCTGGTGGCGGGGGTGCGGGCGCTGGAGCAGGGGGATTTTGCGTATCCGCTGCAGGCGCGGGGCGGGGACGAAGTCGCCGAGGTCACGGGAACGTTCGACCGGATGAGAAAGAATCTGCAGAAAACACAAAGAGAGCTGCTGGATGCGGAACGGCTGGCGACGATCGGGCGGATGGCGAGTTCGATCTCGCACGATCTGCGGCATTCTTTGGCGTCGGTGATGGCGAACGCGGAGTTTCTTTGTGAGAGCAACCTGACGCCTGGTCAGCGCGAAGATCTTTATGCCGAGATACGGATTGCGGTCAACCAGATGACGGATTTGATCGAGTCGCTGCTGGAATTCTCGCGCACACGAGAGTCGTTGCATCCCTCGTACGGCGACGTTCGGTCGGCGGTGGATCGAGCGGTGCAGGGGGTGAAGGTGCATCCGGAGTTCCAGCGCATACGGATTCGGATTTCCGGGGAAGGGTCGACCGAGGGCTGGTTCGATTTCAAGAAGCTGGAGCGCGCCTTGCTGAACTTATTGTTGAACGCGTGCGAGGTGGTGCCAGCGGAATCCGGGAAAATCGATATCGGGCTGAGACGCAAGGGCGAGAGTCTGGAAATTCGTATCGAGGATAACGGTCCAGGAATCGCGGACGCGGTGCGTGACCGGTTATTCGAGCCGTTTGTGAGCCACGGGAAGGAAAATGGGACCGGGATGGGCTTGACGGTGGTGCAGAAGATTCTGCAGGATCACGGCGGCGACGTCGCGGTGGAGCAGACGTCGGCTTCGGGAACGACATTCCGCGTCAATATTCCGTTGAATCCCTCGGCGGAAAATGTTTTGGCAGCCCGGCATGCTACGTAAACCGCATAATTTCTGTTGGGAACTCCTTGAACGGAGATCGGAAACGCAGACCCGAAGTGCAGACTCTAAGTGCAAAGAGTGGCAGGAGGCGACATGAGCAAGAAGCGCTGGTTCGAATTTTTGCGATGGGTGATGCTGATGGGTGTGATGGCGTGGACCGCATCCGGCGTCGCGCAGGAAGCTGCGAATCGGGCAGAGCCATCTTCTCCGGGGTCAGTGAGTGACTCGGTTCGCGAGTTGCGCGAGCAGGTTCGCGAGTTGCAGGCGGCGGTTGCCGGGATGCGCTCCGACTGGCAGCGAGCCCGCACGGAAACGGCGGAACTGCGCCGGGAGCTCGATGAAGTCCGCGCCGGAACAGGACCGCGGAATGCGGTGGTGAGGGACGCGGTGGCGAAGTCGGAGACTACCAACTCCGAGGCGGCCGCGGGAAGCTTGCCGAGCGGGACGCCGGAAGATCAAAAAGAAGGTCAGAAAAAGGGCGAGCATGCAGGCAGCCTGGAAGAGGAATACCAACTGCTGAGTGGAAAGGTGGACGATCAGTATCAGACGAAAGTGGAAAGCGCATCGAAGTACCGGTTGCGGCTGTCGGGCATCGTTTTGATGAACCTGGTGAGCAATCATGGTGTGGTGGATAGCATTGATCTTCCGACGCTCGCGTACGCGAGGCCGGCGGGCGATGCAGGGGGGAGTTTCGGTGCGACGTTGCGACAGTCGGAGATCGGGTTCGAGGCGTTCGGGCCGAGCGTGGCGGGTGCGAAGACGAGGGCAGACCTGCAACTCGATCTGGGTGGCGGGTTCCCATCGGTCCCCAACGGGATCAACTCGGGACTCTTGCGGTTGCGGACTGGCACGATGCGGATGGACTGGGCACACACCTCGGTTGTGGTCGGGCAGGACGGGCTTTTCTTCTCACCGAACTCGCCGACATCGTTTGCTTCGCTGGCGGTTCCGGCGCTTTCCTATGCGGGGAACTTGTGGAGCTGGGTTCCGCAGATACGGGTGGAACACAGAGTGGTTTTAGGGGAAGAGTCGAGCTTGATATTTCAGGGAGGGATTCTGGATCCGCTGAGCGGGGAAGTGCCGGGCGCGGGCTCCTACAGGCAGGTGGGACCTGGGGAGTCGTCGCGTCAACCAGCGTACGGCACACGGGTAGCATGGACGCGGAATGTTTTCGGACAACCGTTGCGGGTGGGGCTGGGAGGGTTCTACAGCCGGCAGGATTATGGTTTCAGCCGAGCGGTTGATGGATGGGCCGGAATGACAGACATTGAGCTGCCGCTCAGCCACCAGTTTTCGCTGAGCGGAAAACTGTATCGCGGGAAGGGTCTTGGCGGACTGTACGGCGGAATTGGACGCAGCGCGTTGTTCAGCGGCGATCCTGCATTGGCCAGCACGGAAGTGCGAGGGTTGAACTCGGTTGGCGGCTGGGCGCAATTGAAATACCGGCCCGCGAATAAATTGGAGTTCAATGCAGCGTTTGGGATGGATAATCCGTATGCCACCGACCTGAAATATTTCGCGTACGCGCAGGCATACGCGGATCCGACGCTGGCGAGAAATCAGGGAAGCTTTGTGAACATGATTTACCGTCCCCGGTCGGACCTGTTATTTTCCGCTGAGTATCGACACCTGACGACGTATACGATTACCAACGGCGGAAACAGCGCGGGGCACCTCAATCTGATGATGGGAGTTCTTTTTTGAGGAGATGGATGGAAGTGGCATAGTAAGAAGCTGAGATGAGCCATCAGATGAGCTATCAACGATGAACCATAGAAGAATCTTGATCTGGGTCGCGATGTTGTGGGCCGGCGCGGCCGGATTGCACGCGCAGGCAACGACAACGACGGTGCGCGGGCGCGTCGAGGTCATCGGTGCAGGGGGTGCGGGCAAGACACGGCATGGGGCGATCCCCGGGACGGTGGTGTGGATGACGCCGATGACGGGAGCGTCAGGCGAAGCGACTACGGCGACGCCAAGTTCGCCGGCAAATCCGCCGGCAAACCCGCGGCTGGTGCAGAAGAACAAGAGTTTCGAGCCACACATCCTGGTGGTTCCGTCGGGGTCGATGGTGGAGTTTCCCAATCACGATCCCTTTTTCCATAACGTTTTTTCACTTTTTGAAGGCAAGCGGTTTGATCTTGGTCTGTACGAGGCGGGCACCTCGCGGATGGTGCGATTCGACCGGCCCGGAATCAGCTACATTTTCTGCAATATTCATCCCGAGATGAGCGCGGTTGTCATTACGATGGCGACGCCGCTGTATGCCATCTCGAACGAGAACGGGCACCTTGGCCTGGCGGGCGTTCCCTACGGGCGTTACATGTTGCACGTCTGGAGCGAGGGCATGGGTCCGGAAAATGAGCAGCCGTTTACTCGGGAGATCACGATCGGGGAGAATGCTTCGTCTCTGGGAGTGATTCGAGTTCCGGAAGCGAATGGGCAGCGCATGGCGCACAAGAACAAGTATGGCCGCGAGTACGACGAACCTACGCCGAACAACTCTGTCTATAAGCAGGAACGCTAGGCGCTTCTTGAAAAGAATATTTCGTTGGCGTTCCACAAAGCGAAGGCGACGAGGAATCCGCAGTTTTTGCCGATTTCTGACAAACCGCAGATCCCTCGCTTCGCTCGGGATGACAATTCCTGAAGTTTTTCAATAAGCTCCTAAAGAAAGTCACACAAAGTGAAGCTATGAAAATCGAAAAATTGCTCAAGCGCTACCGCATCGAACACGGGAAACACTTCAGCCTCAAGGATCACGACCCCGCGGACACGCACGGGCTGGAGTCAGAACTGAAGCCGCAGGCGAAGGAACTACTGGCGGGCGGCGTCAAAGAATTGAGCCGCCAGCATCCCTGATGACTCCGGTGTACAAGAGTGAAGTTTCTCGCGCCATTCGTCGTAGGCGGCGCGATTGCCCGCGAAATCGAGGACGAATGGAGAAACAGGCAGGACTAGAGTTCCGATTAGCTAAGCTGTAGATCCGAACCGGCATCCACCAATGTGAAAATTTCAAGCAAATTTTGTGCGAATCTAGAGCATTTTCATATTTAG
>PKUV01000032.1 GCA_003131315.1 Acidobacteriaceae bacterium
CTAAATATGAAAATGCTCTAACGCGGGAATACATCAAGGACTGAGGCAACGAAGATGCCGCTAACGGTTCAAGAGCACAACAGGCAATTGGGGCAGCCGCCGTTGTGTGAGCAGTTGAAGGTGCGGGACATCACCGACGACCTGCTCATCCAACTGAACGGTTCCTTTGTGGTTGGCTACAGGGTAAGCGGGATCAACTCGTACTACGCGAGCGACGCGGAACGCAACCGCACAAAGGTATCGCTCGAAGCCTTGGTTCGGTCTTTGCCAGAACGTTCGATGCGAATGCAGGCCCGTTTTGAAATCTCCGAAGGCGCCTGGGATCTGATCGCACGGTACAACCGCGAGCAGCGAAACCCGAGTCCCGTTTTGCAAGCCCTGGACCGAGAACAATTGGATGCTTGGCTGAAAAAGGATGCCGCTGGTTTCTACCTCCGCCATTTCCTGCACTTGTACTTCATTTGGGACCCAAGGATCCATCACCAGTCTCCCGAGCTTGAGTGGAAGAAGAAGATGCGCGGCAGCAGTTCCAGCATGTCCGCGACTAAATGCATCGAACGCAGCCGTCGCGAGCACGAAGATTTGGTCGCCGAGTTTCACAGCATGATGTCAGGCGTGGAAGCGACTCTTCAATCTACCGGCATGAAATTCTCACGAATGTCGGGTGACGATCTTTTCTTTGAAATCAAGCGAGCGCTCCATCCTCTCGGAAACGATCGAGCTCCCTATCGACGCCCAGAAACGTCGACCTTTTACCAGAGCGCTCGGAGCCAAATTGCGAACGTAAACATCGAGGACGAACTCGATGAACATATAAAGATCGGCGGCTTACTGTATTCCTTCATAAGTTTGAAGGACATGCCGGATGCCACCTTCCCAGGTGTCTTGCGAGAACTCGTCGTCATGGACTTTCCCATTGTGGTCAACGCGGAGGTTGTCCTTCCGGACCAAGGAAAGTCGGTCAAGCAATACAAGAGTCGGCTGCGGAAGATGTCAGCCGCGCAGAAAGACATTCACGGAGGGTTCCGGCTCAATGTCGATGCTCAGGTGGCAGAGCATCAATTGATCAAGGTTCTACAAGACCTGATTTCAAGCTCCCTGAAGTCCTGCCAGATGAGCTTGTCCATCGCATTGCGGACTTCTCGCCCTGCGCACAACCGGATGGAGGCGGAACAGGCGGAGAGGATTCTTGCTGATCGTCGGCAGAGGGTCCTGCACGCCATCACGCGGATGAACGGTGCCCGCGGCATTCCGGAGACACTCGCCCAAAAACGGTTCTTCTTTTCCAGTCTGCCAGGACAGGGTGAAGCGAACAAGCGTGAAGCAGAGGTACTCACCTTGCACGCGGCGGATCTCCTGCCGGTCGAAACACCGTGGAGCGGTACGCCAAACTCTCCGTTGATATTGTTCGAAACGCCTTACCGTCAGCTCATACCGTTTTCACCCTTCGATTCGGGTTTGGGCGACGCCAACCAGCTCATCATGGCCAAAAGCGGGGGCGGAAAGACATTCATGACTCAGGGATTCCTCCTGATGATGGCTCGCGCCAAGCCACTGATATCGATTCTGGAGAGGGGAGATTCGTACAAGCCGCTGGTTGAACTGATGGGCGGACGCGTCATCAACGTAGATCTCGATGGCAAGGAAACACTCAACCCCTGGGATTTGCCCATCGGAGAAACCGTACCAAGCAACGAAAAGACCGCCTTTTTGAAGAACCTCACACGACACATGATCGGCGAGAGCCCGGGCGCGGACACGGCGCTGCTGGACAATGTCCTAACCGATGCGATTCCCAGAGTGTACAAGCGGTGCGCAATCCGTTATTCGAGCCCGGTCCCAACTTTCAATGATCTGCGCGAGGAACTGGCTAATTGGCGAGACGCCGAGAAGATGCAGCGCATCATGGATGAGGCACGTCTTGCCGCGATCAAATTGCGCTCGTGGACTGGGGAGAGTGGCATCTATGCGAATCTCTTCGACAGACCGACCACGATGCGCCTGGATAGCGATTGGCTCTTCTTCAATGTAGAGGGCCTCAGCTCTGATCCGAGGCTTGAAACAGCGATGAGCATGATGGTCGCGACCGCGATGGCGTCGCGGGCCACTGGAAAGACGGGACGGCCGAGCATCACTGTGCTCGACGAGTGCTGGTTCTTGCTGGACTCCCCAGCATTGGCCCCTGAAGTCGTACAGCTCTTCCGGACGGCCCGCAAACGGAACTCTAGCGTCTGGGGTATCAGCCAGACCGTTGAAGATTTTGTTGGGACCGAGTCCCAGCCCCGCCTGCACGGACCGGGCATCCTCAAGAATGCCAGTACGAAAATCATCGGTCAGCAGCCAGGCGACGTCAGCGCGCTCGTGAATCACCTCTCCCTGAATCCAGTGGCCGTGGGCCAGGTCAAGGAGTTCGGAGCGCCCCGCAAAGGCCGGAGTGCCGAAGTGCTGCTAGTCATCGGGGAAAAGGCGGAGACCACGCAGACCATACGCATCGTGCCGACGCCGCTCTCCTATTGGATCTGCACTACGTTCCCACGCGAGAGGAGCTATCGTGCCTGGTTTCTAAACAAATCCGGCGGACGCTCATTGTTCGAATGCTATCAAGATCTCGCCAAGAAGTTTCCACAAGGACTTGCAGACGTGACCCCACTGCCCGAGGAATTGTCGGGCGCAGTGGCGGCGACAGCCAGCGAACCGAGGGAAAGACAAGCAGCCGAAGCAAGCGTGATGGGCCTGAAGGAATGATGAGAACGCGACAGAACGGTTAACCCAGCTTGGGTTGGAAATCAGGAGGCAACGAAATGCACTATTTCCTATACACAGTTTTCTTTTCAGTATTCGCGTGGTTGATGCTGACCGTGCATGGTCGCCGCTGGGTGTTAGCCGTCACATTGGCCGGGGTCATCTTTGTTACGTTGGTGGTGACTCCGCCGCAAGCGCAGGCGCAAGGCGGCATCATCCAAGCGATTCAAGCAGTGCTGAAGGTTCTCAACACGCTGATTCTACCCGTAGTGAACAGTATTCACGGCACTCGCAGCGCGAATAGCACTTTCTACCAAACCACTGTTTGGCCGGTGCAGTCAATCAGCCAAGCCAACGCACAGGTGCTCCAAATGATGGGTCAATACGGCAACCTGATGTCGCGGATTCTCGGCATCAACTTGCGGAGCGCCACACTACCGGCGCCGCAGTCGATGGAAACCCTGTTACGAGATCACCAGGTGAACAATTTTGCCGGCTTGAGGCAATCTTTCAACAGCACCTATCGAACGATTCCCACGACAACGGACGCCAGTCAAGCCGATCGAGACATGGCCGATTTTGACGATGCTTTGACGCTGGACAGTTTAAAGACGCTTAAAGCATCGGATAGCGCGACCGATCTGGAACTGCAAGCGGCGAACTCGCTTGAAAGTGCTGCCGGTCAGGCCGCTGCAGGATCTACCCCGTTCCTAACGGCGACCGCGACGACGTCAAGTATTCGAAGCCAAGCGCTGACGCAAAAGATGTTGGCGGCGGAGCTGCGGCAAGAAGCCGCGCGCATTGCGCACCAGAACGGACTACGGAAGCGGGGGGCGATGTTCACTACACAACTGCGCGGAACCATCATGAACCTCTCGAAACACAACTGATTACCAGAAAGGACAGTCTTATGACCAACGTTGGGGAAGCTCTGAAGCGCAGTAAATCTTGGATGTGGAGTCGCAGGCTCCGTCTCACCCTCCTCATCAGCGTTCTGGTTCTAGCTGCCTCATGGCCAGCCAGTGGGCAAGCCGACGGCCCCTGTTGTGCGATTCTCGTAGCGGGTCTATCAAGCATCGCCAATTCACTGCAGAGCATAGCTCATTCCCTGAGCGCGATACTCGGAGTGGATCAGGGCATGCTGCGCTTCGAGCAGACGGTGGTCTGGCCGACTAGCGCAATTACCCAAGCGCAGGGTTTGGTCGGAATCCAACAAGGCATTTTCACGCGAATTCAGGCTCTAACGCACATCCCGGTCAACAGCGCAACGCAACCAAATCCTCAACAACTTGAGATAAATCTTCTTTCTGGGAATCCGAGCCTGATCGGGCAAACGTCGGCAAACTACACCGCGTTATATGGGCCAGTCCCCCCGACAACGGATGCGTCACCACAAGTCAGGGATCTCGTTGATATGACAGACGCAGCGGCCCAAGATGCGATGAAAAGGGCGATTCAGATCGATGCGTTGTCAGATCTAGAGCTTCAGGCGGCCGGTCAAATTAACCAAAGCATCCAGACCGCGGCCCCAGGCAGTGCGCCGATTATTGAGGCACAAGCGGATGCGTGGCTAGTGCGGGCCAATGCCTACACACAGGCGGCAACGGCCGATCTGATGCGGTTGCGGGCGATCGATCTCGCGAATTCAAGCGCCGACATAAAAATGGGGGCGACGAATACAACCAACCTTCGGCAGCAACTGATGAACCTGCTGCAGCACAACTGAGAACGGTGGGAGAGATTTTATGCCAAGTTTCTACTTCGAGCAGGTGCTCCAGACGGCGCTCAATGGCATCGACCAGAATGTCACCGGGCCGGTGTTGCGGCTCGCAGGCGTCATCCTGATTCTCAGTTTGCTATATGCAGTCTACGAAGCGTATAGCAATGGCGGCGATGTACGGGCTCTCGGAGTAGCAGGGGTCAAATACCTGGTGCTCGGCTTGGTTTTCCTCAACTACCAGCAGGCATTTCGCTCCGTAAACGGGATGTTCAACGGTGTTGCGGACTTCATCTACAACACCAACGGCATTGGAGATGTCGTCCAGAATTGGCTGAATTCCGTGAGTGCCTACGTCGGGCAGCAAGGTCTGTCTAGCTTCTGGACGCTCGTGACAGGGGCCATCTCCGGACTCTTGGATATGCTGTTGATCCTGGCAGGGCTGGTTATTCTGCCGGTCAGTTACACCTTGTTCACGCTCGCTTATGCCATGTACGGATCAATCCTGTACCTCGTAGGACCGTTTGTCTTGGCCTTGTGGCCGAGTCGAGCCATGGGACAGCTGTCACGGACCTATTTTGTAAATTTGATGATCTTTCAAAGCTGGGGCCTGCTTTACGCGATTCTCCAAGTGCTCATCACTGCGCTTCAGATGAACAGCGTGAACGCTGTGCTAGGAGGGAATGGCGTTCTTAACGCATTCGTTGGTTCTAGCCAAATGGTTCTCTTAGGAGCAGTAAGCATATTGTTTTCCATCGCAATCGCATTGATTCCATTCATGGCAAGTCGACTGGTTCGCGGAGAGGTTGGAAACACAGTCTTTGCGTTGGCCGCCGTCGCCAACAGGGCGGCTAGAAGTATCTTGAGTTCCAGTAGCGCCTCACACGCAGCCGGCGGTGCTCCCCAAGCCATGTCTGACTCCGGCCCATCTGCCGGCGGTGGGCAGGGTGCGTCGGCCGCTTCAAGGGGAGGCGGCGCGGGTGGCGGGTTACTGGCCGAATCAAAGCCTCCGACGCCCCCAATCTCAAGCGTGACTGCCGGTAGCGCGGGCTCCGCGGGTGAAGTGGGGGGAGCCGGGGCCGTCTTTGCTGGCTGACGGTTGCGCGAGGCGACAGCGAGAGGCAGTTGGGACAGACCGTTGAGATGGCGTAGGTTCCAATGAAAACAAAAACAGAGTTGAGAAACGTTCCTGAGATCGCGTCATACACGAAGTACTACGAACATGACGGCATGCTTCGTGCCTACGCCAACCGCGCCATGTTTCTGGCGATTCTGTTTGGCGCAATCGCGTGCGGGTCGCTTGGGTTTGCGATCTACGTTCGTATTCAGCCTCCTACTGTCATCCGAGTAGACAAGAATGGAGAGGCCACGGTAGTGGGTGCGAGAAGCGGGGCAGATCCAACGTCGAAGCTTGCCATGATGCTCACGGCAGAAGGGGCCATCGGCGATTCCGCATCGAGTTCAGCAGCGCCCACGGATCTCGAAGGGAAAGCCGCGGTGCGCCGATTCCTCGTGCACTATCTGTCGTACACGCCCGACTTCGTTACTCGAAATCTTGCCGAATCCCTCAACATGATGACTAGCAACCTGCGCCGGCTAACGATGGACAAGCTGCGAGACGACGACACTCTTGGAAAAATCAAAGAGGATCAAATCATTTCCGACTTTCGAATTCGATCCATCGAACGCGCTAAAGACGCGCCGTGGACATACGTTGTGTTCGGCGTGAAGGAAGTCCACAAAATCAAGAATGGGACAGAAGTGACGGACCGTATCGTCGGCCGGTACAACATGCGCTTGGTGGAGGAACGCCGCACCGAGTTCAATCCGAGCGGACTGCTGGTAGCTGAATATTCCGAGCAACAAATGGTAGGTGAACGGGACAATGGCCTGCTGCAACAGAGTGAGCTGGACAAGTGAACGGCGTGTGCTCCTACTCGACATTGGATCGAGCGAGTGTGCGGCCAGCCAGGGGCAATCTGGCGTAACAACCGATAGCAGCCCATGAGACTGGAGCTGCGATGGAGGGAGATGATCACGATGTCGACCATGATTGCGGCTCCGGCCGATGAGAGAACAAGTCAGATGACAAGCCGCTCGCCAGGCAGGGGAACTCGACGGGTACGCCCCGCCGCGGAAGAGGAAAACGTGTTGGGGGCCCGTTTCTTTTTGTCCAAGCCAGGCGCGAACGGAAGCTCTCCAGAATTGGGCCGGGAGTTGCCGAACGAGGGCGAGGCCAAGGTCGAGGCACTCAAGTTGGGTGTGACGTATTACAGCGTTCAAGAGTGGCGGCCGGTGCCGGATTTTGGTGGCAAGAATCCGGAACTCAAACGAGAGGCGATCACGAGGAAAGGAACGGCGTGAGAAACCTGGGCAGTTCGAGTTTTATCGCACGCAGCTTTCATCACAGACGTTGGTCTGTAGTGAGCGATCCACAAGCTGATTGTGGATGAGTGCTGGTCCGGTTCTTTCGCGAACTTGGCCGGGGACCTTAACGTTTTCGACCAGGACAGCGAAGAGAGCCGCGCAAGCGCCCTCCTATCTGTTCTGGTTCCAGACAGAAAAGGAGGCAGAGAAATGGTGAAGCAACGGTTCTTGACACACTTCAAACCGTGGCTTTTTGCCGTGATCAAGGTCGTCGGGCTGATTGTTGGGTACCAACTCTTCGATAAGGCTCGTACGTACCTTCAATACGCTCCTCTCAATAGCACGGACGTTTTGCTAGGAGCGGTAGTTGCTCTCTTGATGGCCGGTCTGCTCTGCGGGCTATGGGCATGGGGAGAGTGGTGCTGGTTCAAATTGCAGAGGCTTCGGGGGTTTTGTGCCGAACTGAAGCGAGCTTTCAGAAACCACTGGGGCCCAAAAGCAGTGAGGACCTCACAACCCGTTACGAGGAATATGGCTTAACCAAAAACAACTCGTGCAGGCCTGGCGCTTTCGCTGCTTGGCCGAAATCTTTTTTCGTTTTCGGCAATGGGCAGCGAAGAGACTGGCACGAGCAGCCTCCTTCTCTGCCGTTGCCCGACAGATCAAGGAGATCACACATGCCAAACGTTGTGGAGTACAGCCCGACACCAGTTTTCGCGCTCGAAATTGATCGCGATGGTCACTTGTCAAAGAAAACCATGAAACTCGGCCGCGAAGAACAGCTCACGAACACTCTGCTACAGGGGTTCTATCCAGGTATCCGCGTGGCTACGATTGACGTGCCAACGGAGCCCTTGGACGCCTGTGAGCAAGCGATCGTGGAGCAAGCATTGACCAAAGTCGAGTTCGATGGGATTCGTTACAGCCTGGTCGGAGCCAGCGGCAGTGCAAAAAAAGGAAAATTCTACGCCGTCGAAACCAAGTACGAGAAGCGACTGGCGGAGAGGTTTCGTTTCTCGCCGCAGGCGGCCATGACCTACTTCGGGATTCTGGTGTCCTCGTCCAGAGTAATGATCGAGGTGCCGGACTGCCGATTACTGGTCGTGGAGGATCATCAACTTGGCACCAACGACTGCCGGGGATGGATCTCGCAGTCTTTGTTCAAGAGGCTCCAGGCAAAACACCGGGACGACCTTTTAGCTCACGAGACCCAGAAGCTTCTTATGAAATGGAAGCAACAACGTCAAAATGAACATAAGGATCTCCCAAAAGCTCAAGAAGAGGAAGCGGCGCTCGCAGAGCAAGCACAATCGAAGATCGCACGCAAGGTTCTGCGGGGTCATCGCTTTTACCAGTTCCGCTTGTCGTTCGACAAAACGCAGGCGAAAGGCTCGTTCAAGGTCATGGCAGATGACTTGGCTGAGAAACTCGAGGCCGACATCATCCTGCCGAAATCTTCCGTCAAGCCCAAGTATCAGGGAGGGGTAGTACGGACGATCAGATCGATGTTGGGAGATCGTCAGGCTCACTCTTTCCGAGGACACGTGTTGGTCGGCATTCGTGATGTTTCCCGCGATCTCGAATTCCAATCGAGTTACACCCTGGTGGAGCACGCACCAGAAGACTCAATTGAGCTTGAGATCAAACCGTACGCTCTCAGGCAGATCGAGAAGCTGCGGAAAGCATGGGAGGAAAACAACTTCACGGAACTGTTCGAGCTGCTCGGCACGCAGGAAACTCAGAGTGTGCTCGATGTTGGCGAAGAACTGGATCCCGAGTACACCAGCAGCGAATATACCGTCGCTGACGGTGCGCTCGTCGCCGACGGAACCGGCTACATGCTCAAGCATCCGTTCGTCAACCATCACCTGCAGAAGGTGCTGGCTCGATGGGCATACCGGCTTTGCACCAGCGGTGGTTTTCGTCTTCCTGGCTTCGCGCTGGCAGACGATGGCTATCTCGTGTTGCACGACGGGCAGGTGTTCTGGGGGTCGGACTGGATTCCGAAAGACCGGGCTATCGCTTCTGTTCCATCCCGCCACGGTCTGGTGGTTCGCTACCCAATCCGCATGAAGGAAGATCTGCTGCCCTTCGAAAATCTCTCCGTTGACGAAATCCTGGGCCTGCTGGCCGGGGACCTACAGAAGCGCGGCTGCTTTATGTCAGACGAACAGGTCGCCGCGGTGATGGATGAGCAACTGCGACTGAAAGGCACGTTGACGTTGCATTCAGAAGCGGCTGCACGAAACGGCGGCGACTTCGACTTCGACCAAGTATGTGTGGTCGAAGGAGACAAGTTTCCGCGATTCGTCCAAGACCGATTCAAATACCAGGAACAACACGCGGCGCAGAAGAATAAAGCTCCGAAACCGCCGAGTCCCTGGTGGAACCTCCCACGAGTTGCGATGCAGGCGCGCGGGAACCAGATCGGATCCATTACCGATCTGAAGACTTCGTGCCTGGCAAACGGAAGGGACGACCTGGCGCTGCAACTGGTGGACGAACTCCAGAACGCGCTCGACCAGCTGAAGCATGGTACTCAGCCCGACCAAGAAGTCATTCGCAACATCCGAAATGAGGTCGGCAAAGCACCCTGGCTAAAGCTCAAACAGAAACAGCAAATCGCGGACATGGACGAGCATCTGCCCGTCACAGAATGCGACAAGATCGGAAAGTTGTACAACTTTCTGCGCAAAGAGCTTGGCCGGTATTTCTCAGACACTGCGGTAGCGCCTCTCAGCGACTTCAGGGGACTAATTGGAGGTGCAAACTTCACCCCAGAAATCTTTGCGGAGTGCTCCGTAGTCAACAAGTATTACGCGAACGTCGTGACTCAAGCCTTGAGCCGGCGGCGGGAACTCTGGGAGCAGTTGGAGAAAGCGAATGCCGAGGTCGACGCGAAGAAGAATGACGCCGAGGCTCGGAAGGAAGTGATGTTCCGGCGCAACCAGGCTTCTGCAGCGTTCTCGGTATTTGAACAGCGCTCGCGAGAAGAGCTTAGAGCCTTGATTGACCAAGTACGGATCTGGGCTCAAAGCAAGAATGGAACGCGCTTGGCCTATCTGTCTGCCTTGCACGCGATTGTGTGCCGAGACCGGCGGCCAAGCCAAGAATATGACTTTGTGCCCGGAACTGGGTCCATCGTCTTCTACGCGTTCCCGCAGGAAGTCGTAGACCAAATAGCCGAACGAACTGGGGGCCGTCCCGTCTGCGTGGAGATACCGAGTCTCTGCGACGGCGAAGTGGAAATCGATCGGGAAGGAAGAATCTTCCTAGTGAGCCACTTCACCAACGGTGAAGGTCAAATACACGAACGCCTAATCTTCCTGGCCCAAGTGACCAAGAAGGGTGAGGTATTTCGCGATCGGGACGCACAGGGCTCGCCCAACGTAATCGAGCGAGTTCGTCCGTTCCCCATCCAGTCCGGGCGGAGCGAGGCGCAGAACGGGATTGTCGCATTTCCCGGAACCCAGCGGCGCCCGGAAGTCCCGAAGGGAAAAGTCGGGCTGCCGGGAGCGCCTAACTAAAACAACGGCCCGGGAGGTTCACCTCGAACCTCCTGGGCCCCAACCCAATTCTGACTGGGCGCGAGAAGGGCAAACGAGACATCGTTCGGAGGAACAACCTTATGAAACGGTTCTGGACCATCCTTATTATTACGGTTCTGATCACGGCATCAATGCCGGTGCTGGCACAAAAGATCCGGACTGCGACGAGCGACCACAACCAAATCCTCCACCTCAAGACGGCCCTCAATCATCTGACTGTGATCGAGCTCCGCGAACCTGTGATTCAAGTAGCGACGGGCAGCCAAACATTCAGAGTCGAGTGGCGGGAAAACAGAGTATTTGTCGAGCCAACGGAGCCCGACGCCTCCACAAACTTGTTTATCTGGACGGCATCTCAGCGGCTCAACTATGAACTGGAGCCCGCCGGGACCGTGATCACGATGGACTTTGCGGTTGATCAGACGCCCGTCCAGGTCACCCGGCCAAAACCTGCAAGCATTGCGCCGCCACAACCCTCGCCAACGGAAGTGTTGTTGGCTGGAAAGCCCGTCAGAATGGAGTCAGCCAAGCCCAGCAAGAAACGGGTCGACGTTGTCATTAGCGACCTTTATGAGGGGGACGGCCGCGTCTTGGTCCGGTACGCGATACGGAACCAGGGTGATCATGCGTACTACACCCACACGCCGCAGGTGTATGCGTTGACCGGAGCGCGTTACCCACGATCCTTGTACAGCCTTGCCAACTCACAGTTGGGGTATCAAGAAATAGCGCACCTGACCAACCAGGGAGAGATACCGGTTCCTGTGCTCGAAAGCAGCGTGCAGTCTTCGCACATTGAACCCGGACATGAAGCTGTCGGCGTGATTGCTGTGAGACTGCCGTCGACCACGGAACCGACAGTATTGCGTTTTCAGTTCTCCAACGACGACAGAGGGCCGGTCACAGCCGTTTTGGTGCGTTAGACCATGGCAAACCCGGTAACAGCCAAAGAGGTGTTGACGACGTTGCGCCACAACCTGCGGAGCCGATCCGACCTCGGGCTAGGTAAGGCTGTGGCGGATCGGTTGCTGGAGCCACCGAATCCTTTCGAACCCGGGTTGGCCAGGAGGCCGCAAAGGTGGTTCGTACTTCTCTGCATTATCTCGGTGGCGGCACTCGGAGCTTTTGTCTACTTCAACGTTTGGAACTGAAGCATCAGGTGAAAGGCATGCTGCGTAGACTTGAAACTCTCACTCTCTTCCTCCGAGCTCTCCTGGCATTGTGGCGCTGGGTAATGGCCCTCGTTGCGACGGAGGGACTTGCGCTCTGCCTCGAAGGCATCGTGGCGACGTCATGATGCGGGAGTCCTACTCTGATCGTCACCATCATCCGCCGGTGCTAGAGAGCATGGAGATCGTAGTAGCCCTGGTCCTCATGGCGGTATGTTGGTTTTCCTGGTACGTCGCGCGCGAGCGGTACCACCTCACCAACCGCCAACTCGCAGAACTGGCCACCTACCTTATTATTGCTGCCCTTGCCGTTGTTGGAACGACCATTCTGCTGGTCACGCGACGCGCGCGACGGGAGCGGGAATGGCCCCATCCTCCCATGGTTGTGCCCCGAAAGCGTGACGAACGAATCACCAAAGCAGCCTGGGAACAGAACGCAGTTGTTCTCGGTTATGACATTCACGGTCAACCCTGGTACTGGCCGGACCGCGTGCGCGTCATGCAAGGGATCGTGCTGGGCATGACCGGCACCGGTAAGACAACGCTGTTGCGAAATATCATTTCGCAGGATCTCGCGCGGGTTGTCGGTCCCCCGGATCAGCCGCATCGACTACCGATGGTGATCTTCGATGGCAAAGGGGACCTCGAGTTTTTCTATGACTTGCTGCCACACGTGCACCGGGCTGGACGACTCCACCAACTGAGGGTCCTCAACCCGGCGCGAGCAGACATCTCTGTTCGCTACAACCCATTTCAGTGCGCCGATGATGAGTACATGCCGATTGTCAGCATGATCTTTGGATCATTCAACTTGCGTAAGGAGTTCTTTGCCAAGCACCAATTGAACTACCTGACCGACATCGTACGTGTGCTCTTCTACACCGGTTTGAAGTTCAACTTCTACGATGTGTTAGTAATGGCGCTGGACGAGCGTGTCATGAAGGAACAGATCGAGAAGGCACGCAAGCGCATTGAACTGGACTCGTCGCTCCCTACGCAGCGCCGCCTCAATTTCGAGATGTCCGTCAGGAGTCTGTGCACATCACTGGCAGATCGGGAGCGTGTGCCGAAGATCCAGGGACTCGTCAATGAATGCATGACCTTCCTGGATGACCAGTTAAGCATTCTGACTGGTCCCTACGAACAGTTGCTTTCGCTGGACGACGTGATCGACCAGGAACTCATCCTCTTTGTCACCCTAAACATCAACAAGAACCCCGAGCCCATGCGAGCGCTGGGAAAGATGCTTCTGCAAAATCTGCAGCTGATTGTCGGGAAGCGTTATGAAAGCGAGGAACAGAGGCACCGTGCGGACCGCCCAATGTTCAGCGTCGTGCTGGATGAGTTTGCGCCGTTTGGGTATCGCAATTTCGCGCAGATCCTGCAGACCGCGCGTGGAACGAACACCGCCTTCCTGTTTTCCATGCAAAGCTTGCCGCAACTCATGCAAGTGGAGAGAGGTTTCAAGGAAGATGTCACTTCTGCGCCCAACACCACCATGACTTTGCGAACCCGGGACGAAGAGACCGCGCGCTATTTCCTGCGTGCCTCGGCGGAGCACAAAGTCACACGTCGTAGCGTGTCGGTGCAACGGTCGAGACTGTTCGGTTACGAGAGATACGAGAACACCGACCGCGCCGTCGAAAGTGAGGACAAGGAAACTCGCGCGCTGGATGAGCACATCAAGAACCTCCCTACCGCACAGATGGAAATACTCATGACTGATCATACGCAAGGCACTCTGCACAGCTTGCTGCACGTGCGCGCGCCAGAGGATGTCAGGGTCCCGAGATTTGAACCGCAGATCTATCCGGCACTGCGGCAGTCGCGCGACGAATCGTGTGGTGCAAACCTGAGATTCAAGATGCCCGAATTCGCCGCTGTCGGGCGTTCGGGTCGCCGCGGCTCTGGAGGTTGGTCATGAACGGCAGGCTGGCAGCGGTCTGCGCTTTGTTGGTTTGGCTGACGGTTGTCAGCATGGCGACGGCGCAACAGGCGGCGCAATCACAAGCACCGTCGCGCCCAAAGCCGCAGGTACAAGTTGCACCCAAGCCAGCTCGGCCCCTGTACCAGCGGCGAGGAACTTGGTACGAGTTCATGCTCAAGCAATTCAACCCCAACGATGTCGACTACGGAAGGTGGTTCGAGCATCGGCGCCAGGCATTCCGCGACGGTCAGCTCAACAATCCGTACTTCTGGTACAGCTTGAGTGCAACGATTGCGTTACTGCTGATGACAATGGTGTGCGCGAAAGTGTGGATCGACCACCGGCGGGGAATGTGGATCACAGCAGAGATGATGGCAGACGTCTACAACCAAGATGCTTACTCACGAGAGATCGCCCAGGAAGCAATCGAGAAATACAACAGTCACATAGAGCGCTGCAATCGTGCGATCGAGGCGGCGGAACATGGGGAGACGCTGTCAGGGGCGGACACAGAGATCGAACAGTTAAGAGGCGAGTTGCTGCGAGTCGCTGGCGAGCGGGATACGGCGACAAGAGAGAGAGATGTTGCACGGGAAGAGCTGCAGAAGAAGTCGGAGATATTGGCTGACATGTCCGTTCGCCTGGAGGCTTTGGTGAGCAAGTCTGGCGCATCAGGTGTCGCTGCCCAATCGGCCGAGCTCCGCGCGGCGGACCCCAAGTTGGTCACCCATATCAACAACCTCCAAGAGCAGTTGTACGCAGAGCGGCACAACAACCGCAGACTGAAGGGCGCATAGAAACATGCTGGTAGCGGTCACAGGTTTTGGCATGGTTTGGCGTCACCGCTTCGGGAAGAACATGGATGATCCGCGCCGCTTCTCTCGGGGTACCTACTACAACACCACAGGCGTTGTCGTAGAAGGAAAGGTACGACAGCGGCCTCGGATTTGCGGGTACGCACGATTCGATGCCGTTAGCGGTTTCAATCCAAACTATCCTTCGCGGATGATCAACCGTGTGTTCGAATGTGCAGAACCGTCCGTCTGGATGGGTTACAACAAACTGCTGTTCAAGCGGATGATGACGGCCGGCCAGCGTCCGGATCGGTTCTTCGTGGTTGCACGGCCGGAGCTGACCGGAACACTGGCCGTGGGAACCGCGGAGTGGCGATCCGCCGACACATGGCTTCTTTCCTTCAGCGAAAGTGCCCAACAGCAGGAAGCCATATTACTGATGCCGGCGCACAGCTGGATAAAAGGCGAGCTGGGCCGGTTCGTACTCGAACCTTCGGGACAGCGGCCGTGGATGGGGCGGCTTGTCCTCAGCTGCGGTGAATAACGGGGTCACGCAATGCGTTATTGGAAGGGGTCCATCGCGCTCAGTGCTACACGGGATTACCCGCTTCTGCGCCAAGTGTTGCATTCGGGTTTCATCACGCACAGCCAGCTGTTCGACTTCCTGAGGCTCGACTATTGCGCGTCATCGCGCAACGCTTTCAGCAACCGCATTCTCCGGCTAGTCGAGCATGGCCTGCTCACCCGGCACGAACTGCCGTTCATCAACCGTGAAATTGTGTACTCAGTCTCGGAGACGGGAGCGTCGGAATTGGCCGGGAAGGGGGAATGCCACGCAAGTTCAGTCGAGCGTCTCAAGCTGGGTAACGGACCAAACCATCTTCACCACTCCCTGGAATTGAACGAGATCCATTTGGCACTGAAGCGCACCGGCACGCTGGTCTACTGGACCCCAGAGACAGAGATCCGGTCACGAAATGACCTAACCACCGCAGGGTATTGGAAGTATTACGACGCGGTTGTGGTGGTCCGTCTTGCCGGACAAGATTGCAAGTTCGCACTGGAGTACGAGCGCACACCCAAAGCAGCACGCCAATACTTGAGCGTCCGCCAGCGGATTGAACAGGAAACGTCAATCACCCATTTTCTGTACCTGATGCCGAACTACGATCTCCTGTGGTTCGTTGCGGACAAGCTGTCGGAGTGCAGACGCGCGGTTCATTTTGGTCTGCTCAAGGATTTTCTTCAGCTAACATTGGCCCTGCCAGTGAGGAGGAACGGGTCTCCCGTCTCCCTGACGCTCACTTCTGTCCTGACTCACGGGCGAGCAGTGCAAAAGACAGGTACCCTCTGGCAGAACTTTGCAGTGTGATTGAGGTGTCTTTGGCGTGTGTTTGCGGTGTCCGCCCCAGCCGTAACTCTTCCACAATCAGTAGCTTACACGTTGACTATATACGCGCGCCGATTGGTTCGAAAGGCAGGAGTATTAGTGCTCCGCCGCTTCTTACACAGGTGGGTAGTTGCTCTGATTTGTAGCCGAGGGCCCCAGGAGGGAGCCTTGTCGGCGGTTTGCCCGTCACAGATCCGAGTAACCTCGATCCGTTGTTCTGCCGGCTTCCCAGAACCCCATTTGTGGACAGTTTCCGGTTTGCTGACCGCGCGTCCAGAATCGTCGGAGCGCCCCGCATGCGACATTGTTGTCCGCGAGAAACGGTTAAATCCGCCACAGGAGATAAAATCCAAGCAGCAGAAGTGAACTGCCGATGATCGGATCAATTAAACGTCCATAGCGGCTGCAATCGAATCTCTTGAGGAGACCTCCTGCGGCCGTCCCCACAAGCACCAACGGTAAACCTGTGCCCAAACCGTAGAAGAATAGCAGCAGGCCGCCATAAATGAAGTTCTGCTTGTACGCAGCATAGGATAGAACCGAGGCAAGAACAGGTGTCCCGCACGGGCCAATGATGAGCGCCAGCAGAAGCCCGGTTCCGAATGCCCCGCCAAGGCCGGGTCGGAATGGCTTCGGAGTAAGGATTGGGAGTTTGACCCAACCCAGCCGATATATGCCCATGAATATGGGAATGACAGCGATGGCGTACTTCGCCCAAGTTCCAATTTCTGCGATCCTCCCAACGTAGGCTGCTATTGAGCCAAGCACAGCGATTGCGGCCGCAATTCCCAAGACGAATGCGAGCGCATTGCCAAAAGAACGCCGGAGAGTCTGCTGTTCCTGCACTGAACAGCAAGACCCAGCCGCTGCCGGGTAAAGAGCTAAACAACAAGGATTCATCCCAGCAAGAACACCGCCTGCCAGAGCGAGGGGCAAGGCTATGAGATTGCCGCCAGAAAGTGCTTGGCTGAGATTGAGAGGGACATTCATCATATTGACTAGTGCAACTGCGCAAGCTGAGTGCGAACAGCCCCGACTGTCTGGCGATCTTCACCTTCGAAACGCAAGACAACTTGTCCGCCGCGATCGAGGATCAGAACCGTGGGAATCGTTAAGACACGGTATCGGCGAAGCATCTCCGATTTGCTATCAGGGCTGAGTTCTTGCACCGAAACACCACGTTGACGCGCTTCCCGTACGGAACCAATGATTTCTGCGCAGGCATCCGCTGAGTCGGCCTCGCTCAGATCGGCGACGAGGAGGACCCTGGGAAGACCCTCCGCTCCGGTGACCGTTGCGTGCTTCGTGTGTACCTTGTGAGCGGTGATCGCGATCACGACGAGCGCCACAGCCACAATTCCTGACCACTTCACCTTCATTGGCAGTACCCCTCTTGCGTGGCGGAACAGCCGCACTCGCTGCCCGTCTCCGCAGGACTCTTGGGTGAGATGGGAAGCAGGGCACCGGGTGCAGCGTCCTGCACGAATGGATTCCCTTGCAGCAAGCTCTGCTCGGCGCGTGCTAGTTCACGACCTAGATACGCGGCATGGTCAAGGCGAGTGACGAGGTTCCGTTCAATTGCCTCGGCGTACAGCGCACCTGTGGAGTCTCCCTCGATCATGCAGTCGAGCATCCCTTGATTTGTGTAGTGCTCTACCACGAGCTTCTTGGTCCGGCGCTCGGGGTATATGACGAAATATCCCGCCTTATCGAGCGTTAGGCGAGTCGGGTCGGCTGCTTGAATTCGCTTGACCGGAGCTTCGGCGAACGGCTGCGCATAGGTTCCGGGATTGCGCTCGCTGACTGCGTCGATGCGCTCGATTAGAATCTCCTCGTCCTGCTCGCCAATGAGAGACACCAACTCGACTTGGTTCAGAAAGGCACGGGTCTCTTCTGGGCTGACATTCTTGAGGACGGGTCGCCTGCCACGTGCGCCGTTAATCCTGCCTCGCTCATCGACACCGTTGCGGAATAGGCACTCTAAAGACTGACCCGGCAGGTGTCCGACCGCCTGCTGGGTGTCCTCCCCGCAAAGCAGCAGGAAACGGATGTGCGGGTTCGCGAGGACATTCTTGATCGCCCGCTCGATACCGAGGTTTTCGGTATGCATCGTGCCGACAATGGCGAGCCCGTCGGGCTTGCGGTTGGCAAGACTCACAGCAAGAGCTTCGCTGTTGAGCGTGCAGACAGCGACCGGAGCGCCGTAGCGCACGACATAGAAGTCTCCCGGCAGCGGTGGCCAACCTGGGCGTGCGTCCGGCTCCTCAGTAGGGCAGAGATCAAGTCCAGCCCCCACCTCTGGATAGGCTTCAACGAATGCATTGGCTGCAATGGCCGGATAGCAAACTGGGCAGCCGAGGCAGTCGTATTGCTTCGGCACAAAGACCGAGCGAGCCTTAGCCAAGCTCGGAGCAAGCTCATTCTTGCCAGCTTCAGTTCCCGAAAGAGCTTCGACTGTCTTATGCAGGCAGCCACATTTGTGACACTTGGGTGCAGCGATTGCCTCTGTTAGTTGATTGCTGACGATCTTGAAGGCCGATTCCTTTTCGCTCGTCGCATTCATATCGTGACCTCTGCACGTAACACGTCGGCGGCCAACTTTCCAGCAAGTTCGCTGCGCAGCGAGTAATAAGCCATTCGACCGTCGTTGCGATATTTCAAGAGCTTGAGATCGCGCATCTTGCGGAGGTGGTGCGAGGCAGTTGAAATGGTGGTGCCGAGCACATGGGCTACGTCGCAGACGCACAACTCTTCGCCATCTTGAAGCGCAATCAGAATCTTCAGCCGCGTCCTGTCACTCAGGGCAGCAAATAAAACGCGAGCTTCTTCGAGGACCTCATCCGGAGGTAGCTTCTGTTGCAGCTTGCGGACCAGCTTTTCCTTGAAACATGGAATCGAGCACGTGTCTTGAGAAATGCTCGATACTATGATATTCGCACGCACGTAAGAACGATAGCACAGATGCCGTCCGAATAGTCATTTCTCTTTGTCTGCACAGCCAGCCCAATCAAACGAAGTTCATCGACCAGCCCGTGAAGGCGAACCCTACGCGGCTCGCGGCCACGCCTTGGTCTAAGCAAAGGAGCGGAACGCGCTCCAGAAAGGAAGTACGGTTATGTTCGGTCACATGAAAGCGGAACCAATTCTCAGAGTGAGGCCTGCCTGCAGCGTGGAAGAGGCGGTCGTTGCTCTCATCAAAGCAACCGACGAAACCCAAGCTGTTCGATGGATAGAGTTTCCAGCAGCGGTTCTGGTGTTTGTCATCGTTGCCGGGGATCCACAGTCCGGCGCATTTTACGTCTTGGATCGGAAGACCGGGACTTGGCTCTGGGTCGACTTCGAGGACGAGCAGTACGGCGGCTACACCATCGGAGACTTTGATGTCCTGGTGCGGGAGCACGACTTCCTCAGCCTGGTCGAGCGCCCTGGTTTGCTGAGGGGCGGCCTCGGGTGGCTGTTACAACCTGGAATGCCAGCCGAGATGGTCGGCGAGACCAAGTGCAGTATTCAGGGCACTTGTTGAGGCCGTTTGACAGAAACGGAGTCCTGGCATATCTACCACACAGCACACAGGGCCGCTGGAAGTGCCGGAAAGGAGGAAGAGACCGTGGACCGACGAGTGCGTGCAACTCCCACCCTGGTAAGGGATTACTTTCAGCTGTTCGTGAATCGCCGGGCTTACACCCTTCAGTCCGTGCGGCCCCATCCGGAGAGCGGTCGCCACTACTACTTCCGTCCGAAGGAACGTGGTTCTGGTGCGCCGCTATCTCTAACGGAGAAAACGGTATCGCGCCACTTGGAAGGCGAGATCACGATTGGGCTGTACGCTATCAATCCGTCTAGCCAGAGGTGCAAATGGGTTGCCATCGACGCGGACTACAAGAACGCGATGGAAGACCTGCTGAAGCTTCAGTATCACCTCACGCAGGACGGGGTGGAGTCCGCTCTAGAAATGAGCAGACGAGGTGGTCATCTGTGGATTTTCCTGACGACGCCATTGCTAGCGAGAAAATGTCGGATCTATATCTACGATTTGGCGGGGAGGCTCGAGGTGCCGGTGAAAGGGTCTGGCTTGGCTGAAGGAATCGAGGTTTTCCCGAAACACGACGCAATCGGGACGGGGGCCTTCGGCAACGCGCTCCGGGGTCCGCTGGGGATCCATCGCGGCGCAAATCGCCGTTTCTGGTTCTACGGCGCGGACTACACCTTGGAAGCGCAGATGGAATTCCTGAAGCGGCTACGAAAGGTTACCGAAGAGGAGTTGGACCAGTTCACCACAGGCAAAGAGCTTCCTGCAGATCTGGGGGATCCGCAGCGTGAAGCGAAACCGACTAGAGAGCAGCCGGCCGGAAGAAATCAGACGACGTTTCGCATTCTCGACCACGTAGGTAAGACAAGAATCGTGGGGAAGAACCACGTGGCTCGGTGTCCATCGTGTGCGGAGGTGAGGCATGACCGCAGCGGCGACAACTTGGCCATTCTGGTCTCAGATCCACGGTTCTATCAGTGCTGGGCTGGCTGTACGAAAGAAATGATCCGCGCGGCTCTTGGTCACCCGATTCGCGTTCCGCAGCGGGCGTGAAACAGAAAGGAGTTGACACTCATGAGTGGGCAAAAGTTCACAGGCTTTGCAGGACTGCCGCTCTCGCGGCGAGCAGTGAGGGTGCTAAAGGATCGAGGGATCTTTGCGCACTCTTTGGTGAGCATTGAACACCAGCAGTTGGCACAACGGTACGTGGTGCGGGGCTTGGAGTCAGGCGGTTCTGCCGGCGATTTGGGCCGGTATGTGAGCTTTGCTGGCGACGACGGCCAACCACTGGAATACCTGCACCCGGTGGAGGCGATCGGAGTAAATGGCCTGCACGCGGTTGTCATATCTCCAGCAGTGGTTCGAGTGGACATGCTCCGGAAAGGCCGAACCTATGAACTGCTGATCACACATCATTCACTCACTGCGACACAGGACGGCCCTCGTCCGCAACTGGAAACCACGATCCTTTTTCGGGGTATTCACGGCCGTGTCGACCTGGATCTGTGCGGCAAAGACAAAACGCACGCCGGCAACGTCGTGCCGACGTTCTATTCCCTAGCCGGCGAAGCTGTTGCGATTCCCGAGAAGTTCTTGCCTGTAGTTCGCGCAACGACAAAAGCCGTCAACTGCGGGGGCTGTTCTCACGCGCACTATCTGCGAAAACCACGCCGTCCCGTTGCCGGCCCGAAGGTCAGCGACTCAACGCAACAAAGTGCTTCCAGCGCTGAGACTGCCGTGGCCGCGCAACCGCCAGCGAGTTAGGCGAAGATGCGAGACGCGGCGGAAACCATCACGGCACAAGCGCGGATCGGAGGCTCACAGTGCGAGCGAAGATCAAACAGACATTGCTCATTGTCTGCCTGTTTCTTTTTCTGTTTGTTGTAATCGGCAGTGGTTTGCACCTCAACCCAGGCGGCGCCTTTATTGCGGCGGCTACCGGCACGCCACTGCTGATCTACGTGTTCAATCGGCGGCTTGCGCGAGGGCGAGTCGAACCGGACTTGCGCTCTCGACGGGAAGGGAACTCGGCTACGTGCGACGGTCCTGCGGAGTGCCCGACCGAGCTTCCCTCATGTGAGGTCAAAGACATCGTGCGTCAGTGAGTAGAGTACCTGTGCGCCGGTCAGCGACGGCGAGGTGATTGCCCAGTGCGAGTCCATGAGAGTGGAACAATGCTTGAAGCGGCGACAGAGAAAGGCTCACAGTCACTCGTAGGCGCCGCGCCATCGTTCCAGCCGTATAGCCCGTTCCTGCCGTCTCTTTCGGACTTGGCCTTCTTGATGCCAATTCTCGTGCTCTTCTGGTGCACAACCGGCGTAGGGTGGCTACTCACAGATTCCGATACTGGGTGGCATATCCGCACCGGCGAATGGATTCTGGAAAACGGCCGCGTTCCGGCGGTCGACATCTTCTCATTCACCCGAGCCGGCGAACCTTGGTTTGCCTGGGAGTGGCTCTCGGATGTCTTCATGGCAACAGCCCACCGAAGCGGAGGATTAGCTGGAATTGTTCTAGTCAGTCTGCTGGTCCTCGGCGCGACGTCGGTCTGTGTGTACAAAAATACGGTGGCGGAATCTGGCCAGCGATTGATGGCGATTGTTGTGACTTCGTTGGCAATGGCCGCAAGCACGATTCACTGGCTCGCGCGACCACATCTCGTAACCCCACTCCTAGCCTCGATATTTTGCTGGGTGCTCAACCGGGTGGAGAGAGACAAAGAGCCTGGTCTGTTGCTGGCGCTGCCCCCACTCACGATACTTTGGGTAAATCTGCACGGAGGGTTCTTCGTCGGGATCGTTCTGGTGACTACCTATGGCATGGGAGTCGCTGCCGAAGAACTGGCCCAAGGCAGCAGAGAGAATGCGTGGTTTCGAGGACGAAAGTATTTCCTGACGGCAGTCGCATGCGTGGTCGCCAGCCTTCTCAACCCTTACGGGTATCGTTTGCATGTCCACGTTGCCCAGTATCTTGGCGCCTCGTTCTACTTGCAGCACGTCAGTGAATTTCAATCGATTGACTTTCATTCGTTCACCGCAGCGTATTTCGAGACTCTGCTGGTGATTGCGATCGCCGCGGCGCTATGGCATTTGGGCTCGGGAAGATTCGTTCATGTGATGCTGCTACTGAGCTGGTCACACTTAGCACTGTTCTCGGCACGAAACATTCCGATCTTTGCCGTGGTAACAGCGCCGAGTATCGGCTTGGCGATGCGCGAATGGTTAGAGCGCGCAGGTTCACTCTGGCCGGCGCAATGGATGGGCAAGGTCGCTAGGAACTTCGAAGAGCTGGAGACAGGACTGCGAACTATTGCGACAACTGGCGACCGGAGGTATTGGCATCTCGTGCAGTGCTTTGTTGTGCTGTTGCTAGCCTTCATGCTCGCCCATCCCGGCCGCGTAAGAGCGCTGCGCGCAGAATTCGACCGGAACCGGTTCCCGGTCGATGCGGCGGGAGTCCTTCCCCAGTTAAACCGCGACCGGGCGATTCGTTTGTACTCGAGTTGGCAGTGGGGCGGGTATTTGATATACCGCCTTTGGCCGTCGGTCAATGTTTTCGACGACGGTCGGACGGACTTTTACGGCCCTGCTTTCGTGGAAGACGGATTACGTGCGTGGGAGGTAACTCCAGACTGGAACAATATCCTGGCGCGGCACGGAGTGAACGCGGCACTACTTCCCGTGGATTCCGCTCTAGCCAGCGTATTACGGGAAAGATCGGACTGGAAACCGGTCTACCAAGATCAGATTGCGGTGCTGTTTGAAAAGACCGAGGACAAGAGGTAAGGCTTGTGCGTGTATGTGGGCGGCGAACCTCGCTGTCCGCGAAGGGGTTCGTGATGTCAGCAGCAAAGGAAATCGTGATCGTCGAGCACAGCGAAGAGCATTCCCTGAACGCAAGCAAGGAAGCGGGGAGCAACGGGTCAGGAGACCCAACTGGCACGCCCACCGTAGGCGCGGATTGCCCTGCAGCAGTGAGACGACGTCTGCCGGACGAGCGACACAGCTTGACCCACCACTTCTCTGTGGGCGGGCAGGAAGGCTACGTCACAGTTGGTTTATACGAGGATGGTCTGCCAGGCGAACTGTTCATCAGGATGGCGAAGGAAGGCTCGAC
>PKUV01000183.1 GCA_003131315.1 Acidobacteriaceae bacterium
CTATATGTGAAAATGGTATAAGTGGGTAACTTGCGTGGAATCCCACCTTTCAAAAGGCGCGAAAGGTGGGGCACCCGCACCCGGCGGGCGGACTTCTCCTTACTGCACGATCAAAGGCAACGGCGGCGGGCGAGGGCGCCCGCTCTACACCACGGACTCTCTAATTTTCTTCCTCTCGCTCCTCGCGGGCAACCCGTGATACATCTTGTACTTGGGCCTGCCAACCGCAATCTTTCTGTTTTTCGCCGGTGCTCTCGGCGGTGCGCTTAACGCCGTCGCCGGAGGCGGCAGCTTCATCGCCTTCCCGGCTCTGCTGTTCAGCGGAGTCGCGCCGATCGCGGCCAACGCCACCAATACCGTGGCGCTCTGGGTGGGAGTGACGGCCAGCTCCGGCGCTTATCGCAGGCACCTCGACCTTTCACGGCGCGTCATGATTCCCCTCGCCGTCACCAGCGTGATCGGGGGAATCGCCGGCGCCTACCTTTTACTGCACACGCCGGCGCAGACCTTCCTGCGCGTTTTGCCCTGGCTCATGCTGGGAGCCACGCTGCTGTTTATGTTCGGCAACCGACTGGCACGCGGCTCCGGAGGCTCCGTCGCCCAGGATGCTTCCAGCTCGGCGCTGGCGGTCGCGGCTCTCTTTGAGCTGGTCGTCGCGGTTTATGGAGGCTACTTCGGCGGCGGGGTTGGGATTCTGAACCTCGCTATGCTGGCCGCACTCGGCATGACCGACATTCACGCCATGAACGCCTTGAAGGTCGTGCTCGGCGGGATCATCAACGGCATCGCGGTCATCACCTTCATCCTGGCCGGTGCTGTGGTCTGGAAGCAGGGGAGCGTCATGATCGTGGGCGCGCTCTTCGGCGGATACTTCGGCGCACATTACGCGCAGAAGCTTCCCAGCGCCTGGATTCGCGGCTTCGTCATCGCGGTGGGGACGACAATGACGGCTTACTTTTTCTGGAAGGGCTACCACTGACGACAGCGATGGATCGCTGGGCGCCCCTGAGTGCGCGTGAGAACTGGGTCGTCCCTCCGGGACTTGGCTGGCCTTTCCCACTTTTCCCAGCGCTGAAGCGCTGGGCTAAGTTTGGTCGCCCCTCCGGGGCTAAATTCTCTAGCGTTTCGCCCCAGGTTTCCCAGAAACGAGTTCACACACACTCCGCAGCGGGGCCGAGCTGCGCTCGGCTTGGACGGGGCAGAGCCCCGTCCCCACACGATCTACCTACGGCAGCGGCTCCGACACGTGCTCATGCACGATCAGCCACTTCCCATCCTGCTTTTCGAAGACGGCGGTCCAGCGGAATGTAGCCATTTCGCGTTTGCCCGACTTCTGCGTCATGTCCGACGCCACCGTGGCCGTGACCCAGTAAGCATCCCCGCTTTTGTGAATCTGCGCGTCGTCATTGACCATGAAGCGAGCGGCCTTGTATTCCCCGAGCTCTTTGCTCACCGTGGACTGGTATTCGTCCCAGCTGCCATATTTGAGGGGCGCAGTGTCGAAAAATACGTGCGGGCCCTGCGCGTAGTACTGTTTCTGCCCCGCCGCATCGAGCGTCGCCCAGCCATCCCAAATCTTCTGCAGATAGGCCTTATCGACCGCCCCGCCTCCAGCCGAGACTTTCGTTCCCTTTTGCGCAAAACCGGGGATCGTCATGCAAAGCGCCAATGCCAGCACAGCCATTCGTTTCATCATTTCGTCTCCTCCAAACGGTGGAGCATTCTCGCATGCGCGGTGCAGCCGCGCCAAACTGAAACGGAAAGCCAGGTAGAGACGGCGGCTTGCCGCGTCTCGGCAGAGGGAGACGGGGCAAGCCCCGTCTCTACGGAAACGCGGCCAAAGCCGAGGCCCTGACTTTCGTAATCTGCCCTGCTGCCGCCGCCTGATGCAATACTGGCGGGAGAATGTCCTCCACCGCCACCACACAGAAAGGACAACGGGGCTCGCGCGTCAAGCTCGGCGGCTCCATCCTTGCCCTGGTGGTGCTCGAAAACGGACGTCAGATCCGCGGACGCATGAATCAGCTCTCCGTCAACGGCGGGCTGCTCTCGCTCGAACAGCCGCTCGACGAAGGCATCCGGGTGACAGTCCTGTTCCACCTCGGCTGCACCAGCATCCGCTGCCGCGCGCACATGTTGTTTCCCATGTGGGCTACCCAGGGATGCCTCCAGCCTTTCCGCTTTTTGGAATTGCCCGAGGCCAGCCGCGCCAGTCTGAACCGGGAATTGGAAACCCTGGTACGAGCCGGCGCGTCTCAGGAAGAGGAAGAAGCCGAGTAACACAGAGAACGGCTACGAGCTTCGAGCCACGAGCAAACAGATGTTGGGGTTAGCTCGCAGCTTGCTGGAACCCTTAACCACAGGGCACAGGGTAAAGGCTCTTACTTTCCTGCTGCCGTCAAGATCTCTTCCAACGAATATTTCTGCAACTCCCCGATCCGCTCGATCGTGATATCCGGCTTCGGATACTGCGCCACCAGCGCGGCATCCAGCGCGTAGTGTCCCTGGTGCGGAAACACCGTCGTCACCCGCGCCCCCCAACGCTTCTTGATCGCCGCCAGAATACGCACCTTGTCGTCCACCATCACGTAGTGCGCCGCCGGATACTTCGCCTCCGCATCGTCCAGTTCCAGTTCTTTATGGATGTAGATCAAGACGTGCCCTTCGAAGATCTCATACAGGCCCGAGCGGTCCACTTTGCGCGGCTGAAAAACAACGTCGCCGTCGCTCAAGATCACCGCCCGCCCCAACCGCCGCGCGTATTCCACCGCATCCAGCGACTCCGGAAACAGCCGGTTCGCAAAGGGATAATTCACCATGAAGTGCGACACGGCCAGCAGTTTCGGATCGCGCGGCCGCTCGACGCGATAACGCTGCAGCGCGCCCAGATAGTCGGCGTATCCGAGTTCGGTGCGCAACTGCTCGAAGATTTCCCAATAGCGCCCGGCGCTGGACTCGCCCACTTTATTCGTGAGGTGCCGTTTCAGATCTTCCGCCACGCGATCGTTGTCGAGCAGCGTATTGTCCACGTCGAAAAAGAACACGGTGCCCGGGTTGGCATCAACGCGATTCACACGATCTCCAGAATGATCTCGAGAGCAATGATTTCCATATTAAAGAGTGGCCCTATCATGCCAGAAATCACCGCCGTACGTCGCAACACGTTGCAGCACGTCACATTCGGGATTTCCGCGCTTCCTGTACACTTGAGCCACTCCGGAGGCGCGAAATTTGCGTCCGTCGCGAAGGGCTTGTACAGATCCCTCGCCTTGTAGTACAAAAGCGTCGTTCAACAATCGATGAATCAGCCGAGGCAGAATATTGTGACTCTGCCTCACAAACCGGGCGAATTCGTTTTCGCCCCTCCCAGGAGCCGCTTTTCGTGGAACACATTGATCCCGCCGTCATCTATCGCTTCGACACACGCTCCAGCCGGCCTTGTGAATTCTGCCGGGAGCTCGACCCGCAATTCCCCGAACGCCGCCCGCTCGACCAGATGGTTGCCAGCAGCCGCAAAGCCATTGCTTCCGCCCATTTGACCGAGGACGGATACGTGCGCCACCGGATGCTCGAACTGCGCCGGCTCACGTCCCGCGCGCCGCTCACCGCGGCGTAACCGGTGGATTTGGGCCCCAGCGCAAATTTTTCGCGCAACTTTCGCCATGGCGGCGAGTTCTAACGATGTAGGTACCAAATTGGTGTACCCTGTCCGGGGGAGGCTTCCCATGCTGGCCGGTAGTCGATCCTTTTTCCTGTTTTTCTTCCTGGTGGCGTTCTCCGTAGCTGCCTGTTTGCCCGTTCAGGCTCAGATTAACGGTGTCCCCGCCTCGGTCACTTCATTCGGCTTCGGCGGGAGTAACAACCCCACTCCCGGTGTCCGAGCCAGCGTAACGTCTCTCGGACCAAACGGCTACGGCAGCATCCGGCCGGTTTTTGGAAACTGCTGTGCCAACTTCTTCTTGCCGGCGAACCCGAATCCACCGCTGTTCTCCGGGTGCCGCCACCGCCACGGGGATCACGCCTATTTCGCCGTCGGCGTCAGCGAACCGGCCTACATTCCATACGCCGTTCCCTACGCCCAGGAAGCCGACGACGATTCACCCGATGTCGACTACGTCCACGCTCCTGGCCCGCGCAACACAGATCCTCCCAACAAACGCGCCGGGGACCGCGATTCGGCTCCGAAAGCTGACGCTTCCGCCAAACCAGCACCCGGTGATCCCGAAGAGCCCGTGGCCGCCCAGCCCTCGACCGTGCTCGTTTTCAAAGACGGCCACAAGTCCGACGTGCTCAACTATGCCATCGTGGGCGATGCGCTGTTTGACCTCGGCGCAGGCCGCACCCACAAGATCCTCCTCGCCGACCTCGATCTCCCCGCCACCCACAAAGCCAACGACGACCGTGGCGTAGACTTCCAGATTCCGGCCAGCACCAACCGGCAATAAACGTTTCGTTTGAATGACGGGCTCCAGCACCCCGGGTGCCGTCCCTTGCGGGACTCGTGTCTCGTTTACCTGCCTTCCCGGCACTGCCGTGCCGGGCTTTCCTGTTCCGCCGCTGCGCGGCTGGAGCATCGTGCGTTCCACTTTTTCACTCGACCTCAAGCTTTGACACAGACTCCTCCGGCATGACCCGGGGCATTCCACCGGGCATTTCCCGCTTGACACGACTCTTCCGGCAGATGGATACTTATGCATTCGGTTGCATGTTTATTCATGTCGAAAACTGCGCGCCACCAAGCGATCCTCGATCTGCTCGACGACGGTCCTGTCGAAAGCCAGGACTCCCTCCAGCACCGGCTCGAGCGCAAGGGCTTCGACGTCGGTCAGGCTACCCTCTCCCGCGACATTCACGAACTGAAACTCGTCAAAGGGCCCGATGGCTATCGGCGGGCTGGCGAGAGCTTGGGCGTGGAAAGCGTTTTGCCCTCGGTGATGCATCTCGCTCGCCAGTTTGTGGTCGAAATACGCCAGGCCCAGAACCTGCTCGTGGTGAAGACCACGGTCGGCGGCGCGCAGCCTGTCGCCGCCGCACTCGACGCCTCGCACTGGCCTGAGGTGGTCGGCACACTCGCCGGCGACGATACCGTGCTGGTCATCGCGACCGACAAGAAGAAAGCGCAGGCGCTCGCCCGACGTATTCGCGAGCTGTCGTAGGCGGTTTGCAGAAGCCCACCCCTGCAACCGCGATCAGAATTTTCCGGAAATGGAGTGTTACGAAACGCAAATGAGAACCGAGCCCATGGCACTGATGAACCCGCCGCACCTGCTGCCGGAACCGGCCGCGCCGCGCGATCTCGTCTCCATCCACGACCTCGCCCCCGCCGAAATCCTCTCGCTCTTCAACCTCACCACCATGCTCAAGCAGCGTCCCGCGGATTTCCGCGGCGTTCTCGCCGGCAAGCAGATGGTCATGTTCTTCGAGAAGCCCTCCCTGCGCACCCGCCTCACGTTCGAAGCCGGCATGGACAGCCTTGGCGGCAGCACCTTCTTCGTCGACCAGACTGCCAGCCGCCTCAACGCCCGTGAGTCTCTCTACGACATCGCCCACAACCTCGAACGCTGGATCGACATCATCGTGCTGCGCACCTTCAGCCATACCGTCGTTGAAGAGATGGCCACCTACGCCGGCGTTCCGGTCATCAACGCCCTCAGCGAGCTCGAACATCCCTGCCAGGCGCTCGCCGACTTCTTCACCTTGCACGAGCATTTCAGCGATCTCTCGAAAATTCATTTCGCCTACGTTGGCGATGGCAACAACATGGCTCACTCGCTTCTTCTGGCGGGCGCCTCGGTCGGCGCGAAAGTTTCTATTGCAACTCCGGAAGCCTACGGCCTCAATCCCGTCATCGTCACCATGGCGAAGGCCATTGCGGACGAGACCCGGGCTTCGCTCCGCATCCTGACCGACCCGCGCAAAGCCGTTGCCGGAGCCGATGCGGTTTACACCGATGCCTGGGCCAGCATGGGGCACGAACAGGAAGCGGCAGAACGTGCCGCCATCTTCGCTCCCTACCAGGTGAACGCTGCGCTCATGCAGCTCGCCAAGCCCCATGCGCTATTCATGCACTGTCTGCCCGCGCATCGTGGCTGCGAGGTGACCGATCAGGTCATCGACTCGGTGAACTCGGTGGTGTTCGATCAGGCGGAAAATCGTCTGCACATTCAGAAAGCCATCCTCGTATGGCTATTGGGCGGCGGCGTGGGCCGCTTCCCCTCAAGGAGCGCGCATGCCTGAAAAGATTGTTCTCGCCTACTCCGGTGGGCTCGATACCTCCATCATCATTCCCTGGCTGAAGGAAAACTATGCGTACGAAGTGATCGCCATGGTCGCCGACGTGGGCCAGGGGGATGACGTCGAGGCCGTGGTGGAGAAAGCCTACAAAACCGGAGCCAGCAAGGTAGTGGTCGAAGATCTGCGCGAAGAATTTCTGACAGGCTACGTCTGGCCCGCGCTGAAAGCGGGCGCGGTGTACGAGAATAAGTATCTGCTCGGCACGTCACTCGCCCGCCCGGTGATTGCGAAACACCAGGTCGAAGTCGCGCTGCGCGAAGGCGCCTCGACCGTCGGCCACGGGTGCACAGGCAAGGGCAACGACCAGGTCCGCTTCGAGATGGCCTACCAGGCGCTCGCTCCCGAACTGAAAGTCGTGGCGCCGTGGCGCGAGTGGGATCTGAAATCGCGGGAAGACTGCATCGACTACGCCGAGAAGCGCGGCATCCCCGTGACCGCAAGCCGCGAGAAGATTCACAGCCGCGATCGCAATCTCTGGCACCTGAGCCACGAGGGCGGGGAGCTTGAAGACGCCGCCAACGCGCCGTTCCCGAGCACCTGGCAAATGACGAAGTCGCCGCAAGAGGCTCCCGATCAGGAAGAGCAAGTCGAAATTGGATTCGAAAAAGGCGTGCCCGTCTCCGTGAACGGCATGAATCTCGATCCCGTATCGCTGGTCGAACTGCTGAACGAAATCGGCGGACGCAACGCGGTGGGACGCATCGACCTGGTCGAGAACCGCTTCGTCGGCATCAAGTCGCGCGGCTGCTACGAAACTCCCGGAGGCACGCTGCTGCTCGCCGCTCACGGCGAACTCGAAGCCCTCTGCCTCGATCGCGACCTGCTGCACTTCAAGCAGCACGTCGCGCTCAAGTATGCCGAGCTCGTTTACTTCGGCCTGTGGTTCACGCCGCTCCGCGAAGCTCTTGACGCCTTCGTCGAAACCACGCAACAGAATCTGACCGGAGCGGTCACGCTGTCGCTCTACAAAGGCAACGTCAGCATCGTCAGCCGCAAGTCGGATTACTCGCTCTACCGCACCGACCTCTCCTCATTCACCATGGACGCAAGCTATGATCAGAAAGACGCCGAAGGCTTCATCCGCATTCTGGGATTGCCCTCGCGTTGCCGCGCCCAGACGCAGGCAAAAGTAAAGGTAGAGGTCGCGCAATGAAAATGTGGTCCGGCCGCTTCCGGCAGCCGCTTGACCCCGAATTTGAAAAATGGCAGCGGTCGTTCCCCTACGATCAACGGCTGCTGCCCTTCGAATTGGCCGCCAGCCGCGCCCACGCCAACGCTCTCGGACACGCGGGAGTACTTTCCTCCGAAGAGCTTTCCGAAATCGCGAAAGCGCTCGGAGAAATCGGCCACCGCGCCGAATCCTCGCCAGAGTTTCTCAACGACGCGGAAGCCGAAGACGTTCACCACTTCGTAGAAAAGCAACTCGCCGCGCTGATCGGCCCCACCGGCTACAAGTTGCACACCGGCCGCAGCCGCAACGAACAGATCGCGACCGACCTCCGCCTCTTCGTGCGCCAAAGCATCGATACCCTGCAAAACTTGATCGCCGATTGGATCGAGGCGATCCTCGCGCGCGCCGAGGCAGCGGGCGGCGCAGCCATGCCCGCGTACACGCACCTGCAGCCGGCCGAACCTGTTCTGGTCGCACATTGGCTGCTGGCATATGTCGAAATGTTTCTCCGCGACGCCGCTCGCCTCGCCGACTGCCGCAAGCGCGCGAACCTTTGTCCACTGGGATCGGGCGCGATAGCCGGAGCCACGCTCACCATCAATCGTCAAGCCATGGCCGCGGAGCTGGGGTTTGATGGCCCGACCTCTAACAGCATGGATGCGACGAGCGACCGCGACTTCGCCATCGAATTCGTCGACGCGCTCTCGCTGCTCGCGCTCCACCTCAGCCGCTGGGCCGAAGAGATGATCTTGTTCTCCACGCCCGCGTACGGCTTCGTCGAGTTACCCGAGCCCTACTCCACCGGAAGCAGCGCCATGCCGCAGAAAAAAAATCCCGACTTGCTGGAGCTGGTGCGCGGCAAAGCGGCGCGCGTCATGGGTTGCGCGACCACGCTGCAAACCTTGGTGAAGGGCATGCCTCTCGCCTACAACAAAGACCTGCAGGAAACGCAGGAGCCGGTATTCAGCGCCAGCGACACAGTCGTCGGCATGTTGCCGCTCGTGACCGGATTTATGAACACCGTCGAATTCAACGACGCCAAGATGAATCAGGCGGCGCAATCGGGCTTCATGAACGCGTGGGCCGCGGCCGCATATCTGGTCGAACGCGGAGTGCCCTCGCGCCTCGCCCACGAAGCGGTCGGCAAGGCCGTGCAGTTAGCCGTGGAACGCGGATGCGATTTACAAAAACTGCCTCTTGCCGATTTGCAGGCGATCCACTCGAGCTTTGACGCGGCATTCCACTCCTGTCTCGGACTTACTGAGGTGCTGGCACTACACGACGTTCCCGGCGGCACTGCGCCTCGTCACGTCAAGCGCGCGCTACAGAATGCCCATGAGCGCGCCGCCTCGCTGCGTTCGCAAGAACCGCTTGCGATCCGCTAGCCACAGAGCGTCTCACCTGAAGGCCATGCCATTGAACCCCACCAACAATTCGTTCCCAGCAGTCTCTCTGATTTGCCGGGTTCTCCTCAGCATGCCTGAGCAGTATTGACCAGACTCTAGAGCGCCCAGAGTAGGACAGTGATGTTGGCGGGATTCTGCGGATGTGAATCTCGCACTTCAAGGAGAACGACATGCACCGTGGATACCGATATCTCAGTACACTTTTTCTGACTGCCGCCCTTGCCGCGCCTGTTGGGATGATGGCCGCTGCCAGCCCGCAAGACAAGAAGGACCAAGAAAATAGGCAAGGCGAGAACAACAAGCGCTACTACGACAAGAGCCACAAGGACTATCACAACTGGGACGGCAATGAAGACCACGCGTACCAGCGGTACCAGACCGAGCACCACGAGAAGCGTGCTTTCGTTCAGTTGAACACCCGGCAGCAGACCGTCTACTGGAACTGGCGTCACAGTAATCCAGATCCAGATAACAAATAACGAATCGCCGGGCGCCCCGGGTCTCGCGGTTTTCGGGACCTGGGAGCATCCAACGGCGAATCTGCAACGGCGACCCGGTAAAGCCGTCCTTCCAAGTACACATCCTGAATGCAGGCTGAAAACCCTGCTCCACCTAGAGCCTCGCCGCGACCCCGGGCAACCGCCTATTACTCCGGGGGTATTAACCAGTTAGTACGGCGGGTACCCCCCACCCCCACCGGTCTTTTGGAATCATGGAGTTAGGCGAAAAATCCCGCAAAATCTTTGAGTTTAAAGGACTTATACGTAAAATATTCCGGAATAAGGACTTAGCTTGTCAAAGAGCGCTGAAAATGGCTTTGGGGCAGCTTCGAGGGCCGTCTTGGGAGACCGGCACACCTCTTTCACTGCCCCAATCAGATCACTATTATCGCGCAGGGCGGGTTGGAAGTCTGTGACGCGTGACCCGGGCGTTTGTGATGAAAAAGGGCAGAAGTCGGACTGCAGAAGTGGAAATGCTCGCAGCATCCTAGGTCTCGAAAACCGCGACACGTGGGGCACCCGGCAACTATCCCGCGAGCCCCAGTGGCCCTTTTGAGGCTGTCAGTGATGAGCTATCGCGAGTTATCTGCTGAACTTCTAACACTGCAGCCTGAGCTTCGGGTAGTGCGATATGTGGCTTAAGACTTCTCAATCGCTCTACTGGATCTGCCTCAGCGGGCTCCCGCAACCTTATGTATAGGGCTGTAGCAGTTCTCTCCAATTCAGCAACTGTCTTGGTACCAAGTTTTTGTGAGACAAATCGAATTTTTGTTAAGTGTTTCTCGATTGTCTGTCGAAATGCTTGCTTCAACAGTTCGCTTTTCTCTCCCCCAACCAGCGTCGGGCCATACGGGTACTGCGGTTCAAGTCGCAAAAATCCCTGTGCACGCATGAACGTAAGCTCGTCCCGCAAATCGAAAGAGAACGGACCGTGCTTGTAGAGGATGAAATCGAAGCCCATAGTCACCTCCATGAGCTCCTGCAAAAAGAACGCCGCCTTTTGCATATGCGTCTCACCTGCCCAACTTCCGGCTTTCCGTAACTCTTCGTTCAGCGTAAGAAGAATGCTAGCTCTCTGAAAGCTTTCCACTTGAATGCTCCTCTCCAATCGCCCCGGTAATAATCTGGTCCCTGTTCTTTTCGACCCATCGTTCGGCCTCATCACGGATGGCCACGCTCACATACACACGATCGACGGAAAATGTGGGAACCTTAGACAGAGTTGGCGAAAGCGCAAGGGATGAAACGATGTCCCCCGCTTTTGTATACACAGGAAAATCGTAGCTGCCACCCGTTTGCGTATAATCATCACGCCGGACTTCATCTTTTCCAAACTGTGAAACAAGGCCGTCATATACGCGCTTCCCTGGCTCCAACGCTCGTAGCTCTTCAGACGAACTGCGCTCGTAAATCTGGCGAAAGTGTTCTCGCGAAATAATGCGCTTCGCTAATGCATGACCCGGCTCGCTCGAATCGGCTGCCGCCTTCCGCATTCCAGCGGTAACCTCGTTGTCGCTGCAGTCAATATGCTTGTCGACCTCCGTAGGGAATTGTCCCCCGGGCAGCCATTCCTTTAAAAACTCCATGAGGTGGATATCATAAATTCGTCGCGTCGGATGAAAGTACAACTGTGTGTACATGAAGTATCGTGCCCATAGAAGTGCCTCCGCAGATTCCAATCCGCCTCGTTCGACTCCCAATCCCGGTTCTTGTGAATCCTTCTGGGAAACCGGCAAGATTCGCAGCGTGTCGATTAGACGATAATGATCAAAGCGACCGTAGGACACCCCCGCGTGGTACGAATCGCGCAGCAAGTAATCCATTCTGTCGGCACCAAAAACATCCCCCACAATGATTTCGGAGAGAATAGTCTCCCAATCCGAGAACTCGAGGTTGCATTTCTTTTTGCCAAGCGCGAGCTTGACCACATCCTCGGGCTGAACCTTCAGCTCTTTCCACAGAGGCTCGAATTCCTTCCCCATGATGATCTCTTGACTCAACCGCTCATGCTTCCAACCTTCTGGCAACAAGTCCTCTGCCGCATGCGAGAACGGCAAATGCCCCAAGTCGTGGCATAAGGCGGCACAGCGCAGCACTTGACGCCAGTATGCATGGCCTAACTTGTCGCCTCCCTTCGCACCCGGGATGAACTCACGGATAGACTCGTGATGAATATTCTCTGGATTTGTGACTACATCATAGATTCGACTTGCAACCTCCATCACACCGAGACAATGCTCGAACCTGCGATGTGTAGCGCTTGGATATACCAAGTACGTCAGCGCAAGCTGATGAATGTAGCGGAGGCGCTGGAAGGCACGAGAGCCTATGATCTTCTCTTCGGAGGGTTCGAACCGGACAAACACGTGAATTGGATCACGAATTTCACCCATGTGATTTCACAAATGCCTATTGAATTGACGATCTCCGCTAAACGAACCTAACTCATTGTTATTGCTCCGACCGAAGGCCGCAACCGAGGATTGTATGGAAAAGAGGCCCGTTGTGTGCAAAAAACGCCAAGATTAACTCACTGCTACCAAAGGGCGCCCTGTACTCAAAGGCGAATGTACAGCGAAAGCATGCCGACTGTCAACAGGATGGCCTAGCTTTCCCACCTTGAATCCAGAGGAGGCCGTCCCCTTCGGCCTCGCTTGGGCCAGCCTTTGTCTCGGGCTTCGCATGGAAACACGGCATCCCGCGCCTTCTACGGCGGGCAATGCATCTAACCAACGTAGCTTCTTAACGGAGTATTAACCCTGATTCTTAGCCGAGTTCTTTTCTTTGCGCTGTTTCTTTTAGTTGTCTACGCCGTCCAGCGATTCTGGTTCATGCGGGCGTGGTCCTCGATTGCTGCGTTCTCGAATTCCAGCTGGCGTTTCGGTCTTCATGCCGGACTGATCGCGCTTGCCGCTGCGCTGCTTGCGACGCTGCTTGATCCGTTGCTTGGCCATGGGGTATCGCGGCTCAGCTTTGGCGGCTTCAACCTGGGCAAAACGTTCACCACATTTACGCGCTTGTGGCTGGTCGCTTCATTCTTTGGATTCCTGGCGGTCGAATCGGTGGGAGCGATTGAGTGGGTCACGAATGTTGCGGCGCGGCTTCGTCCCGGAGCGGTGGCTGGTGGGTTCAGTCCCTCGCGCCGGACGTTCTTTCAATACGCCGCCTGTCTCGCTGGAAGCGCTCCATTTCTCGCCGCGACTTATGGATTTGCCGCTGGCCGCTTGCGCTACACCATCGAGCGCGTCGATGTGCCGGTTGCTAATCTTCCGCCGGAGCTGGATGGGCTGCGCATTGCTCAGCTTAGCGACATACACATTGGCGACTACATGCCGCCGCACGAGATTGCTCGCGCCGTTGACATGGCTAACGATCTGCGGCCTGACATTTCTTTTGTTACGGGAGACTTTGTCTCGAGCGAAGGCGATCCGCTGGACGCCTGCATTACCGAGTTGAGCCGGCTGCGCGCTCCGCTGGGCGTTTGGGGATGCAATGGCAACCACGAAATTTATGCGGGAGTGGAAGACGACGCGGAACGGCTCTTTCGCGAAAAGGGAATGCGGCTGCTGCGCGCCCAGAGCGCGGTCGTCGAGCACAATGGAGGGCGCTTCAATCTGCTGGGCGTCGACTACCAGCGCGACCACATGACGAGCGGCGAGCGCACCGGGCCAATGTTGCGTGAGATCGAGCCTCTGATTCGCCGCGACATGCCGAACTTCCTGCTCTCCCACAACCCGAATTCGTTCCACCGCGCCGCCGAGCTCGGCATCGAACTCAGCCTTGCCGGTCACACTCATGGCGGCCAGGTAAAGTTTGAGATCGTGGATCACAGCGTCAGCCCGGCTCGCTTGATCACTCCGTTCGTCGCCGGACTCTATCGGCTGTCGATGAATGGAGGCGCCGCGTCTCCGGGTAATGGCTTGCAAAAGGCTGCGCTCTATGTGAATCGCGGCCTCGGAACTTTCGGCTTCCCGGTTCGGCTCGGCGTGCCACCGGAGATCACGTTGCTGACGTTGCGGAGAGCCTGAAAAGCCAACGGTCGCCCGAGTCTGTGTCGCAACCCGTGTGCCGTCCCTCCGGGACTCGACTCTCCCACCTTTGTTTCCCGGCACTGACGTGCCGGGCTTTCCTGTTTCGCCGCTTCGCGGCTGGAGCAATAGAGTCTTCCATTTTCTTGCTGCGCTCGAAATTGTGACATAAGCTCGCCACCCCCTCGGCAGCCCCGAACGTGGTATAATTCTTCAGTAAATCCCGGCACATAATGCCTGTAGATGCAAGAACTTAGCGAGATTTGCGATAGTCGGAAACGGGGCGGAGCTTCGCTCCGCTTAGACGGGCGAGGCGCCCGTCCCTATACAAGCTTTACCGAGAACTGAGAACTGACTTCCATGGCTGACGATCAGAATCCTGAGCTTCCCCTCACTCCTCCTCCCGGAGGCGACGGACAAGGTCCGGGCGCCCTCAACATTCAGCCCGTCAACATTGAAGAGGAGATGAAGCGGTCGTATCTCGACTATTCGTTGTCGGTGATTATCGGCCGCGCGCTGCCCGACGTACGCGACGGACTGAAGCCCGTGCATCGCCGCATTCTGTACACCATGCAACAGATGGGCCTGGCTCCGGGACGCGCCACGCGCAAGTGCGCCCGCATCGTCGGCGAAGTCATGGGCAAGTACCATCCCCACGGAAACCTCGCCGTCTACGATGCGTTGGTGCGTCTGGCGCAGCCCTTCGCCATGCGTTGCCCGCTCGTCGATGGTCAAGGCAACTTCGGCTCGGTCGATGGCGACCCGCCGGCAGCCGATCGATACACCGAAGCTCGGTTGACGCGCGTCTCCACCGCGCTGCTCGAAGACCTCGACAAAGAAGCGGTCGATTTTTATCCGAACTACGATGGCACCGAAACGCAGCCTGCGGTTCTTCCCGCGCGTTATCCCAACTTGCTGGTCAACGGCTCCGACGGAATTGCCGTAGGCATGGCTACCAAGATTCCGCCGCACAACCTGACCGAGATTGTCGATGCCACCATCACGCTGGTGAATAATCCCAACGCGCAGTTGCCGGAAATTCTGAAATTCGTGCAGGGACCGGACTTTCCGACGGCGGGCATTATTCACGGCCGCGCCGGAATCTTTGAGGCTTACCGAACTGGCCGCGGCCGTTTCATGATGCGCGCCCGCGCCGCCATCGAGAACGTCACCAAGGAAAAGCAGGCGATCATCGTCACCGAGATTCCCTACCAGGTGAATAAGGCTCGCCTGATCGAGCGCATCGCCGACCTCGTCAACCAGAAGACCATCGACGACATCTCCGACATTCGCGACGAAAGCGACCGCGACGGCATGCGCATCGTAATCGAGCTCAAACGCGCAGCCGAACCGCAGATCGTGCTGAACCAGCTCTTCAAGCACACCTCGATGCAAGAAGGCTTCAGCATGATTCTGCTGGCTGTGGTCAACGCCCAGCCGAAGGAAATGGGGCTGATCCAGGCGATCAAACACTTCATCGACCATCGCGTCGATGTAGTTCGCCGCCGCACTTCGTATTTGCTCAACAAAGCGCGCGATCGCGAGCACATTCTGGAAGGCTATCTGACCGCGCTCGATCACCTCGACAACGTGATCGCGATCATCCGGGGCAGCGCCAACCGCGCCGACGCTCGAGAAAATTTGGTCGCTTACTTCGGCGGCAAGAAGATCGACATCAACACCACCGGACGCGCTCCGCAGCTCGCCGCCGACAAGCCGTTCACTGCGAAGCAGGCCGACGCCATCCTTGAACTGCAACTGCACCGCTTGACCAAGCTCTCGATCGACGAAATTTCGACTGAGTTGAAGCAGGTGCGCGAGGCGATCGGCGAATTCGAATCGATTCTTGCTTCCGAAAAGAAACTACGCGGCGTCATCATCAAGGAACTGGAAGAGGTCAAGAAGCTTTACGGCGACGCGCGCCGCACGGTCATCGAAGACGAAGCTGCGGAAATCATGCTGGAGGACCTGATCGCCGACGAGCAGGTCGCGGTCACGGTGAGCCACTCCGGCTACATGAAGCGCACACCGATCTCGACCTACCGCATGCAGCGGCGCGGCGGCACCGGGCGGACCGGCATGAAGACGCGCGACGAGGATTTCGTCGAGCATCTGTTCATCGCCTCGACCCACGCCTTCATCCTGATCTTCACCAACACCGGGCGCGTGTACTGGCTTAAGGTGTATGAGATTCCCGACATCGCCGCTGCCGGCAAGGGCAAGCACGTCGGCAACCTGGTGGGCCTGCAGCCCGGCGAAACGGTGCGCACCATGCTCGCCGTGCGCGACCTGGAAGAAGAAGGCAGGTACGTCTTCTTTGCCACGCACAACGGCACGGTGAAGAAGACCGAGGTGAAAGACTTCTCGCACGTGATGCAGCGCGGCATTATCGCCATCAATATCGAAGAGGGCGACGAGCTGGTCGCGGCCTCCTTGACCGACGGCAACCAGATCGTATTCCTGGCCTCGCATGACGGGCAAGCGATTCGCTTCGACGAAAATGACGTGCGCTCTATGGGCCGCAATGCTACCGGAGTGCGCGGCATGAACCTCGGCGAGAAAGATTACATCGTCGGCATGGCGACTACGCTCAAGCCGGAGGCGAAGGCGGTCGTGAAAGAAGGCGAAGTCGCTCTCGAAATCGCGGACTTGATCCCGGAAAAAGGCTCGCTGATTCTTTCCGTTACTGAGAACGGATACGGCAAACGCACTCCCGCCGACGAGTATCGGCTGACCAATCGCGGCGGCAAAGGCGTGATCAACGTCAAGACCACGGCCCGCAACGGCAAAGTCGTCGGCATTTCGCAGGTGAGTGAGAAATCCGAGGTAATGCTGATCAGCCAGTACGGGAAGATCATCCGCATCGAATCGAAGTTCATCCGCGAGTCGGGACGGTCGGCACAGGGCGTCCGATTGCTGAATGTTGAGCCGGGAGACCGGGTCGCCGCCGCAGTGGTGATCCCGCCGGAAGAGCCGAATGGGAATGGGATGCTGATACAGTAAGTTCGTGTAGGGGCGGACGCATTCGTCCGCCCGCGCTCTTCGCCTACGGGTACGCGGATATTCTCTTATCGCTACCTAACCCGCGAACACCCCTGTTTCGTTTTCACACAAGCGATTTTACGCTTTACTTACACATTACGATGTGTAATTCTTTACACATGGCAACTAACCTCGCATTGGACGACCAACTCATCGAGGATGCCCGCCGCGCCGGAAGTCACAAGTCCAAAAAGGAGGCGGTCACCGCCGCTCTGGAGGAATACGTCCGCAAGCGCCAGCAGATGCGCATCCTGGAAGCCTTCGGTACTTTCCCGGCGGATTCTAAATCGGTCGACCCCGCCTACGACTACAAGAGCGAACGGCAGCGGAATACCGGTCGCTCTCCCAGTAAGAAGTTGCGCCGCCGTCCATGATGGTGCTGGTGGATACGCCCGTCTGGTCGCTGGCCCTGCGGCGCAAGCCCGGGCAACTCAGCCCTAGGGAGCGACATCTCACTGAAACCCTGGCCGAGTTGGTTCGCGAGGGACGCGTGCAGTTGCTGGGGCCAGTCCGCCAGGAACTGCTTTCCGGCATTCGCGAAGAAGCCCAGTTTCGCAAACTCCGCGACTACCTGCGGGCCTTCCCTGAGCACCCACTCGAAGCCGAGGACTACGAAGAAGCCGCCCACATGAACAATCGCTGCCGCACCCACGGCATCGCCGGATCGGCCATAGATTTCCTGATCTGCGCCGCCGCCCACCGCCGTACCTGGATGATTCTCACCACCGATCGTGATTTCCAGAACTACGCGTCGGTGCTGCCCCTGCGGCTGTACTCACCCTCGGCCAGCGGCTAGACTAAGAGCCGAATGGGAATGGGACGCTGATTCAGTAAAGCGACACGCAAGTCGAGTCGCAGACAAACAAGGGCCTCGTGGATTGAAACGCGGGGCCTTCTCTACTTTGAACTAGGAGGTTTTTATATGGGCAGAAGCACGGGAAACAGAGCGGTGGTCAAAAATCTCCAAGATGCTTTGATGGCCTTTCTCGCAGACCAGCGCCAAAGTGCGGCAGAGAACGATCCTCAGCGGGTGAAAGATCGTGAAGCTGCTACACCGGAAGAATTGGAGAATGATCCGGGATGTGGATGCGAGGACTGCATAGCCGCTGGACAACTCTTGGGCAGAATCTAGGGAGGACTGGCCCTTCCTACTTAACCGTCTTTCCGTCCTTGCATCCGTTTGCCCCTGCTGGAAGCCTAGCGCAAGGGTCACCTGATTGCGTTTGATTTGAAACTGTAGCAACGTGCGGTTTCTCGAAGTTGCACTGGCCCGTCGCTAGGACGTGCCCGTCAGCGTTGCTTGTGCGTGTCCATACCTCACCCGGATGCTGCTTGCAGTATTTCTTCACCTGATGAGCTTCATGCATGGCGATGATGCCACGGCCCAGCGCAGTGCCCATGCTGTTGCCCAGTGCTTCACCCTGGCGGTCTTTCTCGGCTTGTGCTGCGGCTTGTGCTTGGCGTTGTGCGGAGTCATCTGTCGAGGTGCTGGTGCAGTTGGCTGTGTTGCCGTTCATGGTGCAGTTGGTGTCTGTGGTGGTGGTCTGCCCGTACATTGAATGGCGTGCTGCGAACAACAGGACGACCAGTATTGCTAACCTGCGCGTTGCATTGCTCATTGTCATACGGGGCCTCTCGCGACCTATAATTGTGTTTGTCTCCACCCGCCTTGTCGAGTTACTTCTGTGCCAGTGCCCCCTCGCAATGCATTACTCCCGTACCCTTGCCCAGTGATCCTTGAACGGGTCACACTTGCGCGCTCACTTAGCAGGAGGAAAAAGCTATGAACGCAGGACTGAAGAAGTTACTCGGGGATGGAAGAAAGCACAGAACCCGCCTTAAGCGATGGCTTTCGTCGGACATTAAAGAACTGACGCGGGCGCGGTCTAGACTGAGCAATTTTGAGTCTCTGGCACAAACGAAGTGGGGAGAATACTTCAGCGGTCGGGTGAAATCTGAGCGCCTCACAATGCGACGATTACAAAACTCCATAACTAGGTGGAAATCTAGCCTTGCGAGAATCGAGAAGAGCATCTCGACCCTTCAAGCGAAAGGCTAGTGAGGTGCCGAACCTGTGTTTGAAGGGATGAAGGCCAGACTGCCCGCTCTGCTGTACTAAGATCAATTACCTTGACACGGTTGAGGTCAGGAGTTCGAGTCTCCTCGTGCCTACCGTTTCGCCCCCGCCAGCCCGCATTACCGCAGTCACTTCTAAATAACTTTGCTTTCCATTACTGTTAACCTTAGTGACACTGCCTCCCCCCGTGTGTGCCCGCGCGGTTGCAGACTGTTTGTGAGCGAGCGTTTGTGCACGATATCGCCAAACCTGAACCCGCGTACCAGGAACTTCTGAGTCGGCCGATTCGCGAGCTGGGGCTTACGCTCGCGGGGTCGCCGGTGGAGCGCTTTGTCGAACAGCTCTATCGCGAGCTGGACGCCAAGGGGCTGAGTAAATTTCGTCCGGCCTGTTACTTGACCGACGAGTGGGGATGCCCGTCCGGCGAGCCGATCATCGGGATTCCGTTTTACCTGGCGAATGCGGCGCTGGCGCAACTGGAAAAAGAAACGCACGACCTGGAAGACGCGAGAGAGATCATGATGTACCTGCGGCATGAAGCGGGACACGCGTTCACCTATGCGTACAAGCTGCACAATAGGCCGGAGTGGAAGCGGATCTTCGGTCCGTTCCGCCGTCCGTATCGCGACAATTACCGGCCCGCGCCGTTCTCGCGCGACTATGTGCGGCATTTGCCGGGATGGTATGCGCAGAAGCATCCGGATGAAGATTTTGCCGAGACGTTTGCGGTGTGGCTCACGCCGCGCTCGAACTGGCGTAAGCGGTATCGTGGCTGGGGTGCGATGGAGAAGCTGCTTTACCTGAACCGGCTGGCGCGCAAGTTGGGGAAAAGCGACCCTGCGCGGCGGCGCGGACAGACCGACATCACGGTCGATGAAATGGAAACTACGGTGGCGGAGTTCTACCACCAGGCCGTGCGGGAAGAAGTTGGGGTCACCGAGCTCACGCCGGATACGGATTTGCGCGACATCTTTCCCGTATCCAAGCGGCGGAAAACGGCGATGCCGGCGCACGAATTTCTGCATCAGCACCGCAAGGCGGTGATCGACAAAGTTGCGCAGTGGACCGGCGCGCAGCGTCCGCTGATCAAGACTTTGATGGACACGATCGAAAAACGCGCCGGTGAACTCGACTTGCGCACCGACAAAACCCGCAGCGCGGAACATCTGGCCGAAGTCACGGCCTATGTCACCGCACTGGTGATGACATATGTGACGAAAGGAAAGTTTATTCAACCGTAAGTAAAGAGATGGAGTGACGGGCGCCCTCGCCCGTCCCCCCGGCAGCGAGGTGGCCGGGCGGGGCGCCCGGCGCTCCACTACAGGCTCAGGGAGAGACAATGATCGGAGCAAAACTGAAAATTGCGCTGCTGTACGACGTGTGGAACGAAGATCCGGTCGCGGCGGCGGCGAAGGAAGAGGCAGCGCCTGTGCGGAAGCCTCGCAAGAAAGTGAAGAAGGTAAAAAAAGAGAAGACCGATCGCGAGGAAATCTTCGAAGCGCTACAGAAGCTGGGACACGAGCCTTCGTATTTCGAGCTGGATGGACGCCCGCAGTCGCTGCACTCGCTCTCGCGTTGCGATGCCGACCTCATTTTCAACCTGACCGAGTCTTTCGACGGCGACGACACCAAGGAAATGAACGTGGTCGCTTATGTCGACTTGCTGGGAATGCGCTACACCGGCGCCGGTCCACATGCCATTATTCTTGCCCAGGACAAAGCAATTGCCAAGAAGATCTTCGCGTTTCACGGCATCAAGACTCCTTTCTTTGCGACTGCCTACCGCGGACGCATCGAACATGCCCACGACATTTCTTTTCCGCTCATCGTCAAACCGTCGTGGGAGGATGGATCGATCGGCATCGATGCCGGCGCAGTCGTGAAAAACGTCAAGGAGATGATGGAGCGCGTCGAGTACATCCAGGATGAATTCGACTCGCCCGCCCTGATTGAGGAATACATAGAGGGGCGCGAAATTTACGCCGGAGTTCTGGGCAGCTACGAACGGGCGCAGGTTTTGCCGATGATAGAGCTCGACCTGTCACGCTTGCCGGAAGGCACTCCAAAAATCGCCAGCTACGACGTGAAGTTCGAGAAGAATACCGAAGCCTACAAGCTGACCAAGTCGCAAATCGCGGAGAATCTGGACGAGGATACGATGAAGCGGCTGGGGGATACGGCGCTGGCCGCGTACCGGGCACTGAAGCTGCGCGACTATGGACGCATCGATATGCGCCTGGCTCCCAACGGCGACGTCTATGTCATCGAAGCGAATCCGAATCCGTGGCTGGCGAGCCGGCAGGAATTTGCCATGGCCGCGAAGGCCCACGGACTCTCCTACACGGAAATGATCGGCACAATTATCGACTTGGCGATGAGCCGCTACCTGAATGCCAACCTCACGAATGTGGCGGCGATGCATTAGTAGGATGCGCGCCGCAGCGGCCCGCAGCGGCACTTACGGCACGACTGAACAGGCTGCTGAAAAAGTCGATTTTCGATGCCCAGCCCCTAAAGGGGCGTCTGATTTCGAAGAACTTGCGGCATCGCTAAAGCGATGCCCTGATACGAAACCCGAATTGTTCCGCAAGTTGTGAAGTCGTGCCCTTCCCAAAAACCTGCGTGAACTAGGGTTTTTCAGCAGCCAAGAACCGCGCCTCTCCGCGTTTTTTTCTGGAACATCCCTAGAACTTGTTCCAAAGGTACTGGTTATATACGTCGTGGTGGTACTGCACTTCGGGCGCTTTCACGAACGTGCCCAGCAGGCGCGCACAGCGATCGGCCGATGCCTCCTTCAGGTCGGCGTAGCGCCCCTTTACGTCTTCGCCCATCAACTCCGACGTCCAGTCTGCTTTGCGGAAGTCCGCGAGCGCCTTGTAGATATTGTCCGGCAGGTAGCGTTCCGCCTGGCGCAGGTTCTTGATCTTCGAGGTGCTGCCATCGAGCCCGGTCTTGAAGATCGAGAGCATGACCAGATACGGATTAGCGTCCGGAGCCACCGAGCGCACTTCCACGCGCATGCTGCGCTCGTTGCCGATCGGAATGCGGATCATCGAACCACGATCGACCGCCGACGCCTTGATCTGGTTCGGCGCTTCGAAGTGCGGATCCAGACGGCGATACGCGTTGACGCTCGGATTCAGCAGCAGGCAGATGTCGTTGCCGTGTGTCAGAATGCGGTCGAGGAACTCGTAACCGAACTTGCTCAGCTTCTCTTCGCCCTTCGGATCCCAGAACAGGTTCTTGCCGTTCTTGCTGATCGAAACATTGGTATGCATGCCGCTGCCGTTGACGCCCACGACCGGTTTTGGCAGGAACGAAGCAGTCATGCCCATATTGCGCGCGACCTGGCGGCAGATCAGCTTATAGAGCTGGATGTGATCGGCGGCCACGACCACTTCCGCATAGTTGTAGTTGATCTCGAACTGTGAGGGCGCAACCTCCGGGTGATCTTTTTCGTTCTGGAATCCCATCGACCGCTGCACTTCCGCGGTCGTGTCAATGAAGTTGCGCAGCGGATCGCCCGGCAGCGAATGGTAATAGCCGCCCGTGTTCACGTATTCGAATTTTCCGGTTTCGTGGTAGGTGCGCTCGGCGTCCGGCCCCTGGAACAGGAAGCCTTCGATTTCGTTGGCCGCGTTCANNCTTTGTCGATCACCTCGCCGAACACCAGCACCTTGCCGGGTCCGAACACATCCGCCGGTCCCCAGTAGAAGGCAGCCCAGTCAATACCCAAACGCAGATCGCTTTCCCGCTGCGCCGTGAAGCCGCGAATCGACGAACCGTCAAAAGTCAGGTTGTCGTAGCTCTTCAGCAGGAATTTCTTGTCGTAGTCCAGCATGTGCAGACGGCCTTCCAGGTCGCTGAACATCACGGTCACGGCCTTGATGCGCAACTCGTCCGCCAGGTACTTCAGCCGCTCTTCCTGAATTTTGTGAGGAGCCACGCGGTCCAGGCGCTGCTTCTTTGCCTTCAGATTCATCTCTTCCAGTTCGTCGTAGGGGATCGCTAGAAAATTCCGCAGTTCAGTTGACATGCCTCTCCTTAAGTTCGTGCGCTGCCCAGCAATCAGATTCAATGACCGGGGGTGACTTGATAGGCTATCGCGTCAGGCGCAACCAGACAAATAGAAATCGGTTATAGCAACGATTAGCGGCGTTTATCTTATCTAGTTTTCCAATTTGCATCAGGAACGGTGCAGAAGCCAGCTTCGAGCCTTGAGCTTCGAGCAACCCAGAACCTGATCGCGCGAAGGTCGGAGCTCGACGCTCGCAGCTCGATTTATTTCGAGGCGTCTCGGTGGTAGAACCGCGCCGTGAAATAATCAAGTCCGAGGAACTACACTTGAGTTGCGCGATCTGTGAGGAACGAAAAGAAAAGCGGTTTTGCCCGGCCGTGCACGGGAAAATCTGCCCGCAGTGCTGCGGCGAGCAGCGCGAGGTGACGCTCGACTGCCCCAGCGACTGTCCTTATCTCCAGCAGGCGCGCGAGCACGCGAACACGCACCACGCGAAAGCGCAAAATGAGCGGCCGGGCGAACGGGATCGCGAGGCTCTGTTTCCGGAGGTTGAAATCATCGAGCAGTTTCTCTACGAACGCGAGGAACTGATCATGGGTCTCAGCTTCGCAGTGGCAAAGAGCGCTCGCGCCGATCGCTCGCTCATGGACCGCGATCTAATCGCGGCTTTGAGTTCGCTCGCGAAGAGCTACCAAACGCTGGTGAACTCCAGCCTCATCTACGAGCCACAGACCGCCAACTTGGCGCACCAGGCGATCGTTCGAGACATCGCTCGCGAAGTCGAGACCATGATCAGGGAATTTCGCGAGGCCGAGCAGCAACACATCGGCCACACGCGGTTGCGGGATTCCGACGTACTGAAGGCGCTGGTATTTCTCTTGCGCATGGGCTTGGGACGCACGTCCGGCAGGCCGAAGTCGCGGGCGTTCGTTGATTTTCTCTTTGCGCAGTTCCCCGAAAGAAACTCGGCCATCGCCGGGCCAGAAGAGGCGGGGAGCCGGATCGTGATTCCGTAGGGAGGGAAAAAACATGGATCAGCAGAACATCCTCGACATGCCAGATGACCGAAGATGGTTGTTTCTCGATGACGTGTTCATATCAAATTCGATTAGTGCAGCGTTTGGGCGCAATAAAAACTATAAGAAACCTAAGCCAGAGGACGCAGCGTTCCACGTGGGGCGTGCCCTAAAAGATGAACTACACAAACTTGCCGCGTGCTATTACGGTCCCGAGGAACAAAGCCCAGTCGGCCCCGAGGAACACATCCAGAAAATCGCTGCCTTGGTAGAGGCTATAAAAAGGAGCAGTTGTGCAGTGTACCTCGAAGATGGCGGCCTTCGTTTCGGTGTGGCGCATAAAGCATTGAATGTCTATTTGAAGTTCCTGTGGTGTGAACGGCGAATACCGATGCCGCCACACTGCCCTTTTGACAGAACAATGCTTTTGGAGACTTTGACGTTGCCGCGTGATTGTAATGGTGATTGGACGAAAGGCACCGAAGATGACTATTGTAAATGGATAACGGCTGCCAAAGTCGCTGCTGGAGACGAACCACTTGCTCGATGGGAGCTCAACCTGTATACGCCATTGTCGGTCACCTTGGAGCAAACAGCATGAAGCGCAAGCGCAACACAAGCGTATTCGCGGCCCTGAAAAAGTGGCGGAAAAAGGGCGGGAGATGGCAAGGAGCGCTGCCTTCTGCCGGGAGTAGTTCTATGGGTACAGGCAGCCTCACATCAGGGAAGCGTGGAGTGAACACTGCTGAGAATAAGACCCGGTTGAAAAGCCCGCCGAGGTGACTACCGCACGGACGGCAAGAACCAAAAGCGAGCGATTTCTGATATTGTTGTCGGCAACTGGGTGCGTTGTTCCATGCAGGTGGATCAGATGAAGAAACTGATGACAGCGATTCTCTTAACTATGCTGGCAACAGGCAGCTATGCACAAGAAATAACCACTTGCCACAATCCGGATGCGAACACAACCGTCTGCGAGTTTGCGGATGGAGGAGCTACCGTAACGTACTTTAATCCTGAAACAAAATATTACTCTAGGACTTCCTACACAGCGCAAGAATGGAAAGATTCGCTTTATCACAGGTCACTTCTTAATCCCCCTAAACCAGAAGTGAAACCTCCAGCAACTACAAGTGCACCTAGAACTGCGTACACAAAAGATGATCCATTTATTCCACTTCCAGTATATTCAGGTCCAAGGACGAAGAGTGAGTGTAAAGCTGCCGGATACAAATGGCAGAAAGGTGTTTGTAATGGTGTAAAGGTTTCAAAATAAGTGAGGCAGCGCGGTCTCATAGCCTGCCCCTTTTCGGCGGTCCGCCGATTAACTCCAGAATTCTTTCCTGAACGGCAATCGACGCCTCCAACGCTCCTTGCCTCTTTGCAATCCGCGCTGCTGCCAGTCGACGTCGGCGCTGCTGCTTGCTCCATTCTCTATCAGCGGCGTTTCGCATCGCTCGCCACTCCCAGCGCTGAAGCGCTGCGCCACCGAAAAACGTGAGCACTCGAGGAATTCAGAGCCGGCGGACCGTCTGCCCGCCGGCCAGCGCGGCCAGAAGTTCTCGCGCCGTTTTCCCGAGGATGGGATGGCGCGCCTCCGGAGCGATCTCGACCAGCGGTTCCAGAACAAACCGCCGCCGGTGCATTGCGGGATGCGGAATCTTCAAGCCCGGCTCATCCACCACGAGATTCCCAAACAGCACCACGTCGATATCAATCTTGCGCGCACCCTTCTCGCGCATGCGAAGACGTCCCATCGCCGCTTCGACCTGCAACGCGAACTGGAGCAGTTCTCTCGGCGTCTTATCCGTTTCAATCGCCGCCACGCAGTTCAGAAACCACGGCTGGTCCGGGACGTCCACCGGCTGGGTCTCATACAATGCGGAGACCGCCAGCAACCGGCCCGCTACATCCAATTGTGCGACCGCCTCGCGCAGGTTGGCCGTACGATCTCCCAGATTCGATCCCAGCGACAGATAAGCGGTTTCGGGCACCAAACCAGTTTCGCGGTGAAAGGCGCGAGAATCCAGAAAAAACTGACGGGAACGCTATTATTTCTTGATTTTCTGGCTTTCGGAAAGCGACTCGCCTGGGATTACCAGCAAACGATGGCACCCAACGCTGCGGATCCTATCGATGTGACGGAGGAGCCTTCTTCGCCTAGTACCTTCACCCGGTACCTTCGGTTACTTTCTTAACTTCCCGGGTACTGCTAGTATCGGAAATGCAATGAATCTGGACTCTCTTCTCGTCAGCCGGGACGCCGATTTGCTCGGCGTGCTGCGTCCGGCACTGGAGAAGATCTCGGTCGATCTCGAGGTTTGCGCCGGGTCCCAGGCCGGCAACGATATGCTGGCGAAGCGCAAGTTCGATGCGGTCATCATCGACTGCGACGACCTGCAGAACGGCTTTGATCTCGTGAGGGCCCTTCGCGAGACTCAAAGCAATGCCAAGTCCGTAGCCTTTGCTGTGGTGAATGGGAAGACGACCACCCAGCAGGCCTTCCAGTCCGGAGCCAACTTCGTTCTGCAGAAGCCGCTCACCCCGCTGCACGCCACGCGCTGTTTTAATGCGGCTCTCAATTTCATGGTGCGGGAACTGCGCCGGTACTACCGCCATCCGGTGGAGATGCCGTTGCGAATCAGCCTTCCGCACAACCAGGAACTGACCGCCACGACGACCAACGTGAGCGAGGGAGGCATGGCCATCCGCATCCTCGGCAAGTTGCCCAAGGATGCGCAGGCCCAGTTTCGCTTCACGCTACCCGGGGTTAACATTTCGCTCGAGCTGAAAGGCCAAGTCGCCTGGGCCGACGGAACCGGCCACGCTGGCATCCGCTTCGTCGAGGTTCCCCAGAGCTCACAGTATCAGCTTGACAAATGGCTGACCGACCGCTTGCAAGCCGAAATACCCGAGCGACTACAAGGCTACGCGGCGCTTCCTTAACCGATCGCTCGATCTCGCCAGTTCGCCAGTTCGCCGTTTCCCGAAAACGCTTCCCGAAAACTCCCACGCACCCCGGCATCCAGCTTGTAACTTGCGCCCTGCCACTGCTGTGGCACTGTAGAGACGCGGCTTGCCGCGTCTCAGTTCCCAACGAGCTCAAGCATGATCACATTGCCATGATCACATTGGAAGAAAAAATCGCGAGAACTCAGCGGTTGCTGCGCCGCCTGGAAGAGGACCAGCCCTACTTGCATGTGCGCTTGTCCGCGCTCGGCGCCGAGCACCGGCAGAGCGCGAATGCTTTCGCCGACCGCGTCCGCGCCGAAGCAGAAGCCGAACTGCAGCGCCTGCTAGCAGAACAAGGATTGCCCTACGAGTGGAACGCGCCCCAGCCCGCCGACTGAATCCAGAAGCTTTGAGCTACGAGCTGCGAGCAAGCCCCAGCTTCTGTTCGCTCGTAGCGCGAAGCTCATAGCTCGCAGCCGCCGGAATTCTTAACCACAGGAGCACAGGGGACACAGGGGAAGCTCTTGATGCGCGAACTTACGGGACACGACGCTAGACGCTAAGACTGGTCATCGACGCGAACTCCGGAGCCTCAGCTTCATCTTCCAGCGCTGTTTCTTCCCAATACGACCGGTCGCGCAAAATGCGCGACACCAGCGCGGTATGCATGGCGTGGCCCGCGCGGTCGGCCACCACCGAACCCAGTATCTGTTTCCCGATCAGCGCCAGGTCACCGATCAGGTCCAGAACTTTGTGGCGCACGAACTCGTCCGGAAAACGCAACGGCGGGTTCAGCACTTCGTCGCGGTTCAGCACGATGGCATTCTCAGTCGACGCCCCCCGGATCAATCCTTGCTGCCGCATGGCATCGGCTTCATGCAGAAATCCGAACGTGCGCGCCGGCGCAATCTCTTTCAAATAGCTGCCATTCGTCAGCCGTACGCAGAAGCTCTGCTTGCCAATGAGTGGGTGAGGAAAGTTGATCGAATACGAAACCGAATAGGCGTCTGCCGGATACACGGCAATGAACTTATCGCCCTCGCGCAACTCGATCTCCCGCACGATCCGGAGATAAGTGCGCGCTTTGCGTTGCCGCCGAATCCCGGCCTTTTGAATCATTTCGACAAACGGACGAGCGCTGCCATCCAGAATGGGCAACTCAAGATTGTCCAGTTCGACGATGGCATTGTCGATGCCGACGCCGGTAAACGCCGAGAGCAGGTGCTCGGTGGTGGAGATGAGCACGCCCTTCTTCATCAGGCTGGTGGCGTAACGGACGCGGGCCACGTTGCGTCCGCTGGCTTCGATCGCGAAGCCGTCGAGGTCGGTGCGGTGGAACACGATTCCCGTTCCGGCACGCGCGGGCAGAATCCGCAGGGTGACCGGAGCGCCGCTGTGGAGACCCACTCCTGTGCAAGTCACCGCAGTACGAATTGTTTGCTCGTGTGTCAAGGGGATGACGTGTAAGTCTTTTGCTGTGCAGCAGCTTACCGTGATGGACCGGGTTCTGTCTGTGGTAAAACAGCCACACTCCGTGGCTCGCGCAACTGGGGCAACGGCTAACTTGTTCAGGCAGTTATAGATCTTGGGGAGTATCCAGGGAAGGACATGGCCGTGTTTTGCCTGCTGGCGGCGGGTTTTCGTTCCTAACTTCCGGGTGAATAACGCGTGTTTTGTCCATCGCAGCCCTCTTCCATTGACAAGTGTTAAGCTACGGGCTACAGTCCGTCAGGTGAAAATGCGGAGCTTCGTCCACAAGGGCCTGAAGGCACTCTACGCGGAAGACATCGCGAAAGGCGTGCCGCCTGACACGGTGGACAAGCTCCGCAAAATGCTGGCGTTTCTCGATGACATGCAAGACCCTGAGGAATTACGCTCGCTGCCAGCGTGGAAAGTACATACGCTGGTTGGCGCCCGCAAGGGCACTTGGAGCCTCAGCGTGACCCGAAACCGCCGCTTGACGTTCACCATCGACATCGAGGCACGCGAAATCTGCGACGTAAACTTGGAAGACTACCACTAGGATAGAAGGAGTAAACGCCATGCCTATGAAAAACCCGTCCCATCCCGGAGATTTCATCCGGACCGAGATCATCCAGCCTGCGGGCCTGACGGTAACCGCGGCGGCTATCGCGCTTGGGGTTTCGCGGCCCGCTTTGTCCAGCCTCCTGAACGGCAAGGCTGACCTCTCCGGAGACATGGCGCTCCGCATTGAGAAAGCCTTTGGAGTGAAGATGGACACGCTCATGCGTATGCAAGCCTCCTACGACATCGCCCAGACCCGCAAGCGCGAGAAGAAAATCCATGTTCGGCGCATTGCCCAGCTAGCCGACGCTCACGTATGAAGCGCTGTGCCGCATGATGAGCGGGCACGTCCTTTATGTCCGGCTATCCGCCCGTTCATCGGATTGGGCCTTCATGTAGGAGCGCAAAATGGCGTTAATGCGGGTCTGGTAGCCGCTGCCCTTCTTCTTGAGCCATTCCACAACATCGTGGTCAACCCGGATCGTCAGTCGGTCCTTTGGCTCCGGCATGGTGAGCTTGGCTTTCTTCCAAAACGATTTATCCAGCTTGGGGATATCGGAGTAGTCGATGTCCGCATCGCGCATCTCGCGTAAGCGTCTAAAGTCAGTCTTGCCCTTTGCCGGCGCCCTTGAGCCGGCTCGTGTACTCTTGCCTTTCATTGCGGTGTGCCCTCCTTGCTGAGATGATTCGCCGCCGTTTGCCGCGCATCACGTAGACCACTACGATTTCAATGTCTTCCATAAGACCGATAACGAATATGCGGTCTTCCCCATGACGGCGGTCAATTCTCTCGAACACCGGCCCGTCAAACACTCGTTTGGCATCCCGAAAATCGATGTGGTGTTTTGCGAGGTTCGCCTGCCTCTTGCTTTCATCCCACTCGAAAAGCATTTCTGCGCCTTAGTTTGATCGGAGTTTAGGCGTATGTACAATTCGTACATACCCTTAGCGGATTGTCAAGTTCCCGGTTTCGTGCCTCTCGGTAACGAATGCAACCGTGAAGCCGCTCTACCCTTACCGTTTCTTCAGCGGCACTTTGGGGTCGTACGTCACCGCCGCTTCGAACATCGAATCCGGCAGCTTCAGGTTGTAGCTGGCAACGTTGACGAAGCGTTGTTGCGAAGTCTCTCCATTGTAATAACGGGTAATGGAGTGGGCGGTCCAGATTCCCTGCACCAGCTTGTAATTGTCGTAAATTTCGTCTTCCACATTTTTCTGCTTGTCCTTCGGGTCTCGCCACGAATAACTGATCTTGATGGGATAGTGCGAATTCTGGTCCACAAAGACGCTGACCGAGTCGTTCTGGCTGTTGAGCAGCGTGACGCCTTCGGTCTCCTTCCCATTCACCACCGCCAGGCCATCGTAGAACCAGGCGACGTTCGGATCGCGTATCCACTTGCGAAACACCCACTCCAGCGAATGCGGCCGCCGCCGAAGGTAGTTCTCCAAATCCTCCGGTTCCTGCGCCGCCGTTCCCTTGTACGTCGTCTCGTAGCCTTTGTCGCCGTTGTGAATCAAGACAAGATCGGCCTTCTTGGACTTGACGCCGCCGATGTCAATTTGCCCTGGGATGACATGAATGTCTTTCAAGCGGAGGACTTCGAAGCGGTCCTTGTCCGGATACTTGACGTAGTAGTTGTAGGGAATCCCGGTGCTCTCGGTGCGCCCATGGTAGAGCGGATAGTAGCGTCCCGTCTCACTCCTGTTTTCGTAGGTGAGGTACGGTTGTCCTCCCAGCGACTGGATGGTTTGATCCAGAACGGCGTGTGCCTTGCGGGCATTGTCGGAGTTGTTCAGGTTGACGGCGGGAGCAGGGGGGGCGGGCGTGGGAGCGGTTTGGGCGAGGCCCAGCGCGCACAGCAGCAAGATGGCAGCAAAGCGATACATGGCTATGTGGTTAGAAGCGGTCCAGCTGATTTTAGCTGTACCATGGAAAACGTAGGGACAGCCGCCCCGGCTGTCCGGCAGCGCGGAGCGCGACGCCTTACCCCACCAGCACCGCCCCGCCGTTCACGTTGAAAACCTCGCCCGTAATGAATCCAGCATAGGGCGTGCACAGGAACAGAATCGGCCCAGCGATCTCTTCCGGCGTTCCCACGCGCCCCAGGGGTATGGCTCGAAAAATCTTTTCGCGCGTCGGCGGATCATTCAGCGCCGTCGCCGACATATCCGTATCGACCCACCCCGGAGCCACCGAATTGATGTAGATGCGGTCGCGCGCCAGTTCCGTCGAGAGCCCTTTCACCATGCTGATCAGCGCGCCTTTGGTGGCCGCATAGTCACAGTGGAAAGCTTCGCCGCGCTGGCCGGCCGTCGAACTGACCAGCACGATGTGGCCGGCCGCCGATCCCGATGACGATCCGCCCTGTTTTTTCATCTGCCCCACCGAATGCTTGACCAGCGCAAACACGCTATCCAGATTCACCGCGATAGTGCGATGCCATTGTTCTTCGGACATGCGATCAATGGGCGCATCCTCAGACGGCCAGATGCCGTGGTTCGCGACCAGAATGTCGAGACGTCCGAAGACCGAAATCGCAGACGATACCAGTTGCTTCGCCGCCTCCGTGGTCGAAAGATCACTCTGCACCGCGCGACAGTTTCCCGCGCCACATTCACGCATCAGATCCTCAGCCTGCGCCTTCGCCGCTTGATAATTGAACACAACTTTCGCGCCCGCGGCCACAAACATCCGCACCGCCGCCGCGCCAATCCCGCGCGATCCGCCGGTAATGAGAGCAACTTTAGAATTGAGGGTCAGATTCATAACGCATACAAGTATCGCACGCCAAACGCCGTGGTCAGTGGTCAGTGGTCAGTGGTCAGTGAAGGATCTTAGCGGTCGTAGCGCTGGTGCAGCAAAAAGGAAAGGGCGGCCAAAATCGACCGCCCACTTGAAAACTATTCACTGGCCACTGACCACTGGCTTTACGCCGTAGCTGGCCGCTCGCCGCCTTTGGCAGGAGCCCGTTCCGGCTTGATCACCTGCTGCACGCCGTCGTCGGTCTTTGCCGGCAGCGGTTTGATCGGCGGCAGTTCCTGGCCTTCGACCAGCATTTTGATCTCGACAGCGTCCAGCACTTCGCGTTCGATCAGCGCCTTCGCAATCCGGATCAGCGTTTCGCGATTCTCCGAGAGGATCCCCTTCGCCGTCGCGTACCCCGCGCTCACCATCTTCCTGACTTCTTCGTCAATCTGGATGGCGGTGGCTTCGCTGTAGTCGCGGTGTTGCGCGATCTCGCGTCCCAGGAAAATCTGTTCTTCTTTTTTGCCGAAGGTCACCGGCCCCAGGTCGCTCATGCCCCACTCGCAAACCATCTTGCGCGCCAGTTCCGTGGCCCGCTCAATGTCGTTGCCCGCGCCGGTTGACATCTGGTTCAGGAAAAGCTCTTCCGCGATTCGCCCGCCCATCAGGATGGCGATCTGCGTGTCGAGATAGTTCTTGTAGTAGTTGTGGCGATCGTCGGTCGGCAACTGCATGGTCAAACCGAGCGCCATGCCGCGCGGAATGATCGTGACCTTGTGCACCGGATCGGAGTGCGGCAGCACGGCAGCCACCAGCGCGTGTCCGGCCTCGTGGTACGCGGTGTTCTTCTTCTCTTCATCGGAGAGCAGAAGCGACTTGCGTTCCGCGCCCATCAGCACTTTATCTTTCGCCAGTTCGAAGTCGTACATGAGCACGGCCTTGCGGTTCGGCCGCGCAGCAGCCAATGCCGCTTCGTTCACCATGTTGGCCAGGTCCGCGCCGGAAAATCCCGGTGTACCGCGGGCCAGAACCTGCAAATCCACATCGTCCGCCAGAGGAATCTTGCGGGTGTGCACGCGCAGAATTTCTTCCCGTCCGCGAACATCCGGACGATTCACCACCACGCGCCGGTCGAAACGCCCCGGACGCAGCAGCGCCGGATCGAGCACATCCGGACGGTTCGTTGCCGCCATCAGGATCACGCCTTCGTTCGATTCGAAGCCGTCCATTTCCACCAGCAACTGGTTCAAAGTCTGCTCGCGCTCGTCGTGTCCACCGCCGAGCCCAGCGCCGCGGTGACGTCCGACGGCGTCAATTTCGTCGATGAAGATGATGCAGGGAGCGTTTTTCTTGCCCTGTTCAAACAGGTCGCGCACGCGGCTCGCACCCACGCCCACGAACATTTCCACGAAGTCCGAGCCGGAAATTGAGAAGAAAGGAACATTCGCTTCGCCCGCGACCGCCCGTGCCAGCAAGGTCTTGCCCGTTCCCGGAGGTCCAACCAGCAGCACGCCCTTAGGAATGCGTCCGCCAAGTTTCTGGAACTTCTGTGCTTCGCGCAGAAACTCGATGATTTCGCGAAGTTCTTGCTTGGCCTCATCCACGCCAGCCACGTCTTTAAACGTGATCTTTTTCTGCTGCATGGAGAGCAGACGCGCCCGGCTCTTGCCGAACGACAGCGCCTTGTTTCCACCCGTCTGCATCTGCCGGATCATGAAGAACCAGAGCGCGCCCAGCAGAACCAGCGGCAGCAGTTGGAGCAGCCAGCTTGGCCAGGTGCCGTTACTGATGTCCTTGAAGCCATACGGAACATTCTTCTCCGTCAGCTTCTTGTACATATCCGGATAGTTCGCCGGCACAATCGTGTGAAACGGCGAGTCGTTCTTAAACTTCCCTTTCACTTCCTGGCCGATAAACATCACGTCGTGGACATTGCCCTGATCCACGTCCGAAAGGAATTCAGAAAAGCCGATTTCTTTTTCTTTCTGGGCATTGCTCCCGGTTTTCACCACCTGCCAGAGCAGGAAGGCCGAGACCACGATGACCGCCCAGAAAAGTACCGTCTTGATCGTAGAATTCACCTAAAACTCCTCTAAGTGCAGCCCGCTCCTTACCAAAGAAAGAAGCAGCCTCTTCAGCTCATAATTAGATGCCGGAGGCGGAAATTCGATTTGGAAAAGCCTGCCCCTTGAATTCTAGACCTTTTCCAAAGAAAACGGGGACCCAGCAGGAAGTAACAGAAGTCACGGGCCAAAGCGGGGTTTGGATTCCTGAGGGGGCGTAGAACTCGACGGTCCGTCTCCACCCGAACGGCGTTTCTGCATCTGGCGGATCATGAAAAACCACAAAGCTGCCAGAAGAACCAGCGGAGCCAGATTGAGGATCCAGTTCGGCCAACCCTGTTCGGGTGTTTCCCTGAACCAGATTTCTACCCCGTGTTGCTGAAGAGCGTCCAGCATCGCCGACTGGTTTAATGGCACAATTACGCGAAAACTGTCGCCCTTTGCATCCACCCCGTTAACTACACTGCCTGCAATCGTGACCGCGCTGACTTGACCACTGGCAATCCTTGCCAAGAAATTGGAATAGCTAATCTCAGAGACTGCCCGAGCAGGACTGCCGGACTTCACCGTCTGCCCAAGCAGGAACGCGCTCACAACAATGACCAACCAGAAAATCAGTGTCTTTATGACCCTATTCATATGGGCCCCATTCAGGTAGTCGCCGCCACATATGGCAGGTTGCGTCCCGTCTGCTCCGGACTACCCAATCCATAGCCGCAAAGAAACGCGTCATCCACCAGAAATCCGAAATAGTCCGGCTGGAGCGGCACCCGGCGCGCCGACTGGCGATCCAGCAGCGTAACCAGCTTCACCGAAGCCGCGTCGCGCGCCCGCAGGTCGTTCATCAGGAATTCGCTGGTCACCCCCGAGTGCACCAACCCCTCGACCAGCAGCACATGCTTGCCTGCAATCGCCAGTTCGTGGCTGAAAAGAATCTCCAACACCGCGGATTCACCCTGCTTGCTCTGCTTGTAGCTCGGCTTGATAAAGGCGCAGATGACGGGAACATCGACCGCCCGCACCAGATCGGCCATGAACAGGAAGCTGTTTTCCAGAATACCCAGCGCGATCATGGTCTGGCCGCGATAGTCGTCGGAAATCTGCCGTCCCAGTTCGCGGACTCTCTTCTGAATCTGGTCGGCCGAGATCACCTGGCGCAACCCGGCATTCGTCGAAACATTCATAGCGGAAGTGGCGCCTCCTGCCTAGTAACTCTGAAGCTGTAACTCTGAAGCAGCAACTCTAACCCAACTCTAACCAATGGCATGTTACATCATGCCCGCAATCTCCCGAATCCAAATCGCTTTTGAAGCGCCCACAGGCGCCCGGAAAGCCGCCGGAACCGCAAACCCCAGCATCCAGATCAGCCCGCAGCCTTCCGCGACCGCAACCGGCCAGAGCTTTTTCTCCGCTCCGGTCGCATGACGGTCACTCAGCAGTTCCTTCACTTTCTTTGCCTCCGATGTATGCGACGGCCAAAACCGATCGCCCGCCCGCCAGTTGCGGATCAGAACTTCCTTCGGCATGCGCCCCAGATCCAGCAACTGCCCGCGCTCCTCCTCCCGAACGCCACGCGGGTCCACCACCCGAGCCTCTATGCAAGCGCCCAGTTCAGGAACCTGCACCGCGCCCGGTACCGTTAAAGCGTACTCATAATCCGCCGCTTCGCTCCGGCCGCCGGGAGGTCCCAGTTCCAGCAAAAGTTCCTGCCGTCCACATCGCCGTCCGAGCCGAAGATTCCGCCCGCTCGGGAGCTCCAGTCTCTTGCCTGCCGATCCTCGCGCCAGCTCCAGCGCCTCCTCGATCAGCCGGAACGAGATACTCAAATCTCGCGCATTCGTTTCCATCCATCCGCGCACCAGCCGCCGCTGCGCTGCCAGTGGAAGCGCCAGCAGCGGCGCCACCGCAAGCCCCCGCAGAGACGCGGCTTGCCGCGTCTCGTCGCCAGCGCCACCGCCCTGCCCCCGAACCTCGGGATGCCCACACCCCCAATGCTCCTCCTCGGCCCGCGCGATTTCCGCCAGCTCACCCATGTGTTCGATCGCGGCCTCGCCAAATTCTTTCCCGATCGTCGGCAGCAACCGATGCCGCACGCGATTCCGAAGAAAGGCAATATCCCGATTCGACGAATCCTCACGCCAGCTCTGGCCCTGCTCGCGCAGAAATTCCTGCAATGCAGCGCGGCGAAAGCCAAGCAGCGGCCGTACCAACTCGCCAAACGCGCGTCCCTGCTCCTCAAAGACGATCCGTGGATGAACGCCCGACAGCCCTCGAATGCCGGTACCGCGAAAAATGCGCAGCAGCACCGTCTCCGCCTGATCGTCGAGCGTGTGCGCCGTTGCAATCTTCGTAACCCGACCCTCCCGCGCCAGCTGGCGAAAAAAACCGTAGCGCAGTTCACGCGCCGCCGCCTCGATGCCGAAAATCTGGTTCCCGTCAACCGGCGCCTCGCAAACATGCAGTTCGAGCCCGTGCTGCCGCGCCAACTGCGCGACAAACCGCTCGTCCTCGTCCGCCTCTTCTCCGCGCAGCTTGTGATTGACATGCGCCACCGACAACACAATTCCCAACTCGGCCCGCAACTCCAGCAGCAGGCAAAGCAGAGCCACGGAATCCGCCCCACCTGAAACCGCCGCCGCCAAGCGGTCCCCCGCCCGAATCGACTCCTGCTTCCGAATTGCCTTCAACAGCCGCTCAGCCAGCTCGTGCACGGAGAAATGGTACAGCAGTTGCTAGTACCCAGTTGCCAGCAAACCGCTACCACTGGCAACTGGCAACTGGGTACTGCTATGCTGTTCCGCAAATGTGGGGAGCTTCTCGCTGGACTGCCAGATTTCTGCTGCTGGTCATGCTCGCCCCGGCCTTCGGGCCGCTGGCGCTGGCCCGCACGACCCAGCCGGGAGCCATGCACTGCATGCGCCAGTCGTTGTCCGTGCATCCGGCGCAGCCTGCGATGCCATGCCATCATGCGATGGCACAGTCGAAGCCGCCCCAGCCCGAATCATCCGAAGCCTCGTTTCATGCCACCGATAACGATAACTGCTGCCAGAACCATTGCTGCTGCGGCGCAACCACCTCCGAGTGGGCACAACCGGCTTCCAGTCTGCTCTCTTGTTTAAGTCTCCTGATCGAACCAGCGCGCCCGGCACAAAGCGCGGTACCTCAGTCAACCGATATCTCCGGACACGATTCCGCCCGCGCCCCTCCTCGCAGCTAGCGCTTTTACCAAACCCTGAAAATTAGCAACCCTGGCCAACACCGCAGGGTACGCGCATCTCCAGCCCCTGAAGGGGCATCCGACTTCGCAGAATTTGCGGCATCGCTGAAGCGATGCCCTGATACGAAAGCGGAATGGTTTCGCTGCCCGTGAAGGCACGCGACAAGCCGACTTCTCTCAAGTCGCCCTTTTAAGCGCTGACGAGAATTCGACATCTCCTAAGGACACAAAGACATGACTCGCCTCAGGCTCCTCGCATTCGCCACTTTGCTGTTGATCACCCCCGCCGCCTTCGCCAACGTTTACGGCGCGATCCGCGGCGTCGTGCACGACCCGCAGCATCGCCCCATTCAGAACACCATGGTGATGCTCAAAGCGAAATCGTCGGAGTGGGCAAAGAGCGTCACCACCGACGCCACCGGCGAATTCCAGTTCAACGCCGTGCCGCTCGGCGATTATTCCGTCAGCGTCGCCAGTCAAGGCTTCGCGCAAACTTCACAGGATGTCACGGTCATCTCGGGAACTGTGCCAGTCGTTCACTTTCAATTGCAGGTGGCCTCGGCAAATGAAAAACTAACCGTCTCTGCCTCGCCCGCAGTCGTCGCCACCGACAGCGCCACTCCCATCACCCTCGTCAGCCGCCTCGACATCGAGCGCACTCCCGGCGCCGACCGCACCAACAGCCTGGCCATGATCACCGACTACGTCCCCGGCGCATATGTCACGCACGACCAACTTCACATCCGCGGCGGCCATCAGACCACTTGGCTCGTCGACGGCGTGCCCGTTCCCAACACCAACATCGCCTCCAACATCGGCCCGCAATTCGATCCCAAAGACATCGACTACATGGAAGTGAATCGCGGCAGCTACGGCGCTGAGTTCGGCGATCGCACCTATGGCGTGTTCAATGTCGTTCCCCGCACCGGCTTCGAACGCAATAACCAGGCAGAATTCGTCCTCAGCGCCGGCAACTTCTACCAGACCAATGACTCCTTCAGTTTCGGCAGCCACACCGAGCGCTTCGCCTACTACGCCAGCGTCAACGCCAACCGCAGCAATCTCGGCCTGCAGCCGCCCATTTCCCAAATCGTGCACGACGCCGCCAATGGCTACGGAGGTTTCGGTTCCTTCATCTTCAATGTCAATCCTTCCAATCAGCTTCGCCTGGTCACCGCGCTGCGCAAGGATTACTACCAGGTTCCCTACGACCCGAACTTTAACGATCTGGAGAGTACTAACTTCGACAGCAGCGGCCTCCGCGACACCGACCGCGAAGCCGATGCCCTGATCAATGCTTCCTGGGTCCACACCTTCAACTCGAAACTCATGCTCACGGTCTCGCCACTATTTCATCGCAACACCACCGACTACGAGAGCGCGCCGAACGACTATCCCACCGCAACCACCGATCGTCACACCTCGACTTACGCCGGAGGCCAGGTGAGCTTTGGCGCAAACTTCGTGCGAAACGACCTGCAGGTTGGCTTCTTTGGATTCCATCAAAACGACGATCACCGCCTGGGCATTCTTTTCAATTGCCCTTATAACGCGGACCCCAACTACACGCCCTGCGATCCGAAAAAGCTGCCGCCACCTTTCGCCGATCGCGAGCCCGTTTCCGGGAGTCTCGCCGCTTTCTTTCTCGACGAAAAATTCAAACCTTTCTCCTGGCTCACTCTCTCCGCCGGCTTGCGCCCGACACACTTCTCCGGCGTCGAATCTGAGAACTCGATCAGCCCGCGCTTCGGCGCCACCGTCACCATCCCTCGCCTGCGCTGGACTTTCCGGGCCTTCTACGGCCACTACTACCAAGCGCCTCCCTTGCTTACCGCCTCCGGAACGTTGCTGCAGTTGTGCACGACAAATCATTGCACCTTCATCCCGCTCCACGGCGAGCGCGACGAAGAGCACCAGTTCGGCGTCACCATCCCCTTCCGCGGATGGGCGCTCGACGCCGACACCTTCCGCACCCGTGCCCGGAACTTCTTCGACCACAACACCATCGGAGAATCCAACCTCTTCTTCCCCCTCACGATTGAAAAGGCCCTCATCCGCGGATGGGAACTCACGCTGCGTTCACCGCGCATCGCCCATCGCGCACAACTTCACCTTGCCTATTCCAACCAGGTCGCCGATGGCGGCGGCGCCATCACCGGAGGGCTGACGGATTTCACCACCGATCTCTGCTTTCCAAGCCTCGGCCTCTGCGCCCTCGACCACGATCAGCGCAATACCCTGAACATCGGTGCCGACGTCTCTCTTCCATGGCACTCCTACGCTTCCACCAACATTTACTACGGCTCGGGCTTCAGTAACGCGTTCCCAGACCAACCCTATCCCGGCAATTACCTACCCGGACACACCACCTTCGATCTTTCGTTGGGCAAAGACTTCGGCGAGCGATTCTCCGCCTCGCTGAACGCACTGAACGTCGCCAACCGGCGCATCGAACTCGATAACAGCACCACTTTCGGGGGCTTCCACTGGAATAACCCGCGCGAAATCTTTGTCCAACTTCGCTTCCGGTTCCACTACTGAGAGGGAGGCGGTTGGGGCTGACAGAGTGTGCGTGAGAACTCGGTCGTCCCTCCGGGACTTGAATCGTTTTTCCCACTGTCCCCAGCGCTCAAGCGCTGGGCTAAGCTCGTTCGCCCCTCCGGGGCTGGATTCTCTGGTGTTTCGCTCCACCTGAGTACCCGAAAACGAGTTTTCACGTAGACTCTGATAGCTGGGAGCTGACGGCTGACAGCTGCCCGCCCGGTCGCATCGAACTAACCAGAGCTGCGACAATTGTTTGACGCTGTTCCGGTAAGCTCCGTATAATGCATAGCGTCCACACCCTGATCGCCACGCTTGCATCATGCGTGAAGAGAGCCGGGCGTCGTACGCGCCTTGCGCGCTCGCTGCGCCGGTCTCAGGTCTGATGACTGATAGGCTCGGGTTGCGATCAGTTTCGTTGAGCCCAGCGAGCTGGAAGCTTCCAGCATTCCTAAAAATTCGAAGGAGTTCAAAGGATCCAATGATTAAGAAGTTTGCGCGCGTCACCGTGGCCGTAGTGTTCGGCCTCTCCCTCTTCGCTCTGGCCCAAGCCGAACCGGCTGCCGGCACTCCCGCGGCAACCCCCACGCCCAACGCTCCCTCCGCTGCGGCGGCGGCCAAGGCTACTGGCACCAAAGTCGGCACCATCAACATCGAACAGGCGATCTTCGCCTCCAACGAAGGACGGCGCGATTTCGAAACGCTCAGCAAGAAGTTTGAACCCAAGCAGAACGAACTGAAGGGCTTGGCCGACGAAATCGACAGTCTCAAGAAGCAGCTCAGCGCCCAGCAGGACAAGTTGAATGAGGAATCGCGCGACAAACTGGTGAAGCAGATCGAGACCAGGCAGAAGAGTTTCGATCGCGCTACGCAGGACGCGCAGGAAGATTTCCAGAACCAGCAGGGCGAGATCGGAAATAAAATCCTCACCAGGATGGCTCCACTCATCGTGAAGTACGCCAGCGAAAACGGCTATGGCATGATCCTGGATACGTCCCAGCAGTGGCCGCGTGGCCCGGTGATCTGGTACGGACCGGCCGTGGACATCACGCAACCGATCGTGGAAGCCTTCAACGTTCAATCCGGTGTGCCGGCGCCCGCTGCGGGCAGCACGCCTGCCAAGCCCGTAAGACCGGCGACCAGCAAACCGGCTGCGCCCGCGACCAAACCGCCGGCAACCACTCCGCCGAAACAGTAGCGACACCGCTCGAATCGTTTTCGTTCCAAGTTATTTACTTAGACCGCGTGCAGACGCGGTCTTTTTTTTGTCTTGGTTTTTTGCGTCCGTAACTAACTTTTGTTTTCGCTTCCCCTCGTCGCTCAGGATCAAATCGCAAACCGCAGGTGTCTGTACGGACAACGGGCCCGTTCCGGAGGACACGCGATGTCTCGAAATATGTTCAGCACACTCGAAAGCACCTGGGACCAGTCTGCTCGTCGCGGATGGACTACGCTCGCATCCTTCACCATGCAAGCCTTTGGCCTGAGCTTGCTGCTCGCGATCTCGTTGATCTGGGTCGAGCGGCCACCGCAGGTGCATTGGCTGCAGCTCACGGCGCCCGCAGCATTCACACCACCCGCAGAAACACAGGCCGCGCGCGGGCATCATACGACCACTGCAATCAGCAACCCGCGCCCGGAACAGATCACCGCGCCGCCAGCGATCCCCGATCACATCGCGGCTGTCAACGATGTGGATTCGGGTCCAAGCGCGCCAGACGTACCAATCATCGACTACGGACCGGGTCACGGATCACGCGATGGCGTTCCCTACGGCACAGGAGACACCATCCCCCTAGTGGTCCCGAAGCCCGTAGCCGCTGTCAAGCCCCTGCTTGTATCGCACTGGGCGGAGGGCAACATCATCTACCGCGTGCAGCCGATCTATCCCTCAATCGCGCGCCAGGCCCGCGTTCAGGGCGCGGTCGAGTTGCAAGCAATCATCAGCAAGGCGGGAACGATCGAGAATCTGGTCGTGGTCAGCGGACATCCGATGCTGGCCACAGCCGCAGTTGAAGCCGTCCGGCAATGGCGCTACCGCCCTTACCTGCTGAACAACGAGCCCATCGAAGTGGAGACCGAAATCACGGTGAACTTTGTGTTATCGGGCAGTTAACATCAAAAGTTAACATCGGCAGTTAACAGCGCGGCGCGCTCGCTATAATCGGCTACGTGAACGCGCCGCGTCCCGATTTGTCGAAAATACCCGACCGCCGCTCGCTGATTCTCGACGGCCGTACTTGGGCGGAAGTTTCTCTGGCAGCGCTGGGAGAAAATTTTCACGCCGTACAGAAGCATGTCGGCGAAGGCGTCACCATTTGTGCGGTGGTCAAGGCCGATGGTTACGGCCACGGCGCGGTGGAGTGCGCGCGCTCTCTCGAATCCGAGGGCGCCGAGTGGCTGGGAGTGACCGATGCCGCGGAAGGCCTGGCGCTGCGTGGCTCGGGCGTCAAGGCGCGCATTCTGTTGATGACCGGAATCTGGAAGGGCGAGGAGGATGGGATCGTCGCCCAGAATCTCACTCCCACGATCTGGGAACCATGGCACATCGAGTTGCTCGAACGCGCTGCGCGAAAACGGCAGAGCGATCTGCCGTCACATCGTCTACCCGTGCATCTGAAGCTCGACACGGGCATGAACCGCCTAGGCGCATCGAAGGAAGCGTTGCCGCGTTTGTGCGAGATGTTATCCGCGTGCAAGCACCTGAGCGTGGAAGGAGTGAGCACGCACTTCGCGTCGGCGGAAGTGCTCGACGCCGAAGATGCCGTACGCCAGATGAAATGCTTTGAAGAGGGACTTGCGGCCTTGCAGAATTATGGGCTCCAGCCTCCACTGGTTCACATGGGAAATTCCGCCGCCGTGAGCGCTCGGCCTGACACGTGGAAGACCATGGTGCGTCCGGGAATCGCCCTCTACGGATATTCGCTTGCCTTCACGCGTGCCGGCGAGCCTGCGGCGGTGGCGGAACTGCCGCTGCGTCCGGTGCTCTCGTGGAAGACGCGAGTGCTGACAGTGAAGGAAGTCGCAGCGGGACAGGCGGTCGGCTACATGGGCACCTTCGTGACTAAAGCGCGGAGCCGCATCGCGGTGCTGCCCGTCGGTTACGCGGACGGGTATCCGCGGCTGCTTTCGAATCGCGCGCGGGTGATCGTAGGCGGCGACTACGCGCCGGTGGTGGGACGCGTCTCGATGGACCTGACGATCGTGGACGTCAGCCATATTCGCGGTATCGCAGTGGGAGATGAAGTCATCTTAATCGGCAGAGGCGCCGGCGAAGGCAGCGGCAAGAGCGTTGACGCGGTAGAACTGGCGCGTTGGTGCGAGAGCGTGCCCTACGAAATTCTGTGCGGGCTGTCGCAGAGAGTGCCGAGAGTTTACCTCTGAGCCGTCAGCACTCAGCACTCAGCCAGCAGGTTTCGTATCAGGGCATCGCTTTAGCGATGACGAAAGCTCTTCGAACCCAGATGCCCCTTTAGGGGCTGGACATCAGAAGACGGCTGAATGCTGAGTGCTGACTGCTGAGTGCTGAAATCGTGCCATTGAACTGACTGCGTTGGCCAATCCAAGCCCCGTTGCTGTATTCCTAGAAGAGACATGCCCTCGCGCTACGCTCAATGGATGTACGACTGGGAGACCCGGCTCACGGCGGTGGACAATAACCGCGTGGTGCGTCCGCTGGAGTGGGGACTGGATTGGACACAGGGCTGGCCCGGCCGCAACGGCGGGCCTTCTGGACAGGGCTCACGCGATCTGCTGGAATATTTCTCGCGCTTCAACGACCGCATCATTCGTGCTAGCGACGACTTTTACTCTTACCAGAAGCCGGCGGATTCCCGCCTGGAGCGACGCGAGGTGCAGGTGTTCAGCACGCGCGAAGTGCCGGATCCGCGCTTGGAAGAAAAAGTTCGTGGAACGCATGCCGAGTTTCTGCGCTTCACATCGCCAGTCGTAACGCCTTTCCCGGAGAACAATCTGGTGAACGCGCGCTGGTTTCCGGCGCGCGGAGGCCGCGCCGTGGTTCTCTTGCCGCACTGGAATTCCGATGCGCTTTCCTACAACAGTCTCTGCCGGGTGCTGAACTGGATGGGGATTGCGGTGCTGCGGCTGAGCATGCCGTACCACGACATTCGCCGGCCGGCGGAGATCGACCGCGCCGACTATGCCGTTTCCGCCAACATTGGCCGCACGCTCGATTCGGTGCGCCAGGGTGTGATCGATGCGCGCTGTTGTCTCGACTGGCTGGAATCGCAGGGTTACAACCGGCTCGGCATCGTCGGCACCAGCCTCGGATCGTGCTATGCGTTTATCGCCGCCGCGCACGATCCGCGGATTCAGGTGGCTGCGTTCAATCACGCCTCGACTTACTTTGCCGACGTGGTGTGGCACGGGCAGTCCACGCGCCACATCCGCGAGGGCCTCGAAACGGCAATCGATTTGGAGAATCTGCGGCAGGTGTGGAGCGCCGTCAGTCCGATGGTGTATTTCGACAAGTTTTCGCGCTGGCCGCGCCGCTCGCTCATCATCTATGCCAAGTACGACATGACGTTCCTGCCGGAATTTTCGGAGCAGGTGGTCGAGGAGTTCGAGAAGCACAACCTGGATCACAAAGTCGTCGTGCTGCCCTGCGGCCATTACACCATGGGAGAAACGCCGTACAAATACATGGATGGGTGGCAGCTGGCGAGTTTTCTGCGGACGGCATTCGAATAGTTGGTGGTGGGCCAGTTTCCGGGTGGCTAACTATGCGCCCGGAACCCTCGTTCGGCACTTCCCAGAACCCCGTTTCTGGACCGTGAGGGCCACATGCCCGGCTTATCGTCCACTGGAACGTAGTAGGCTCGCCTACCTTCGAGGCAAGCGCGAAGAGAGCGCATGATTCCCTGTGCCGTACCAGTGGAGTTTCGTGATTGTTCGCGTTGCCGTCCGTATCTTCAGTGAATTTTTCGAGGAAATGGTAAAGGCGCCCGAGTCGTGCCCTTGCCGCGCCTAGCTGCTAGCTCTTTTCTCGAACTTAGGGATCTAAAGGATGTGCTAGAATTTTGGAAGCGCTCAAGTCCGCTTCTGCCGTGTGTCGCACAGGGGAGAAAAGATTGCCTCGGATCTTGCTGACTACGCGTTGCCGCGACTCCGGCCTCTACGATTATTTTCGTGAAAACGCGCCGCGGAATTTTCGCTGGCGTTTCGGTATGCCACGGACGATCTCGTTTGGCCTGCGATTCCTGCGGCAGAATCTTCCGGACCTGAACATCCTCGAATATCCGACGCGCGCCGAGTTTTCCGCTCAGCTCAAGAGGGGCTGGGACGCCGTCGGTTTTTCCTTTTACCTCGAAGAGACCAACGACATCCTGGCGATGGCCGCCGAAGTGCGGCAGGCAGGCATCCACGAACTGTGGGCGGGGAATTACGGCGCTCTGACTCCCTCCATCCAATCGCATTTCGATCATGTGTTCACCAGCTACAGCGAAGACGCTGTGGGACAGAAGCTGGGAATCCCTGTCGAGGAAATCCAGCATCCACCGCTGGTCACCCGCTTCCGCCTGCCCGGAGGGTGGTCGTTTCCGATAGGTGTCTTATTTTCCTCGCGCGGATGCAGTTTTCGCTGCACCTTCTGCCAGACCACCGCGTTCGCGCCGAAACCAGAGGAAATCTCTCTTGCGTCTTTGGATCGAGTGCTGCGTTTCTATGTCCAACACGGCATTCATTTCGTCCTCGTACTCGACGAGAATTTTGGCAACCTTCCCTCGCATGCCGACGCTGTCGTCGAACTGCTGGCGCACCACGGAGTCCGCTGGCTCGTGCAGTCGCGTGTGGACCTGCTCCTTCGGAACTTCAATGACTGGCAGAACTGCGGTATGGAAGGCGCGCTATTCGGCATCGAGAGTTTTCACCAGGACATCCTCAAGCAGATGCACAAGAGCGAAAACGTACAGGCTGCGTTTGAACTCGCCGAGCGACTCAACCGCGCCGGCCTCTACGCCCAAGGCTACTACATCATCGGGCTACCGCCGGAGACGCCGGGATCGATCGCCGAAGATCTTGGGACATTGGCTTCTTTAAAGCTCGACGCCACGCAAATCACCATCGTCACGCCGCATCCACAGACGGAAATGTGGCGTGAACTCGATTCCGGTTACGGCATATTTGAAAAAGACTGGTCGAAGTTCAACACTAAGCATCTCGTCTGGAACCACCCGCATTGCGCGCCCGGCGTGCTGGAATCTCTGCTCGAACAGGGCTTCCGCGCCTGCTATGGAAGAGACTGGCTTGTGCGGACGACGAAAAAGTTCCTCTCCATGAGAAGAGCCCAAAAAGATATTTCCAGCGTATTATTGGGCCCGGTACGCTCGCGATGGGCCTCCTCGGGGCGACTGCCCTATCTTCCGGTGCAAGTGCCATCCGGAGCCCAGCAGGTCCGCAGCGCTGGCGCCTGAGGCAGTGTCCAGCTGTCCAGCTCTCCCTCAAAGGAATCGCCGATACTTTGGCCCTGTCCCTTGCCCTTAAGGGCAAGGAGCACTCAAAAAGGTTGAGAGAGCTCCGGACTCTGCGCCACTGGGAATCAACTCACATAACAGCTTGTTTGTCCTTAGTTTGGGAGGAAAGGACAAGATCCCCAAGAGTATTCTAGCTTTTAGTACTATTAACTTAGAGCGAGAAAGAGCGACAATAGACGCGCGTGAGGACGCTTCGGCACCGGGAAATACTCACAAGCTCGAAGGTATAGTCTGAGCACGCGCCAATAAAAGAGGGGGCCAACTTCGCCTCCTCATCAAGCAACCGAAAACTGAGGAATCGAACCGTCGCTGCGATGGCAATCTTGTGGAACGTGGAGTATTCCGCTTCGAAGTTCTTCACGATCGGGACTCCCGCAATGTATTTCTCCACCATCTTCTCGACCTTGGGATACACTTCCCGATTGTAAATGTCCGCGTACACCTTCGTTTCCCACAGGCTCGGGAATTGACCCACTACAAAATAGTTCGCCGCCTTAGAACTTACCCTCGCTCGGAGTAAAATAACCGGGAGTCTCTATGAAAAATTCCGCCATGTCCCGCCCGCTCTATGAAGTTGATCCGCAAATTGCCAACGCTATTGACAACGAAGCTCGCCGTCAGCATGAAGGGCTGGAGCTGATTGCTTCGGAAAACTTTGTGAGCGAGGCTGTGCTTGAGGCTGCCGGGTCCGTGTTCACCAACAAATATGCGGAAGGGTATCCCGGCAAGCGGTATTACGGCGGATGCGAGTTTACCGACGTCGTGGAAGCACTGGCGCGCGAGCGGGTCAAGAAACTTTTTGGCGCGGAGCATGCGAACGTGCAGCCGCACTCGGGATCGCAGGCCAATCAAGCCGCTTACGCGGCGGTGCTGCAGCCCGGCGACACGATTCTGGGTTTGAATCTTGCTCATGGCGGACACCTCACGCATGGGCATCCTCTGAATTTCTCGGGCAAGACATACAAGATCGTTCCGTACGGCGTGACCAAGGAAACGGAGACGATTGATTACGACGACCTGGAGAGGATCGCCACGGCGGAGCGTCCGAAGCTGATTATCGGCGGCGGCAGCGCTTATCCGCGGATCATTGATTTCGCCCGCATGCGTCAGATTGCGGACAAAGTCGGCGCGCTCTATCTGGTCGATATGGCGCACTTCGCGGGACTGGTGGCGGGTGGAGCGCACCCTTCGCCGGTACCGCACGCGCACATCGTGACTTCGACCACGCACAAGACGCTGCGTGGGCCGCGCTCGGGCATGATCCTGAGCAAGCAGGAATTTGCGGCGCCGATCGATAAGACGGTCTTCCCCGGAATGCAGGGAGGGCCGCTGGTGCACATCATTGCGGCCAAGGCGGTGTGCTTCCTCGAGGCATCGCAACCGAGTTTCCGCGACTACGCGCGGCAGATTGTGGCCAATGCGAAGGTGATGGCCGAGACACTGGCAGCCGATGGCTATCGCATCGTCTCCGGTGGAACGGACACGCACCTCATGCTGGTGGACGTGTTCGCGAAGGGCATGCTGGGGAGCGAGGCGGAGAAGGCTCTCGGTGAGGCCGGCATTACGGTCAACAAAAACGCGATTCCGTTTGATACGAATCCGCCGATGAAGCCGAGCGGCATTCGCATTGGCTCTCCGGCGGTGACCACGCGCGGTATGAAAGAAGCGGAGATGCGGCAGATCTCGCACTGGATTGCGGAGGCGCTCGATCATCGGACGGACGCCGCCGTGCTCGCGAAAATCCGCAAGCAGGTGCTGGGGATGGCGGAGGAGTTTCCGCTGTATGCCGAGCGGCGGGCGAAGGCGCAGGCGGAAGTCAGGGCATAGCGCCTTACTGAGTGGCGACGAAGTGAAGATTAGAATTGTCGGACTTCTCGTTTTCAATTTGGCAATGTTCTTTGCGATCACAAAGAAACATTCCGACAACTTGTTAGCGACCATTGTTCCTGTTATGGCCTTATTCGTAGCGAACATGCTGCTCGTGTTCGTGTTCCGTCTTAGGCCACCCCCAGTAGATGATTCATTAGGCGGAGTAATTGCTGTATTCCGCCTAACGCGCTGGGTGGCCTATATACCGGTGGTGGGCGGCGCGAGCGGAATTGTTATCGGAGCAATAGATCGTTCCTGGAAGATGTGTTTCGTTGGGTTTATTACGCTTCTGCTCGGTTTCGTGCTTGTGGCGTGCTTTGATTACACGCGGAGATTACTTGGAGGATCGAGGTGAATGTACGGCAGGATCTGCAGATAGCGGGGGGCCGCGCTAAATGTCAATTGTCATCCCGAGCGAAGCGAGGGATCTGCGTCTTGCGGCGAACTGCAGATCCCTCGCTTCGCTCGGGATGACAAACTTTGGCGAATTCCCTGTGTTCCCCTGTGCCCTCTGTGTTTAAATTCCATTCGTGAAAGTAGCCATCGACATCCGTCGCATGACGGAATTCGGGATTGGCACCTACATCCGCAATGTGGTGCGGACGCTGGCGCGCCTGGACCGCGACAGCAAGTATTTCCTCATCGGATCGCCGGTCAAGGTGGCGGAATGTGGCCCGCTGCCGCCGAATTTCCACCCGGTGGCGCTGGCCGGCGGCGATGACACGCTAAAAGGGACCCTCGATTTCCGGGCAATCGTGAAACGCCTGGGGTGCGACGTGGTTCACATTCCGCACCTGTTCTGGATTCCGCGCGGGCTGAGTTGTCCGTATGTTCTGACCGTGCACGATCTGTTGGAGCACATGTATGGATCGCGCAACGCTTCCAGTTTGCGGCGCAGCCTGCACTTTTATCTGACGCGGCGCGTGTTGCGCAAGGCGGCGCGTGTGATCGCGGTGTCACAATTCACAAAAAACGAAATCGAAAAGTTCTTGGCCATTCCGGGTGCGCGCATCGAGGTGGTGTACAACGCGATTGACGAGCGTTTTCTGCACGGCCATGCCACCGAATCGGATCGCGAACTGATTGCCCAGCGCTATCTGGTGAACTATCCGTTCATTTTGTATGCGGGTGCGATTCGGCCCCACAAAAATGTGGTGCGCATCATCGAAGCGTTTTCGGCGCTGAAGAGCGAACTTCAGAAGGAGCAGCAGTTCCCGGATCTGAAGCTGATCATCATCGGGGACGATCTTTCGAGCCATCCGCGGCTGCGACGCACGGTGGTGCGCAGCGGCGTGCAGAACGACGTGCGTTTCCTGGGATTCGTGCCCATCGAAGTGCTGCGCATTTTTTACGATGTAGCCAAGATTTTTGTGTTTCCATCGCTCTACGAGGGATTTGGATTGCCACCACTGGAAGCGATGGCCCACGGAACTCCGGTGGTCACTTCGAACACGTCGAGCCTGCCGGAAGTTGTGGGGAGCGCGGCGTTGCTGGTGAATCCGGAAAACGTGTTCGAGATCCGGCGCGGCTTGCAGCGCGTGCTGCTTGATCCGGCGCTGCGTGAGGGGATGAAACAACGCGGCTATGAGCAAGCGCAGCGATTTTCCTGGACCACTTCGGTATCGAGAATTCTGGAGATTTACCGCGAAGTGGCGGGCGGCCGTGTTTCCCGCGGGGTCGCTGCGGACTGAGGGCGTTCTTACTCTCGTATAATGAAAACTCTCGCGATGAATTCCGGCGCTACGCGCAATCTCGAACCGCCGACAGTTGAGAGCATGACCCGTCTGAACCGGTTGCTTTCGGACTGGCGGATTTCCGTGCTGGTGTTGATGGGGCTGTGGGCGGTCATCTACATGGCCGGACTCTCGCGGCCCGCCTTGCTCGACGATGCCGACACGGTGCATGCCGAGGCGGCGCGGGAAATGCTGCAGCGGCACGACTGGGTTACGCTGTACACCAACGGCATCCGCTATCTGGAAAAAGCTCCGCTGACGTATTGGAGCTTGGCGGCCAGCTACCGCATCTTTGGGATCAGCGATTGGAGCACGCGTTTGCCCCTGATGCTCGGCGTGCTGGGACTGCTTCTCGCGACCTATAAGTTAGGCCGGTATGCCTTCGGTGAATCGGGCGGCCTGTATGCCGGGGTGGTGCTGGCCACATCGCTCGGCTTGTATATTTTCACGCGCTTTCTGATTCCCGATGTACTCGTCGGGCTGTGGCTCACGATCGGGTACTACTTCTTTTTACGATCGCTCGAAGAAGAATGGCCCTCGCGTCTGACCTGCTGGGGATTTGCCGCGACGTGCGCCTTGAATGTGCTCACGAAAGGCCTGATCGGCCTGGTTTTTCCCGCGGGAGCGATTGGACTTTATCTGCTGTTCACGGGGAATTTGCGGCACTTGCTGAAGCTGCGTCTGGTGTCGAGCGCACTGGTGTTTTTCGCGATCGCCGCGCCTTGGCACATTCTGGCGGCGCTCCGAAATCCGGCGCAGGGCCAGGTGCGCGGATTTCTGTGGTTCTACTTCATCAATGAACACGTGATGCGCTTCCTGAACAAGCGCGTGCCTCCTGGGTACGACACCGTACCGCTCCCGATCTTCTGGGGACTCCTGCTGGCGTGGCTTTTGCCCTGGACCGCATTCCTGCCGCAAGTTCTGCGCGATGTTCCGGTGCGGTGGCGGGAACTTCGGAGCAAGCTAGGGACTAAGCTAGACCGGCCTCAGCGCGCCAGTCTGCTCTTCTTCCTATGGGCGCTCGTCATCGTGGGATTCTTCAGTTTCTCGACGCGACAGGAGTACTACACGATCCCCGCCTTACCGGGAATGGCACTTTTGGTAGGCGGTTGGCTGGCCCGCGAGTCCGGACCGGCAGCGAGCGAATCGGACCGCCGGGCGGGAAGAATTTCCTCGACGGTCCTGTTTGCTTTCGGTGTACTCGGGTTCGTGGCCGGGACCTACCTTTTGTCCGTTTCCCATCTGCCCGCTCCCGGAGCCGATCTGGCGGACCTGCTCAAGAAGAACCCTCGGGATTATGATTTCTCGCTGGGGCACGTGCTTGATCTGACGCCGCAGGCGCTGGGTGCGTTTCGCGGGCCGCTCCTGGGGGCATCCCTTGGACTGCTTCTCGGCACCGGATTGAACTGGATTCTTCGACGGCGCGGCCGCCCGTTTGAAGGCAATGTTGCGCTCGCCGTCATGATGGTCGGGCTGCTCGCATGTGTGCATTCGTCTTTCAGCACTTTCTCGCCGGTTCTTTCTTCTTACAAACTCGCGGTGGCGATTCGAAAGCAGTTTCGGCCGGGCGATGTGATCGTGATCGATGGGCAGTACCACCAGGCCTCCACTCTGAATTTTTACACCGGGGTCCAGGTACACGTTCTGCACGAACCGAGCGGGAACCTGTGGTACGGCGCGAAATTCCCGGATGCGCCGCATATCTTCGAGACACCAGAATCGCTGGCGGTGTTGTGGAGCGGTCCGGCGGAGGTGTTCCTGTGGACGGACCAGGAGTATCCGAAAGAACTGCGTGGATTGACGTCCTTCTTATTGGCGCGGAGCGGGGGGAAATCTATCTACAGCAACCGGCCGCCTCGTGACTAACGCGATCGCCATCATCCTGCTGGCCCTGCTTGCGGGGGCCGTGGTCTATTCCCTGCTCGCAGTGGTTGCTGCGTATCGGTATCTCTCGGTCACCCGCCCGGCAGCCACAAGTTCCGAGCCCATCAGCATCCTCAAACCGCTGGCCGGCGCAGACCTCGACCTCGAATCCAACCTGCGAACATTCTTCGAGCAGGATTACCCTGCATTTGAGTTGTTATTCGCAGTGCGCGATGCAAGGGATCCCGCAGTCCACGTGGTCGAGAAGCTGCGCCGCGAGTATGCCCACATCCCCGCACAACTGCTGGTGACCGGCGAGCCGCCATATCCCAATGCCAAGGCGTTCAGCCTGGATCGCATGTTGCAGGCAGCCGCGAACGATCTGGTGGTCATGAGCGACAGCGACACACGCGTAACTCCGAACCTGTTGCGTACCGTCTCGGCGGAATTTGTGGACAAAAACCAGGGGGTGTCGACGTGCCCGTATCGCGCCGTGCCCGGTCCAAGTCTGTGGTCACGCCTCGAGGCCACCGGCATGAATACGGACTTCATAGCCGGGATTCTCGTGGCGCGGATGCTCGAAGGCATGAAGTTTGCAGTCGGGCCCACAATCGTCGCGCGTCGTTCGGTGTTGCAATCCATCGGCGGCTTCGAGCGCCTGAAAGACTATCTGGCGGAAGATTTTGTGCTCGGCAAGTTTGCGATGGAAGCCGGCCACGGGGTCATCCTGTCGTCTTATGTGATCGAGCATCACATCGGGGACTCAACTTTGGCCGAGAACATCGCGCACCGGCTGCGTTGGGCGCGCAGCACCCGCCGATCCCGGCCCTCGGGCTACGTGGGTCAGCTCTTCACCATGCCAGTTCCTCTGGCACTACTCGCATGCGCGGCCGCTCCCCGCCTTTGGCCGGCTGCGCTGCTGACGGTCGCGGTACGCGCGACAGCTGCTTATGTTGTCTCCACGCGCGTGTTGCGGACCAAGATCAATTGGCTGCTCGTGCCTTTGGAGGATCTGCTGGGCTTCATTTTCTGGATCGCCGGATTCTTTGGCAACACGGTGGTTTGGCGGGGCCGCAAGTATCGTCTTCGCGCCGACGGCCGATTTGAATTGCTGTCACGTTAAAGCCTGGGGGGCAGCGAGTGGCCCGCCGATCTCAACGCGGAGCGATTGTCTGGACCAACTTTCCATCTTTCAGGACAAAGCAATCTCCGCGCCAATGGATGCGGTTGCCCATAAAGCTTGCAGCCCAGACGAACGGCGCAATCAGGTCTCGCAGCGGCAGCAAGAGAATATTGCGCAGCACCTCGCGATCATGGAGCACGCCCACCGCGGCGACGAACCCGACGGCCAATCGCACGGCTAGTGTCAGCGCGAATAATACCCACGCCCACACAGCCCCGTGGGCCGCTAGCAGCGTCACCAATGCCCAGGGCAGTCCGAAAGTGAAAAGCAGTCCGGTGTATCCCCAGCGGCGGGCATCCCGAATGGTCCGCGACCAGCGAAGTTGATGGCGGATAAACTGCCGCAGTGTGTAGGCGGGCAGAAATGTGGTGACGGTCGCGGCGCTGAGTTCGACTCGCTTTCCGGTGGCGGCGATGCGCCGGCCGAGTTCATAGTCGTCGGCGAGATAGTCCAGCAATGCTTCGAAGCCGCCGATGGCTTCGAGGTCACGGCGGCGAAACGCCAGCGTGGAGCCCAATCCGAAGTGCAATCCTTTCTCGAGAAACCTTGCGCTCAGAACGCCCGGCACAAAGTCGGTGCCGATGCCCAATGCTTCCAGCCGGGAGCCGAGGCTCGGACTGGCCACAGCGCGGTAAAGGCAGGTCACCAGTCCCACAGAAGCGTCTGCGAGCGGCGTGATCACCTTCCGCAAATAATCCGAAGGAACACGGATGTCGCTATCATTCACCAGTAGAAGTTCGTGGCGTGCCGCGGGCAGCATCTGCGCTAGATTGCTGACTTTGATATTTGTTCCGAGAACGCGACCGCACACGACTAGCTCAATTGGAAGGTTGGGATATTTTGCCTGAAGCTTACGCACCACCTCGATGGCGGGATCGCCGGGATCGCTGACACCGAAGATCAATTGAAATTGGGGATACTCCTGTTCGCAGTGACTGCAAAAGCTCTCCCAGATCTCGGGATCGACACCTTTCAGGGGCTTGAGGATGGAAACTGGGGGGAGCTGGCTTTCTGGCAGCGAAGGTTGCTTGAGTTTCTTGCGCGCGTCGCTCAGAAAACTCGCCAGCGAGAGCGCGGACAGGAAATAGAAAAACAGACTGCCAACAGTTCCAATGGCGGCCACAGCTTCGAGCACTGATCTGGGAGTTGGTGGCATGTGAATCGAAAGAATAGACTGTTGGGGCCCTCAGAGGCTAAAGAGTCTGTGTCGCGACTCGGTACCGTCCCTAAAGGGACTCCGGTTTCTTCCACTTTGCCTTCCCGGCACNNCTGACGTGCCGGGCTTTCCTGTCCCGCCGCTTCGCGGCTGCTTACTTGTGTCGCTGCTTCGCGGCTGCTTACTCGTAGCGCAGCGACTCGATCGGGTCGAGGTTGGCCGCTTTCCACGCGGGATAAATCCCGAAGATCAGTCCGACCGCGGCGGAGGCGACGAAAGCGAATATCGACCAGTCCACCGACATGGTGGCCGGAAGCGATGGAAACACAAGCGGGACGATCGCGGTGATGAGGGCGCCCAGCAAGAGTCCGATCACTCCACCCACGGCCGTGAGCATGACAGCTTCGAGCGTGAATTGCACGAGAATGTCGCGCTTGCGGGCTCCCATGGCTTTGCGCACTCCGATTTCGCGCGTGCGCTCGGNNAGCATGATGTTCATCACGCCCACGCCGCCAACGACCAAACCGACACTCGAGACCGCAAACATGAAGATGAAGATCATACCCGTGATCTGATTCCACACGTCGGAAAGCGAGTCTTGCGTAAAGACTGCGAAGTTATCCGGCTTTTCGGTCGGGACCTTCCGGCGGCGGCGCAGCAACTCGCGCATTTCGTCGATGGCTTTGGGCATGTCGGCGTGCGAGGTGGCCTTGACGCTAATCCAGTACTGCTTCAGTTCGGGGTGCAACTTCCGGAAGGTGGTCAGCGGGAAGAAAACGATGTTGTCATCGGGATTCTTTCCTCCACCGAACACACTCTTTCGGACCTTCGCCACACCGATCACGGTAAATAGTTGCCCATCAATATTCAGCTCTTTGCCTAGTGGCTGTTCACTTGGGAAAAGTTCTTGCGCAGTATCGTGGCCGATGATGATGACCGAAGCGCGGCGTTCTTCATCGATATCACTGAACCAGCGGCCGGAGTCCAAAGCTACGTCAATGACATCTTTGTAGGAGCTTGTGTCGCCTTCCAGAATGGTCTGCTTGGCCTTGCGGTCTTTGTATTTGACGGAGTATGTGCCGGTGCCGAATTCCGGCCGGAAATAGCGCACGCCGACGGTGACCGCTTTCACGTGAGGCAGATCCTGCATCGCCATGGCGTCGTCGAATGTCAGTTCCTTGCGGGTGCGCATCTCTTCTGTCGGACGTCCGAAGCTGAAGGGCTCCAAGTGGAAAGCGAAAATGATATTCGAACCCAGGCTGCTGATGACCTGGCTTACGTTGTCGTTCAGGCCGCGCACGATCGACGAAATCCCGATGACGACGGCCACCCCAATGACGATGCCGAGCACGGTCAGCGACGAGCGCAGTTTGTTGCCGCGGATCGTGTCGACCGCCATGTTCAGGCCTTCGCCGAGTTCGCCTTTGACTAGCATTGCTTCACAACCTTTTCACCGCCGAGACGCAGCGAGGAGCCTGTGGTCTTGCGGGCGGCAAAGCAACTGCAGATCCCTCGCTTCGCTCGGGATGACAAATCTAGAATCTCCTTACGTCTCAAAGCGCAGCGCTGCGATTGGGTCCAGTACGGCGGCGCTGCGCGCGGGATACACACCGAAAAAAATACCAACGCTCGCCGCCACCGACACTCCTGCTACTACTGCCCAGAGTTTGATCTCTGAGGGCATGCCGATGGCGAGCGTGACGACCTTGGCGAAGATGATGCCGAACAGCACGCCGATCGCGCCGCCGAGCAGAGCCAAGGTGACGGACTCGATCAGAAACTGTAGCAGGATGTCACTTCTGCGCGCGCCCATCGCCTTGCGGATGCCGATCTCCCGAGTCCGTTCCGTCACCGAAACCAGCATGATGTTCATGATCACGATGCCGCCCACCACCAGCGAGATGGCGGCGATTCCGATCATGGCGTAAAAGAACGTGCCGCTGAAGTTCGACCAGATACTCAGCAGGCTGTCGTTGGTCTCTATGTCGAAATTGTCGTCGTCGCCGGGGTGGACGTGGCGGCGGGCGCGCAGGATGGCGCGCGTTTCGTCCATCGCTTCTTCGAACCCGGCGCCGCTGGCAGCCGCCTTGCCCGAGATGCGGATGCTGGTGTGCGAACCATTCTGTTTCTGAAACGCGGTGATCGGCATGAGCGCATAGTTATCCATGCTCTGGCCGAGCGTCTTGCCTTTGCGTTTGCCGACACCAATCACACGATAGACCCAGCCGTCGATACGGAGCTCCTTGTTAATGGGATCCATGCCGGGCATCAGGTTATCCACGATGTCCGGTCCGACGACGACGACGGCGGAGTTGTTCTTCACATCCACATCGTTGATCATGCGCCCGGCAATGAGGTCAATATCCAGAATCGGCACCATGGAGGGCGTCATGCCGCGAACGATGGTATCGCTGATGGACTGCTCGCCGTGCTTAACGTGTCCGCTATCGTTGCGCAGCGCGGCTCCCACCCATTCGCAATGCTTGCATGCTTCGAGGACGGCTTCGTAGTCCTCCATGGTGAGGTCCTTGCGCTTTTCGCCCTCGAGGAATTTATCGATGTTGGTGACAGCGGGTGAATTTTTGAAGACGATGAAAACGTCGGCGCCGAGATTGAAAATCTTCGTAGCCACATAGCCATTGATGCCGTTGACGAACGTGACCACGGCAATCACGGCGGCAACTCCGATCACCACGCCGAGCAAGGTGAGCGCGGAGCGCAGCTTGTTCGCCCACAACGACAGGAACGCGATCTTGATCGCCTCGGAAATGTTCATGGCTTGCGCTCCTGCACCGCAGTTTCCGGGACTGCGGGAGCGGGGCTTTCTCCAAATGAGTTTAGCAGGACGAGGCGGGCGTGCCCTTGCTGGCGGCATGCACAGGGCGAGCGTGTTATGTGGGGAATTGAATGGAGCGCGGAAACAATAAGAGAACACGTCATCCGGCGTGCACTATAATCAAGTTGTTGGCAGCCGGACCGGACGGTCGCTGTCGCAAGACAGAGGAAAGTCCGAACTCCGCAGAGCAGTGTGCCGGATAACGTCCGGGACGGCCGGTTCAAGCCGGTTGGACGGAAAGTGCCACAGAAAACATACCGCCCGGGCCGCAAGGCTCAGGTAAGGGTGAAAAGGTGCGGTAAGAGCGCACCGCCGACGCAGTAATGCGGCGGGCAGGGCAAACCCCACACGGAGCAAGACCAAATAGGGAGGGAATTTCCTGGAGAAGCTTCGGCTTCGCCGGGGGCGCGTGCCGGCTCGGCGCGCCACAACCTCCGGGTAGGTCGCTTGAGCCTCGCAGTAATGCGTGGCCCAGAGGAATGACCGTCCTGCTGGAAACGGCAGACAGAATTCGGCTTACAGGTCCGGCTGCCACAAACGACTTTTATCAATAGTTTATAGTCGCCATGTCTTTGCCAGCAGTGCCGATGAACCCTATAATTGGGGCTTCGGCACGAGTCCACGGCGCCGACCGTATCTCTGACTCGTGATTTCACCGATCACTTCACTGAACACCAAGGAGAACTTTATGTCCGCACCCAGCCGTCGTCCGGAGATTCGCCGGCGCCGCACCCGCGCAGAAAAAGTTGCAAAGCTCCGCAAGCGCCTCGCTGCCGCTTCCGCTTCCAATGACAAAGACCGCCTCACCGCTAAGCTGCATCGTGTCGGGTTGGTTTCTCCGGGCAACCCGTTGGTCAAGAGCGAGTAGAGCGGCTTCACGGTTGCTAGAGTGCACACAGGAGACGCGGCAAGCCGCGTCTCTACTTAAAATTCCACTGTCACGAATCTCGCCGGGCTCTTCCCCACATTCGTCAACGTGTGGGTGTAGCCTCCGGGCAGCCATTTCACGTCGCCGGATTTGAATTTTCCGGGCATCGGGCCCATTCCGTCGACGTCGCTGCGTAGATCGAGATCGCTAACCGCGACCAGCAGATGCGGACCGTCGTGATGGTGGCTGGGCACGGCCGCGCCCGGTTCGAGGTCGACTTCGGACACGCGCACTCCATCTTTCACGAAAAGAATTTTGCTGCGGCCGCCGGGGAAAGTCTTTTCGCCACTTTCCTCCGGCCAATGGGATGGCGTCTGCCGCAATTTTTCGTCCTGCATCAACTCAATCGTCACGTTGCGAAACGGCTGGTCCGAGAGACTCTTTGCGACGTGGGCAAAGTTTCCCGCCACAAACCGGGTATCGCCGTCGGTGAGTTTGAGGTCCACGGGCGGCTTGCCTTCGACTTCGTTGGAGACGTAAGCATCGCCGAGTGTGACGAAGACATAGTCGTGGCGATGGCGATGCATGAGCGTCGAAGTGTGGGGTGCGACCTCGACCTTGAAGACGCGAATGTATTCGTTTTCCAGGGCAAGGTGGTGCGAGGGTTCAGAGGTGATCTCGACTTCAGTCGTGGTCTGCGCGGCCAGGAATGGAATCAGCAGGAAGAGGAACAGTACGCGCTTCATGGCCGGGAATTGTAGCACCGGAGGAGTTGTAGCGGTGCGAGCTATATTCGAGCTGCGCTCGAATGGACAGCCGAGGCGGCTGTCCCTACGCAAATTCAAGCGGAGTACACAATCTTTCCTCCGACAATTGTTGCGACTACTTTTCCCGTCAGCTGCCATCCATCGAAGGGCGTGTTCTTCGATTTCGAGCGCGACTTGGCGGCGTCGAAGGTCCACTTCTTCTTCGGATCGAAAACAGTAACGTCGGCGACCGAGCCGCGGACAAGGGAACCGCGGCCGCGAAGATCGAAACAGCGAGCCGGACCGGCGGTGAAGAGTTCCACGATGCGGGCAAGCGGGATGCGCTTCTCGCGATGCAGCCTGGTGATCGACAGCGCGAGTGCAGTTTCAAGTCCGGTGATGCCGAACGCGGCGCGCTCGAATTCCATCTCCTTTTCGTGGGCGGCGTGGGGAGCGTGATCGGTGGCGATGGCGTCCACCGTGCCGTCGGCGAGCGCGACCAGGATGGCTTCGAGATCGGAGGCCGAGCGCAGCGGGGGATTCATCTTGTAATTGCTGTCGTAGTCACGCATGTCCTCGTCAGTGAGCGTGAAATGGTGCGGCGTAACTTCAAAGGTGACGCGCGCTTTAGCACGCTTGCCTCGGCGCACACTCTTCAGCGCGTCCGCTGTGGAAAGATGTGCGACGTGCAACCGGGCATTGGGGATTTGCATCGCGAGCTGGACGTCACGCTCGACGATCGAGGCTTCGGCAGCCGCGGTCATGCCGCGCAATCCGAGACGGAACGAACGCGCGCCCGCGTGCATGGAGCAATTCTCGGTCATCCGAGTGTCTTCGGCATGTTGCACGACCGGGAAATTCAGCTCTCCGCCCAGAACCAGGGCCTCGCGCATAATGCCGTCTTCGAGGATGGGCTTGCCATCGTCGGTGACCGCAATGGCTCCCGCGGTGTGCAGCGCGCGGAAGTCGGTGAGCGTGGCGCCCTTGCTCGATCGGGTCGCGGCAGCGATGGCAAACACATTGACGACCGCGCCGCGTTCGGGCTGACAAAGCCACTCGATCCACTCGACCGAATCGACAACCGGAACCGTGTTGGGCATGGTGCAGACCGAAGTAAAGCCGCCGGCAGCGGCGGCGGCCGTGCCCGTCGCGATTGTCTCGTTGTGCGTCTGGCCGGGCTCGCGCAGGTGCGCGTGCAGATCGATGAAGCCGGGCGCGACGATGAGTCCGCGGGCATCGAATTTTTCGTCAGCGCCCTTGATCTTGTTGGGAGGAGCAACTTCGGCAACGCGGCCATCTTTCAGCAGCACGTCCATGGGCGCGTCGATGCGAGCCGCCGGGTCGATGAGGTGGCCGCCCTTGATCAGCAGACTGCTTCGATTCTTTCCTGGGCTTGTCATCGCATCTTTCCCATCGCCCGCGCGAGAATCGCCATGCGCGTGGGCACGCCATTGCGCACTTCCTCCAGGATGCGCGCCTGGGTGCCGTCGGCGACTTCGCTGGTCAGTTCCAAGCCGCGGATGATCGGGCCGGGATGCATCACGATGGCATCCTTCTTCGCCATCTTCAACCGGGCCGGGGTCATCTGGTAGCGCGCGACGTATTCCGGGAGGTCGATCTTCATCCCGGAGAGGCGCTCTTTCTGCACGCGCAGCAGCATGACAACATCGGTGCCGCGTAGGGCGTCTTCAATGTGGCGGGTCACGCGCACGCCGGGTGCGATGGTCGTCGCAATGTCGGGCACCAGTTCCGGCGGACCGCAAAGAATAATCTTCACGCCGAATTTGCTTAGCAGGTGGCACGCCGACCGCGCCACACGGCTGTGAAAAATGTCGCCGACAATCGCGATCTGCAGACCTTTGAAAGTTTTCTTGTTGCGCAGAATCGTGTAAGCATCGAGCAGCGCCTGCGAGGGATGCTCGTGCAGTCCATCTCCGGCATTAATGACGGGCACGTCGAGGTGCTGCGCCATCACGTAGGGCGCGCCGGCGTTGGGGTGGCGGATGACAATGATGTCGGCGCCGACGGCGCGCACCGTGTATCCCGTGTCGAGCAGCGACTCGCCTTTCTCAATACTGGAACCGGCGGACTGGATGAGGACGGTGTGAGCGCCCATTGATTTGGCCGCGATTTCAAACGAGCTTCGCGTGCGGGTGGAAGCCTCGTAGAAAAGGAGAAGCACCCGCTTGCCCTTGAGCAGGGGCCGCGGCTTGTCCGGATTCATGCGCCGGGCAAACTTCAAAAGTCTCAGGATCTCGGCTGCTTCCAGGTGCTCGATACCGAGCAGGGAACCGCGCGCTGGATTCATAGTTGTCTAAACTATAGTTGTCTGCTGCTTTTCCATCAGCAGGACTTTCTCCGCGCCATCGACCTCGCGAAGTTGGACCTCAATAACCTGGTTTTCCGTTGTCTGCACCTTTCGTCCAATGAACGCAGCCTCAATCGGCAACTCGCGATGGCCGCGATCGATCAATACGCATAACTGCAAGCGTTTGGGACGGCCCGCGTGGAACAGCGCGTCCATGGCGGCCCGGGTGGTGCGGCCGGTATAGAGCACGTCGTCAACCAGCACCACCGATTTACCCGTGATGGGAATTTCCATTTCGCTTTTCTGCACCACCGGCTTGGAGTCGAGGGTGGAAAGATCGTCGCGATAGAGGGTAATGTCGAGCGTGCCGAGCAGTACCGGTTTCTTTTCGATGCGCTGAATAATCTTCGCCAGCCGCTCCGCCAGCGGAACTCCACGACGCCGGATGCCGACCAGCGCCAGATCTTCGACGCCATTATTTTTCTCGAGAATCTCATGTGCCAGCCGGATCAAGGTGCGCTCCACCTCGGATGCCGACATGAGCTGCGCTTTCTGATGGATCTCGACGGGGCGCCCTGGCGTGTGTGAATTCATAAACGCTGCATCATACGCGCGCGGAAAGATCGGAGCAAGGCCGAGTGTGAAACCCGCGTCGATAGCAACCCGTGGTACATGTGAGATTCGTATCAGGGCATGCCTTCAGGCAGGCATGCCGCAAGTGCTGGGCTGTGCTAAGAGTGCGCCTTCAGGCGCTGGGTTTCTGGATCGGAGTTCCGCCACGGGCTGGTTCCGATGGAAATTACACGCGGGTGTTGCGGGACCGCAGAAACAGCGAGGCCAGCGCACCGCCAACTGAGGCGAGCACCACGGTAAAAATCATCCCAAAAAAGAAGGTGAGCGCCAGCCCCGACGGAGTGAACAGGTTGTGGATGCTGGCTTGAATGTCGGGGTCCGCCACGTTTGCTCCGAACTTTTGAGCGAATTTCAGGATTTCATCGGTGTATTCCTGCTGGGCGTGGAAAACAAAAATCCGGATCGTGATCAGCAGAGCGTTGATGGAGAAGGAGACCACTCCTGCTGCTCCCCCAAGACGCGACCCAAGAGCGGCCGGAAGTGCGAATCCATTTTCGCGGCGGTAGAAATAGACAGCCAGTGCCCCGGTCAGCACGATGCCGAGAAAGGGGATCATTCCGATGAACACGCCGAGCACTCCGGCCTTGAGCGCGGCACGAACGGCGATTCCCCTGTCCATCGTGCTTCCCGCCATCGTGCTGGGGCGATCGAAATGCCCGGTTTGAGGAATCTCCGGAGAAAGCTCGTCCAGCGCGGGATTCAAGCCCGCGGCAATTTCAGCGTCCGGAATCGCAACCTGCACGTGGATTTGAGGAGCGCGGCATTGCGGACAAAACGGCCGACCGTCCTCGACCGTGGTCCCACACTGTTGGCAAGGGTGCTCCACATCTTTGAAGCTAGCGCACAACCAACCGGGAGAGCAAGGCATCGGGTGATCGGGTGATCTGGCCATCGGGTCATCGGAAGTGCTGGCAGGGTAAAGATGGCCCGATGACCCGATGATCCGATCACCTGATGCCTTCGATCAGATCGTGTTGTCCGAGCCCGTGTGAATGCGCACATAGACCAGGGCAAAGCGGGTTCCCTGGCGGTTGGGCTTAACGGCAACGATGTGCTGGTTCCCCTCGGTTCCAACCTTCAACTCTACCGAGTCTCCGCTGCCGTTATTCCCACACGAGACGGGCTTGGAGCCTTCTTCCTTGCCGGGTGAGGATTCCACGTGACCGCCGCTCCAGGCGCCGTGGCACTGGATGGGCTTGCCATATTTCTGCAGCTCCTTGTCGTAGTAGGCGATGATTTTGTCGGGTGCGTCCTCGGAGTTGAACTCCGCAGCCACCACTTTCAGCGTGAATCCCGGAATCGAAAGGTTTACATTGGCGCTCTTCTTGTCGTCGCTGTCGTCTTTCGGCGCAGGCTTGGCGCCGGGATAGACGGTGAGTCCAGCGTCGCGGATGTCGGCTTGCTCGCTGACGTGCAAATCACCGATGGGAGACTTGATGTCAACGTGCGTCTCGCCATCCTTGCTACTATGCTTGTCGTTGGCATTGATGCTGCAAGCGGGAAGAACGCAGAGGGCGGCAAACAACGCACCGAGGGAGAGCTTTGCGATAACGTTACGGCTGAACATGTCACGGTTGAACATGGGAGGAGCCTCCTGAGCTGGGTCGAACTGAGATTGGTTGGGCGGGGCGTTCGAGACCCTCGCCTCGGGATGCGATGCCCGGAATCGTAACGGGCAGATGACCGCCGATCGGAATCTCGCCGAAGATCGCCTTCACGGCAGCGGTTTCGGACACGGTTGCATTGGAGAACGCACACACATAATTCTGGATCGCGGGGAAATCCTGCACCACATAGGGATTGCCCATGGCGAGTACGACGGTGCGATTGGCGGCGCGATCGAGGATCGCGGTGAGCAAAGATCCTGTGGCCTCGTCCATGGCAACCGTATTTTTCAAACCTCCTCCAGCGGCACGCATGGCCTTGCCTGCGGTCGGAATCACATACACCGCGGCGATCACGTGCTCCGCCGCTTCCACTGCTTCCACAACGGGAGGTTTCATGCCGGCGGCCGAGCGTGCATCGACGTAGATCACGCGGGCGTCAGGCACACGGGCTAGAATCTGGCGTTCGAGCATACGTCCGGAGTCGGTGCGCAGATCGTCGGAAAAAATCACCGCGACCAGGCGGTTGCTCACCTCTGTCAGTGATTGATACGGAAGCGCGGCCTCCGTAGTTCCAAAAGAAGCTCCAGAAGACTGCAGCGGGATCACTGTACCGTTGTCGCGGACGAGGGTAATGGCTTCGTCGGCAATGCGCTGGCCGACGGCCAGATTCTCCGGTTTCGCAACCTCGCTGGAGAGTTGAGCGGGGTCCACCAGCCGCGCCTTGTTCAAACCGAGAGACGCCTTTAGTTCCAGAATCTTACGCACGGATTGATCGAGCCGCAGGCGGCTGATTTCGCCGCTCCGCACCGCTTGCAGCACCGAGCGGTAGCTGGCGTCGAGATCGGCCGGAATGATCAGCATGTCATTGCCGGCTTTGAAGGATTCGACCGCTGCCCGGCCGATATCCTTCGCGTACAGGCGCGTCAACCCCGCCATGTCGAGGGCGTCGGTCACGACGATCCCTTTGAATCCCATTTCTTCTTTGAGGAGTCCGTCCACAATCGCCCTGGAAGTTGTGGCCACTCGATTGGGCTCGGGGTCGAGAGCGGGAACGGTTACGTGCGCTACCATCACGGCATCCACGCCCGCCTCGATCGCGCGCCGGAACGGCGGCAATTCAACCGTATCGAGCCGCGCCCGGTCGCCAGTGACGTGAGCGAGGCCAAGATGAGAATCGGCCGCGGTATCGCCGTGTCCGGGAAAGTGTTTGGCTGTGGTCAACATGGAGCCTTCGTGAGCGCCCCGGATGTACGCCGCCACGAAATCGCCCACCTGCTTCGGGTCTTCTCCGAAAGAGCGCGTGTTGATGATGGGATTCGCAGGATTAGAATTCACGTCGGCATCGGGAAAGAAGTTCCAATGCACTCCAATTGCCCTCGCCTCCAGCGCGGTGATGCGTCCAAAGGCTTCGGCATTTTCCGTTTTGCCAGTAGCTCCAAAAGCCATCGCATGGGGAAAGACGGTAGTGCCATTCAGCCGCATCGACACGCCGCGCTCGAAGTCTGCCGCGACAATGAGGGGCAGCTTGGATGACCTTTGCAGCCGGTTGAGCAGCTCGGCGGCAACATAGGGCTGGCTCTTGAGCAGGACGGGGCCATCCACCGGAACGCTCATGACCAGCGCTCCGACGTGATATTTGCGGACGTTGTCGCGCAGTTGAATCCAGGTGGGGGCGGCGTCATTCAGGAATTGCACCTTCACCCAGATCGCGAAGAGTTGGCCGACTTTATCTTCGGGCGACATCTTGCGCAACGTCTTGTCGACCCATTTCTGGCCGGCTCTGTCGACATGAATGGGACCGGCCTGCAGAAAGCGGTCTTTGCTCTTGCCTTTGTCTTTAGCAAAGCAGAGCGCGGCGGCTAGCAGGAGCGCGATCAGCAGAAGATGTCGGAGCATGCAATTGACAATAGCAAAAACGAATGGGAACGTCCTCCAGCCGTCGCACAGTTGCAGTTGAGTAAGCGCTCACAGAACTCTCTCAAATTTCCTGTTCGACGATTGCAATGCCTTCCGCCTGGATGGCTGGGTCGTCGCCAATCCCGGCCAGCCAATGCACATCCGGTTCTCGACGGAACCATGTGATCTGGCGCTTGGCATAGTTACGATGTGCCTGCTGAGCCGCCGCCAGCGCCAACTCCCGATCCACTTCGCCGCGCAAAAACTGTACCGCCTGCTTGTATCCCAACGACGCGAGCGGGCGCGCTTGCGCGCCATATTTTTCGAGAAGCCTTTCCGTCTCGGCGATCAGTCCTTCGTCAAACATCTTCGCGGCCCGCTGGTTGATGCGGGCATAAAGAACTTCGCGCTCCGGATTGAGTCCGAGACGCAGAATGCGAAAGCCTTGCAGCGGTTCGCGTCCATGCCGCCAAAGTTCCGTCATCGGCCGGCGCGAGGCCAGACACACTTCTATCGCCCGGATCATCTTCGGAACGTCATTGGCATGAATGCGGTTCGCTGCCGCAGAGTCGAGCCGCCGCAGAATGCGATGCAGGTGCTCGGTCCCGCGCTTCTCCGCGCGGCCTCGCAGTTTGTTGCGCAGCTCTTCGGAGCGCTGCGGGCCAGGAAAAAGTCCTTCGACGAGAGCGCGGAGATAGAGTCCGGTTCCTCCGCTGACGATGGGCAAGTGTCTTCGCTGATCGTTTTCGCTTAGAGCTGTCTCGCGCAAAACGATCTCGCGCAGAACCTGCCGCGCCTGGCGAGCATATTCTCCGGCGCTGACGTCGGCGAGCGGATCCACGCAATCCAGCAGGTGATGCGGAACTTCGGCGCGCTCAGCCGCAGTGGGCTTGGCCGTGCCAATCTCAAATTCGCGGTACATTGCGACCGAGTCGCAGTTGACGATTTCACCGCGGAAGCGGCGGGCAATCGCCAGCGCCAGAGCTGTCTTCCCGCTCGCCGTGGGACCAAGCACCACTACGACCAGCGGCTCGCGATCCATCAACTTCGGCAACTTCGGCAACTTCAGCGCGCGCTCCAAGGGATGTACCGCCAGTAGCGGATGATGGTCAGAACGAGCAGCAGAACCGCCATGAGAAGCAATCCGGTGGCTTCGGCGGCGTAGATGGAATGGCGGTGCTGATGCTTGTTGTCATGATGCTCGTTGTCAGCTACTGGCTTCGGCGGAACGGGGGCGTTCACGCGGCTATTGTAGCCTTTCTTCCGTCGTTAGTCGTTGGTTGTTAGTCGTTAGCAAACCTTCATCGCGAACGACTAACGACCATCGACTAACGACTAACGACCGCGTTCCCGGCGGTGTACACTACGGGCGCGCCGTCATGCCGATGCCTTCCCCCAACCGCGAAGCCAGGCTGCTGCGATTTGGCGTTTTTGAAGTCGACCTGGCCGCCGGAGAGCTGCGCAAAAACGGCGCGCGCATCCGGCTTCAGGAACAGCCGTTTCAAGTCCTCACTGCCCTGCTGCAGAATGCCGGTCAAGTCGTCACGCGCGACGACCTGCGCGAAAAAATCTGGCCTGCCGACACCTTCGTCGATTTCGATCACAGCCTGAATACCGCGGTGAACAAGATTCGCGAGGCGCTGGGCGATTCCGCATCGAGCCCGCGCTTCGTTGAAACCCTGGCCCGTCGCGGATACCGCTTCATTGCTCCCGTCGACGGTGTCGCGGCGGCAGCAACAATATCTGCGCCTGCGCACGCGCAGGAGAATGACCCGGCAACTTCGCCTGCAGTTGAGATCGCGCTGCACCCCGAACTGCACGTGCCCGTTCCGCGGCGCGGATTGGTGCGCGCGCTTTTCGCACTGATTCAGGCGATGTATCTCATCTTCTACCTGAGCGGTCTCGCTCACCTGCACGATGTGGACCAGGTCGCCAGCAGCTTTCTCCCGGGCTGGAGAGCTCTGTTCATCGTGGGCGCGGTATTGGTAACGGGAGCGGTGGGGATCCCGCTGCGGTTCTATTTGCTGTCCGCGGTCGCCTTCGATTTCCGCAAGCTGGGCGGGACGTTCGTCCGGCTATTCCCATTCGTTCTGGCGCTTGATCAGCTCTGGGCCATCGCGCCGTTCCTGCTACTGCCGCAGATCGGCGTTGGCTTGGCGTTCGCCGCGACTGCAGCTTTGCTGTACGTGCCCTTTTCGGAGAGAACTCTGGTCCGCCTCGCTTATGCACTAGAGCATTTTCATATTT
>PKUV01000095.1 GCA_003131315.1 Acidobacteriaceae bacterium
CTAAATATGAAAATGCTCTAGTCGTAACGAGGCTCTATCTCCTGCACACGACGGCAGCGATGGTTGGCGGGGTCTACCTGATCCTCTCCGGTATTGGAAGATTTGTGGAAGAGGCTTACCGGGGAGAGCCTCAAACGCCGATATTTTGGGGTCTGCGGCTGTACCAGTGGATCGCCATTGTCACCGTGTTTCTGGGTGCGGTGATCACAACTTTGGTGAGAACGCCTCTCACCCCCGAACCGGTCATCCACCTTTCTTCGGTCTTTGTTGCATTGGCCTGCGGAATTGCCGCGTGGTTCGTCAGTGGCGTCGACTTTCCCGAGTCGAGTCGCAGATTTGCGCGGCTGAGTTAAAGCCTCTCAAATCGAATGTCCTGCCCACACAGCGCGGGATCTCTGAACATCCCCACTAAAACCTTACCAGACCATCCATAGAACAAGCACGCTCCGACAAATTGCTCCAGCAGCAAATCACGGCTTAGAGAGGACGGCTCAGTGGCGGCGTCGGGGATCTGGCTATTGCGGGTACCAGTCGAGCAACCGGACTTCGATCCCAGTTCCTTCCAGCCGTTTTTTAAACACGGTGAGATCGGAGCCGCGGTAGTGATACGGAATCACGACCTTCGGGTGGAATGCCTTCACCGCATCCGCCGCTTCGTCGGGAGGCATGGTGTAAGGCAGATTCATGCAGACGAACGCCACGTCGATGTTCTTCAGGGCGCGCATTTCAGGGATGCCTTCCGTGTCGCCGGAGAAGTAAAAGCGCACGCCGCCGTAGGTGAGAACGTATCCGTTGCCGCGTCCCTTGTCATGGAAGAATTTGCCTGGGGCTGGGCCGCGCGTCAGGTTATACGCGGGGGTTGCCTCAATGGTCCAGCCCTGCCATGTTTTGGTTTCACCATTCGCAATCGGCTTAGCAGCCTTGACCGTTGACACCACGGCGGGCGCCGCCAGAATGTCCGTTCCGGCCTTGGTGAGTTCGGCGATGGAAGCCGGATCCATGTGGTCGGGGTGAATGTCGGTAATCAGAATGAGATCCGCTTTCGGGGATCCGGCGAACTTCGCAGGTTTGGCCGGGTCGAGGTAGATGGTTTTTCCTCCCGCCTCGATCAGGGTGCTGGCGTGATTCAGCGGAGTGATCTTGACCTCTCCTGCCGAAGTTGGAAACGTCTGTGCAGCGGTCGCAGCGTAGGCAAAGGACAACAAAGAGAAAAGGGAGCAAGCAAGTGCCAGAAGCAGTTTCATCTCGACCTCACGTCAACGTTCAATAGTCTCGATACAACGAAGCTCACGGCGCACCGGATGCATTTGTACCACACGCGTGTCTACCACGCTGTCCGTGTCACGGAACATCCTTGGTTTTGTTCATTCACAATTGTAAATCCGGGTGGACCGTCGGAGATAAATCGCGACCTCTAGGCGCGTTAGACATCTAAAACTACGAAGACGTCGCTGACCGCCTCGCCATCAACATCAACACACACACGAAAGGAGAATCTCAATGCCATACATTACTGTGGGTAAGGAAAACTCTGGCAACATCGATCTCTACTACGAGGATCAGGGCGCGGGTAAGCCGGTCGTGCTGATCCACGGCTGGCCGCTGAGCGGTGCTTCCTGGGAGAAACAGGTTTCAGCCCTGCTGGGAGCAGGTCACCGGGTCATCACCTACGACCGCAGAGGGTTTGGCAAGTCAAGCCAGCCGAGCGAAGGCTACAACTACGACACTCTTGCCGAGGACCTGCACAAGCTCGTGACCAAACTCGACCTTCATGAATTCGCTTTGGTGGGTTTTTCGATGGGGGGCGGCGAGGTGGCCCGCTATCTGGGTGCCTACGGAACAGAACACGTGAGCAAAGCGGTATTCATCTCCTCGATTCCGCCATTCCTGCTGAAGGCCAGTGATAACCCGGAAGGTGTCGACCGCGCTGTATTCGAGGGGATTGAGAAAGCGATTGTCGCCGATCGTCCAGCTTTTCTCGCCCAGTTTCTTAGAGACTTCTACAACGTGGACATCCTGGGCGGCAAACTGATCAGTGACCAGGTGGTCCAGCTAAGCTGGAACATTGGAGCCGGCGCCTCGCCCAAGGGCACTCTGGATTGCGTTTCGTCGTGGTTGACAGATTTCCGAAAAGATCTTGCGCGCATTGACGTACCCACGCTGGTCATTCACGGCGATGCCGACCGGATTCTCCCCCTTGCCGCCACCGGAAAGCGCACACCTGAGTTTGTTAAAGGAAGCAAACTGGTGGTGGTGGAAGGCGGACCGCACGGCATTCTCTGGACCCACGCCGAGAAAGTCAACTGTGAACTGCTGGCATTTCTCGGACAATCCGAACGCGGCTCTAAAGTGGCCTGAGCTTAGGGGATCTCTGATTAAGTTCGTTTCCGTTAGCTTTGGGTAGGGCACGGCTTCAGCCGTGCCGTTAGAGCCCGCGATACAAGCGGCTTTACAGGCTGCGGAAAAACTCGATCTCGCGCTTGATTTTGGGTGGCGCAGTGCTTCAGCGCTGCGATAACTGGCTTGTTTTCAGCACCGGCTTTAGCCGCTGCGGTCAGACTGCGGCGCAGAAAATATTTTTTCCGCAGCCTGTTTAGCCGCTGAGTCCGGCCCTCTCAAAGCATCCCGACTCGCCAACGAACAATTAATCAGACCTTCCTTAGCGCCCAGGGAAGAAGCCAATGAGTGTGTAAGGCATCGCGACGCGCGTGACCGAACCGGTTGTTACCAGGTTCCGAAACGAAGTGTTAGGCCGGTCGGGCTAAGTTTTGCCGCAGGGTTTCGCTCCCCAATTCTCCCTCCCAGCGCGCCAGGACCAGCGTTGCTACGCCGTTTCCAATCATGTTGACCAAGGCTCTGAACATACTCAGGAAACGGTCAATTCCAAGAATTAATGCCATGCCGGCAACGGGAATGGTTGGGATCACGGAAAGTGTGGCCACCAGCGCGATGAAAGACGCGCCCTGCACGCCGCTAGCCCCCTTGGAAGTGAGAACCGCTACGGAGAGAATGGTGAGTTCCTGGATCAGAGTCAGATGGGTATTGGTGGCCTGCGCCACGAATAGAGCGGCCATGGTCATGTAAAGACTGGTGCCATCCGTGTTGAAGGTAAATCCGGTGGGGACCACCAGTCCAACCAGAGACTTGGAGCAGCCGAGTTTCTCAAGCTTGGCCATCAGAGTCGGGATCGCGATTTCCGACGAACTAACGGCTAACACCAGCAGGATTTCTTCCTTGATGTATGCCAGAAAGCGAAAGATGTTAAAGCTGGCGGCCCAGGCGATGGCGCCGAGTACAATCACGACAAAGAGCATCGAAGTAAGCCAGAAAGTTCCGATTAGCTTGGCCAGTGGACCGAGGGAAGCGAGGCCGAACTTGCCGACCGTGTACGCCATTGCGCCGAAAGCTCCAATCGGCGCGAATTTCATCAGAATATTCACCACTCGGAATACGACATGAGTGAGGGAGTCGATGAGTTCGACCAGCGGCTTGGCTCGCGCTCCGGCGGCCGACAGCGCAAAGCCGAAGAGCAAGGCCACGAAAACTACTTCGAGGATATCTCCCTTGGCGAAGGCGTCGACCACCGTCGTCGGGATGATGTGCATCAGAAATTCGGTGACGTTTTGCGTTTTTGCCTGGCCGGCATAATCGGCGACCGCCCTGGCGTCCAGCGTGGCGACGTTTACGTTAAAGCCGCTGCCCGGGCGCACAACGTTGCCCACCACGAGTCCGATCAGGAGGGCAATGGTGGAAACGATTTCAAAATAAATGAGCGCCATGCCGCCGACCCGGCCGACCTTTTTCAGGTTCTCCATGCCGGCAATTCCGGTGACCACGGTGCAGAAGATGATCAGAGTGATGATCATCGAAATCACGCGGATGAAAGCGTCGCCCAGCGGCTTCATGGCCACCGCACTAACCGGGTCCACGTAGCCCAGCACTATCGCGAAGGCCATGGCCGCCAGCACTTGCACCCAGAGGACGCGGTAGAAGGGCGTCTTGCTGGATGCCGGCGCGGCATTTACAGAACCCGCCTGCTCGGGTGGAAGGATCGCCATCGTTGGTCGTCAGTCCTTAATTCTTAGTCGTTAGTTCAAGCTTGCTGGTGGAGAGCCGGGCGTCCCCGCCCGTCCTTCCACTAGAAAGGGAATTGGAACGTTAGTGGCTCTCCTTCGCCGGTTCAGCTTCAAGCGTGTGCACCAGCCACGGGATGATGACCTCCTTGAAGATGCGGGGATCGGGCCACACTTTGACCTGCCGCCCAAGGTGGCCGCCCTGCGGATTGATCCACGCGGTCTTCGGCACATCGCCTTTGTCGAGAAGCAGGTAGATGTCGGAGATCGGTACCTGGGTGTCGAGCACTCCGGCAAGAATGAGCATCGGCGCCATCGGCTTGCCGAGTAGTCCTTGTTTGACGAGCGACATTTTTGGCAAGACTTCCGCCATTTCATCCACGGTTTTCACGTTGTCGAAAATCGCCATCAATGCCGGGGCCTGATCGAAGAGATATTCGCGATTGCCGATCAAAGAATTCATCAGAAAATCTTTTTGAAAGAAGGTATCGGTGGGGGGTGACTGGGCGCTCGCTCCCCGCAAGCGGGCACGCTCTACGATGGCCATCTTCGCGGCCCAATACGCACCCCAACTCACGCCGTGCATGGCAACCCGGTTCTTGTCGATCTCGGGCCTGGTGGCAATGTAATCGAGCACGCGAGAGAGCATGCGCTCCGCATGTTCACTGACTTTGATCGGAGACTGCCCGGTGCCCGGGCCATCCACGGCCAGAAAGCCGATGCCGAACGGCAGGATCGCGCTGAAGCTCTCGGACAAATCTTCCTTGCGGCTGTCCAGCCCATTCACGGCCAGCACGAGTGGCACGGGCCCGTTAGCATTTTTCGGCAAGCGCAGGTAGCCGATGATTTCTTTTCCTTCGAAGGGAATCCTCACGATCTCGAGCGGTGGATCCCAGAAGCGCGCGTGTGCCAGGAAAGCCTCGATTGCTTTTTCGTACGAGCGCTGTTTGCCGGCAGAGGCGGGAATCGGCCAGCGTCCGAAAGAATAAAGCCGCCACGCGCGGATGTAGTCGGCGTTCGCTTTCACCGGGTCGGTTTTCTCCAGCGACTTGGCTTCATTCATGTAGCGATCGGCCACTCCCATAAAGGCCGCCGCCCACTCGTCTTTATCGCGAGTATGGATGGAGGTGAAGGCTTCCTTCACGTCGCCGGGATCAAGCCCGATGAGCGGATACATTCCGTTCTCGGCGCGATGAACAGCCTCGGTCTTGATCTCATCGAGCGTTCGCTCGGCGCGCTGCTCGGAGAAGGCGACGGGGCTCATCGTTACCGTGATAGCAACAATGATTAGCAGGGCACGAACTGGCAGGAAACGGCTCATATCGCGTCGGAGTTGTTTGGGCACAAACTTCACCTTTCGTATCGCATAGGGTTGCGATGGTTGAGCATTCGAGTGGGTGTTCCGATGCTGAGTTCACTGCTGGACGAACAACAACATGCAACCTCGGTCTTCGAAAATGGTGGGGCCGGATCGAGATCCGGCCCCGCCGCGGGGAAGGGCGGTTTGCTTAAAAAATAAGCTTCAGGCCGAGTTGAACCGAGCGCGGGCCTCCCGAACCCACGGCCGGGTTGGCGGCGGCGACGTCCGGAGTGGCACAGCCGCAGCCGAAGCCACCCGCGGAAGGATCATTGAAGCCGTAACCATTCTGGCCGCCATAAGGATTGGCGAAGTTGGGGTGGTTGAAAATGTTGAAGAACTCCGCCCGGAACTGGGCGCGGAAGCGCTCGCCGAAATGCCAGTTCTTCGCCAGCGAGAAGTCCACGTTGCGGAAACCGGAATCGGGGAAAATGTTGCGGCCCATGTTGCCGAACGTCCCCAGTGCCGGAGGAATCATGATGGAGTTCCCTTTGGCGTAGCAGCCAAACAGGTTGAGTGCAGCGGTCGCGGCGCCAGGAGTTCCTCCGTCAAGAGCCAGTGCCTTTGAGGCACAAGACGAATTGCTTGCACCCGGGAACTGAGGAATCGCTGTCGGTCCCGACTTGAAGTCGTTCGGTTTCCCATAGAAACTCCATCGGATGGGGCTGTTCGCGGGAGGGCTGAAGGGCAGCGGACCAGTACCGGCCGCATCTGTACCCAAGTCGATAGTCCCCCAGTACTGCGGACTTTGCAGGGTGATGATGGAGTTGAGTTCCCAACCTTCCAGCGCCTGACCGTAGCCCTTCTTGCCGGGGATGGCATAGGTGAGCGAAACCGTGAGGCGATGACGAACATCGAAATCGCTGTTCGCGTATTCGCGGCCCAGGTGAGAGGAATCCTGTGGTAGTCCTGCTCCGTAGCCAAAAGCCCAGTTGGCACCCACGTTATCGAGAGCGTGCGAGTAGGTGTAACCGGCCACCATGCTCAAGCCATGGAAATTTCTGGAGTTCAGCGTCGCTTGCAGGCCGTTGTAATTGGACCGATAGACGTTGCCCATCTGGAAAATGTTTGCAAGGTACGGGAACTTAGTCGCGAACGGCCGGTTAGCTTCTTCGGTGCCGTTGGCGTCGACAAAACAGTTGTTATAAGCCGGAGCGCTCGCCAAGCAAAGGTCGAGGGCGCCAGTACCACTAGAATTGGTGTCCCAGCCCGATCCTACCGGCGGCTGATTAATGTCGCGAATGCCGGTTAAATTCCCACCGTGGTTACCGACGTAGGCCATCTCCAACGTAAGGTTCGGGGTAAACGCATGTTGCACACTGAGGGTCCAGTTCCAGACGTAGGGCGTGGTCAGATTGCGGTCCACGCTCATGATGGGGCAGGGACTGCTGACGCAATCGATCGTGCTGTTGTAAACCGGTGTGTTGTCCCAGGTCTCCGTGATCGGGTTCAAGAAATTCTTATTGGTGACGTTTCCGGTTGTGATCGTGCCGCCTGGTACGATGCCCGCCGTAGGAACACTGCCCGGGCCAAAGGCGTTGTTGAAGGCGATGAACGACTGCCAGTTCAAGGTTTCGTAAACCAGACCGGCCCCGCCGCGGATCACGGTTGATCCTTTGCCGTTGGTATCCCAGGCAAACCCGAAGCGCGGCGCGAAGTTCTTGTGGTCAGGCTTATAGAGGCTGCTGATCTTATTGGCGCCCGTGTTCACCTGCACTAAGCCGACGTTCGGGTCAAAGTTACCCAGGAGGTTGTGAGCTTCCTGAGGGACAGTGCTGAACTCGTATCGCACGCCGAAGTTCACCGTCAGATTCTTGGTGGCCCGCCAGTCATCCTGAAAGAACGCGCTATAGGCCCAGTTATGGAGTTGCAGCGTCGGATTTCCCACCTCCAACGTTGACTTAAAGGGCAAGCCCGCGAAGAAGTCTTCGAGCGGTGTGGAATTGGCGCCGTCCAACACCGAGCCCAGGAAAGTGATGCTGCCTCGGGCATTGCCGTAGGCTGCGTTCGTGACGTCGTTGCGATGCAGCTCGCCGCCGAACTTGATGGCGTTCTTGCCGGCAGTGTAGGAAACGTGATCGATGAACTGCGTGATGGAGTCGGGTCCCTGGAACTTTGGCCATTTGAAGCCACCCAGGCCGGGAAAGAAATATCCGCCAAACCCGATGCGCGGCAGTCCGCCCGTGAATGGACCCGAGACGCCGGTGTCGAGCCCGTAACTGGACGCGGGGGTGTTGAGATCGCCCGGCAACGTCGGCTGGTACAGGCGGTTATATCCGACGCGTGCTTCGTTCACCCAACGGGGACTGGGAGTCCACGCCCAGCTTCCGCCAACCACCTGGGCGCGCGTGTGAATCTTCGACCGCCACTTCGATTGCAACTCCGGAAAATCTTCGACCGTCCCCGTGTTGTTCCCGAAGAAGTACATCCCGCTGATGCGGTTATTTTGGTTGACGTTGAAATCCACTTTGCCGATCGCATTGTAAACGGTTACCTGGTTGGAGAATCCATTCGGGATGTTGATGTCGGGATTATTGTTGGTGGGGAAGCCAGTTCCGTCGCAGGTGCCCGAGGACGTGCACCCAGCGATATTCAAGCTGGCGGGGCTCACCGTGATTCCTCCCGCCTGGAGATCCGCTATCACGTTGGGGATACTGTTCGCGCAGTCGCCGGTGGTGAGGAAAAGGCAGTTGCCAGCCGCGGGCATCGAAACCATGGACGGGCTGGTGACGCCGCCGAAAGAGTTTCCTACGTCATAGATCTGCCCTTCGTAGGCGCCAAAGAAAAAGGCTTTGTCTTTGACGATTGGGCCGCCCACGCTGCCGCCGTATTGTTCCAGCGTTCTTGCGAGCTTGGCGTTGGGTACGGTGTTGAAAAAGTTTCGCGCGTCCATGACGCCGTCGCGGCCAAAGGCGAACCCGGTGCCGTGAATCTGGTTGGTGCCGGACTTGAGACCGACGTTAACCACCGCCCCCGGCTTCCACCCGAATTCGGCGGGTGCAAGTTCTTCCACGTTAAACTCCTGAATCGCGTCGATGGGCAGAATGGTCGCCGAATCGCCAGCAATGCCGGCGCCGTTGATGATGGCCTGGCCGGAGTAGGGCTCGCTGTTGAACAAGCCTTCCACGAAGTAGGCGTTGTCTTCCGCACGCAGTCCGTTTGTGCTCGTCGTCGAGAATCCGCCGCCAGGATATCGTTCCACACCGGGACGCAACTGGAGCAAGTTCTCGTAGTTCCGGCCATTCAACGGCAGATCGTTGATCTCCGCGTTGCTCAGCGTGCCGCCCAAAGTGGAGGATGTGGTGTTGACCAGCGGAACTTCCTCGGTCACGACCACCGTCTCGGAAACCTGCCCGGTCGGGAGCGTGACGTCGACGCGCACGTCCTGCGCAACTTCCACAACGATGTTTACGCGCTCCACGGTCTTGAAGCCCTTCGCTTCTGCGCGAACTTTGTAAACTCCAGGCTGTAACTGCGGGACGACGTAGTTCCCGGAGTCATCGGTGGCCACGGCTCGAGTGGCGCCGCGCTGTACATCGGTGACGACTACCGCGGCTCCCGCCACATTGGCACCGGACTGATCGCTAACGGTTCCCAGAATGCGGCCGGTGGTGGTTTGGGAAAACAGGGAAACAGAGACGGCGAGCACCAGGCAGACGATGCCTAAAACCCGAATGCCATTCGACGGAGAATGCATTACTACCTCCAAAAGGGGATGGAACATTTTCTTGGTCGGACACCCATACGACCGAAGATGGTTCTTTTGCGAACCAAGCGCGATTGAAAGATATACCTTGACGCGGCCTACCCGTCAAGTAGTATTGTGGTCCGACCACTAAACAGCTGGCAGCCAGGGGTTGCCGGTTGACGCTCGACCATCGGAGCGTAGGTACTTAGGTACTATAAGGAAAAGGAAGAAATTAGCATGGCAATAGCGACCATCAATCCTGCGACTGGTGAAGTCGTGAAGAGTTTCGAGCCGCTTACCGGGGCGCAAATCGAGCAGAAGTTGCAACTGGCGGCCTCCGCGTTCCGAAACCATCGGCGGACTTCCTTTGCGGAACGTGCAAGCAAGATGATGCGCGTGGCCGAGATTCTGGAAAAAGAAAAAGACGAGTGCGCCCATTTGATGACGCTGGAAATGGGCAAGCCTCTGAAGGCCGCAGTGGGCGAGGCGCTGAAGTGCGCGACGGGGTGCCGCTACTATGCGGAAAACGCCGAGAAATTTCTGGCGGACGAAATTGTGGAAACTGGGGCGAAGCGCAGCTTCATCCGGTATCTGCCGATTGGTCCCATCCTGGCCGTCATGCCGTGGAACTTTCCCTTCTGGCAGGTGTTCCGCTTTGTGGCGCCCGCACTGATGGCGGGCAATGTCGGGCTACTGAAGCACGCTTCGAACGTTCCGCAGTGCGCGCTGAAGATTGACGACATTGTTCGTCGCGCCGGTTTTGCCGAAGGCGTGTTCCAGACGCTGCTGATCGGCTCGGGGCCGGTCGATGGCATCCTGAACGACCGTCGGGTTGTCGCCGCGACCTTAACGGGCAGTGAGCAGGCGGGGATTCAAGTCGGAGTTTCCGCCGCCAAACGAATCAAGAAAGTTGTGCTGGAACTGGGCGGCAGTGATCCTTTCATTGTGATGCCCAGCGCCGATCTGGATGCGGCCGTCGCAAGTGCAGTCGAGGCGCGGATTCAGAACAACGGCCAGTCGTGCATCGCGGCCAAGCGCTTTATCGTGGCGGAAAAAATTGCCGACGAGTTCGAGCGCAAGTTCGTCAAACGCATGCAGGACCTGCGCGTGGGTGATCCGTTCGAGGAGAGCACGCAGCTCGGTCCGCTGGCCAACGCCGACGCTGTTACTTCTCTTGATGCCGATGTGAAAAAAACTGTGGCCGCGGGTGCGCGTCTGCTGACCGGTGGCCATCCCCTCGACCGTCCCGGCAACTTCTATGCGCCGACGGTGCTGACCGACATTCCGAAAGATTCGCCGGCTTACAAGGAAGAATTCTTTGGCCCGGTGGCGTCGATTTTTCGCGTGAAGAATGTGGATCAGGCGATCCAGATCGCGAACGACAGCCGCTTTGGGCTGGGTGCCAGCGCATGGACCAACGATCCCGCGGAAACCGAAAGGTTCATTAACGAACTCGAAGCTGGCATGGTCTTCGTGAACAAGATGGTGGCTTCTGATCCGCGCCTGCCTTTCGGTGGCGTGAAGTACTCAGGGCACGGGCGCGAACTCGCCGTGCAAGGGATCCGCGAGTTTGTGAACATCAAGACGGTTTGGATCCAGTAGTCAGAAAGAAAGACGGGTGCGGCGATTTTGTGAGTTATGGTATAGTGGTTGGACCATCATACCGAAAAGAAACGTCGTACTCGGATGATTGAGGGCCTAAATGACAGATGAAGCGGTAGATTCCCTAGCCGCCAAGCCGTTGTACCGGACAGTAAAGACGTCTCGCCTGTACGAGCAGATTGTGCAGCAGGTGGAAGACTCCATTCTGGAGGGCCAACTCAAGCCTGGGGACCAGTTGCCGGCGGAGCGCGATCTTGCGCAGCGATTTGGGGTAAGCCGCACCGCGGTTCGAGAAGCAGTGAAGACCTTGCGTGAAAAGGGCCTGGTGGAAGCCTATTCCGGGCGCGGCACCTTCGTGACGAATGGGACTTCCCAGGCGATTCGGCAGTCGCTGGATCTCATGATCCGCATCAATCAGCAGGAAGGGTCGGCGAACCTGGCCGAGTTGCGGCTGGTGCTGGAGCCGGAGATTGCCGGCCTGGCTGCTCCCCGAATTGAGGAACAACTGCTGAGCACCATGCGGGAAGCGGTCGCCGTGATGGATCGCAACCTGCATGACCCCGACGCCTACGTGGAAGCGGATCTCGATTTCCATTTGGCGCTGGCAGAAGCGGCTGGGAACCCGCTGATTCTCTCGCTCCTGGATTCGATAGTCGGTCTCTTACGCGAGCAGCGCAGCCGCATTTTCGATGTGGAAGGAGGACCGGAGCGGGGGCAGTTCCATCACAAGCGAATCCTGGCGGCAATCGAGCAGCGCGATCCGGAAACGGCGCGAGAAGCGATGCGCGCTCATCTCAAGCAGGTGCTTGCGGATTCGTCTTCTCCGGCAAGAAGCGGTTCCCACCTCAATTCACACCTCAAGCCGAATTCATAAGCGAAAGGGAATTGTTATATGGCCAAACTTGGATTCATCGGTCTCGGTGTGATGGGCGGCAACATGGTAGGCCGCTTGCTCGAAAAAGGGCACACGGTGACCGGCTACAACCGGACGCGCGCCAAGGCGCAGGGGTTGATCGACCGGGGCATGAAGTTTGCCGAGTCTCCCAAGGCCGTGGCGGTTGCGTCGGATGTGACGTTCACAATGGTGACGAACGCCGCAGCGCTCGCGGCGGTGACGGACGGGCCGGAGGGATTGCTCGCTGGCATTGGCGCCGGCAAATTCCACATTGACATGAGCACCGTGAGCCCCGAAGTGAGCCGCGCGCTGGCTGCGAAAGTTCGCGAGAAGGGCGCCGACATGGTGGACGCGCCGGTTTCGGGCAGCGTGATTACCCTGCAACAAGGCAAGCTCTCAGTGATGGTCGGTGGCCGCAAGGAAACTTTCGAGCGCCTGAAGCCTTTGCTTCTGGATATTGGGCCGAAGGTGACGCACGTCGGCGACAACGGCGTGGCGCTGGCCATGAAGATTGCCGTGAACCTGAGCCTGGCGGTGCAGATGCTGGCTTTTTCCGAAGGCGTGCTGCTGGCGGAAAAGAGCGGGATTCCGCGCGAAGTTGCGGTCGATGTTTTGATTCACAGCGCGATCGCGTCGCCCATGATTCAGTACCGCGGTCCTTTCGTCTTGCAGCAACCGGAAGAAGCGTGGTTCGACGTCAACATGATGCAGAAGGACATGCTCCTGGCAATGGAGTTGGGCCGCAAGCTGAATGTTCCCGTTCCCACCACCGCCATCAGCAACGAGTTTCTGACCGCCGCCCGCGGCATGGGCTGGGAGAAGCTGGATTTTGCCGTCATGTTCGACGTTTTGGCCCGCATGTCGGGAGTTTCTAAATGACGACCGCCGCACAGCCGAGAGAAGCTTCAGAAAAAGTTGATTTGTGGCTCCGGATGTACCGGCAGATGGTCGCCATCCGCCAATTTGAAGCACAGGTCAACGAACTTTACACGCGGGCGTTGATGCCCGGCCTGGCGCATCTTTACATCGGTGAGGAGGCGGTCGCTGTGGGCGTATGTGAAGCGCTCGAGCGAACCGACTACATCACCAGCACGCATCGCGGTCATGGACATTGTTTGGCGAAAGGCGCCTCCCCCGATCAAATGTTCGCCGAACTGCTGGGCAAGAAGGCCGGGTACTGCAAGGGCAAAGGCGGTTCTATGCACATTGCAGACCCGGCGACCGGCAACCTGGGAGCGAATGCGATCGTATGCGGCAGCGCCGGCATTGCCACTGGAGCCGCGTTTTCGGCTCGGCGTCTCGGTAACGGCCGGGTGTCGGTATGTTTCTTCGGAGAAGGCGCGCTCGGCCAGGGTGTGCTGTACGAAGTGATGAACCTTGCCCAACTTTTCAAGCTTCCGGTGATCTACGTCTGCGAGAACAATCTCTATACGGAATATACGCATTACTCGGAAACCACCGCCGGAGATATCTTGATGCGGGCGACTGCCTTCGGCTTGGAATCCGCCAGCGTGGACGGTCAGGACGTGCGCGCTGTCCATGCCATCTCACAGCGGTTGGTGGAGCGCGCCCGCCGCGGTGATGGTCCTGCGTTCTTGCTCTGCGATACCTATCGATACCACGGACATCACGTGGGCGACATCAACCGCGAATATTACCGCTCCAAGCAGGAAGAACAAACATGGAAGACGGAGCGGGATCCGATCGCGAATTTCGGGAAGTGGCTAGTCGAGCAGAAACTCGCCGACGCGGCGGCACTTGATCGGACGCAGGCTGAACTTGAGTCCGAGATGAAGAAGGCAGTTGACTTCGCAGTGGCGGCGCCGTATCCGGCCGTCGAGGAAGTGGAACAGGACGTGTATGCCTGAAACCGGCGGTCGTGAGCTAACCTTCGCGCAGGCGATTCGCGAGGCGCTGGCCGAAGAGATGCGCCGCGATCCGACCGTCTGCATTCTGGGTGAGGACGTGGCGGAGGCGGGCACCCCCTTTAAAGTTCTCTCTGGCCTGCTGGAGGAATTCGGTAAGGACCGCGTAGTCGATACGCCGATTTCCGAAGCGGGCTTTACCGGGCTCGCCGTGGGCGCAGCCATGACCGGGATGCGTCCGGTGGTCGACATTATGTTTGGCGACTTCATCACTTTGACCATGGACCAGATGGTCAACCAGGCCGCCAAGGTTCATTACATGTCGGGCGGAAAGTGGAAAGTGCCGATGGTGATGCGCACGACGATGGGAGCGACTCGCCGCTCCGCTGCGCAGCACTCGCAGTCTTTACATGCGTGGTTCTGCCACGTTCCGGGTTTGAAAGTTGTTCTGCCTTCGACGCCCTACGACGCCAAGGGACTGCTGAAGTCGGCGATTCGCGACGAGAATCCAGTAGTCTTCTTCGAAGATAAGATGATGTACAAACTCAAAGGCCCGGTGCCCGCGGGCGACTATACGGTCCCGCTGGGCGTCGCGGATGTGAAACGGGTGGGCGAGGACATCACTCTGGTCGCCACCAGCAGCATGGTGCAGGTGGCATTGGGCGCGGCAACGCTGCTGGAGGAAATCGGAATCAGCGCCGAAGTGGTCGATCCGCGCACCCTGTGGCCGCTCGACGAAAAAACTCTGATTGAATCGGCGAAGAAAACGTCGCGGGCGATCGTTCTCGACGAAGGTTACGAGCGCTATGGCGTCACCGCCGAACTTGCGTCGGTGATCGCCACAGGCGCATTCTACGATCTGGACGCTCCGGTCAAGCGCATGGGCGCGATGCATGTTCCAATTCCGTTCTCGCCGCCTTTGGAAGATGTAACCGTGCCGACCGAGCAAACCGTGTTTGAGGCCGCGCGTACGCTCTGCGGACGATAGCGAGAAGGTAAAAGGTCAGATGTCAGATTGAAGAGGTACGTTCCACGCAGGTTTTTACCTCTGCAATCTGACCTCTAACCTCTCAAAGGAGAATTTTATGGCTCTACCTACATATGGATCGATGGCGGTGGATTGGGAAAACCGGGTTGACTTCGATCGCCTGCGCCGCGAACGCCTGGCGCGTGCCAAGGATCTTCTAGTCAAGTCTGAGATGGGCGCCCTGTTGTGCTTCGACATGAACAATGTCCGGTACATTACCGCGACCCACATCGGCACCTGGGCTCAGGACAAGGCGAATCGCTTCACGCTGCTTCCGCAAAACGACGAGCCGATTCTGTGGGATTTCGGATCGGCTGCGAAACACCATCAACTGCATTGTCCCTGGCTCGGAGAGCGGTCGCGTTCCGGAATCTCCGTGCTGCGCGGCGCCATGACGCCGGAGATGGGGCGAGCGGAAGATGTGGCGAAGAAAATTCGCATCGAACTCGAAATGCGCGGACTGCACAAAGAACCGGTGGGCGTCGACATCGTCGAATTGCCGGTCCTGTTCGCTCTGCAAAAAGAAGGAATCAAAGTCGTCGATGGGCAGGCGCTCATGTCGGAAGCGCGCCTCATCAAGACGCGTGACGAGATCTCGTTGCTCAACCATTCCGCCATGATGGTCGACGCTGCTTATGACGAACTCTATCGCGCCATGAAGCCTGGCATGAGCGAAAACCAGGCGGTGGGCCTGGTGAGCAAGGTGCTCTACGATCTCGGCTCCGAGTATGTGGAAGCCGTGAACGCAATCTCAGGAGAGCGCTGCAATCCGCATCCGCACGTTTTCTCGGATCGCGTGCTGCGTCCGGGAGATCCGGTGTATTACGACATTCTCCACTCCTACATGGGCTACCGCACCTGTTACTACCGCTGCTTCACCATCGGATACGCCTCGCACGCGATGAACGACGCGTATAAGCGGTGCAGGGAATATCTAGACGCGGCAATTGAACTCGTGCGCCCGGGGCGTACCACGGCCGAGATTGCCGCCGTGTGGCCGAAGGCGCAGGAGTTCGGTTTCCCGAACGAGGAAGCGGCTTTCGCCCTGCAGTATGGTCACGGGATTGGCCTCGCCATCTGGGAGAAGCCAGTGATCAGCCGCCTTGTGTCGCTGGAACATTCCTGCGAAATCAAGCCGGGTATGGTGTTCGCGCTGGAAACTTTCTGGCCCTCGACCGATGGCTGGAGTGCCGCGCGCATCGAGGAAGAAATCGTCGTCACCGAAACCGGCCACGAGGTCATCACGCGCTTCCCGGCCGAGGAGCTTCTGGTAGCCGGCAGACACTATTTCACGGTGGATGGTCCGCTTCCCGCAATCCGAGAAACGGAATCTAAACCGAGCAAGCGCGTGCGCGAGATGATCGAAGCGAGCTCCAGGCAGGAACGAGTTGGCGTAGGCGACTGAGAGAATGCGGTCGTAGAGACGAGGCTTGCCTCGTCTCATGCTGATGAAAAACAAGGGTTCGTATCAGGGTATCGCTTTAGCGATACCGGAAGCTCTTCGAAATTGGATGCCCCTTTAGGGGCTGAGCGTGGACATCTAATTTTTTTCGCAGGGCCGTAATAGCCGCTGAGAGCGACTCCGTCGCGCAACACGAGTTTGTCGGCAATCTGAGACGAGGCAAGCCTCGTCTCTACAAACGTTTCCTAGTCGAATGGTTATCTAACTATGGCGATCAGTATCGTTATGCCCGCGCTCGAAATGGCCCAGGAAACTGGCAAGCTCATTTCGTGGCTGAAAAAAGAAGGTGAGTCCGTCGCCAAAGGTGAGCCACTGCTGGAGATCGAAACCGACAAAGCGGTGATGGAGATCGAATCCCCCGGCGACGGCGTCCTTGCCGGCATCAAGGTCCAGGCTGGGACCGAAGTGCCGGTAGGCCGAACCATCGCATGGCTCGTGCGTCCCGGAGAAGTTCCTCCGGCGGATGAAGTCGCCATGGAATCGGGAAGAAAAACCACCGCGGCTGCCGTTCCCGCGGCTTCTGCGATCTCAACTGCGGCATCGGCAAATCAACCGGCGAGTCCGACGCAATCCGTAACGCAATCCGCAACGCAGGACGTTAAGGTTTCCCCTAAAGCGCGACGTCTCGCTACCGAACGCGCCGTCGATCTCGCTGATGTCCGCGGATCGGGCGCCGGCGGAGAAATCCTCGCTTCCGACATTCTCGCCGCTGCGGAATCCAAAGCCGGTGCGTCGCCCGCTACGGTTGACAGCGGCAGCCCCATCTCCCGGCTAATGGCGGAGCGCACAACGCAGAGCTGGACGACGGTCCCCCATTTCTTCGTGGTCCGCGAGGTGGATGCAGGCGCTCTGAACGAGGCGCGGCAGAAGCTGGGGCCAGAAATTGAAAAATCGCGCGGTGTGAAACTTACGCACACCGATCTACTGGTAGCGCTGGTTGCTCGCGTCCTCCTGAAGCACTCTCGCATGAACGCAAGCTGGACCCGCGAAGGCGTTCGTACCAATGCCGAGATCAACATTGGCCTGGCGATGGCGGTGGACGATGGAGTGGTGGCGCCGGTGATTCACCATGCCCACAAAGCCGAACTGGGCGAGATCGCGGTGCAAAGGCGCGACCTTGCGGAACGGGCACGCGGCGGCAAGTTGCGTCCGGCCGATATCGCGGGTGGCACCTTCACGGTCAGCAATCTCGGCATGTTCGGGGTGGACGCATTCACCGCGATCGTCATTCCGCCCCAAGCCGCGATTCTTGCAGTCGGACGTATCGCGGACCGAGTCGTGCCGGTCGACGGCCGTCCCGGCGTTCGTCCCATGATGACCTTGACGCTTTCGAGCGATCATCGTGTAGTGGATGGTGCACGGGCAGCGGAGTTTCTGCGGGATCTGACCGAAGCGATCGGCAGCCCACAGCAATGGCTAGGCTGATCGCAGGGCTTGATCTGATTTACAATCACCCGCTGACTTTCATGTGTGGGGGTCTTAATGTTCACAACAGTGTGTCGAAGATTTCCGGGGCGAATGAGAATTGTCTTGCTGGGGATTTTGCTGGCCATTCCTGCGTTCGGCCAAGATTCACCGTCCAAAGTCAGCGGACAAGTCTTGACGCCGGCAGCAACCGCGGATACCGATTCCAGGCAAGCACCGCTGGTTCTCACGCTTCAGGATGCCCTCGCCCGCGCCAAAGCTAACGATCCGCAGTTCCGGGCCGCTCTCACGGAACTGGGTCTTGCTCATCAGGATGTAGTGCAAAGTCGGGCCGGACTCCTGCCGAACGTCAGCTACAACATGCAGTTCATCTACACCCAGGGGAACGGTTCCGCTCCTCCTACCGTACGCTACGCGGCCAACAACGGCGTTCACGAGTACATCGCGCAGGGAAACGTTCACCAGGCGCTTTCACCGGGAATGTTGGCGGACTATAGAAAGGTCGAAGCGGCCGAGGCTCTGGCGCGGGCCAAATCGGAGATTGCGACACGTGGTCTGGTCGTCACCGTCGTGCAGGCTTACTACGGATACGTCGTGGCGCAGCGCAAGTATGCCACCGCCCAGAAGGCGGCTTCGGAAGCGGACCGCTTTCTCGGTATCAGCCAAAAGCTGCAGAACGGCGGCGAAGTAGCACGTTCCGACGTAATCAAAGCGCAGATTCAGAATCAGCAGCAACAGCGCGTACTGCAGGATGCTCTCCTGGCGATGAACAAGAACCGCCTCGATCTTGCAGTGTTGCTGTTCCCGAATTTCGAAGAAAACTTCTCGGTTGTGGATGACTTGCGCCTGCCCGATCCGTTGCCCAGTTTCGTCGAAGCGCAGGCCGCCGCAACCAAGAACAACCCGGAACTTCGTGTTGCGCTTGCCTCCCTGCGGCAAACCGACCAGGAAGTGAAAGTCGCGTGGACCGCCATGCTGCCTTCGGTGGGCTTGGATTATTTTTATGGCATTGACGCCAATCAGTTCGCGGTGCGCGATCGAAATGGATTTCGCAACCTGGGGTACGCGGCGACTGCCACCCTGCAACTGCCTATATGGAACTGGGGATCTGGTTACAGCAAAGTAAAGCAGGCGGATTTGCGGCGGCAGCAGGCCCACGTCGAGTTGAGCTTCGCACAACGTCGACTGCTGGCCGATCTGCGGTCGTTCTATGACGAAACCGAGACGTCTCGCGCGCAACTCGAATCGCTAAGTCAAACAGCGGAACTCGCCTCTGACAGTTTGCGTCTCACCACTTTACGCTACCAGGCGGGAGAAGCCTCAGTTCTTGAGGTGGTGGATGCTCAAAATACACTGACGCTGGCTCGCAATGCGTATGATGATGGACAGGTTCGTTTCCAGGTCGCCCTCGCGAACTTGAAAACGCTGACGGGGAACTTTTAAAAAAGAGAATGATCCAGGCCGGGAACGAATTCTTGCATTACACCTCCAGCATCGCGCCGAACCAACGCTCGCCGAAGCAACGTCGGGTTCGGAGTCAATCCCGCGCCTCCGTCTGTCTCGGCACTGCGCGGCTTCGCCTCATCCTTTTGCTGGCCTCAATCATTCCTGTTCTTGCGTCTGCGCTGGGCTGCTCGGCGGACAAGCCGGTTGAGCCGACGGTCAGCGTTCAGGTGGCTCCGGTCAAGAAGGTGACCATCGAGCAGACTGTGACGTCAGAAGCCATCCTGTTCCCGCTCGCGCAGTCGGCGATTGTCCCCAAGATCAGCGCGCCAGTCAGAGCGTTCTATGTCAATCGCGGCAGCAAGGTTCATGAAGGGCAGTTGCTCGCCAGATTGGAAAGCCGCGACTTGGCCGCCGCCGCTCAAGACAACCAGGGAACCTACAATCAGGCACAGGCCGCCTACGCGATCGCGACTGCGTCCACTTTGCCGGAAGAGATCCAGAAGGCGCAAGGCGATACTCAGGCGGCCAAGCTAGCGCTGGAAGCCGAACAAAAGCTCTACGACAGCCGTCAGGATCTCTACAAACAAGGTGCCCTCCCTCGCAAGGACCTCGATCAGGCCGGTGTCGCTCTCACGCAGGCACGAAATCAGTACGAACTTGCGCAGCGCCACCTCGATGCGCTGATGGCCGTGAGCAAGCAGCAGGAACTCAAATCCGCTGCCGGCCAGTTGCAATCGGCAAAAGGCAAGTATCTTGGCGCCGCGGCGCAGTTGAGCTACTCGGAAATCCGCAGTCCGATCGGCGGCGTAGTCACCGACCGTCCCTTGTATCCAGGAGAAATGGCCGCTGCGGGAACGCCGTTGCTCACCGTCATGGACACAAGCTCGGTGGTTGCGCGTGCCCATATTCCGCAAGAACAGGCGGCATTGCTGAAGCTCGGCGATAAGGCAACGGTCATTGTTTCTGGCGAAGAAGACCCGATCGAAGGGAAAGTGACCGTCGTCAGCCCGGCTCTTGATCCCAACAGCACGACCGTCGAAGTCTGGGTTCAGGCAATAAATCCGAAGGGACGTTTGCGCCCCGGAACGAGCGTGCAGATTTCCATGCTGGCCCGCGCGGTGCCGAACTCGATTATCATTCCGGCGGCAGCCGTGCTGACAGCTCCGGACGGAAGCACCTATGTGATGGTCGCGGGCTCCGACAATCGCGCCCACCAGAAGACAGTGAAGACAGGAATCCGGCAGGGCGATCAGGTGCAGATTCTCGATGGCCTCGCTGACGGCGATCGCGTGGTCGCATCCGGGGCCTATGGCCTGCCCGACAATACCAGGATTCGCGTCGAAGCTGCCACGGGGTCCGCCACGACGGATCACCCATCTGACCGGGCACCTGCGGGAAAAGAGACCGAAAAGGATGCCAAGTAGCTCGATGGCCGCAACCAACGGTAAACCCTCCTACTGGTTTTCGCGCCACTCCCGCTCCATCCTCGTCCTGATCGTCACGCTGGCGATTCTTGGAATCTACGTGGCGTTCACCATCCCGGTTTCCGTTTTTCCGGACACTAATTTTCCTCGCATCCTGATCGCCGTCGGCAATGGTGTCATGCTCATCGACCAGATGATGGTGACGGTCGCACGCCCGCTCGAAGAAGCAGTCAACAGCGTGCCGGGCCTGCACCAGGTACGTTCCATTACCAGCCGCGGATCGGCGGAGATTGACCTGTTCTTCGACTGGAACGTGGATATGTTCCAGACATTGCAGTAACTAAACGGGGCGCTATCAAGCGTGCAGCGGGAGCTGCCTGCGAGCGCGAAGGTGGAAGCGCATCGCATGACCTTCGCCAGCTTTCCGATTCTCGGCTACAGCCTGACATCCGACGCGGTTCCGCAGACACAGCTCTGGGAAATTGCCACCTACGAACTCAAGCCCCGCCTCAACCGCCTGGATGGCGTGGCGCGAGTCATTGTGCAAGGCGGGCAGGAGCCCGAGTTTCACATCGTTCCCGATCCCGCCAAACTTTTGCAGGCGAGTGTCACGGTTTCCGACCTCCTCGAAGCGGTGCGGCGCACTAACCTGATTGACTCTCCCGGCCTTCTCGAACGCAACCATCAGCTCTACCTTGGACTTATCGGCGGACAGGTGCACGATCCGCAACAAATTGTTGCCACCGTCATCAAGACAACTACTGGCGGCGTGCCGGTGCGAGTGGGCGACGTTGCGAAAGTGGAGCAGGCGGTTCGTCCTCTTTATACGGTTGTTACCGCCAACGGAAATCCGGCGCGAGAACCTGCTGCGGAATGTGGTGGTCACGGCGCGACTGGATGGCGCCGACCTGGGTACGGGTGTTGCCAGTGTTAAGAAAAGCGTAGAGCAGTTGCATCTGCCTTCTTCCATTCGGGTGGTATACGGCGGGACCTACCAGGTGCAACAGAAATCATTTCGGGATCTCGTCCTCGTGCTCGTTCTGGCGGTGGTGCTGGTCTTCATTAGTTTTGCTGTTTGAGTTTCGAACGTTTGCCGCGCCACTCGCGATTCTTACGTCGGCCGTGCTCTCGACCTGCGGAGTGTTTCTAGCCCTGTTTATCACCCGCACCACGTTCAACATCTCCTCTTTTATGGGGATGATCATGGTGATTGGCATCGTGGCCAAGAACGGTATTCTGCTGCTCGATGCCGAGCAAAAATTCCGCGCCGCGGGACTCTCGCTTGAAGAGGCGGTGATTCAGGCAGGCCGCCGAAGGTTGCCGCCGATCGTCATGACTGCGCTCGCCGCCATAGCGGGAATGCTGCCTCTTGCCTTCGCGATGGGCGCGGGGGCCCAGATGTTGAAGCCCCTGGCGATTGCCGTGATCGGCGGCGTGCTGCTTTCCATGGTTCTGTCGCTGATCATCACTCCTGCGGTCCACCTGTTCGCTACCCGGCGGGCGCTACGAGGCTCCTCGGAGCCCCTTGAGGCGCAGCGATCATGACGAGCGGGATGCCGTTGCCCGCGGCGATTCGTCAGTCGCAATCCAGTGCAGCTCAGGTATGCTTGACGTTCAAGAGAAGCTTCCAATACATTCAAGAGCCGGGATCGATCCGATCCGCAATCTGTTTTCCGAATTCAAACTGATTTTGATGAGGTACTCGTGGCATGGCTATTAAGAAGAGCGCGGCCCAGAAAACGCCGCTGAGGCAAAAAGCACAGTTGATGTCGGGTTCGGAGATTGAACGCACGCTGGTGCGGTTGGCTCACGAAATCCTCGAGAAAAACGGTGGCGTTGACGCCTTGGGACTAGTCGGAATCCGTCGTCGAGGAGTTCCCATCGCCGAGCGGCTGGGCAAGATGATCCAGCAGGTCGAAAAGAGGAAAGTTCCCGTGGGCACGCTCGATATCACGTTCTATCGGGATGACCTCTCTACACTGGGGCCCAAGCCCGTGGTGCAGGAAGCGGAAATCGGCTTTTCCATCGAGGGTAAAAGAATCGTGCTGGTCGACGACGTCCTTTTTACCGGCCGCACCACGCGCGCTGCCCTCGACGCCCTTTTTTCGCATGGCCGCCCGAGCCTGGTGCAGTTGCTGGTGCTGATTGATCGCGGCCATCGCGAACTGCCAATCGAGGCCACGTTCATCGGTCGAACCGTGCAGACCACCGCGAGTGAAGTGATCGAGGTCAAGTTGACCGAGATCGACGATGCCGAGAAGGTCCTGCTGATGGAGAGGTGAAGTCGTGGAGCCCGGAGCGAAAGCGAGGCTCCAGTCTTCAACTCTCAATTCACCAGACTTTGTCATCCTGAGCGAAGCGAAGGACCTGCTTTCTTGGCAGTGCGCGAGACAGCAGATCCTTCGCTTCGCTCAGGATGACAATTCATGAAAGGTGTCGCTCACAACGTTCCGGGCCCAAGGTCCACCACTGGCGCTAGGCCTTTCCTCTCTTACTCCACTCCGCGTCGAAGCGCGCCCTGTCATAGAAAGATTTCTGGGTGCCCACTCCTGTGGTCGAAAGGCCGGCGTAAAGGTTAGCGCGCTTAACGGCTTCCTGCTCCGGCAGACCCTCGCCTAGGAAGGTAGCGAAACTGCCAATAAAAGCGTCACCGGCTCCGGTGCTATCCACGCTCTTCACGTTAAACGCGGGCACGTGCTCCATGCCTTCACTTCCGGCAAGAAGCGAACCATTCGCACCGAGAGTGATAATCACTCGCCGGATGCCGCTGGCAAGAAGCTTGCCCGCACAGCGCTTGGCATCGTCGAGATTGCGCACCGGCATGCCGGAAATCGCCTCTGCCTCACTCTCATTGGGAACAAAGTAATCGAGATCCGCTATCGCCTTGATGTCGATGGGCTGCGCCGGAGCGGGGTTCAAGATGCAGCGGATGCCATTTTGTCGCGCAAACTTGATGGTGTAGTACACGGTTTCGAGCGGGATCTCGAACTGGAGAACGATACAGTCGGCGCTCTTCAGCGTATCCGCCGCGGCATCCACATCGGCAGGTTTCAAAGTGTCATTCGCGCCCTTGACGACGATGATCCGATTCTGCCCGGAAGGATCGACGAAGATCGGCGCCACTCCGCTGGACACACCGCTTACCTGGCGCACATGCGTGGCATCGATACCCAGTTTTTCAAAGTTTTTGATGGTTGACGGACCGAACAGGTCGTCCCCGACTCGCGCCACCATGAAGACGTCGGCTCCGCAGAGCCGCGCGGCGACCGCCTGGTTCGCGCCTTTCCCACCGAAGCCCAGATCGAACTTCTGGCCAAAGATGGTTTCCCCCGGCTTGGGAAACTGGTCTGAGAACGTGGTCAAGTCAACATTGGCGCTACCCACAACCGCAATGCGAGGACGCTTTGCCATAATTTTCTCGTTGCAGCCGACACGTTCAATCAGCGGGCGCGGCTTTGAAGTGAGGAAGGCAGAGTTTAGTCAGTCGATCGTTGCGTGTCAACCGGTGCAGCGGCCACCCGAGCAAAAGATAACCACAGAGGACACAGGGGAACACGGAGGTTTTTCTCCCGATTTCCCTGTGTACCCCTGTGTCCTCTGTGGTTAACGATCTTTCTTGACAAGGCAGGCTCATTCATCTGGCATCCGCACGCGCTCTTGGGTATTCTCTTGAAGATGGCCACCGTATCGTTGAGCGAACTGTTGGGCTCGACCGTCTATGACGCCTCCGGCGTCGCCAGCGGTCGTGTGCGCGAGGTGGCCCTCGCCCCGCAGGAGGACCGCTCCCGCGTGGCCCTGCTGATCGTCAAAACGCCTGCAGGAAACCGCGTCTTGCCCTTGACTGCTGTTTCCGCGATCAATGGCGGCATTCGGGCCTCCACTGCAGCCGCGGAATGGGCCCCGGCCGATGGCTCCGAAGGATTGTTGTTGCTCAGTCGCGATCTGCTGGATCAGCAGGTGATTGACGTGCACGGCCGCAAAGTTGTGCGGGTAAATGACGTGGATTTTCACCACGACAGCACGCAGAATCGCTCGGTTTTGAGAGTTGGCGGCGTGGATGTTGGCGCGCGGGGTGCGGTTCGCCGCCTGCTCAAAGGTATGGTCCCAGCGGCTGCCCTTCGGGCCTTGCTCCTGCGGGTCCCTCCTCGCGATATTCCCTGGGACTTCGTGGATATCATCGAGACCGATCCCGCCCGGCGCGTCAAGCTCAAGATTTCGCATGAGCGGCTGGGCAAACTCCATCCGGCCGACATTGCCGACATTGTGGAAGATCTGTCTCCCGATGAGCGCGAAGCAGTGTTCGAGACGCTGGACGAGGGCGTCGCCGCCGGCGCGTTGGAAGAACTCGAACCCAAGGTGCAGAGAGCGGTCTTGGAATCGCTCGATTCCGACCGCGCCGCCGACATTGTCGAGGAGATGGAACCCGACGCGGCTGCCGATCTTTTGGGGGACCTGTCCGATGAGCGGTCTGAGGAAATCCTGGTGCAGATGCAGCCCGAGGAGCGCCAGGAAGTTGCCGACCTGCTCGAGTTCAAAGAAAATTCGGCCGCCGGCCGAATGACCACCGAGTACATTGCACTGCCGGTGGCGGCCACGGCCAACGACGCGATCGAGGCCATGCGTGCTTTCGAAGGCCGCATGGAAAACATGAGCACCATTTACCTGACGGATTCTCACGGCACACTGGCTGGCGCGGTGCCGCTCGTGAAGATCGTTCTGGCGCCCTCCTCGACGCCGCTTTTGGCTTTGGCCCAGGAGCCCCTCATTTCCTGCCTCGAAGACGCGAAAGAAAAGGAATTCGCTGAACTCTTTGATAAGTACAACCTGCTGACATTGCCGGTGATCGACGAACACAATCAACTGACCGGCGTGATCACGCCGGACGACGTGATCGCGATGCTGCGCTCGAAGATGTAGTCGTTCTTCCCACTGTAGAGACGCGGCAAGCCCCGTCTCTGCGAGAAAACTTTCTCGGTTTTGCAGATTCACCTATCCAGACGGCGCTTTCAGCATTTATTCTGATCGTTCTGTTTTGCCAATTTGATCGTGCCTGTGGCCTGTGCGCATGAAATTCCTGAGAAGTTGGAAGATCCGGCTCCTGCTGTTCTTTGCCGTCGTAGGGCCGGGCTTCATCACCGCGAACGTCGACAACGATTCCGGCGGCATTTTTACCTATTCGGCTGCCGGCGCGCAGTTCGGCTACATGCTCTTGTGGACGATGATCCCCATTACGGTCGCTCTGATCGTAGTGCAGGAGATGTGCGCCCGCATGGGAGCGGTTACGGGCAAGGGCTTGAGCGATCTGATCCGGGAAGAATTCGGTCTGCGGATTACCTTCCTCATGATGCTCGGTATTCTGATTACAAATTTCGGAAACGTCATCGCTGAGTTTGCCGGCATTGCGGGAAGCATGGAGCTGTTCGGAGTCTCAAAGTACATCTCCGTGCCGATCTGCGCCGTGATCGTCTGGCTGATCGTAGTCAAAGGGCAGTACAAGAGCGTTGAGAAGGTGTTTCTGGCGGCTTCGTTTTTTTATATCACTTACATATTTGCCGGAGTGCTGGCCAAGCCCGCGTGGATTGAGGCCATGAAGGCCACCGTGAAGCCTCCGCAGATGGCGGTCTTCAGGCAGAGTTCGTACCTCTACATGGTGATCGCCGTTGTCGGGACGACCATCGCGCCCTGGATGCAGTTCTATCTGCAGTCGTCGGTCGTGGAAAAAGGAATCACGCGGCGCCAATACAAAGCCTCACGGCTCGACGTGGTTGTGGGCTGCATCTTCACCGACGTGGTTGCCTGGTTCATCATTGTGGCCTGCGCGGCCACGCTCTACCTGCATGGTCATCATAACATTCGCGACGCCGCCGACGCCGCCCAGTCGCTGCGTCCCTTGGCGGGCGACTACGCGTACATATTGTTTTCGCTGGGACTTTTCAATGCATCGCTCTTTGCGGCTTCGATTTTGCCGCTTTCGACGGCCTACACCGTTTGTGAAGGATTGGGTTTGGAATCGGGGGTGGGCCGCAAATTTTCGGAAGCCCCCGCCTTTTACTGGCTTTATACGGCGCTCATCGTCGCCGGGGGAGCCGTGATCCTGATACCACGGATTCCGCTCGTGAAGATCATCGTGTTTTCGCAAGTGGTCAACGGCGCAGTGTTGCCCTTCGTGCTGATTTTCATGTTGTTGCTGATCAACAAGAAGGAACTGATGGGCGAATACGTGAATAAACCCACCTTCAACATCATCGCCTGGGCAACCACCGCGATTATGATCGGATTGACGGTGCTGCTGGTCTACGGAACAGTGCGCGGCGGGACGGGATAGCGGGTCGCGCCAGTAAAGTGACACTCGCGTCGTCGCCCCAAAATACATATTGTCATCCTGAGCGAAGCGAAGGACCTGCTGTCTCGCGCGCTCAGAAAGAAGCAGATCCTTCGCTCCGCTCAGGATGACAATTCATTTCGTTGTGGTGAACTCTCAAAGAATCTTCCCCGCCGCCAGATCCTTCACCAGTCCCAAGTCGGCTTCGAGAAAATCCAGTTCCAGCAGTTCGTGCCGCTTCACCCAGCGGATTTCGCGAAAAATTCGGTTCTCAATTTCACCCTGGTAGTTGCGCACTTCGAAGAATCGGAGTTCCACGGACCCTCCGCCCGGGTATTCATGGAGGATGCGGGCGACCTCCACGCCGACCTCCGCCACGATCCCCAGTTCCTCCTCCAGTTCCCGGCGCATCGCATCGCGAGGCTGTTCGCCTTCTTCGATTTTGCCTCCGGGAAATTCCCATTTGAGCGGCATAGGCTGGTGCCGCGTCCTCTGGCAGGCGAGGATGAGGTCATCTTTCAGGATCAGCGCGGCTACGACTCGTTTCATGGTCTTCGTTTCATGGTCTTCAAAAATGCGGGACTGATGCTAATCCTAATCGGCATAGGGGGGAGAGTCACCTCTCCTCCCCTGCCACACCACCGTACATGCGGGT
>PKUV01000147.1 GCA_003131315.1 Acidobacteriaceae bacterium
ACTTGCACCACGGGCTGCTAGCACAGAAATATGCTCAGCAACAGAAGCGAAAACCTGTCGCTTCTCTTTATCATTGGGCTACAGCAAATAGCCAGTACCCATACTCCAGAACCATTTATAAACGTTGTCACTTCAACGTTGACAGTTCCGCCTCTTGCGGGTACTCGAATGAGGAGGTAGCAGAGTTGAAACAGGGCGACCGAGTGGAACTTCTGTCAGGTAAAATTCGGTCGGCTTCCGGCACCGAGATTTATGAAGTTAGATTCCATTCGTGGACGGGCTGGATGGACGCCGCAGATTTGACTCTTGAGGAGGCACAGTGAATTTCAAACGGGTTTGGCGGGTGGGCCACTGTAACGGGGAAGTATAACGCGGGTTTATCTTTTAACATTGAGCCAAATAACTGGGGCAAACACTTAGCGGAGCAGCTCCCAAAGTTGTGTGCTAAGTTGTGTTCAGAACGTTTGGTAGTGTCTTCATGCCCATGCACGCGCGCGTCTCGGTCCGAACTGACATCGCAAAGTATGCGGCTTTTATCTCCCTGCTTTTTTGCTCTGTCGGTTGTGTGGGAACCTCGATTGCGGTACTTCGCGTTGAATCAGCAGTGGTGGTTTCGGCTGATAGTCTTGTGCTTGACCTGAAAGGCGTGCGCAGCACCGAGTGCAAGATTTCCGAGTCAGGAAGCGGATTCTTTGCTCTCGCAGGCACAGCGGACTACGGTGGCACCGGAATCGCCACTTTTGATGCTAATAAAATTGCTAGACAGGTTAGTAAAGAGAAGACTCTGAAGGAAAGGGCTGATGCTTTTCGGCGAATAGCCCTGCCAGGTTTTCGGACCGCCGTGGAGGACATGCGACGAAATGTGCCTGCCCGCTTCAACAAGGGTGTCTCGCTTCAAGCAATATTTTTTGGTATCGAAGGAGGAATTGCAGCCTCCCAAGTTGAAACCTTTTCGGTCACTTTGGAGAAGGGGGAGATTGTCGTAAAGCCTGAACGGTTCGCCTGTCCCGACCCCGGAAAGTGTGACGCTGGCTTTCTCAACACCCAACTCCTTGGCGTGAATGATGCAGCGAAAGCGGCAGCCGGGCCTATCAAAGATGGCGGTCTTATTGACGGTCACAATTTGGCCGAGTCATCTAGGCAGTTGGTCGCCCTCGAAGAAAAAGACGCTCCCAGCTATGTTGGAGGACCGATTGTGAGTGTGGTTATTCAAGTATCCAAGCCGGTGGTATGGATTGATCCATCCCATGTCTGCGGTCACTAGAGTTTTCACTGCACACGCTCTTTCTTGGGCACCCAAGGCGGGAAAATTGTGAGGCAACTCCCCGGCGAGCCGATTTGAATTGGACCGTAATGGACCGTACTTACCTTAGTTTCGACGTTGCAACGCGTTGAGTCTCTCTCCGGCGGCTAAAAACTATCAGTTTGTTACCCGCTCTGGATGGACTCTGAAGTTCTGGATTTTCAATGTCGGGATGAGGCTCGCGGCGGTGGGGTTTTTTAATCGCCCTGCATTAGCCGTGTACGGACCGTGCCGGGGGAAGCACCGACTGCCTCCGCAATCTCGCGAAAGCTCGCGCCCTGCTCTCGCAGCCGGGCCATCTCGTCGCCGTTGACTATCCGGCGCGGCCTTCCCAGCGTCTTCCCTTTGAGCTTCGCATTGCGCAGTCCGGCCCGGACACGTTCCTGAATCAACGAGCGTTCAAATTCTGCCATCGCACCAATGATCTGAAACATCAACCGCCCCGACGGGGTCGATAGGTCCAGATTATCCCGCAAGCTGACAAAAGCCACACCGTAAGCATCAAGGTCGGCAAGCGCATTTACGAGGTGTTTGAGCGAGCGCCCGAAACGGTCCACCTTCCAGCAAAGAACTACATCGAAGTTCCGCCTGTGAGCGTCGGCCATGAGGCGATTGAGTTCCGGGCGTGACTCCTTCGAGCCGGAGATGCCGAGGTCCACGTATTGGCTGAAAACCTCCCACTCTCGACGGGAAGCGTACTCCCGCAATTCGGCCAACTGCATTTCGGGGCTTTGCCCGTTGCATGTAGAGACTCTGGCATACAGAGCGACGCGCATAAGTATTCCTCCGAGAGTGGCGAGAGGGCAGCTGAGCTTATCGATACTACGGAACAGCGCAGAAATTTCGGTAAGAAGGTAACTCATACCCTTGCAGGTAACTGACCCAAATCCTAGCCATTTTTCGCGCCGCTCTCGTATTTTCGAAGGTGATGGACACTGTAGCGGTGGAATTCTGGCCTTGGGGTGTGACTGTGGAATTAGACGATGAGTTCGACGATGAACCGAGGAGCACCCGCGACATAATCAAACGTCAACGGAAACTGGGCGAGTCTCCGCGCCCACTGGATCACCTGTACGCAGTGGCTGTGGGTGGCGCATTGAGTGATCGCCTGAATGGATTGAGCGATCGCCAGATCGGCCAACTGCTTTTCGATTTCTGCTGGCCGGAGCTTTATTTGAACGGTCCTGAGCTAATCATCTGCACGCAAGCCATAGATCGGCTGCGTCGTTCCACGGGAGGCACGGTGACGAATGAGGAAGCTCAAGACAACCTGAAACAGCGGCCAGTCTGCCCGAAATGTGGAAACGAGATGTTTCTGCACTACGGAATTGACGAAGCCGATTTCTGGCTGTGTGACCGCGTGGCCTGCCGGCACAAGAGATATGTCGGTGAGCAGTAAGGCCTCAGATGAGTGTGAACGTCAGAGCAAGTACACGGTTGACGGGTTGACGAACGTCCAGATTCCGACTTCACCAACAATTCTCAGTTGGTGAAATCGCCTGCGATAGCGCTCACGACCCAGTCAATGAGTGCTATGGCGATGTTTCGCCAGTTGACGTGCTAAACTCCTGCACGGTTCAGACTGTTTCATGCAACCACGCCGAACGAGATTGCATCCGACCGCAATATCTGTATCAAGTTGGAAGAATCCGCGATCCCAGTCGAAGAAACGGTGCAGAGTGCCTGCGAGATCCGCGGCCTAGATCCGCAGCTATCCAGAATCTGTTAGTGCCGTTGTCAGCGGCGTCGGAGGTGGTGCCATGGCAATTGGGTCACATCGTCTCGATGTCGAAGAAGGAGTTGGAGACAAACAGCGGCTGAATCCGTGCAACCATTGGATCCCGAGGACGATTCGGGTGGTTGCCGTTGTTTCGCTCTCATTAATGCTCGGTAGCTGTGGTGGATCAAGCAGCCAGTCAAAGCAACAGCCGCCGCCAATCACGCAGTTTTTTCTCCAGGCCATCCCCGAGACGCCCCTGATGACGCCTGGGAGTTCGTTTGTGGCTAGCATCAGCGCAATGCCGCTCGTTGGAAGTACATGGCAGGGCACGATCGCGGTCTCGATTTCAGGGCTACCATCAGGACTAACAGCAAATCCCAGTTCTTTCTCGGCTGGCCCGGGCACGTACGGATGGTTCCCGGTAACGATTGCGGCAGATGCATCTTTGCCCATCGACGTATACCCGTTCACTGTCACCGGCACGAGCGGGAGCATGACTTACTCCATGAAGATGGCGGTGGGGCTAGTGCAGCCGCCTCCGCAGCCCACATCGCTGCAATCTCAAGTGATCTACAGCTTTACCGGACAGCTGGATGGAGGCGGCCCATCTGGCTCATTGATCGCAGATAGTGCTGGCAATCTTTATGGCACAGCGTTCGAAGGCGGCGCGTACGGGCCAGGAGTCGTATTCCAGCTTTCGTTTTCGAACGGTGCCTGGCAGGAAACGGTGCTGCACAGTTTTGGCAACGGAACCGACGGCGCTGGGCCAATCGGCGATCTGATTTTCGATGCCGCCGGAAGTCTTTACGGTGTAACCAGTTCGGGCGGTACTGCAGGCCTCGGCACCGTGTACGAACTCACTCCTACCGTGTCGGGATGGCAGGAAACGGTGCTACATAATTTCCTAGGTGGAACAGACGGCGAGAATTCCGCGACTGGCGTTGTTTTTGACAAAGCCGGCAGCCTCTACGGAACCACCGAGTACGGGGGCGACGTCGGCAGTAAGTATTGCCCTACCGGCTGCGGCACCGTTTTCCAACTCACGCACTCCGGGAATGCTTGGGTCTACTCGGTCATCCATAATTTCGAATATTATCCAGACGGCAACGACCCAGGCGGGAACCACATGCCGGGGAGTGGCTTGGTCTTTGACGCGCAAGGTAATCTCTATGGCACCACTTACAATGGCGGAAGCTTGAACTGCCCACAGCCCACGCCATATTCCGGCGGCCAGGGCTGTGGGGTCGTCTTCAAGATGACGCAGTCCGGAGGCGCCTGGCAATTTACCACTCTCTATACTTTTCAAAACCTGTACGACGGAGGCGCACCCAGTGGTCTACTTGTAGACTCGTCAGGCAATCTCTACCTCACCAGTTATGGAGGCTTTTCTACCCTGCAATGCGATACCTGCGGAAACTTCTTCGAGCTTACCCCTTCGGGCACGCTGACCGAGCTTTATTACTTCTGGGGTGACAACCTCGGCTATTCACCGAGCGGCTTGGTTCGCGACCAGGCGGGAAATTTCTACGGCGTTGCGAGCGGCGGACCCAACTCCTGTGAGCAGGGTGTCGGATGCGGAACCATTTTCCGGCTGTCGCAAACCGGGCAAAATTGGGAGGGGACCGGATTTTACGATTTTCCCGGCGGCAATGCTGGTTGGATTCCGTGGTCCGTGACGGTAGTCGGAAACAAACTCTACGGTACCACCCAGCAGGGTGGAGGATCGAATTACGGGGTGGTGTTCGAGATTCCTCTGCAATGAAAGTGCGAGCGCCAGGCGATCCTTATACACCTGAGCCGAGTATATTGCGGGACGATTGGCGAAATCGCATTATAAAA
>PKUV01000089.1 GCA_003131315.1 Acidobacteriaceae bacterium
TCCAGATACAGCACTAAGACTTGTCGGTACTGATTCGTATGGCGTTGAACTGTGACTTTTTAATAGCCAATCATGCGGCAGCTCATCTGGAGGCCGTTACCCAGTCGGTTATCACTTTCAAAGCCGCAGGCGAAATCGTCTCCTCGATCTGACTGTATTCCGCAGGCGATCCGGTTTTTGCCGTCTGGAACATGTGACTGAGGTTCGGCAGTTCAATGACCGTAGCGCCTTTATTGTCCTTCAATGCCGCTCGCATCAAAGCCAGATTCTCTTTGGAAGGCACTTGAAGATCGAGCGAGCCATTGAGTACGAGTACCGGCGTTTTTAGCTTGCGCAAGGTCGGGACGGGATCATTCATTTGTAAGATCGTATCGTGGTCAGCGACTGTATTTAAGAATAAGGTCGAGAAGAAGGTGGGATGTGAGCGGTATGGTCAAGTTCGAGGAGATCGTCGAAGTCCATGCCGCCATGGTGCGTCGCATCGCGACCGTTTATGAACGCCACCCCGACAGGGTCGATGATCTGGCGCAAGATGTTTGGATCGCCGTAACTGGCTTTAGCTGGGTAGAGTGCATCGAAGCCGTGGCTTACGATGTTCGCGTATTGTTCGCGCGATTGAAATCGCTTTCTCTGGCAACTATTAAGTCTTTTTGAATGTGGCGATAAGAGTGATCGTGCCAACGACGCCAGCCTTTTTCTTTGGCTAGGCCCTTCATGTGGCTGCTTCTTCTTGATTTCAAATAAGTTAGTACTTATCGGCGAACGCCTGGTGGAAGCCGACCAGCTCCAGCCCTCAACTCCTAAGCTACTGAATCTAAATGGTGGCCAGGGACGGAGTTGAACCGCCGACGCCAGCCTTTTCAGGGCTGCGCTCTACCACCTGAGCTACCTGGCCACTTCCTGTCCGCACATCTCTGTCCGAACATCGACTGACGGCCGATTTGGCCGTGCACTGGGCGCTCTCACTGGGCGGGATGCCGCGAAGCAAAACAGCCGATGCGCTGGGACCGTGCGGAACCTTCGAATTATAACAACGGTGTGCCGTTCACTCAAAATGGGCGCCGACGATTTTCGCCGCGCCTTTTCTTGCTCACGTTTTTTCTCACGAAGAGAGATGGCCGCTCGGCACGCCATTCATGATCGTCAGCGCGCAGCGATTGGCGCCAAACCAGTATGGGATCTCGCGATAATCGCTCACGTCAAACACGGTCAGGTCGGCGTCTTTTCCCGTTTCCACGCTGCCTTTGCGGTCGGCCAAGCGAAGCGCCCATGCGCCGTTGATCGTCGCCGCTGCGATCGCCTCCGCGGGTGACATCTTCATCTGCGTGCAGGCCAGCGACATCGCCATTGGCATGCTGAGCGTGGGGGAAGATCCCGGGTTGTAGTCCGTGGCCAGCGCGACCGCCACGCCCGATTCGATGAACCGGCGCGCGTTCGGATACCTCGCTAAACCGAGAAAGTAATTTGCCCCCGGGACGAAGGTTGCGACTGTGTCACTCTGGGCGAGCGCCGGCAGGTCGGCATCGTTCACGTGGTCCATGTGATCGAGAGATGCTGGCTGGTAGCGAAGCAGCGGCCCGAGCCGCGTTTCGCTGAGTTGTCCAATATGTGCGCGGACGGCGAGACCGTGTTCTTCCGCAGCCGCGAAGATCTGCGTGGTTTCCCCGGCGCTGAAGGCTCCGCGATCGCAGAAGACGTCCACAAACTGCGCGAGTTTGCGCTTCGCGACTGCCGGCATCATTTCGTTGCAAACGAGCTCAACATATTCCTGGGAACGCCCGCGATATTCGGGCGGGACCGCGTGCGCGCCCAGAAATGTGGGAACCACGGTGCCCGGCCACTCGCGCGAGGCGGCGCGGATGGCTTCGAGCGATTTCAGTTCAGATTCAGGGTTAAGACCGTAGCCGGATTTGGCCTCGACGGTCGTCGTTCCGTGACGGGCCAAATCCGCCAGCGCTGCGAAAACCTTTCGTGTCAGCGCGGTTTTGCTGGCGTTCCGCACGCCGTCAATGCTGGAGCGAATGCCTCCGCCAGCCTCGGCGATCTCTTCGTAGTTGGCGCCAGAAATCCGTTTTTCAAAATCCACCAGCCGCGGCTGCGTGAATACTGGGTGGGTGTGGGAATCGACGAAGCCGGGTAGGACCACGCGGCCGGCGCAATCGATTTCGATGATCTTCTTTCGATTCTTCTTGAGCCAAGGATCGCGGAGAGCGTCTTTCGTGCTGCCGACCGAAACGATCTTCCCGCCAAGGCAGAGCACAGCAGCGTCTTGCATGATTCCGAGTTCGGAAAGGGAAGCGCCGCGTCGAGGGCCGTCTGCCGCTGAACGCAGCGTTAGAAGCTGATTGATGTTGAGCAACAGCACGGCGCGATGGATTCGCGGGTTGGGCTTTGCGGATGAGATCACGGCTACATCAGTCTAGCAAGTCCAGGCGGCTACAGGCTGCGGAAGAACTCTCAATTCACGCCGGTTTTGGGAAGGGCACGACTTCAGTCGTGCCGTTAATGCGTTGAAAATGTGCTCGCGCTTTAGCGCCTGAGGTGAGCTTTTTGCGCCCCCGACTGCTTTTCCGCAGTCTGTAGGGCCGTTCTGCGATTGCCTGAATATCAGACATATTGTAAAATCAGACATCCAGAGGAAGAAACTATGGAATCGGCAAGAGTGGGGAAGCGGGGCGCAATTGTTGTTCCCGCAAGGTTGCGCAAGCGGTTTGGCATCGAAGAGGGCAGCATGGTGACCGCCGAGGAGAAGGACGATGGAATCCTGATTCGCCCTGCCGTCCTCGTCCCGGTCGAGAGATACAGTCCCGAGCGAAAAGCGGAGTTCCTCCTCTCCACGGCCACCACCGATGCCGATTACCGCAGAGCGCGAAAAACGGTTCGGAAGCTCGGTCTTGACCCAGATTCGATTCCACACCGGCAACCTGCATAATGGACCGGCTGTTTCTTGACGCCAATGTTCTTTTCTCCGCGGCCTACCGGCCCGGCGCGGGACTACTTCAACTCTGGAAACTTAAGAACGTGGCTTTGTGTAGTTCACGGTATGCTCTGGAGGAAGCAAGGATCAACCTGGACGAGGAAGAGCAGCGTGCGCGGCTGACCAAGCTTTCAGAAGTAGTCCATTTTTTCGATGCGGGCCAGCGGAAACTTCCGCGAGGGATTTCTCTGCCCGAGAAAGATGTGCCGATCATGCTCGCTGCCATCGAAGCGCGAGCCACTCATCTGTTGACGGGCGACGTTCGACACGTCGGCCAATATTTCGGCAAGAAGATCGAAGGCATTGTGATTGTTCTTCCGGGAGAGTACCTCAAGGTGCGAACCGGAGGAGTTTGACGGAACCCTCGGCTTGGCGAGGGCGCCCGTCCGTCCCCACACAAGCTTGGCTAACAGCTAAGAGCTAACAGCCAAAAGCTGACAGCTGACAGCTGACAGCTACTTCCCCATCGGCACCTTCACGCCCGTCTTCGCGGCAAACTCCTTAGCCTCGTCATACCCTGCGTCCACATGCCGAATCACGCCCATGCCCGGATCGGTAGTCAGCACGCGCTCAATGCGCTTGGCCATTGCCTCGGTGCCGTCGGCGACCGTGACCTGTCCGGCATGAAGCGAGTAGCCAATGCCCACGCCGCCGCCGTTGTGGATCGAAACCCACGATGCGCCCGCCGCCGTATTCACCAGCGCATTCAGCAGCGGCCAGTCGGCGACGGCGTCCGAGCCATCTTTCATGCTTTCGGTTTCGCGAAACGGAGAAGCCACCGAGCCGCAATCCAGGTGATCGCGTCCAATCACGACGGGAGCTTTGATCGTCCCCTTCTTGACCAGTTCATTGATGGCCAGCCCGAACCGCGCGCGCTCACCGTATCCCAGCCAGCAGATGCGCGCCGGCAATCCTTGAAACTTGATCCGCTTGCGGGCAAGTTCAATCCAGCGGCGCAGGCTGCGATTCTCGGGAAAAAGTTCGAGCACGAGATCGTCGGTGACGGCGATATCCGAAGCTTCGCCCGAAAGAGCGACCCACCGGAACGGCCCGCGCCCTTCGCAAAACAGCGGACGGATATACGCCGGAACAAATCCCGGAAAATCGTAAGCGTTCTTCACGCCGCGCTGGAACGCGAAGGTACGAATATTGTTGCCGTAGTCGAACGTGACCGCGCCCATTTTCTGCAAGCGCAGCATGCCTTCCACATGCTTTGCCATGGCGTCGAGCGAGCGCTCCTGATAAGTCCGCGGGTCGCGCTTGCGCAGTTCCAGCGCCGCTTCGAACGTCATGCCGTTAGGCACATATCCGTTCAGCGGATCGTGCGCCGAGGTCTGATCGGTGAGAATGTCCGGCACCACGCCGCGTTCGGCAAGCTCCGGAATGATGTCCGCGCAATTGCCCACCAGCCCCACCGAAATGTTTTCCTTTTTGCGGACCGCATTTTTCAGAATGCGCAGCGCCTCGTCGAGCGTAGTGACGAGGAAATCGCAGTAGCCGGTCTTGAGCCGCTTCTTGATGCGTTCAGGATCGACGTCAATCCCAAGGAACGCCGCGCCCGTCATGGTAGCCGCCAGCGGCTGCGCGCCCCCCATGCCGCCCATGCCGCCCGAGACGATCAGCTTCCCGCTAAGATCGCCGCCAAAATGTTTTTCGCCCGCCGCCCCAAATGTTTCATAAGTCCCCTGCACGATCCCCTGCGAGCCGATGTAAATCCACGACCCGGCCGTCATCTGGCCGTACATCATCAGTCCGGCGCGCTCCAGTTCGTTGAACTTTTCCCAGTTGGAAAAATGTCCGACAAGATTTGAGTTCGCGATCAACACCCGCGGCGCGTACTCGTGAGTCTTGAACACGCCCACCGGCTTACCCGACTGCACCAGCAGCGTCTCGTCGTTCTCAAGATTCTTCAGCGAGCGGACGATCGCGTGATAGCAATCCCAATTACGCGCCGCCTTGCCCGTGCCGCCATAGACGACCAAATCCTGAGGCCGCTCAGCGACTTCCTCGTCCAGATTGTTCATGAGCATGCGCATAGCCGCTTCCTGCTGCCAACCTTTGCAGGAAAGCGTGTTGCCGCGAGGGGCGCGGATGCGGGTGTAGGCGGACGTCGGTGATTCGGTGTCAACTGGCATGGGTTAATGGTAGTTCCTGACCCACTCAGTGTTCAAATGGAAGAAGTGGCGGCACGTCAACCAAGTTATTCAAGATTACAAATTACCCAATTACCAAATTACAAATTGTCTTTCACTCCCACTCAATCGTTCCCGGCGGCTTCGACGTAATGTCATACACCACCCGGTTCACCCCACGCACCTCATTCACAATCCGATTCGAAATCGTCTTCAGCACTTCATACGGCAGCGGAACCCAGTCGGCCGTCATGCCGTCTTCGGAATGCACGGCGCGGACGGCGCAGGTGTAAGCATAGGTCCGCTGATCGCCCATCACTCCGACCGACATCACCGGCAAAAGCACGGCGAATGACTGCCAGATTTTCTGGTACAGCCCGGCCTTCTTGATCTCGCCCACCACGATCTCGTCGCACTCGCGCAGCAGGTCGGCGCGCTCTTTGGTCACTTCACCCAAAATACGCACGGCCAGTCCCGGGCCGGGGAAGGGTTGGCGCTGCAGAATGTCCTCGGGCATGCCCAGATCGCGGCCGATGCGGCGGACCTCATCTTTAAATAAGTCTTTCAGCGGCTCAATCAACTTGAGCTTCATCGTCTCCGGCAGTCCGCCCACGTTGTGATGCGACTTGATGACCTGCGACGGGCCGCGCACCGAGCGCGATTCGATGACGTCGGGATAGAGCGTCCCCTGCACCAGCCACTCGACTTCGCCTTCTTCTTTCTCGATGCGCTTCGCTTCGTCGTCGAAGACCTCGATGAACTCGTTGCCGATGATCTTGCGCTTCGTCTCCGGATCGGTCACTCCCGCCAGTTTCCGCATGAAGCGTTCGGTGGCATCGACCGCAACCAGGCGCAGGCCAAGATTGTCGCGAAGATTCTGCTGAACTTTCTCAAACTCGTTTTTGCGCAGCACTCCGTTGTTGACGAACACGCAAGTGAGCCGTGACTTGCCGGAGGCATCGCGCATGGCACGATCCACCAGCACCGCCGCGACGGAAGAATCCACTCCGCCAGAAAGCCCGCAGATCGCCCGCCCGCTGCCAACCTGCTGCTTCACCTGGGCCACGGTCGCTTCAATAAAATGCTGTGGCGTCCACGAAGGCTTCGCTCCACAAATGTTCAGCGCGAAATTGCGCAGAATCTCGGCGCCAAGCGGCGTGTGATGAACCTCAGGATGAAATTGCACCGCCCACATCTTTCTCTCAGCGTTTTCGATGGCGGCAACCGCATTCGGAGTTTTCGCCGTCAGCCGGAAACCTGGAGGCAGCTCTTCGGCCTCGTCGCCATGCGACATCCAGACCGCGAGAAGCTTGGGCAGTCCCTGAAAAAGTTGCGAGTCGGATTGCTGGATCTCCACGTTGGCGTGGCCGTACTCGCGCTTAGCGGCCGGGCGCACCTTCCCACCGAGCGCGTACACCATGAACTGCAATCCGTAGCAGATGCCGAGCACGGGGATGCCGAGACCGAAGACACTCTTGTCGGCCAGTGGCGCATCTTTGTCATACACCGACGACGGCCCGCCCGACAGAATGATCCCCACTGGAGAGTAGCTGCGAATTTCTTCCAGGCTGGCGTTGAACGGCAGGACGACCGAAAAAATCTTCTCTTCGCGGATGCGGCGCGCAATCAGCTGCGAATACTGCGCCCCGAAGTCGAGGACAACGATGGATTGGGTTTCCACGGATGAGTGTCTCAGATTGATGCCCCGGTTGCAAACAAACCGAAAACCATTACCACAGAGGAACACAGGGAAAAACAATGCTTTCCTCTGTGATCCTCTGTGCCCCTGTGGTGATCGCACTTTATCGAACCACGATATTCACGAGCTTCTTCGGCACCACGATCTTCCTCACAATCTGCTTGCCTGCGATTGCCGCCTTAATTTTTTCGTCCGCGAGCGCAGCTTGCTCGACCTGATCCTCGGTCGCGCCCGCCGGCACAACTACCAGCCCGCGCAACTTCCCGTTAACCTGCACGGGAATCTCGATCTCGTCCTCCGCCGCCAGCGCCGGATCGTACTTCGGCCATGGAGCTTTCAGCAGATTGCTCTTCTCGCCAGCCATCTCCCACAATTCGTGCGCCAGATAAGGTGCCATCGGCGCCAGCAGCAGGGCGATGTTGCGCCGCACGTCCGCGATCAACGAAGCGGGGATTCCACCGGCGGCGCGCGTCTCCTCGGCGCCATAAATCTCATTCACCAGTTCCATGATGGCCGCGATGCAGGTGTTGAAGTGCCAGCGCCCCTGGAAATCGTCGCTGACGCGCTTGATGGTCTGGTGCAGCTTGCGCTGGATGGCGCGCGCCTCCGTCTGTAGAGACGGGGCTTGCCCCGTCTGCGGAGGCGCGGACGCGGGAGCCGCGTCAAGCCGCGTCTCTACGGGATTTCTGAGGTAGAACCTATAGACCCGCCCCATGAAACGCTGAATGCCTTCAATCCCCGATTCCTGCCAGTCAAGATCGCGATCCGGAGGCGCCGCGAACAAACTGTACAAACGCGCGGCATCCGCCCCGTAGCGCGCCACCATCTCATCCGGCGACACAACGTTGCCCAGATTCTTCGACATCTTCGCGCCGTCTTTGATTACCATGCCCTGCGTGAACAGCCGCGCAACGGGTTCGTCGTTTTTCACCAGGCCCATGTCGCGCATGAACTTCGTCCAGAAGCGCGAATAAATAAGGTGAAGAATGGCATGTTCCACGCCGCCAATGTATTGATCAATCGGAAACCAGTAGGCAATGGTTGCGGTGTCGAACGGCGCCTTGTCATTCTGCGCGTCGGCGTAGCGGTAGAAGTACCACGACGAATCGACGAACGTATCCATGGTGTCAGTCTCGCGCCGCGCCGGCCCGCCGCATTTCGGACAAGTCGTGTTCAGGAACTCCGGCACATTCATCAACGGCGATCCACCCGAAAGCGTGACCTGCACTCTGTCCGGAAGAATCACCGGCAAGTCTTTCTCCGCGACCGGCACCACGCCGTCTTTGTCGCAGTACACCATCGGAATCGGCGTTCCCCAATAGCGCTGCCGCGAGATGCCCCAGTCCTTCAACCGGAACGTAACCGTCGCTTTGCCGAACTTCTTTTCTTCGGCGCGCGCCGACATCTTAGTAATCGCTTCCTCACAGCTCAATCCGTTAAACTCGCCCGAGTTCACCACGATCCCGTCCATCGTCGTAAATGGCAGCGCCGGTTTCGCCATGGTTTCTTCTGGATCGCTTAACTGCGGCAGAATCACCAGCCGGATTTCCAGCTTGTACTTCTTAGCGAATTCATAATCGCGCTCATCATGCGCCGGCACGCTCATGATCGCGCCCGTGCCGTAGTCCATCAGGATGTAGTTCGCCACCCACACCGGCACCGCTTCGCCGTTGTAAGGATTCTTAGCGTAGCGCCCCGTGAACACGCCATGCTTCTCAATCGCGCCGATATCGCCCGCTTCTTTCGCGCGGCGTTGCTCCGCGATCAACTCCTCCACCTTGGCGCGCAGTTCGGGATCGCGGGCAATCATGTCCAACACAATCGGGTGCTGTGGCGCCAACTGCACCGAGGTCGCGCCATAAATCGTATCCACGCGCGTGGTAAACACCGTGATCGTCGACCCCGCCGGCCCCACCGTTCCGCCCAGATCGAAATCCACCAGCGTGCCTTCGCTACGCCCGATCCAGTTCTGCTGCATGATGCGGACTTTTTCCGGCCAGCCCTGCAGCTTTTCGAGATCGCGCAGCAACTCGTCCGCGTACTTCGTGATCCGCAAAAACCACTGTTCCAGTTCGCGCTGCTCGACGGGCGTGTCCTCATGCCGCCAGCACATCCCACCTACAACCTGCTCGTTCGCCAGCACCGTGGCGCACTGCGGACACCAGTTCACCTTGCTCTTCTTGCGATAAGCCAGTCCCGACTCGTAGAGCTTCAGGAAGAACCACTGATTCCACCGATAGTAATCCGGCAGGCAGGTCGTAACCTCGCGCGACCAGTCATACGCGAACCCGAGGCGCTTCATCTGCACCTTCATGGCCGCAATATTCGCCAGCGTCCACTCCTTCGGCGGCGTGTTGTTCTTGATGGCAGCATTCTCCGCCGGCAGCCCAAACGAATCCCAGCCCATCGGATGAAGCACGTTGTACCCGTTCATCCACATGTAGCGCGCCAGCGCATCGCCAATCGAATAATTGCGCACGTGTCCCATATGCAGCGCGCCCGAAGGGTAGGGAAGCATCTCCAAAACGTAATACTTCGGCTTCGTCGAGTGGGCCTCGGCGGCATACAGCGAAGGATCGCTCTGCCAGCGCTCAGTCCACTTCTGTTCAATGCGTTGCGCATCGTAGCGCTCTTCGCGCGCGGTGGGGATCGGTTTGTCTTCCTGTGGCATAGATAAGGGTGGTTCGGTACTGAGTAATCCACGATTTTACAACGCCGGCTGAGATGTGTGGCGCGAATGCTCGGCATCGCCGATCAGACGTCGCGATACTCCTTGCTTAAGGGACTTCAGGACAAAAGCGATACTACGATTTCAACATTCGAAATTATCCGCAGTTTGTGGAGAAGCTGCGCTATATTCACCGCAATCCGGGGTCCCCAGCGAGCCCGCTTTTGGCTTGCTGGGGTGGAAGCCGGGGTCCCCAGCGAGCCCGCTTTTGGCTTGCTGGGGTGGAAGCCGGTGAAGCGAGGGTTATGCGAGCGTCCGGAGGACTGGCAGTGGAGCAGCTTTCGCCACTACGCAACCGGCGCTGAAGCACGCGTTGAGATCGAGTCAGAATGGACGGCACGAAAACGCGAACGAGCGGCGGGAACACTTTGTCCGGCCGTCGAACTGCCCCACTCAAGCCAAAACCGGGCTTGAATGGGCCCCCCGCCTCCGCAAGTGAAAGCAAAGGTCGGGTGGCCCACACAACGCGGTTTTCGTTGTGTGGGGAATTTATGTGGAGTATACTGTGGAGTAGATTCCACATATGCAAATCGTTCAAATCGTGCTCGATAAGAAGCTGTTACACGCCGCCGACCAAGCCGCGAAGCGCACCCGGCGAAACCGGTCCGCTCTGGTGCGCGACGCCCTGCGGGAACATCTCCGCCGGTTAGAACTGCGAGCCAGTGAAGAACGCGACCGCCAGGGCTACTCGCGGCAGTCGCCAGCCGACGCGGAAGCGCGGGCTTGGGAATCGGAGGCCACGTGGCCGGAAGAATAGCCCGAGAAAGAATAGCCCGAGGCCAGATAGCCCGAGGAGAGGTTCGGCTCTACCAGTTTGCCGCGCCCGGCAAGACGCCCGCCAAGAAACGCCCGGCCCTCGTGCTCACCCGCAACAGCGCCATCGCCTATCTATCCACGGTCACGGTTGCGCCTGTCACTTCCACCATTCGCGGTGTGCCATCGGAAGTCGCGCTGAATGAGGAAGACGGCATGAAGTCCCCTTGCGCAGTAAACCTGCACAACGCGGTCACTGTATCTCAACAGCGATTAGGAAGACGCGTGGCCCAGCTTAGTGCCGCACGGATGAATGAAGTGTGTGCTGCCCTGCGGTTCTCTTTGGGGTGTGATTCAAACTAGTGGGAACGTTCCGTCTGTCCCCGAGTTTTGGGATGTGTCCAAGACCGGGCAAGGGTGGGCCGGCCCCCTGTCATACCTTGGAGGCGGTAGCTTCCCGATAATTGTTTAAGCCACGAGCGACAATGTACGCAAAACCGATGATCGCTACCCACTCGACGGCCGGTTTTGTGGCTTTGGACCATGTTAAAGCTGCTCTATGGATTGCTGACAGCCCAAAAAGAACCTCCGTAACACCGTACATCTCCTGACTGTACCCCTTGAAAAAGTGAGCGAGTCCTCCTAAGAGCGCTACCACAAAGACCATCAGCCACGGAAACCACCGCCCACTGATGTTACGCTCTAACTGATCCATCACCGACTGGGTATTCGAAACTGCATAGAAAACGGCAACACCGATACACATGAACATCCATCCGGTGGCGAATGCCCGATGTCTAATTGGGGGGTGAACCTCCGCAACTTCAGTGGCGAGAGAAACAGCTAATACGGCATTGACAATCACAACTGCAGCGACCACCATAGTGTGCATCCGGAGCCATCCGGCCCAACAAAATACGAGAATCAACATCGAGGTGGGCGAGACGAATTGACGCCAGAATAAGTCCCACTTGTCTTCGTCGAGAGCCGGCAACTCAGTTCCGATGTGGGCAATTAAAAAAAGGGCGATTAGCGAGGCACAGAACACAACCTTGCCTAGGATGCCTACGACATTGATTGCGGCGGCCACGAGCAGCGCCAGCACACCGAGTACGACCAGTATCTTCATCCGATTGTTATCCCTTTGGGGGGACTGGTGGATTTACAGGCAAAGCGTACCACAACACTGGGGGAAACCTAGGACGGAGAAATCCGGGGACTGAACCGGGTGCCCCACTCATTCGCGTTCTTTGCGAATGAGTGGGTGTCGGCACCGTCGGGAGGTCGCGAGTTCATCCCCACCGCATGTCGATCGGTACGTAACGAGTTATCAGCGAACTGTTGTCATGATCCGCGGGGGTACCATCCGACCGCAGCGCCCACACATTCGCACAGAACGCGAATGTGTGGGGCACCCGGCATGACCACGTATCCATGGACAACAAAGCGATACTTGAGGCGCGTCTGTTCGAGGATGGTTGTGAATCGATCGCGTCGTTCCGGTAAGCCCAGGATGGGTTGCCGCCGGTAGCAACTGCAGGTGATGAAGTGCAGATGGTTCGCGCCGTAGTAGCGATGAAGCCGGGTGCCCCACACATCACGTACTTTGCGATGTGTGGGTTTGTGCGCCACCGGAATATTTCGAGATCACTTATGATTCTCCGCGTACAGATACTCTCAGCACCGGTGTTACCATAAGCCGCGAGTGACTCGGCGCTCGCAGCGCCCACACATCGCAAAGTACGCGATGTGTGGGGTACCAGGCATAATCCGAAAATCGCAAAGCACATTAACCCTGCCCTATTGAGAAGGTCAGCTTCCTTTTCCCCGCACATCGATTTCACTGGGAAAGTAAGAGCTATGATTCGATAAGGGCGGGTGGCCGGGAAAAACCGGGGACGGAAAACTGGGGACGGAAAACCGGGGACAGACGGGACGTTACCCGTTTTTCTGATCTCAGGGTTTGAAATATGGTGAACGTTCCGTCTGTCCCCAGGTTTCGTGTTTTCAGATTCGCCGCGCGCGCGAGAGTAGTGGAACCCAACCTAGCGCAAAGAACGCGCTAGGATGGAGCAGCCGGCGACTATAATTTTTGGCGATATGGCACTCTTCAAGTTTTACGGAAGGCTTTTACCGCCATCTCCGATCATCAGACTCACAATGAAAGATCTGCCCAAGGTTCACTGGGAGGATAAGCAACTCGGTTTAGTGCTAGACGTAACCATGAGCATTGTGGATTCCGAAGTGATAATCTCCTGCGAGGCAAATCTGTACTCTACAAAGGACGATTTTGGCGAGGTGTACAGGAGAGTCTTCGATATGGCGAGGGCTGCTGTTGACTGTTTTTGCTACATCAAGGGAATGGGGCTAGGTGTGGTCCTCGAGCGGGTCATCCCTCCCAGTGGAATTGAGCACAACATTTTGGTGGAGCGCCCCGACCTTGCAAAACTGGTTACAACATTCAACCTCGACAGAGAGAACAAGGGAAACAATTTCGACACAATGTTTGGAATCGTGCTCAGCGATCCGTCTGTCTTCTTCGCCGTCAATGATCTAATCGCTTCGATTGCGGTATCGCATCACGCACCTATCAATTGCGGAAGAGCTATCGAAACAATACGAGAGGTAATGACACCGGATGGTGCGGATAAAAAACAGGGCTGGGAAGCAATGCGGAAGAACCTGAATCTCGATCTTGCGTATTTGAAGTTCATCACCGATGTGTCAACGGCACCAAGGCACGGCAAAAGAGTAGGCGTGACCTCTCAAAAAGACTTTAACGAAACGATTAATCGATCTTGGACAGTAATGAACCGATTCCTGGAATACAAGAAGCGCGGCGACAAACAACTTCCCTTAGCCGACTTTCCGCTTTTGTCTTGATGAATTCCGGAAACCTGGGGACAGACGGGGCGTTCCAGGAAATCCGGGGACAGACGGAACGTTCCCCCAATATAGATTAAAGGGCTCTGTGCAGGAATCTGA
>PKUV01000042.1 GCA_003131315.1 Acidobacteriaceae bacterium
ACGGCTGCAAACTGAAAAGCGATACTCAGACCAACGTGACCCTTGATCCAGCCAGCGAAGACAGTCATTACTCCTCCGGCGATGCAACCGGCGCAATTGAAGATGCCGTATCCAGTGGCCCGAAGGGATGGCGGGGCGATTTGGCAGAGAATGGGCATCGCATTGGAATCGAATGTTCCTCGCCCGATTCCGAACACGATCAGGCTCGCTATCAAAAAGGGCCAGGAAGATATGCCACCAACCACGAACAGGAACGGTGCCGCCGCGGCCAAGCCAAGCGCTTGAGTCCAGACGCGGCCTCGATGCGAGCGAATGACCCAGCGATCTGCAATGACACCGCCCAGCAAAATGCCTGCAAAAGCGCCCACCTGAACATAAAAGGTTGCCGTGAAGCCGGCGTTAGCCAAAGTCATATGATGACGTTCGTACAGATGCAAAGGGAGCCATGCGTCAGCGACCCAGTTGGCGGTCGATACGGCTGCAAAAATGCCTGTTAGGAAAAGAAAGCTACGTAACCGGAATACGTCCCGCAAGGAATTCAGTAGCGACGCTTCTTGATGTCCGGATTCGGATCCATCCCGCCCACGGGTCAACAGCCACAGAACTACCGTATAGGAAATCCCGAAGACTCCGAGCACGATGAAGGCGAACCGAAAGCCGAAGTGATCGCCCATCCAGCCGCCGCCGACTCCGACTCCGCCCGTTACGATTCCCACATAGTTGCCACTCATGAACAGACCGGTGGCGAGGGCTCGCGTTCGATCTTGATGATTCTCGGCAACCCAGGCAAGCGCTGCGGGAAGAAAAAATGCCTCGCTAATACCCATGAGGCCGCGTGTCCACAGCAGTTGGCTGAAGCTATGAGTGTGACCGGTCATCCAGGTCACGGTGCTCCAGACCAGCAGACTAAAGAGAATCGTGCGGCGCTTGCCGAAGCGGTCGGCAATGTATCCCGCCACTGGGCTCAGAATGCCGTAAACCCAGAGAAATGCCGTGCCCAGGAGCCCCAACTGAATGTCATCGAGGCGGAATTCCTTTTGCAGCAATGGGAAGACAGAGAAAATTACCTGCCGGTCGAGATAATTCAGCAGGGCGGCGACCCACAGCAGCGCTACGAGCCACCAGGAGAATTTCATGCCAGACGCATTCCGGCGAAGCTCATCCGGCCGACCTCGGATTGGACTAGCTGCTGACGCAAGAGGGACTGCTCCTCTCGGCTGAGATTGTGGTTTGGCGGCAGGCACCCGCCGCAGTTGAGGCCGGACCATGCAAGAATCTGCTTGATGGCCGCGAACACAGGGAACCTTAGCACGATCTCGATCAGTTCGTTGACGTGCCCTTGCACCACGCGCGCCTCCTCCCATCGGCCTTCCTGCGCCAATTCCCAGATCTTCAGAAAGAGCACTGGAACCAGGGCCCCATCACGTTGGCTGGGGGCAAAACCGTCAGGCTTCGCATCTTTGTCGACCGGTCATCCGTGGAGGTATTCGGAGACGATGGAGAGACAGTCATCTCTGAGGCCATTTTTCCAAAGGGCGGCAGTGACGAGATCGAACTTTACTCGCACGACGGACCAGCACGCGTGCTAAAAATGGATGTTTGGAATCTGAAATCTGTGTATCAATGAACCGGATTGCTTTCCGAAACGTGCCTTGCACTATTGAACAGCGAACAGCCGATAGCCGAAAGGTGGCAAGCTGAACTCAACAGTCTTATCCACCGCTCCTTTCTCGCCGCTTCGCAAATCGGTGAGGGTCGCGGCATGTAGACCGCCAACGTCGATCCTGACGTTCTGGGAGGTAGCCCAGAAATTCGCCACGACCAGCACCCGTTCCGAACCATCCGACGCCGATCGCACGAAAGCGTAGAACTTGGAATCATCGTTGGTCGGCAGCTTGCGGCGTAGCCCCATCTGGTAAAGGGCGTGATGTGTTGCCTTCGTCTTCAGCAACCACTGAATCTGGGGGTCGGAAGCCAGTTTGTCGTCCTTATCGCTCCAATCCGTTATGAACTGTCCTGTTGTAGCAACGATAGCTGCGGCAAGATGTCGTTTTTCCGGGTTGTCTTTGATGTCGACAAAAGTCATGTTCAGAGTACCGCCAGCCGCGACGACCCGGTCGTGGAAGTTACGCAGGGATTCTTCAATCGGTCGCGGATCGCCTGCCTCGATGGCATTCTGGAGCACCAGATAGGGCTTTTCCCACCAGATTCCCAGACCGTAATCTTGGACGGAGTTCCATCCTCCTTCGGTGATCCATGCCACTGGGTCTTCGTGAAAAGCGCCGCCGCCTTCGGGCTGGCTGTATTTGTTGCCATAACTGTTGATAACGTCGGTGATGCGTTGATGGCCCTTCTCCCAGGTATAGCCGACATACCAATTGACGGCGTCCATGACGATGCCGTCTATGCCTGTGTCCAACCAGAAGCGGGTGATTTTCTCCGCCTCCTCCTGCCACTCCACACTGTTCCAGTCATATTGTGGAAGTTCGATGGTCTTGCCTTCCGCATCTTTTCCCGGCCAGCGAGTCCAGTAGTAGTGCTTCGCGCGCTCGCTGTAGGCCCAGTGCTCGACTTTATCCGGCTGGTAGTTCAGTAACCAGGTCGGGCGAACCATGAAGAAGGTATCGCCCGAGGCTGGCGGAGGAGCATCCGAGCGATCGCTCCAGAAGAACCAACGGGATTCTCGACTCGCCCGGCCTTCGCGGACATCGTCGCAGGCTTTGAGAAACGAAGGGGCATCGACAGCGCTGTAACCCACATTTTCAAAGATGATCACGGACATCCCGAGACGATGCGCGATTCTTACCACGCTTTTGAAGTCGTTCATGGTCCCGTACTTGGGCTCGATGCGATAGTGATCGCGCGCATCAAGACCGTTGTAGCTCTTTCCTCCATCTGCCGGAGCAAAAATGTTCAAGCCAGTGAAACCTTGTTCTTTGAGGGCTTTGATCTGGGCTTCGGCTTTCGCAGGTTCAAGAAGGAGCTGAGGGAATACGGTGTCATCCTTTAGTGAGACGGTGCGTATTGCGGAGGCAGATTCCCACCAGCGCTGCGGCAACACAGAAGTGCGCTCCGGGTGCTGGCCGCCGGCAGCCTCGGCGGGCAGAGCACACAGTCGCGCGCTCACGATTCCTACAAGCAAGAGGCACACAAAACAATTCTTCGAAAAGCTAATAGGCATGATGACTTTCCTCGAGACCCAGACGCCGGAGAGGCCGTCACTGCGGTGTAGCAACCCGCTCCATGTAAAGGCGGAAGAACGAGTCCGAGTCGGAGTGGAGGCAAACCTGCGCATTCGCCGTCCCGGACTCGACCTGCGTAGAACCCTTGTCGTCCACTCGAATGCGCATCGGCTCCACCGGACAAATCCTGGTGTCCAAAATGTAAGCCACCGTCATCACGTCGTAGAGGGTTGGCGTCTGCCCTCCCCATGCGTGGTAAAGCAGGGTCAACGCATCGGTCAGTGGCGTACCCGAACGAAACAGAATGGCTCTCTTCACTTCGTCAAGATGCACCTGCGTCGAGTCTAGCGGCATCACGTAAAGCGGCACTCCCGCGGCAAAAAGCTTTCGCGCCGAGGAAATGTCGTTCAAAACATTCCATTCCGGCTGGGGGCCGCGCGCAGGAAGATATTCAAAGTCGCCGTAACCTCGATAAATCGAGCCCCCCATCAGCACAACCCGCCGCAGCTTGCGGAAAGTCTCCGGCTCCCTGTCGATCAGAGCGCCCACATTCATGAGCGGACCAATCGCTATCAAAGTAATCTGCCCCGGATAGCGGCGTATTTGCTCCGCAATGAAATCCACGGCCGCAGGATGCGTAGCCCGCGCAAAGTGCCCGCCCTCAGCATATCGTCGCTGCGTAAAGACGTTGGTCGCATGAGTAGGTATGCCCACGGCCACCGGGATATCCTGCCGCCCAAGCTCACCGAGCATCCGGTCCAAGAGCTTGGCCCGTGTCTCCGTATCTCCATAAGCAGTGGTGATGCCGAGAATCTCCAACTCAGGGCTGCGCAGCGCCAGCGCCACCGCGAAAGCGTCATCCACATCATCGCCAATATCGGTATCGATAATCGCCTTCTCAGAGGCAGCGGGCACCCTAGACTGCGCCTGAGCGCGAGCGGACAACAAGATCAAAAAAGCGATTCCCAGATATACAACAATTTGGCGTGTATGACGAATAGTAGCCGACCTACTTTCTGTCCGCGCAAGCGGCATTGGGACACCCTCGATTCATCTTAGGGCATCAGCTGCCATCGCAGTTCTGATCTTCCGCTCCACTTCGTCGCTCATGTAGCCACAATCCAAACGCATGTAGACTGAGGTGTATGGGATCGCTGCTGTAGTCTTGATGAACAAGATCCGGAATGTCTTCCCCGCCTCGTCAATTTTGGTCATCACTTCGGAGTGCGGAATGCTGGAAACCTGGTCCTTCGAAAAAGGCGCCGTGATTTGCTTACGCAACTGCGACACTCCCGGGTAGTCGCGCTCATCAATGAACTGAAGTTCCTGGTCCAGAAAGACTGTTGCGCGCACGTGGCGTGACGAAGAAATCGCGCTAGCTACAAACGTCAGCACCGACGGCAGATCCTCGTTGACGACGATAGTTTCGATGCCCGGCGCGGCATAGACTGGGAAGGCCGAGTCTGAGACTACGATCCAGTTTCTATGACCATACAGCGGAAGGCGACTCTGAACGACAGCCTTCCAGTCAGAAGAGGACCCACCAGCCTTGCTTTGCGAGAAGGATGAGCTAACAAGCAACGCAAGAACCCAAACTATGGCGCGCAGTCTTCCGTTCATCGGGTGCATAAGAACCCCGCGGATTCGATCGTAAGCTGGGTCCTGGGCGTCACCAGACCTGCTTTGTATAGGACGGCTCTTGTGCGGTTGCAGTTGAATGTTCTTTCGGCTCTGTGCAGGAATCT
>PKUV01000072.1 GCA_003131315.1 Acidobacteriaceae bacterium
TCCACGTGGTCAGAGACCTAGTATGCCCCGATGCACACACCTCGGTGACGGAGATCACGTCCGTGACAAAAGTCACAGACTATCTCCTTTGTGTCTACTGATAATTTCAGGATCGAGGAGACCTCATGAACCTGCGACTGCTGTCACCGATCGGAGTCATTCTTTTCCTTACCGTCATCCCCGTAGCCGCTCAAGGACCAGCGGCAAGTTCTCGTTGTGTGGATTGTCACAGCAAGGTGACGCCCAGCATCGTTTCCGACTGGAAGTTGAGCAAACATAGTCAGGTGGAAGTGAATTGCGTCACGTGCCACGGCGATCAGCACCAGACAGCCGACGATGTTGCAAAGGTCAAAATCCCGACGCCCGATACATGCGCAACTTGCCACCAAACACAGGTCGAGCAATTCAAGAAGGGCAAGCACTCCATGGCATGGGCCGCGATGAAGGCCATGCCTACCATCCATTGGCAGCCGATGGCCATGATCGAAGGAGAAAAAGGCTGCGGGGGTTGCCACAAAATCGGTCTGAAGACACCCGCCGAGATCGCTGACCTGCGACAGCATGGCTCTGAGTTCGGGGCGGCGGCGTGCGACTCATGTCATACCCGCCATACCTTCTCGGCGGAAGAGGCTCGACAACCCCAAGCCTGCGAAAGCTGCCACATGGGCTTCGATCATCCTCAATGGGAGATGTATTCCGGCTCCAAGCACGGCGTGCGAAACGATCTTAAGCAACTCAAGGTTCTACCCGCGGATGCCGCAGCCCCTACCTGTCAAACTTGCCACATGCAGGACGGGAACCATGAAGTGCGCACGGCATGGGGATTCCTGGCCGTTCGTCTGCCGATGCCGGAAGACAAGCAGTGGGCAGCCGATCGCGCCACCATTCTTCAAGCGCTTGGCGTGCTTGATCCCGCCGGCAAGCCCACGGCTCTCCTGGAAACTGTCAAAGCTGCTGACCTGGCCCGTTTGACTCAAGAGGACTGGCAGCGGGAGCGCGACAAGATGACTAAGACCTGCAATCAGTGCCACTCCGTGAACTTCGCGAAGGAGCAACTCGGGCGGGGCGACGACATGATCCGCGACGCGGACCACCTGATGGCTGAAGCGATCCGTGTAGTTGCAGGCCTCTTCAAGGACGGAGTGCTTCCGAAGCCGCAGAATTACGCCTATCCGTTTCCCAACCTGCTCACGTTTCACGACGCGCCGACGGTCATTGAACAGAAGCTTTTTGTGATGTACCTGGAGCACCGCATGCGTGCTTTCCAGGGAACGTTTCATGCAAGCCCGGACTATGCCATGTGGTACGGCTGGAGCGAGATGCAGCGCGATTTGACGGAAATCAAAGAATTAGCAAAGGGCATGCGAAATCAAGCGGCGCAATCTAAGCCGCAGTGACTGTTGGTTGGTCTCCATTGATGCAGCATCCGGGGTCGTGTGGCTTAAACCGGCGTGACTTAAGTCATAGCTGCCCGTTTGCGATCCCCTTACTCTTGCAGTTGGAGGGATGCAGCCGTGCCGGTCGTGCAGCAAAATATTCCCGGATCACCAGTTTTGGTGCCGAATGAGATCGAGGGGGCGGTCCAAGACGCCATCGAGTCCATCTCCCCTTTTCTCGCAGATACCAAGAACAATTCGAAGCCCGCGCGCAAGAAGCTCATCCGCCGTGGCAATCGCGAGTACTCGCAGCCGCTGCGCTTCGCCGTGCAGCTTTTTTCCGTGGCACTGAACCTGTGGATCGGGGTGCAGTTCTATCTGTGGGTGCGTTGGGCGGAAAGCGGCGGCCGGGCGTTGGAAGTCTCGCGGCCGGCGGGGGTCGAAGGCTGGCTGCCGATCGAAGGCCTAATGCAGTCAAAGTATTTCCTGTTCACGGGGCAAGTACCACGCGTTCATGCCGCCGGGTTCTTCCTGTTCGCGTCATTCCTTATTATTTCCTTCGTCTTTCGCAAGTCGTTTTGCAGTTGGATATGTCCGGTGGGGACCGTCTCCGAATACCTATGGAAGTTCGGCCGCTACACCTTCCGCCGGAATTTCCGGTTGCCGCGTTGGGTTGACATCGCGCTGCGCTCACTGAAGTACATCCTGTTGAGCTTTTTCGCCTATGCAGTGGCGAGCATGTCCGTAGGCGCCATTGCCGAATTCCTCGGCAGTTCCTACGCCCTTGTCGTCGATGTGCGGATGCTGAACTTCTTCCGCTACCTGGGCGGCACGACAGCATTCGTCGTCCTTGGGCTGGTGATTGCATCGATGTTCGTGCAGAACTTCTGGTGCCGTTATCTGTGCCCGTACGGAGCTTTCCTTGGACTGGCATCTCTGCTCAGCCCGGTGCGGATCACACGCAACCTGGGAACCTGTATCGACTGCGCCAAGTGCGCGAAGGCGTGCCCGTCGACTCTGCCGGTCGACAAGCTGGTGCAGATTCGCTCGGCCGAGTGCACCGGATGCTTGGAGTGCATCGCGGTTTGTCCAGCCAACAATACGCTCGCCGTAAGCTTGCCCGTGGGTTTGCGAACCCGACGGGCGATTCCTGTGTGGACTATGGCGGCGGGAATTGCGATCGTTTTCTTTGGCTTGGTCGGCTATGCCAAGATCACTGGCCAATGGAACACTGAGCTTCCGCAGCAGGTCTATTTATACCTCGTGCCAAACGCGAACGAGCAACACCACCCTACGGTAACAGGCGATTAACCAGGCCGACGATGCATCGTGCTAGTCATCCGTCGACTCGTTCGCCAAGTCTCGCAAGATGTACGCATTCACAATGACACCACACTCCTCATGGCACCGATAACAGGACCGCGCGCCACAGGGGAGCTTGCCCCTTCGTGAATCGTCTCGAATGTCGATACCGCTTCGGCTATCTGTTGCTCCGATCTTTGGCTCTCCGTTATTCATCCGTAACACTTTCTGCGAACACGTAATTCAGCTCGTTGTCAAAATCTCCTGATTGAAGTTCGCAGCAGACTCAAGGCGTTGTGCCGCTACTGAGAGACAATCCGAATGAGGGTCCGTCTTCAGACGTGATTTCGGCTGCCATGTGCAGCACGGCTCCTCGGCGAATAAGTCCCCGGTGACAGCATGAGCGCGCGCCCGAGAACCACCGCACACTTCGCGGAATTCACAGGCTCCGCATTTGCCTTTCAGATTTGCAGTGTCGCGTAGGGACACGAACAGCGGGGAATGCCGGTAGAGTTCCGTTAGCGACTGTTTGCGCACATTTCCCGCGGAGACGGGTAGAAATCCGCTGGGAAAGACCTCTCCCAAGTGGGAGATGAACACAAAGCCCTTACCATCGTTGATACCGCGCGGAGCTCGACCAATCCCGTCGGGTGTGCTCAAGCCAATCATCGCGGGCGCGGGTCGGCCATTGCCTTTGCGTTTTCCCTCGGTTCTACGCTGAAGCAGAAAGCGACGATAATGCTGGGCTTCGGTGCTCTTAATGTCGAACTTCACGCGCTGTGAGGTTTCGTAGAGCTTCTCAAAGACCTGTTCGAACTCCTCGTCCGAGATTAGATCGATGGCAGAACCACGCCCTGTCGGCACCAGAAAGAAGACGCTCCAGAGAACGATGTCTAGCTGCTCCAAAAGCGCGATCATCGAATCAAGGTATTGAAGGTTGTGCCGCGTGATAGTGGTATTGATCTGAACGGGAAGCCCCATCTCGCGAGCCCAACGGACAGCTCGTATTGTGCAGTCATAGGAGCCGGGCACGCGTCGGAAGGCATCATGAATGTTGGCCGTCGGCCCATCCAGGCTGATTGCCAGCCTGGCAAGCCCGCGCTGCTTGAGTTTCAGAATCGCCTCCTGTGTGAGCATAGGAGTCGCGCTCGGAGTCAGGGAAATCCGTACCCGGCAGGCTGTCGCATATTCGACCAGCTCGAAGATATCGGGACGCTTCAGCGGATCTCCACCGGTTAAGACAAAGACAGGAGACCCGAGTGCGGCCACTTCGTCGATAAGTCGTTTGGCTTCATCGGTGCTGAGCTCCAGGGCGCTGCGCACGGGTTGCGCACAAGCCCTGCAATGGACACAAGCCAAATCACAGGCCTGAGTGGTTTCCCAGATCACAATGAATGGGCGTTCGTCGAAGTCGAATCGCGGCTTCACCTCATCCTCCTGCCGATCTATTCAGCCACAGCACAAGCCTGACAGACTGATCACAGCCTGCATGTGACTAATGTCACGGCGGATGCCCGGCATATTTCAGGAGGTGCGGTGGACGTGCGCGTCAGCGTTCTTCGCCAGAGCGGCGAACCTCGGAATCCACCCGGTCAACAAATAGATAGAGTCCGAGGCAGATCAGAAACATGACGCCCGAGAACACGGTGGCCGGCAAAGCCGTATGGCGATTCCCCGCCAGAAACGATTCCAGCGCTGCACTCAGCAACCAAATCTGCACGATCAGCAAGACAGCAATCAGGGACATTGCCCCTGCGATCACAGTCAGTCCGCGAGTTTTGGGTGGCATATCAATGGGTGATTGCATCGTCATCCCGCTTTCACATCCACAGCGACAACTTGTTCACCGCGGGTTTCCAGCAAGATGCGGGGCAATGGTCGGGACGGGGGCCCTTGCAGAACCGCACCGTCCTTGATTGAGAAGAAGCCCTGGTGACAGGGACATTCGAGCCGATTGCTTGCCTCCGAATAGTACACGGCGCAGGACAGGTGAGTGCATTTCTGGCTGTAGCTGACGTACTCGTTCTCTCCCGTGCGCACCATGATGCACTGGTCTTCTTTGGTCGGATATGTAAACAGCTTCACTCCACCCACAGGAATCTCTCCCAATCGAGCCACGGGCTGTTGCGGATACGAGGGAGCCTTGTAGAAGAGCGACCGAACCAGAATCCAGATGTTTCCCACGAACATCCCGAAACTCGTCAGGACGAGAAACTTGGTCAACTGTCTGCGGGTAACGTAGCGCTCGTCCGCCGCGTGGACGGAAAATTCTTCTTTCCACAGCGGTCCGCTACTCGCGCGTCGCAGCCAATTCATGCTTTTCCTCCCACATATAATCCACCACGTCCAAAGCGATGGCTTCCCGTTCCGCGGGAGCCATCATGTAAACCTTGGTCGTGATTTTCTGGTTGCCAAAATAGAATATGTTCGTGGGTTTCTCGCGCCGAGCGGCAATCTGCTCCGGCCTGACATAAGCCAGCGCCTGGCTGGGGCACACCGTCGCGCACATCGGCCGCTTACCCACAGATGTGCGGTCATAGCACATGTCGCACTTCATCATCTGCTGCTCGGGTTCCATCATCTTCGGTATGCCGAACGGACAGGCGAGCACACAGTTGTTGCAGGCGATACAGCGCGGTTTCAGCGAGGAATGCACGATCCCATCCTCACCTTTCTTGATCGCATCCGCCGGACAAACCTGTGCACAGGTTGGTTCGTCGCAATGCCAGCAGACGTAGGCCGCGGACGTGATACTTTCGCGCCGCTCGATGAAATCGAAGTTGATCATCGACTTTCCGCGGTGCGTTTCGCATTCCTCGCAGGCTTGCAGGCAGGAGCGACAACCAATGCAGCGCGACGGATCGATGTAGAACTCGTACCCGAACACTAGGCGCCACCCCGCGAAGCACCGCCGTGATGGGCTCCCCGATCATCCGCAGATGGATCGGGACCATTCGCCTTTGCGATCCGGCAGGCAGAAACCTTGAATTCGGGAATCTTGCTGCGCGGGTCCAGTGTCCGGTGGGTGAGGCGGTTGGCACTCCGCGTCCCAGCCCAGTGATAGGGAATGAATACCGTATCGGGTCGAATGGTCTTCACGACCATAGCTTGGATTGTTAAGTCGTCGCGGCGCGTGGTCACCGTCACCCAGTCGCCGTCTTTGATGCCGTGCTGTTCCGCCAGGCTTGGATGAATCTCTGCCCGCGGCTCCGGATACTGGTCGACCAGCGCACCGATGCGCCGAGTTTGTGTACCTGACAAATACTGGCTTACTACTCGGCCCGTAGTTAGAAACAGCGGATAGTCGTTACTGATCGGATCTCCACTTGGACGCCATTCCGTAACGTTGAAGTGCGCCTTGCCGTCGTGGGTATAGAACTTTCTATCTACGAACAGGCGGGGGGTCCCTGGGTGGTCGAGTGACGGGCAGGGCCAAAAAATGCCCATCTGCTTATCGACTCGCTCGTATGTAATCCCGTAGTAGTCGGCTACACCGCCGCGCGAGGCAATCCGGAGTTCTTCAAAAATATCGGCGGGATTCTTGAACTGGAAGTATTGACCGCGTCCCAGCCGATGAGCCAGGTCGATGATGATGTCGGAATCGCACCGCGCCTCACCGGGGGGATCAATGCTTTTCTGCCAGTGAATCACGCGCCCTTCGGCGCTACAGCCGAGCCCGTCTTCTTCCTCGTGCAAGCTTCCGGCCAGAACCACGTCCGCGTGGTGCGCGGTTTCCGAGAGAAAGAAATCGATCACGCCGAAGAATTCCAGCTTCGATAGAGCCTCACGCGTGAAGTTCGCGTCGGGCAGTGAGACTAGCGGGTTGAAGCACGTGGAAAGCAGTCCCTTGATCTCGCCGCGATGAATCGCTTCCATGATTTCTTCGGCAGTGTAGCCCGGTTGGGGGAGTTCTTCAGGCTGGATGCCCCAGACTCCCGCAACATACTCGCGCGCTGCGGGGTCCGTAAGCGAGCGCTGGCCGGGGAGTTGGTCGCACTTCTGTCCATGTTCCCGTCCACCCTGGCCATTGCCCTGGCCGGTGATCATCGTGGGACCCGCACCCTCCCGCCCGATGTTTCCCGTAGCGAGCGCAATGTTTACCACCGCCAGGCAGTTCTCTACGCCTTTCGACTGGTGTTCTAATCCGCGAGCGTGCATCACGATCGCCCGCTTAGATTTGCCGATCCAACGCGCCGCTTTTTCGATCGCTTCCGGCGGCACACCTGTCATCTCGGCTGCCTTGCCGAGATTCCACTGCTTGGCGGACTCCGCAACTGCTTCAAAACCCGTAGTATATTGCTCGATGAATTCGCGATCCTCCAAGCCGTCCCGCAAGATCACGTGCAGCATTCCCATCAGCAGTGCGAGGTCGGTTCCAGGTCGCAGCGGAAGATAAAGGTCGGCATTCCGTGTGATGGGAGTCATGCGGGGATCGGCAACGATAAGCCTGCCGCCGTTGTCGCGGCAACGCCAGATGTAATCGGTCGTGATGGGAGCACAGTCGCCGATGTTCGCGCCAATCACAAACAGCACTTCTGCCTTGGGAATCTCACTCCACGGAATCGTGCTGCGGTCGATCCCGAACGCCAGTTTGTATGCAGTCCCGGCTGAAACCATGCACAGCCGACCGTTGTAGTCGATGTGACGAGTGCCCAATGCCACGCGGGCGAACTTTCCCATGAGGTAGGATTTCTCGGTCGAGAGCGACGCGCCACCGTAGATAGCGATGGCGTCTTTGCCATGCTTCTGCTGAATCTCGCGCATCTGGCTGACTGTGAAGTCTAGAGCCTCATCCCAAGTCGCGGGACGAAAACCCTGTTCGCTGCGCATCAAAGGCGAAAGCAGACGGTCGGGATGGTTGCCCTGGAGATAACGCTTCACTCCTTTTGGGCAGAGCATGCCGCGGTTGAACGGAAACTCCTCCCACGGTTCGAAACCGATAACGCGATTCTCGCGGACCTTCAGTTGGATCCCGCACTGCTGTCCGCAGAAGCAGCAGTGTGTCTTGACCAGTTTCTCCGCCGGATGGATCGATTCATCTTTCCAACCGCCCGGCGGAACGTAGTTGAGGTGTGGACCAAACTGTTCTTTGAGGATCTCTTCCGAAACAGGAGCCTTAGCCATTCGCTTCCTCTTTTAATCTCATTTGCGCGAGGGAAAGTGATTTGCGTTTGCAGGCGGGGCACAGCTCCTGCCAGTTGCTCACTGGGCGAGACATCGAATAGTTGAAGCCCACCTGCGGCAAAACACGTTCAAGATCATCGATGTGCATCCGAGAGGCATAGCGTTCCCCACAACGTGCGCAAATTGCGCCCTCGCCCTCCTCACCTGCTCGCTGGTACAGTTTCACGCCTAGTTGTGCGGGTCGCTGAAAGATGTGAAAGAACTTTCCAAACGGAAGATAAAGCAGGGCGGCAATCACCGTGATCGCATGCAAGATGGCGATGAAATCGTAGAAACTGCCGCCCAGCCAGACTTGAGAAACCGTCAAAGCTAAACCTGTAATCGAGATGGCAAAGAGCAGGATCAGTGGCCAGAAGTCCATAGCAAGTGTCTGCACAGCGCGTGCGCCTTCATCGCGCATACGGCGCCACAGCGAGAGACCGATACCACCCAAGACCAGAAACGCCGCGATGTCCAGGCCATGGAAAAGGACCAAGGCGGTGAATGTGTGCAGACGGAAGCTGAACGCCGGATAGCCGAACAGGAGCGTGATATACGTCATCTGATCGTTGGGCGCGCTGGTGAAATAAATCCAACCGAAGACCAGAGGGAAGGTGATCGCCACGGCAAGCAGGCATCCCCAGAAAATCAGCTGGTGCATGGCCCAGCGCATTCGCGAACGCTTCGCGATGAATGTTTGGGCAAGAAGATGCGTTCCCGCCAGTTCCACTATATGGCCGAAGCTGCGAAGTACTCCTCGCTCCTTGAATAGTTGCCAACCCCGCTGCCAGTACACGTACGTTGGAGGTTTTCGAATCCAGACCGTGTAGTGATAGATCACCCCCCAGGTCGCGAAAATGATGGCAAAGGTGTAGATCACCAACGCGGGATCAAAGTTCTGCAGATTGCGCGACCCAAGCACTATCGCGGCGACCAAAACTCCTGTCCACAAGGTCGCCCATGCGCCAGCGCGAATCCTGTCCGCGGTGCGCGTCAATTCAGCAGGAAGCTTGGCGGCCAGCGCTTCTTCCCGCGGCAAAAAGACTCGACCGTTCATCCACCAGAGGAGACAAGCCACGGCCGACAACAGCAGGAAACCCGGCCAAACTACACCCAAGCGGTCACGGAAGACGCCCAGCAGCAAGGGCGGAAAGAACCCTCCCATGCCGCCCATAGCACCCACCAAGCCGGTAACCGTGGCTCTCTGGGTGGGAAAATAACGCGGTACGAGCTGAAAGACCGCCCCGTTGCCGATGCCGAGCAATGCTGCGCAGCCCAGCGCTCCAACGGTAAATGGAAGCATTGTCGGAATACCAAGCAACAGCCCAAAAGCGGCAACGCTTGGCAGAATCCACGAAAGTACTCGCGAGCCGCCAATTCGATCCGAGAGCCATCCACCTAGAGGACGACAAAGCGTCGCGAGTACGACGAATCCAGCGGTCCGGAAACCCGCATCCGCAGGGCGAAGGCCGAACTGATCACGCAGAAGCGAGGGCAGGTATATGGAGAAGGCGACGAATCCGCCGAAGGTCAGAAAATAGAAGCCAGCAAGCGCCCACGCCAGAGGCTCGCGTCCGAGCACGCCGAGCATCTCGGACAAACCCTTGGGATGAGCCGTTTGGGTAGCGTTTCTGGCAAAGACCACAAACACGACCGCCCAGACCAGCAGGATGACCGACATTCCCCAATACACTGTGCGGAACCCATATGCGGCGGCAACCACAGGCCCCAAGAACACCGCAGCCGATTGACCGATGTTCCCCAGGCCATACACACCCAGCGCGCTGCCCTGGCTCTCCATCGAAAACCAGCGGGAGACGTAACCAACGCCAACCGCGAAGGAGGAACCAGCCATTCCCAGAAGGAATGCCACAATCAGGAGATTCTTGTGGTCGAGTGTGGACGGGACGAGGGCGACCGGCACAGCGACAAAGAACATCAGAACTGTGAAAACAATGCGCCCGCCAAAGCAATCCGTCAGCATTCCCATCGGAATGCGAGCTAAGGCCCCCAACAGGACTGGAACTGCGACCAGGAAGGCGGTCTGTGTGGCGGAGAGGTGGAGCAACTCGCGAAAATGCGGGGCGAAGGCGCTGATCAAGCCCCATGCCGCGAAGCAGACGGTGAAAGAAACCGTGCCCAGCAACAAATGCCTGTTCTGTGAACCTTGCAGATGATCCCCTTCCCTGTTCCTTGCTTTGGTCATCCCCAGAGGATTCTAATCTCGGCAACCCAGAGCTGAGTAGTTCGCCGGCCAATTACCGCTCGACCCTGGGGATCTTCCCCTATTATGTCGTTTCACGATATGTTACATCCCCGTCGATGGTGGGTGCCGCACGAAAGTGGCAAACAAATTCCCCGCAAAAACTGTCACAGCGATCATTTCAGTGACGGCGGAAACCGGAAGCCATGACGAAGCAGAACGGACGAAACCCTGATAGGCGAGGATCTCCGAAATGACGCGCAGAATGCATCCAGCGGTGAGAAGCAGCAGTGCTACGAACATGAGTTTCGTGCTGAATAGTAACCGCATCCCGGAGAAGGCTGGAAGCACCCGTTGGCCGATTGCAAACACCATGGTAGAGAGAAATCCGACCGTTAACGCGTGTCGCGAAGCCCCCCATATGCCATGTGCATTTGCTGTAAACGCAGCCCAGACTCCGAGTGTCGCCGCAACGAGCGCCCAGACGTACGCCAAGCGCACGAACACAGGAAAGCTCGTATGAACTCCCTTTGTCTTTGCCGGCTTCTCCGCAGTCTCGAACAACCGAAGCGCATAACCAGCGGTGATGATTCCAGCTAGGAGGAAAAAAGCTGCACCCGCTACACGTCCGCTGAGAGCAGCCAGTACGCCCGCGGAATTAAGCGCCAGGGCCGAGAGCAAGGTTCTCCCGCGTACCGGCCGTAACCCAAGAAAAACCGGAAGCCATTTTGCGTTGAATCCCCAGACGAAAGGAACCAGGAAACCCCAGGTCTGTAGAACCAAGAATCGCTGGTCGAAATTCGCAGGCAACTCAGGTGAGTTGCCTCGGAGAGCTAGAAACAGGCAGGCTCCGAAGTTAATCAACAGTGTCAGGAGCAGGCCCACCGAGCCCGCGATCACCACGAATACCCATTCGTCCAGCTTCGTCTTGCCGGAGTCTTGCGGCCGGTGGCCCGAAACGGTACGAAAGAAGATCAGGAAGGCAGCAACTTCGAGCGCCGCGGAGAGCGGGAGCAGAAAACGCCATTGCCATTGGTAAACACTGCTTAGCCAGCGCATAGTGACGCCACACGTCCACAACGTCCAGGACGACACTACGACTGACAGCCCAAACGGATTCATGCGGCGCAACTTCGGGAGCGAATAAAAACCGATGCCCAAGATGAACGTTCCGATCCATCCGAAGATCTGGGCATGTCCGTGTGCCTGAATCCATGCCGGAGAGACGGAGTTTGCCGCCCGATGACTACTGATCGCCAACAAGTTCCAAACACCCAGAAAAGTTCCGGGTAGCAACATGAAGATCAGCCCCGTGCCGATATAAAGCATCAGCAGACGCGACAGGGTAGTCTCGCGGGCTGCAGAAATATCGAAAATCTCAAGCGGCGTCAGCGGACGACCAGCTTCTCTCTCGATGCGGGTTGGCAATGCGGACATGAAATCCACTCCCGTCAGTGAGCCTTTTCCATCGCAACCGCGCGCGGAAACAGAATGTTGTTTTCGAGATGAATGTGCTGGTGAAGGTCCGCCTCAAATTCCGCCAAGGCCTTATAAAGAGTCTGGTAGCTGACGCAGGCATCGGCCGGAGCGGAATAGCCGTTACTAGCCTCATGCATGGCACGCAACGCATTCCCGGCAGAATCGTGCTCGTGCTCCATCATGGAAACCGGGTTCTGTACCGTACCAAACGGCCCTGGCACGATCGGTTCCTGCTCGATCGTTGCTTCTTCCATCCTTACTATGTATGGAAACAGGACCATCTCTTCCTTCATCAGGTGAGTGGTCAATTCCTGGGCGAGGCCTTGGAAGGTCCCGTGAATCTGTAGAAGCTCGGGGTGGTTTTTCCCATGCACGGAGCAAACCTTATCGAAGAGAGGGCCCAGACGGGCGATTTCCTCGCGGGTGTACTTGTGGTGAGTGCTCTTGATGTGCGCGATCAGGTCAGTCAGAGCTTCTGTCTGCCAGTTGTGCTCTTCTTGGACGGCACGAGCCGACTGCTCGGCCGTCTCCAGCGAATCCAATACCTGGTCCATGTTCAGATTCGCAGCGCGGCAAGCTTCATCGAGCGACTTGTTGCCGCCGCAGCAATAGTCGATGCCCAGCTTTTCAAATACTCTCGTGGCAGCCGGGTTTTCCAGGGCCAACTCCCGTACGGTCTTTTCGGTGGTAACACTCGTTGTCATCGCATCCTCCTGCGAGCCGGGTCCTTGCTTCCGACCACACTTGATGGTTTGACATTACCGGAGCGAAGGGAGGCTGCCGATGACTTTTGTCACACTCATCCAAGAGGCGTGGATGCGCGAAGATGGGTCAATTGGCGGCACGAACAGCGAAACGGGAAACAGTCGTAGAAGAGAAGCGTCAGCGAACTATTCTGCAGAGTGCTGTTCGGCTTCGAGGGCTTTCAGGTTGCAGATAGTCAAGCTGCGTCCGTCTATTTTCAACATTCCTTCCGCCTGGAGGCGGGAAAGATTACGGGAAACGAGCTCGCGGACTGTGCCAATCTGTGATGCGAGCTCCTGGTTGCTGACCGGGAGGGTGATTTCCACGCCCTCGCTGGTACGCTTGCCTTCCTTCTCAGCCAAGCGCAGCAGGAAGGACGCGAGCCGGTGTCGCACCGTGGTAAATGAAAGTTCCTCAATAATTCCAACCAGGCGCCGGAGGCGCGCCCCAACTACCCGCAAGACCTTGAGTGCAACCTGCGGGTGCGCCAGGCACAGGGCCTGAAAATCCTGTTTGCTGACGAACAACAGAGTCGCATCGTCAATCGCCGCGACCGATGCCGGATAGTTCCCGCCATCGAACACGGGAAGCTCGGCGATGGAACTCCCCGGTCCATCGATGCTAAGCACCTGTTCCCGTCCGTTGGCAGAGCTTTTGAAGATGCGGACATGACCGGTCTCAACCACATAGAGCCCGGAGCAGGGCTCGCCTTCACTGAAAACGATTTCACCCGCCGCGTAGCGACGCGGAACCGCACGCTGCGTTAGGAAAGCTAGTTCGCCTTCCGCTAACCCTGAAAAAATCGCTACCTTCGCGAGCGTTTGCCCCGATGTGAATTTGGTTTCTGTCACGGTGGTTATTGTACCGGACCAGTTCAGCTGGATGAACGAACTGGCGCGCCTGCCCCATGCCGGGACATCGGGGAAAACATCGCACACCAAAGCTCGACACCCGCAGACCAACCGCATCTGCGAACGCTTCCCGCGCACCATCCAGGAAGAGTGCTATGTCACGCCTTTCGCCGGAAGCTCTACGTCAAACTGAAGGAACTGCAGGCAGATCTGGAGGACTGGCTCGCCGAGTACAATCGGACACGACCGCACTTTGGGCAAGTACTGCTATGCAAGACTCCTATGCAGACCTTCTTAGATTCGGTTTCTCTGGCGCGGGACAAAATGCTCGATTCGTTCTCGGCCGCGTATGCGGCTGCTTGATCAAACCACAGTGTCAGATCACGTCTGAGCCGTTTTGCTCAACGTTGGATTCTGGCTGTTGTTCTTGCCGTTCTACCCCAAGCGCTGTACTACATGCGGATTGCGGAAGTCCGACAGCCAGTTCAGTGACATCATACTGCCCCTGGCATAGGCCGAATGCGAAGCTCATTCGCTGTTCGCGTAATTCTTCTTCGGTTACGGGGTTACTCCGCGATGCCTCCGGCACTTTCTTCAATTCTGGATCTGGCTCCACTGTCGGAGTAAAGTGCTGCCGATCTGCCATGGGGCTACCTCCTGGTGAAACAATTTAACCTTTTTGTTGATGCACCCGGCACGCTCAGAGATTCGGCAATAAGTTCGATTCGGCTAAACTGCCGAAGAAGCTCCACAGACCCTGCTGCTGGCGCTGGTTTGTGAGAGTTAGATGTTTCGCCATTGTTTTGTCCTCCAACAGAACTGGGCCTTTCGGTGTCTGGCGCTTCGCCGACGCCGAGCAAGCCCCTCGTTTATGACCGGATCATGGTCAGTACCATCTTGCAACGAGTGGTCGCTTTGACAGCGTGCGGCTTATCGGCGGGCAACAAGACGATTTCACCTGCCGTAAGTATTACCGGCTTACCAGCGACCATAATCTCTGCTTCTCCTTCGATCGCCTGCACGAGCGCGGCGAATGGGGATGTGTGTTCAGTTAACGCCTGCCCAGCGTCAAACGCAAAAATCGTGACGTTCCCCTTCTCCCCTTTTAGGACAACTCGGCTTACGACGGATCCGTCCTGATAATTGACCAGATCGACTATTGGAACTGATTGGGCTGCTGGAATTTCCGAACGTGTTGCGGTGGTTGAAGTCACTTTGTACCCCTCATGCTTGTCCATTGGATGAACAGGCTGCTTGCCAGAACAATGGGAATCTATGCTGCGAGTCGCAGTGACCCAGAGTGTCTGAAGTTTGAGAACCGATGAACTGAGTCAGGCATTCGTTGACTCTCGTTGCCCAACCAGAGAGATGGCACGGAGGTGCTCCCGATACTTGGTGAAAAGCTGCCGCATGGCAAACATCCGATGACGTAGCTTCGGGTTTGTAGAGACGTTGAACGCGACTCTCAAACTCCCCCTCAGTCCCTCATCCCGCAGTACGCGCTGTGGCTCAAGCAGATGCATCGGCGCTTCAGTGCTCCAGGTCATTTTGAGTCCGTTCTGTTGGAACAATCTTATCCATTCACTGTGCGATAGCGGTTGTGCTCCAACATGGATCTCTTTCGAGAGAGCCGCTTGAATCTCATGACGAAGATGGTCTGGAAGATTGTCAGGCGAGTAACATAGTTCGTGGATTCCGTACCGTCCTCCGGGAGCAAGAAGTCGCCGGGCTTCCGCCACAATTCGATTCTTCTGTTCCTGGTTCTGCATGCTCAGCATGGCTTCGCCATAGACCACGGTCGCACACGCGCTGGGCAAACCCGATTGTTCCGCTAGTCCCAGTACGATCTCGGCTTTGGTCCCTGCCAGCCGGTCTCGAACACATTCTGCTGCTGCCGGCTCGCGTTCCACTCCCCAATAAGCCAGCGGATGACGTTTCAGAACCATTGCAGCCGTGATGCCAAGTCCTGGAGCGAACTCAACCACACTGTCCTGTGGGCTGATTGCCAGCGCATCGAGCATCTGCCGTGTAAGTTCAAGCCCTCCTGGTCGCAGCACGCGCTTGCCTGCACGTGCCAGTACCCAATGTCCCTGTATCTTGTCAGGGTGTTGCCCTTCCCCAACCAATGGAGGACTAGCTATGTTCTCTTCGCTGCTGTGAACGTACGATTTTTGCATCATCGACTCATCCTCTTCTCAAGTACCAAGCCTACAGAAAGGGAGAATGTACGACGATGACTTTTGTCACGGTGTGTGATCACAAACCGATCTCTTTTGTGATGGGCCAGAGTAACGGACGAGGACTTCCCCGGAAACTGGGACGCATTCGGGCAGAATCTCCGGGAAGCCGGTCGTGTCAGAACGCTGCCGCCGTCCGTCGTTCTGCCATTTCGCGTGCCATCTCCGACTGCTCTGCACTGGAGAGGACGCGCGTGGCAAGCGGGAACAGAACGGAATCCTCAAATTCAATATGCGCGCGATACATAGAGGCGAGACCAGCCACTAACTCTCGAAAGCGGCATAGCTGCTGGGACGTCAAATGTCCGTCTGCCAGCCAGCGCTGACCAAGCAGTTCGATTTCAAGGTGCATAGGACTGGCGCGTTGGTGGTCACTCTCCAAGCGTTCCGGTTCCCGGAGCGCTGATTGAACTTCAGCTCGCGGGCCGTGTCTAAGCCGGGGGAAATAGGGATTGTTCCTCATCCGCGGTATGCTTCGGGGCAGCCTCGTGAAAATAACGTAGCGCCTTTTCCAAGCTGCTTTGTTCATCTTTTGTGAGCAGCCGATTATCTAGCTGCGCGATGCCGTGAAGAACTCCCAAGAACATCTCGATTCGCCGATGGCAGTCCGACAACAACACCATGGGCTTGGACAAATCTGCTACTTTGGCCCCAATCTGGATCGGCATGAGTCTAGTGTAATTCATCATTCGGAGCGCAGGTTAATCCCCTCGAAAGCCAGCGTACTTGCAAATCAGGTCTGGCCCACCGCGCGATCGACGCGCAATGTTGCTGCGGCTTTTTCCCTAACTCGCCAAATCACATTTGTAACTCAGCGTTACCGACGCGGGCGTTTACCCTTCTGAAGAGATTCGCACATTTTGCACAAACCGATCAGGAGGAGAGCACACTCATGCGTCTACGCAATCAACGTGGTTGTTTAAGGTGCACGCGGCGCAAGACCGGACCGTCGTGCTGGGAGTTTCTCTGGCGAGAAAACGACGCGGACGGAAGTCGCACGCGACGAACAGCGGTGATCGGGACCTTGGAACAGTTCCCGACCAGAGATTTGGCCCAAGCCGCTGTAAACGGCTTAAGAATGTCCATCAACCAGGATCGAAATCGCCAACGCGAACAGTCGATCACGGTTGCAGATTTGGTCGACCATTACATCATAACCGAGCTTTCAGATGAAGCTGATTGGCACTCCCACGCGACGCGGATTGTGTACAGCGAGTTTCTCCAGAGATGGATACGACCGCACTGGGGTAGTGTGGGCATCCGGGATGTCCGAACTGTCGCCGTAGAACGCTGGCTTAAGCAGTTGCGTCGAGTCAATGGAGAACGCCTGGCGGACGCCACCAAGGCGAAAATACGCAATCTCATGAGCGTCTCGTTTAACCATGCCATTCGTTATGAGTGGCTCGAACAGGGGAGGAACCCGATAACTCTTGTCCGTCAAAGCGCCCAACGCAAGTGGGCCCCAGAGATCCTGGAGCCCCATGAGATCCAACATCTGCTGCTTCAACTCAGTTCGTGTTTCCGACTAATGGTGCTTCTGGACGTGACTACTGGGCTCCGTCGCAGCGAATTGCTCGCGCTCAAATGGAGCGATGTTGATTTCTCAAGCCTGGAGTTGAATGTGGTGCGTTCCATCTATCTCCGCATCGTCGGAAACTGCAAAACAGAAGCCTCGCGAAAGCCTGTTCCACTCGACGCTCATGTGGCCGCCGACCTGTGGCTGTGGAAGGAAGCGAGTAAGTATTCAAAATCCGGTGATTGGATATTCGCCAGCCCGCATACTCAGGGCAAATACCCGTTTTGGCCGGATATCTTGTTGCTGAAAATCATTCAGCCGGCGGCGCGGCGAGCTGGAATCAATAAGAGAATCGGGTGGCACACGTTTCGACATTCGTACTCCTCGCTCTTGGTCGCGAACGGCGAGAACGTGAAGGTTGTGCAAGAACTGATGCGGCATGCGAGCAGCCGCTTCACACTTGATGTTTATTCACAGGCACGGAAGGGAGCGAAGAGACGCGCTCAACAGCGGATTGTCCAGATGATTCTCCCCGAGAACTTCGATGATGCGGTGCCAGAGATTTCGCTGGAAGGCGCGCGAAACGATGCCGAGTAGTCCGCATCCTTAATTATGGGGTCGAGAAGTGGGAGCGAGAATCTGTTACGGGATTGACTTGAAGAAGCAAGAACTTAGGCCGTTAATGGAGCGTTTTGGAGCAACGAAAAACGTACCGAGGATCGCTAAACCATTGCAAGAAATGGTAGGCACGAGGAGACTCGAACTCCTGACCTCTACCGTGTCAAGCGGTGCGGCAGCCGGTAATTGACTCTAAAGGAGTTAATAACCGGAGGAACCGGCAGAACCGTAATACTCGGCGCAATTTGCTACCAAATTGCTACCAAAACATGCAAGTGGGTTCGGGGCTGAATCGTGGGGGATCGGCCCCTTCACTGTCGCACTTAAAACAACTTGATCTTTGACCACAAGGGCGTTTTCTATGAGCAGGTCACTGGAGTCAAGGTTTGTTTTTGGTTTTTCCTTTCACAGGGCTTTTGCTTTTGCTCTTGGGGTCGCGGCGCATGTTGTTCTCCACCGGGTTTCTATTCGCACTCTTTGTGAGCTTGTCTGAAGCTCGGTGCGGGTTGGGGTTCAGTGGGAGAATCGATGCCGCCATTTATCGGCCGGCCTAGAAGGCCAAAACGCCCTCGCAGTCATCGGAACACGGGGTCGTCGCAACACGTAAGCATAAACATTCCTCAGGCAGCTTTTGCGTAAAAAGGGATGTAAGTCTCTTGCGTGGTCCAGATGTGATGGAGCAAAACCGCTAGTTTACGTGCACCGCAACAACTGCCTTGTTCTTGGCCAGCTTGCCACCTCGGGAGGCCAGATGTAAGCCCCACTGTCGAAGCGCCGAGTCCCGGCTGTGTGGGCGGAGTATATGGTTCGCGCACTCGATCAGTAGGCTTCGCAGATAGACGTTGCCGACTTTTGTGATGCCGAGCTGAGGATCTCGATCACCCGACTGACTTCTTCGGGGTCGTAATCCGAGATAACAGCCAACATCACGACTTCGCTGGAAGCGCTGCTTACTTCCCAAAGTAAGCACGTAGGTCAGAGCCGTGATGTGGCCGACACCGTGGACCTTCAGCAGCGCCTGTGTCTCCGGGTACTCCGTCTGGGCCAGTTGCTGGATCTGTCGATCGTATTGCTTGATCTTGATCGTCATCTCGGCGATCTGTTCGAGCACCGGACCGAGCGCCTGCGCGGGACCTGGCGGCATCACTGCCAGACTGCGCTTGGCAAAACAACGCGTCGAGGAAGCCGGCATCCGATGGCCGCAGGGCGTCGTCAGCCCGCGTACGGCGTTCACCGCCGCTGTACGCAGCCGGACGATGAGGTCACGCGCACGGATCAACGTAAGGGCTTCCTGTTGCCGTACCGTCCGGTGCGCAATGGGCCGTAAGATCTTTGGATCAAGTCGAGCGAAGCGAGCCAGCTTCTCGGCATCCACCTGATCGCTCTTACGATCACTATGAGAGATCGCCCGCAACTCACGGACGTTCGCTACGATGACTTCGTGTCCTAGTTCCTGGAGTTGCTCGCTGATCCAGATCGAATGCGTCCCTGCCTCCATGGCTACCCGCGCCGGAGGCAGATCAGTAAACCACTTCTCGACTCCCTTGGGACTGGTTCTGAAACGGCCCCGATCGACCACTACTCCGTTTTCGTTGAGCGTGCAGTAATGGCTCCAGACATCTCCAAGGTCGATACCGATTGTCATCTCGACCCTAGCCGGTCTGCGTGGAACTTCTGCGATGAAGTGCTGCGATGGCTTTTTCATGGGTAACAGTCTCTCCGATCCGAAGGACCTGCTCATCCCATTTATCAGTACGAATCCCGAAAAACGCAGCCAACTTCTGTATTGCCCGTCGCTCGGGAGGAATCTCGGCGATTGTCAGCGGCAGACTTCCCGGAAGCTGACTTCTAGCCCGGAATACCTTTACAGTTAGCCCGCGCTTGCACCACGATCCGAACTTGGCTTCCTCTCCGAGGTCAACGAGTACTAGACTTGAGTCTCCTTGCACCCTCACTCGGGTTTCGGTTACTTGTTGAGCTGGGCGGTAAAGTTCGAACTACCGTAACGGATTGGCTGACCTGCTGCGAAACCCGGTCCAGCAGGATTTTCCGTCCGTCGGGAGTGACATCGTAGAAGGGCTGCCCCAGAACGGTCCATCGGCTGACGAGGCTCTGAGGGGCGCCGAATTCGAGGGCGCCGCCGGCATCCCTGACCTGCACCGCGAGAAGAGTTTGAGTCCCGTCCAAATAGTAGAACTCTCTGCCGTCCTTGCCCCACAGCGGAAGCATTCCTCCGTTGGCCGAGACCTGCCACTTGCCTTGCCCACCGCCAAAGGCGACCACAAACACTTCATTCACACCGGACTCACTCGACTGGTAGGCCAGCCAATGGCCGTCGGGGGAAAGTTGTCCAATGGCACCGCGTGGCAGCACCATCGACGGTTTGCGCTCTCCCTCTAGCGGCAAGGCCCAGATCTGCCCCTGGCCTTCCGAGGTGCGCTGCGTATAGATCAAGGACTTGCCGTCGCTCGACCAACTGTCGGGCGCGATCTGCGCGTCAACGCTGACCAGAACCTCTTCGGCGCCGCTACCGTCGGAGCGCTTGCGGTAGAGGCCAAAATGATCGCTGCGCTTGGACATGTAGGCGATCCACTTGCCATCGGGCGACCAGATTGGGGACGTGTTCGCGACGGGGCCAAAGGTCAGCCTGGTGCGAACCCCACGCACCAAATCGAACACCCAGATGTCGTTCATACCGGCGTCGATCTGCAAAGCGATGCGATCTCCTTGTGGCGAGATCCGTGCTACTTGCAGGTTCGTGAGTTTCTCGGCTACCGTGCCGATCTGTTTCCCGTTGCGATCCATCCAGATCAGTTGCAAATCGCCGCTGCCGCCGCTGCCGAAGACCAGCAATCCATCGGCTGTTGCTGAAGCGTCCACATGCCAGGTGGTGACGTCGCTCATCACTCCCTTGGCCACGCTCCGTGGCTCGCCGCTCAAGGTTCCGTTGGCGGGGTCGAACGGTTGCGCCATCAACTGGTCGCCACGCGCGAACAAAAGATAGCCATTGGCGTAAATGGCGTTTGATTGAGAATGGAATAGCGGACGATTTTCGCGGCCATCCAACGACGCGTAATAGAGCGCGTTGTTCGCCGACTTGGAGGGATCGTGATGAATCGCCAAATAAAGGAAGTGCTTGCCGTCGGGAAGAAAAACTGGCCAGCGATGCGAGGTGTGCTGAGCGGGATCGATCTTGGTGAGCAGAGTCGGAGTTCCGCCGCCGGCGCTATACCATTTTCACATAT
>PKUV01000034.1 GCA_003131315.1 Acidobacteriaceae bacterium
GCAGTATAGTATCTGTGAAAATTCTCTAGGAGGGGAAGACAACAACACCGGCGCTGCTGTATGCGGAAGAGGTGGGCAGAACGGTTCCGCGCCTTCAATCTCGCGTTCCCGCCGGATTGAGGAAAGCTTGCGGATCCTGAATCGTATGTACACTCAACCCGAAGCACGATTCACTTTCACGGTACCAAGGGTACGCCGAATCAATGAAGGGTGCAGGAAGGGTGCAAAATTCGCCGAATATACCGCATTTTCGGGGATAAACGGTGAGATAAGCTCTTTATTGTCAATGGCGCTGTGTCATTACGGCCGCTTTCGAGGCGGATCGTTTCAACCACTCACGCACCTCTCCGGAAAAGCAGTTGTCAGTACCCAGTTACCAGAAAATACCCAAGCAAACGAAAAACGATCGGCAACTAACGGCGCTTTCTGAAAAATTCTTGCACCATCTCTGCCGAACGTCCGGCCAGTACGCCGCCCCGGATGTCCATCTGATGATTCAGACTGGGGTGATTCACCACCTGCAGAATCGAATGGATGGCCCCTGCCTTCGGGTCGTCGGCACCGTACACCAGGCGGCGGACGCGGGCATGAACTGCCGCTCCCGCGCACATGGCGCACGGCTCAATTGTAGCAAACAGTTCGCAGTCGCCGAGCCGGTGATTACCAAGGTTTCGTCCCGCCTCGCGCAGGGCCACGATTTCAGCATGAGCGGTTGGATCGTAGTCGGTGAGGTTGCGATTCCATCCTCGTCCAACCACGCGCCCTGCGCACACAACGACCGCTCCCACCGGCACTTCGCCCGCCTCCAGTGCGCGCTGGGCGCAGCGGAGGGCTTCTTCCATCCAAGGTTCGTCCGAAGAAAAATCGTCAGCGGAAAGTTTGTCAGTGGAGAGCAGTTGTCCGTCACCAGTGGCGAGTTGCCAGAAAGCTAGTCTTCAGTTCTCGGTTCCCAGTTCTCAGATGAGAGTCTGGGCCTGCAGACTGACCAATCCATTCTATCGGGTGAATGGTTGCCTTTGGTGTGGGAACTTCCGTTCCCACCGGATGTCCGCGATTCTGCTGCAGAAGACGGGCGCTAGGCCGTTAAGCCCGCGCGTATGTATATGTAAACCTTTATTGTGCTTGTAGTTAGCAATTCTTCTTGAATCGGCACTATAGGTCCACAATGGCACTCTGCTTGCACCTTGCAGGTGTGGTAGGTGCCTCGTTCCCCCGGAGTCTTTCGATATCAGCACTCCTCAGAGGAGGATGGATCACTGTGAAAAATATGAACAAAGTTGCGGTCGTTGCGGTTTTTGCTCTGCTGTTTTCTGGCTTCGCGTCCTCGCAGGTCGTGTTTAGTGTCGTTAAGGTGCCGGCATCGAGTCCAGACTCTTTGATTGCGATCAACAACGGCGGCCAAGTGGTGGTGAACACCGGCACCAGCGATTCGTATCAGGTGACGACTTGGGGCCGCATCAGCGGGTCACAGAGCGTTGGTCTGATCGGGACGAACAGTGGCGGGGCTGCCATCGACAACTCTGGCGATGTCGTCGGCGCGGGCGATCCCGACCATTCGGGCAATCTTCAAGCTTTCGTCTGGCAGCCGACGGCGGGCGTGCAGTGGCTGGGCTCACTCGGGGGCGACTTGAGCGCGGCGAGCGGGATCAACAATGCGGGCGCGGTGGTCGGGCTGTCCTACACTGCCACGAATACGCAGCACGCGTTTCTCTGGACCCAGGCCGGCGGCATGCAGGATCTGACACCTGATCTCACCAGCATCGGTGGCGGCACGGCTGTGGCAATCAATTCCTCGAACCAGGTTGTTGGCTACTACTTTCCCAACGGCAGCCGTAACACGCTTGGCTTCATCTGGACGCAAGCCGGTGGTCTCCAGAATCTAGGCTCGGTTGGCACTCTCGCATTTGACGTCAACGATTCGGGGACGGTTGTGGGGCAATCGCTCGTTGCCAATGCGTATCGGCATGCTTTCTCTTGGACGCAGACCGGGGGACTCAAAGACCTGGGCACTCTGGGCGGCGGCGAAAGTTCCGCTCTCAGCATCAACAGTCGGGGATGGATCGTAGGAACCTCCCTTACGAGTTCGGGGAGCGGACTTCTGCACGGCTTCTTGTGGACTCCATCCGGAGGCATGCAGGACTTTACGGTCCTGGCGGGTCTGTCCCCCAACCAGCAAACTTACTCTGTGCAGGTGAATGATTTCGGAGTAGTCGCAATCTCAACCAACAAGGGCGGCTTTCTTCTGGTCCCGAAGATGACAGCGACGTTCACTTCGTCGGTGAACCCTTCCGTGCTGGGACAGCCGGTGACGTTCACGGCCACCATGACGTCGATTGCAGGGCCGCCGCCAGACGGTGAGACAGTGCAGTTTGTGGCGAGCGGCAAGGTACTGGGATCCGAAACGCTGAAAGGTGGTGTCGCCCAGTTCACGACCTCGGCCATCCCCGTGGGTTCGCATGCCGTCGTGGCAAAATATAACGGTGACGCGAATTATCTTCCCGCCAAGTACACGGCGATCACCCAAGTGGTCAACCAGTAGCGGCAGCAAGTAGCGCCAATACGTAGCGAATGATCGAGGCAGCACTGAAAGTACCGCTAAGGTTTTTTCGGTGCTGCCTCGGTCTCGAATCTTCTGTGATTCATCTCACACCGGCCTGTTTCCCGTCAGTGTTATCCTAGGCGGGTTATGGGAATCACCGAGATCTTCCGGAAAGTGTTTTTGGTGGACCTGATCCAGGGACTGGGCGTGACGTTCCGATATCAGGATCCCAAGGAAATCTATACCGAGCAGTATCCGCTGGAGCGGCCGCAGGTAGCCGAGCGCTACCGAGGGGCGCCGCGGCTGAACGTCAACCCAGACACCGGCGAGACCCTCTGCATTTCCTGTGACCTGTGCGCTCTGGCTTGTCCGGAAAACCTGATCGTGGTCACCAGCGAACGCAATGAAAAGACCCGCCGCAAGGAGCTCACGAACTTTACCTACGACCTCAGCCGCTGCATGTTCTGCGGCCTGTGCGAAGATGCTTGCCCTACCGACGCGCTCGAACTCACCCAGGATTTCGAGCTCGCGAACTACACCCGCGAAGGCATGATCTGGAACCGCGAGACGCTCGAGAAGGGTCCGCAGCCCACCGTGTACAGAAAGTAGCAGTTCCTCCTTAGCCGCCCGTGGTGCAAGTACGATTTGTATCAGGGTATGCCTTCGGGTGTTCAGTCTCATGCCGTAAGTGATGCGTTATGAAAGCGCCTTCAGGCCCTGAGGCCGGAGATTTGGAGTTTCACCAAGGCCCCAGCAGGTTGCGAAGTCGATGTCCCACAGCCCCTAAAGGGGCATCTGATTTCGAAGGCCTACGGTATCGCTAAAGCGATACCCTGATACGAAACTCGAGTTTTTTCCGCAGCCGCTCCTTAGAGTTCCATTCGCGTCGTTGCATCGCTTTCCCAAGTACGTCTGTACGGACATGGCCGGATAGAAGCTCCCCATCTGTTCTCTTGCGAGACATGTCTTGTCTTTGGGGTTTCAAGCCCGTTTGGGCGGTGCCGATAACTATGTCTATGTAGGGATGTGAGCGGCGCAACGGCATCGGCCTGGCGATCTGCTAGCGTTCACCGAACATTTGTTCAGTGAACATTCGGTGGAAGGGTGCGGGTGAGGTTTGAGGATGGCTGCGGCTCGCTTTCAAGTTCACTTTGCTTGCCGGTCGTCACGATGAGAAGGGGGGAGCCCGAGCGATGAAACAATTGCGTCAGGTCCTTCTCGTGGATGACAACCCGGCCGACGTCGGTCTTGCACGGGAGGCGTTGGCCGGGGGCAGGCATCAAAGCCACATTAGCAATGTACCGGACGGCGAAGAGGCCATGGCATTTCTTCGTCGCGCGGGCCAGTATGCGAATGCGGTTCGTCCCGACTTGGTGATCCTGGATCTGAATCTGCCCAAGAAAGACGGTCGAGCGGTGTTGGCGGAGGCCAAAGCCGACACGGATCTGCGCACCATCCCGGTCGTGGTGTTCAGTACCTCGCGCTCGATGTTGGATATAGGGGGCAGTTACGAGCTGGGCGCCAACTGCTACGTCAGCAAGCCCGGAAATCTGGATGATTATTTTTTGGCCGTGCAATCGATTGAAGAATTCTGGTTCGGCTGCGCGAGCCTGCCACGAAAGGAAGAATAAGAATAATGGAACACGAACCTGCGCGCGTTTTACTGATTGAGGACAACCCCGGAGACGCGGACTTGGTACGCCTGCGCCTTGTGGAAAGTAAGTCCGAGGTCCATGTGAACTGCGTTCCCCGGCTCGCCGACGCTCTTGCCTGTCTAGACGCGGAAACACCCTCGCTGGTACTGCTCGACCTGAACCTTCCCGACAGTCACGGCGCAGAAACCTTTCGCCGGGTCATGCAGAAGGCGCCGAACGTGCCGGTGGTGATCCTTTCGGGGCAGGACGATGAGGCGCTGGCGCTCAAAGCCGTCCACCTCGGTGTTCAGGACTACCTGGTCAAAGGTGAGATCACCAGCAAACAACTGGAGCGTGCCATCCGCTATGCGGTGGAACGACAGGGGCTGCTGCGCGCTCTGGATATCACCCGCAAGCAGCAACTTGAATTCAAGAACCAGTTTCTGTCTCACGTTTCGCATGAACTACGTACACCGCTGACCTGCATTCACCAGTACGTCACGCTCCTTTTAGACGGGTTGGCTGGTCCCATGGCGCCCGGCCAAACTGACCACCTGAAGACAGTCCTCAAGAGTGTGAATCAGTTGCACGCCATGATCCGCGACCTGCTCGAAGCCACCCGTGCCGATAGCGGCAAGCTGCGCATCGAACCGCGCTGCATCGATATCGGCGAACTGATTCAGCAGGCGGTCGCGATGATACGGCCCACCGCCGCCGAAAAACACGTCGGCCTCGAAGTTGGGGTGGACCAGACAATCCCCCTCGTCTATGCGGATCCCGACCGCACTCTCGAAGTCCTCATCAACCTTATCGACAACGGAATCAAGTTCACCCCACCCGATGGGTGGGTGATCGTGAAAGCCTCGATGGTGGAGACCGATCCGACCGCCGTCTATCTCTCGGTCTGCGACAGCGGCCGTGGCATTCCTCCAGAGTCGCTTCCGCAGGTTTTTGAGCGTCTCTACCAGGACCCCAACGCGGTGGACGGGAACCGGACCGGCCTCGGTCTGGGGCTCTACATTGCCAAAGAAATCGTCACTCTCCACGGCGGGAGGATGTGGGTCGCAAGCCAACCCGGAAGCGGCAGCACGTTCTCATTCACCTTGCCGCTCTATTCCATGGCCAAGCTCCTGGCTCCGGTGATCACTTACCAGGGACGTTTGCGGGATTCCATTGTGCTGGTGCGCGTGGAGCTGACCCCGCTGTCCAAATCACTACGCGGAAGCTGGAAAGAAACCTGCCAGCGGTGCCTGGAGCGCCTGCGCCGGTGCATCTACGTGGATAAGGATCTGGTTCTTCCACGAATGGGAACCAGCGGCCCCGTCGAAACGCTTTTCGTGGTCGCCTCCACCGACATGGAGAGGGTCGGCATCATGATGACCGCATCCGCGACCAAGTCGGAGCGCTGCCTCAGTTGAAGGCCAGCGGCATCCTGCGCGTGACGGCCGAGATGGTTCCTGCCCCGCCCGCCGCCGACCCGAGGACCCTGGAACAACAAATCTTTGGCGTTGCCGACTATGTCACCGAAATCATTCAGCAGGGTCTTTGGAGCGGACAACACTTCACCGAAAAGGAGAACCACAAGCATGCGCACTGAGAGTTACAGCGAGGGGCAGCCCATGAATCGAGCAAAGATTATGGTCGTGGATGACGATCCCGATCTCAGACAGGCCCTGAGTTTGCGTCTGCGGGCCAATAACTTCGATACCGTGAATGTTTGCGACGGTTATTCAGCCATCGCTATGGCTCAGAAGGAACACCCCAATCTGATCATCCTCGATCTCGGACTGCCGGCGGGCGACGGATTTGCTGTGCTGAAAAACTTGCAACAGTATCCGGCGCTTTCGGTCATCCCGGTGATCGTTCTCACGGCTCGCGATCCCGAGGCCAATGAAAGACGTACCCTCGAATCGGGCGCCATCGCCTTTTTCCAGAAGCCGGCCGACAACGAGGAGTTGCTGGGAGTAATTCGCGCCAGCCTGCAGGTTGGATGGGGCTGGGGCGGAGGCTTGCCATCGTAGTGGCCCTGAAGGAGAGCGATATGTATGTAGACAGCCGGGGGACGCTGGCCGGTTCCCGGGCGTACAACGTGCGCCGGCGGGAACCGCGCTATGTTTACAGCACCCCAGTCACGCTGCAGCGCTTCTTGCGTTTCGGACCGTTCGTCACTCGCGGTATGTGCCTCGATATCAGTATGCGAGGAATGTCGGCGCTGGTCTGTGGCGCGCCGCGGGTGGGCGAAACAGTTGTGATTGAGCTGCCATTGCCAGACGCCCCGATCGAGATGCTGGCGACTGTCCGCCACAGCAGTGATGCCAAGTCTGGATTTGAGTTCTACCCTTTGTCTCCGATTGCCCAACGGGGAATTCAGGACTGGATACAGGAACTGCGAAAGCACGAAGAAAAGCTGTTCCCCTATCCGTACACGTCTGCGGCCAAGGTTGGCAGCGGCTAGTACCGTGAGGGCGTGACGATTCATACGATGGAGCGACGGGCGCCCTCGCCCGTCTAGCCGGGCGGGGACGCCCGACGCTCCATTAGCAACCTCACTCCGGCAGCAGCGGCCGTCCCTGAATATTCCAGGAAATGTGGTGGACGGCGCTGTTGGTGGCGAGAATGGCCGACTTGCCCGGAGCGAAGGCCAGTCCGACCAAGCCCTGGCCGGAGACTTCGAGGTTGGCCGTGCCTTGGGGAGTGATCTTCACGATGCCGCGTTTGCCGGCGAGAGAGGCGGCGACATAGACATTGCCCTCGACATCAAGAGCCAGACCTTGCGGACGGCCCAGACCGCGGTAGAAAACGGACACGGTTCCGTGTGGGTCGACTTTGTAGACGCAGTCGAAACTGGAAGTGCTGGGGCTGGTGACGAACATATCGCCGTGGGGACCGAAGGCGATGTGATAAGCGGAAACGCTCGGATCGAGCGTCGCGAACACAAAAATCTGCCGATCGCGAGCGATCTTGAAAATGGTTCCGCTGCGGTCGCCGACGTAGAGGTTCTCCGCGGCATCGAAGGCAATCCCGGTTGCGACCCCCATGCCTTCCGCGTAAGTCGACATGGTGCCGTTCGGCGCCACCTTGTACACGGCCTCGTCATGCCGCGAAGAAACGTACATCTGGCCTTCGCGGTCGAAGGCAATCGAGGTGGCGTTCATCATTTCGCTGAGAAACGGCTTCACGTTGTAGTTCGTGTCGATCTTGAAGATCGAAACCGGCACTTTTTGCCCGCGCGATCCGGAGAATGTCACATAGAGGTTGCCGTCGCGGTCGAGCGCGGGATTGGTAACCGGATGCAGGTTGTCGGCAACGGGGACCGCAACCTTAATAGAATGCGGATTGCTAACATGCCCGTTGGTGCCCACTACGACCGGCCCCGACGCCGCTCCCTCGGGCACGCGGGCCACCAGAAAATCGTCGGAACTGATTAACACGGAGCCTTCGATCTCGCCGAAGTGCACGCTGGGGCGACGCAACTCGTGCGGACGCAGGCCCTTTCCAATGATACGAACCTCGCCTCCGGGCAAAGCAAAACTAGGAGAGACCGCTTCGATGTGCGGCTTGCCGTTGACGTTCTTTTTTCCCAGCAGGCGGTCGGAGATGCTCATGAGTTTGTTCCGGCGGGAGCCCGGTTACTTGATTCACGGTTACTTCATTAGAAGTCCAAAGTGCAACAGAAGATGCATGACGGCGAGCGCATAAAGTCCCGCTCCCAGGTCGTCCACCACAATGCCGGTGCCTTCGGGCAGCCGCTCCAGTCGCCGAATTGGAAACGGCTTCAAAATATCGAAGACACGAAAGAGTATAAGGCCCGCGAGAAAGGTTTTCCAAGCCAGCGGGACGGCGATGAGTGTAACCAGTTGCCCCGCAACTTCATCAATGACGACGAATTGCGGATCCTTCAAGCCGGATGCGCGCGCGACCAGCGTGGCGGCGGGAATTCCAATGAGGGTCACAGCCCCGGCTGCGATGATTGTCGCCCAGGTGCGGCTCGCGACCGGGATCCGGGAACTTGCCAACGCCCACACGATAACCGTAGCTAACGATCCCCATGTGCCGGGACCGGGTTTGAGGCGTCCCGCGCCGAAGAAAGTCGCGACCAGTGTGGCCCACAGTGGAGCACCGGATTCGGCGGCGACTTCGGGCGGATGATTCATGAGTCTCCGTCCTGGTCGTCGAGGCTGTCTTCCCGGATCGCTTCGTCGGCATCGTCAACCGGCGACGAAATCACGTACGCGCCGCTGGCCCACTTGCCGAGATCAATCAGACGGCAGCGCTCGCTGCAAAAAGGGAAGTCCGCGTCGGCGGTCTTTGCCGGCTTCTTGCAGATCGGGCAGCGGAGTTTGATGGGGCGCTTGCGCGGCATAGTCGGATTGCAGAGGTCAGAGGTCAGATTGTAGAGGTGAAAACATCTCTGCCTGGGTGATTTTGACCTCTGCAATCTCACCTCTGACCTCTGACTTTAAACGATTTCCGCCACTAAGTCATAATCGTGCGCCGCCGTGATGCGGCAGCGGTAAAACTCTCCCTCTTTCGGCTCGTTCCCGTCAGGATAATCGTTCACAAAGACTTTGCCGTCAATTTCCGGCGCGTGCATTGACGTGCGGCCTTCGAGCAGGAGGTCGGATTCCGTCGAAATACCTTCCAGCAGCAGATCGAATTCGCGTCCGATCAGCGATTTCTTTTTCGCCCGGCTGATCTTCTTCTGGATCGACATCAGCGACTTGTGGCGGCTCTCGATCTCGCGCGTGGAAAGCTTCTTATCATGATCGAAGGCGCCCGCGCCTTCCTGGTCGGAGTAGCCGAAGGCGCCCATCCAGTCAAACGCCGCCTCTTTCACGAAGCCGCAAAGCTCCTCGAATTCTTTTTCGGTTTCGCCCGGGAAGCCGACAATGAACGAAGTCCGCAAAGTGACGCCGGGAATGACGCGCCGCATTTTCTCGATTGATCGCAAGAATAGGTCGGCGCCGCCTCCACGCTTCATGCGCTTAAGAACGGTCGCCGAAGCGTGCTGCAAGGGTACATCAATGTACGAACAAATATTGTCGTGGGCGGCGATCGTCGCCAGCAGTCGCCCCGTGATTTTGTTGGGATAAGCGTAGAGGAAGCGAATCCACTGCAGGCGTTCGATGCCCGCGAGCTTTTCCAGCAGCAGGGCCAAGCCGTCTTTCAGTCCAAGGTCCTCGCCGTAGCAGGTGGTGTCCTGTCCGATGAGCGTGATTTCGCGCACGCCGGATTGCGCCAGTCGCTCGGCTTCGGCGATGACGGATTCGAAACGCCGCGAGCGGAACTGTCCCCGAAGCTGGGGAATGATGCAGAAGCTGCAAGGATGATCGCAGCCTTCGGCGATTTTGATATATGCCGAATATCCGGGCGTGGTCAGCACGCGGGGCGTGTGGTCGTCGTAAAGGTAGTTGGGCAAGTCGGCGATGGCGCCGTCCCATGAATCGCGCGCGAAGCGCCCTTGTCCGCGACGATGATCGCCCTCGGGCCGCGAGGTCGTGATGTTCGAAGCTAAGGTGTTCGAAGTTAGAATGTTGAACGGTCCTGGCGTGCGGGGCGTTTCCGCTACTCCCGCAGCGGCCAGAATCTTCTCTAATTCGCCGGTACCGACGACCGCGTCCACTTCAGGAATGTTCTTTCGGATCTCATCGTGAAAACGCTCGACCAGGCAACCGGCAACCACCAGTCTCTTCGCCTTGCCGCCCGTCTTCGTTTTGTGGCGGGCCATTTCGAGGATGGTATCGATGGATTCCTGTTGCGCGCTGCCAATAAATGAGCAGGTATTCACCACGATGACGTCGGCGTCCTCCGCGTCGGGAGTAAGCTCGGCGCCAGCCTGGGCCAGCATGCCCATCATCACCTCGCTATCGACGAGGTTCTTGGGGCAGCCGAGGCTCACAAAACCCACCTTGGTCGGGGCAGTCGGCCCCGCAGTCGCGGATATGTTTTTCTTTACGGGCAATGGGAAATGATCGGCAGGAGACAAATCTACACAATTCTAGCATCCTGCATTGCCATATCCGCCGCACCCCGCCAGACGCCGGAACCCGAGCACCAAGGAGGGTACATTATGTTTTCCGCCGATGGGGGCGGCCCGTGCTAATCTTATTGAAACAAAACTACATCCTCAATACTCCGGAGGAGAGATGTCGGCTAAAGGCTTCTCAGTTCTAGTTGTGCCAGTTTTAGTTCTCGTGTCCAGCGCCTTGGCGCAAGTCAATGAGCTTTCCATCACGGCGGGCCGAGCTTTCGTCAGTACCCAGACGGTTCAGAGTACGGGCTTGCCCATTCATTTCGGGGGCGAGGAAATGGTCGAGTTCAATTACGGTCGCCTGCTCAAGAGCCACAAGATCTTCGGACTGTACGGGGAAGTGCCCGTAGCGATCTATCCGCGGATGGACCTGAACTACCGCGACAACATGATTCCCAAGGACATCGGAGCGCTGTTCATCACTCCCTCCGTGCGTTTGAATATTTTTTCCGGCGAGGGAGTCACTCCGTGGGTTAGCGCGGGAGGCGGCTACGGTCGTTTCCGGGAAGCCCCGCTCCTCAATTGGTACGGACCGAACCTTGGGCCAACCGGCACCAATACCGGGGTCATCCAGTTCGGAACTGGACTGGATGTCTGGGTTTGGCATCGTTGGGGCGCGCGCCTCGAAGCGCGCGATTTCTACTCCGGAGTTCCCGCCCTGAACGTTGATACCGGGAGAAGCCGTCAGCACAACTACTACGTAGGTATCGGCGTTGTTCACCGCTTCTAGGCACGTGTGGGGACGGGCGCCCTCG
>PKUV01000048.1 GCA_003131315.1 Acidobacteriaceae bacterium
AGTGATAGTTTGGGATTTTAGGACCAGTCGCCAATCGATACTTTGTGCCTTTGTGCCGGCTCGTGCTTCCGTTTTGTACTTACTGCCACTTTATGCTTCCGAAGTGTGGAAACGGACCGACACAATACGCATGATTAACGATTGGTCCCAAACACTTAAGCCGTTTCGGTTAGCCAGTTCGGAAAGGGATTTCGACTGGACCCTCGAAATTCGCCGATGAGCCTGCGAATGATGGAACGGCGAGCGTAGAGCGTTTCTACCAACCGATTGAGACCATCCTTATCCCATTCGTACCACTCCTCGGGTATGTCGGCCGCAAACCGCCAGATCTCGTTCGCGTCCATCCCTTCCGCCCGGCTCAGTGCAGGCTCGAATGCGTCCCATCCTCGGACATCTTTGTACACGCAGTTGTTCGCAAACACTCCTCTTAGCGGGCAGTCGGGAAAGCTCCACTCGCCGGCATTGAAGCAGTAGCCCTGGTCGATGAAGGTTGCAGCGTATCGCTGGCTTCTCGGCGTTTTCCGACAGAAGATTGCCTGCCGTCCGTCGCTGTTGCACGTCCACTTGTCCAGAACGAGTACTCGCGCGAAGTCGGTCAGATTGCGAACACCCTCGAGCAGTTCACGAGGCAAGTAGTCGAAGGTCAGTCCAGAACTCTCCGGGCCGACATAAAGCGATGCCAGTTGTTGGCCGCTTTGGCATGGGATCTCCACACCAGCCAACTGGATTCGCAAATCCGGAGTGTGCGTGACGAGCCAGTCGGAGACGTCGATCACCTCGACGCGCGGCATTGGAAGACCCAGCGCCCGCCCCAGCCGGGTTGCGAGCATTTCGTTCGCCAGCACTCTGACGTGCTGGGGATTGTTCCGGAATTTCGTGACATAAGAGGCACCATCGGATGCCGCAAGAAGGTGCGATTGTGATCCTCCTCGCAAGCGACGAAGGTGTTGGACTGCAGAGATGCAGGCGCTCACAAGGCACCTCCATTTTTTCTAATCGGGGGAAGCAACTAGATCGGGTGATGAGGCTAGGAAGGAACCGCCGGGTGAAGGAATCGAACGAAAGGGGATGCACTAAGCGAGTCCCAGACTCATCTCGGCATCCCGTTCATTGCTTGGGCTGGGCTGCTCCGCCCTCAAGGGCTACTACGATGGCCTGCAGTGTTTTGAGATTATCCACCTGGTCAAGCGAACTCAATTTCAGCGACCGAAGGATTTCGGCGAAAGTTGCCAGCCCAGCTTTGTTCACTGCAGCCTCCGCGCGACGGAAGCCCCGCTCCGCGGCCTGCATGTGTGCTAGCACCTTCTGTTGGATTGCCGGATCCTGAATCTCGCTCGGATTCCACACTCTCGCTAGCGTCTTCAGTAACCCGCGGTACATGCGCTTGCCTAACGCTTCTTCCATTTGCTCGATCTCGCGAACGAGGGTGCTGCGTTGAGGGTTCGCACCGTCTCCGTTGTGAAGGCTATGGGCATTGCCCCCGGTGCCGGCAGCGGTTCGCTCGGATGGCTTAGGGTCGCCCGCCGTGTAGGGGCGAAGGCCTTCCAGCCAGCCTGCGGGTGTTGCCCATCCGGCCAGTTTCGGAACCGTCTTCGGTCGCTTGTGGTCATCCAACTCAACCCATGTCCCTGTGAAGTAATACAGATACCGCCCGAGGCCGAAGCACGAGCAAGCCCTCTTGAAAGACTGCGCCTCGGCGCTAGTGCCGGCATTATCGTCGTCAGCCCACTCTTCGCCGGTCGCCGAATGCGAACCGAGTCCGAAGATCGTCAGTTCGCAGGTGACAAGCACCTTCGCGACAATCTTCTGGTCTTTACTCCGCTCAAAATTCGCGCTGGTATGAATGGCGTACCTACGTGTCCAGCCCGCGGGAGTAAAAAGTGCGTTCAGACGATCCGTGTAAGCTCGCTGGTCGGCGTACGGCACCACCTGGCCGCGTACAGGCTGCTGGTTCTTGGTCGTGTTCATGACGCGCCACTCGATCACACGCGCATCAAAAGGCGTTTCCAACGCTGCTACCAAGTCTTGGACCTTTTCCGCTGAGAGTTGAGGCACCGCTGGCATACCCAAGACAGCGGGGGATGCGACAAATGTAGACGTGCCGTTTTCGTGCGCATGGCCATTGGAGCCGCTCATAGTGTTCTCCTCGATAATGCATATTGGTGAGTTTCAGAGTGCCGTCAGGCGTGATCTGACTGACGCGAATTCGCCCAGTGCCCAATCGTGGTCCCTGGCTTCAACGCATTTTGTGACTCTTCGGCTTGCCAGCGCGGGTCGTCTCGTTCAAAGTAGTCGGGCGCAGACGCCAGGGCATGATCACAAGGCAGATCGCCTTCTTGCAGGTCGGCGCCGCAATAGATGCAGATGTCCGTTGCGGAATTGAATACGTGTTGTTTCAGATGCGTCATCAGTGTTCCTTCTTCCTGGACAGCCTCGACACCCGTGTGCAGCTAGCGCGAAGGCTAAGCCCGTGCAGAGGGCCATAGAGAACCTCAATAGCCACCACGCGAACCGCGTCGTCCATTGAGCGCCTGCGCCACTAGTTCGCCCACCGCATCTGAAGCAGGCTCCTCCTTCACGGCGATGAACGAACAAAGACCGTTTACAGGCATCGGCCGCTCATCTTCAATTTGGTAGCCGCGCTCGATGTGTTGTTGTTTTCGTTCCTCGAACAGATCGGCTCTCGTGGTCACACGAATTCTCATGACGATCCTCGTTTATGATTCATTGGCGGTCAGGCTGAAGTCCGGGCGCGGGGCAGGCAGCAGGTTACAGGAAGGAGCGAAGCGTAATTCAGTCCGTAGCGAAGATGGGTGGTGAACCTGCTAGGAGCTCTGCTGGATCAACGTCGGATTGACGAGCGGCTCCTGCCGGTCTAGAGCTCTAGAGCTTCTGGGGGCGCTACAACTAGGAAGTCCATATCCGGCGTCAGAATAGACAAATTCAGGGAAGGGTGCAGGAACCAAACTCGCCGTTTCGCCAGCTCATTTGTCCGAGTGCGTGCTCTTTGGATTCTGCTTCAGGTCCTTCAGGTCGCTGCTACGGCCCAGAGCCTGTTTGTTCGTCGCGAGGTCGTCCATCGAAATGAAGTTCACCGGAACACCGAAGAAAGTGCTTGCGACCCTTTTTCTCCACGCATCGGGGAACTCAACGCCTGTGATTTCGGTCAGAACGTCAATTCTGACGGGGGCAATTCCAATCTGATAGACCACCTGCTTCTCGCTGAATGTCTCCGCAGTAATCCCGTCATGCTCGAGGGGAGCGCCAAACTTCTTGAGCGCTCCGACCACCCGGGCGGAATTTTGCGCCGAATTGTGTACCCACACGTCGAGATCCTTCGTATACCGCGGCTCGCCGTACTTCATGACCGCGAAGCCGCCAACGATCAGATATTCAACCTCGAATTCGTTTAAGAGTTGTAGCAGTTCTTTGTAGTGTGGGTTTTCTGCCATGGCTGACTTCCTCAGCTAATTCCACCAATTCCCATGCAGCAGCAAAGATGGCTTCATCTCCCTGCTCCTGCCAAAACTCGATATCGAACGAACGGTCCGGGAACCCGCGCTCCACCAGTCGTGTTTTCCACGCTGAATTCTGAGGAATACTCATTTCCCCTCTTCGAATCGGTATTTAACATTATCAGGATATCAGGCTGAAGCGCCCGATTGTCGCCTCCTGTTGAGAAGGTAACCGGGGTTTCTTTCGGAGGCGGTCCCAGCACTTCGGATCGACACGTAATGCTTGGACCCCGCCGACACATGAGAGGCTCACGAATGCCCCGTGATAAGAAATCGTCCCGTAACGAAAGAGCCGAGCAAGCAGGGCTAACGCATGATTGGACAACGTTGGGTTGACGAACGGTTCCTGCCGTTCGAGAGACTCAGCCGCGCTACAGCTGGGCAGACCATCTCCGTCAAGTTCGCCCTGGATGACTTCGGGAAAGAGTTCTGAGACTGTCCGCAACCGCAGCCTGTGCCGGCGGTTCCTCCGATTCAGCGGCTCCCCGAGCACGAATTGACCGCTGTCGGCGTTGTTGCCCAAGTCCAGCCAATAATCGATTTCACTCCAGTCCTCTGCGCACTTTGCGATGGCCGCGCGCGCCGCCCGCGTGTCGACACAACCGATCACGATGTCCACCCCGTCCAGTCTGCGCCCAGTATCCAAGCGCTCCGGAATGCCCTGCCAGTCCAGGCCCCAGAACAGGTTCAGGCGGTTGGCAAGGACGACGGCCTTGTAGAGACCTACCTCGGACCGGCTGAAAGGCTGGCGTACGCAGTTCGTCGGAGAGATGACATCTGGATCGAGCAAAGTAACGTGGATGCCTTCTGGATGTCCGTATGCCAGCAATGCCTGATGCAGGTACGGCAACCCGGCAGCAATAGCGCTGCCGTTGCCGCCGCAGCCGACGACCAGCACGCGCACCTTGTGCCTCAGTAACTCCTGGTGAATATGGTGTGATTCCATAAGGGGTGAGGGCCGACGCTTGGCGTGAGATATCGGGTGGCTTCCTGGCGACGGGTGATCCAGGTTTCAGCTTCCGGCTTGGCCGTCAACCGCCCAGAACCGTTCGCGACGGGAATCGGCTATCCTTGCTGAATTTCGTTGTATCAATGTGCTCTGGTATCCGAGATTACTTTGTTCAGGAAGCCGTGCAAGCGCTCGCTAAATCCGGTAGGAACTTCGAAGACCCGTTCGTCCCCAGTGATCACGAGCATCTTTCGCGTGCTGTCGTAAACCGCCGTGCAGCGGTGGCAACGGCGCAAGTGTTTTTCGATCTTCTGGCACATCTCGACAGGGGCGTCTCCGTCGAAGTAATCGGAGAGATTGGCGATTATCGTTTTGCAGCTAACCATGGGTTCGATCCTTTCCAGCGCTCCCAGATGGAGACTTTTGGCTTCGCAAAAAGCGGCGTGAGCGACTCGCGCAGCATGAGGCGCGCCCGATGCAACCGAGTCTTGACTGCCGATTCGGTAATGCTGAGGGCTTCCACGGTCTCTGCTACATCCAGGTGCTGCATGTCTCGCAGAACGAAGACCTCGCGGTAAATGTCCGGCAGTTCGGCGAGTGCTCTGGCCACTGCTTCGCGCACTTCCTGCTGCTCAACGGCATCGCTCGGCAGATCCCGCCAATCGGCGAACTGCTTTGGGTGAAACGGTTTCTCGTCGGACCCTTCCGTCGAGCTTTGATCAATGGACTCGTAAAGATGCTGCCGCCGCTTTCGCCGGTACATCTTCGCTTCGTTTTCGACCACACGCATGGCCCACCGCTTGAACTTGTCTCTTTCCGTCAGCTGCGCAAGGTGCGAGAAAATCTTGACCATCGCCTGTTGCACGGTCTCCTCGGCGTCGTCCTGATTGCGGAGAATCGAATAGGCCAGTAGAAAAGCCCCGCGCTCATACGGGCGAATCAAGTCATGGAAGAGATCCTTCTCTCCCGCCAGGATCCTCTGGATCAGGACTGGCTCCATCGATCCTTCGGCCAACTCTTTCTCATCCATAGACGATATCAATGCGGACCGCCCCCACGATAACGATTCGCGAGAATCGGAACGGTTACAACCCGACCCCCGGCCTAGTTCGAGGCCCGCTGAGCCGTAAGGCGTTTCGGAACGCACTGGCGAACGACCCCCAGCAAAGGGCTATCGACAAAACCCAGCCATGCGGCTGTGAGCCAGCCTAGCGCGAGACCGAAAGCCGCATGCGCGACTGTGACCGTCACGGGGAATCCCTTGGAAAACTCCAGTCCCAGAAAGCCTACGCCTAAAGCCGAGACGACGGGGCTGAACATGAAACCGAAACCGAGCAATACGCCAAACACAGGTCCCACCCAGCGACGGCAGGTCCCAAACACCAGCACGTAAATCAGCCCGAAGCTGGCGCCATTCCAGAAGTGATAAGCCCAACCGGCAACGTCCGAACTCAGCGAAGGTCCAGCCGCGAACTGATTAAGCAGCAGCACGCCCATGAGGCGCGGCAGATTCCCAGGCATGAAACCAAGCCAAAAACCGGGCAACCGGATGGCTTCCAGCGCAAGCGTGGCAACGGCTCCGGTAGCAAGACCTGCGACGCTGGTTCTCGCCAACGAATCATCGACACGATAGAGTGCACCTATCGTGATCAACAGAAGTGCCGCCGCCGGCAGAAGGGCCAGTTTCGCGAGCACGTCCATCGTGCTTCTGCCGGACTCCGCAATCGGAAATATCAGCGGCGATACCGAGGCGGCTGCAAGCAGCAGAATAGTCATCGTACGTTTCATCGAAAGGCTCCTGAAGGGAGGAATTCGTATCCCTCCCTTCCGATCAACTGGAGGCTGCTACTGGGCGACCATGTGGGTCAGCATGTCGAGCTTTTGGTCGAGCATTCCCGCCGTCTGGTCAATGCTCGCGTTGTTGAACGGCTTGAGCACCACCGACGGTTTGTCGTAGCTCAAGTAGGTCTTGTTGTCAGATCCCTGATAGATGTACACGCGCAGGGGCAGGTACAGCCCAGCGGCGGGATCTTTTTCAAACACCTGTTTGCCGATGTTGGGATTGCCGACGAGGAACAGTGTCCCCTTCAAGTCAAGGCCGGCCATCTTCATCATGTTGCCCTGGTCGACGGTGCTCATTACCATCATGCCGCCTTTGCTGACGGCCATCTTGAAGGCCTCGACTGTCTGGTCAAAAGATTTGCTGCTGGGGACGCTCACACGGGCGTTCTGTGCGAAAGCTGTGGTAGCGGCGAATGCTGCAAACAGGGCAGCAATCAAAGTGATGCGGCGTAGATTTCGAAACTGCTTCATTGTGACTCTCCTGGTGATGGAATAAATTCAATGCGTGGCAACCATGTCTGCAGGCCCTCATCTGGTCTGCGAGTCGGTTGAAGGCACTCACCACTAACGATTCGTGGGTCAGGCTTGCGTTACAGCCGACAAATTTCGAGCAAACGTAGCACTATTCGGTAACGTTTTCCAATTTGAGGAATCGTGAAAGTGGAGAGCCAATATGGCTGCAGCTATAGACTGCCAAAGGACCAGATGCAGCAACATTTAGCACATTCCTCGGATCGCTTCCTGGCGATGGGCCTGGCTGCCGCCAGTGCCGCGGCCATGTTCTATGTTGGGCTTTACCAGAGCCGAGCTGTCAGGCACCTCTGGTGCCCAGTCTTCAAGAAGGGTTGCGAAGCGGTTGCCGATGCGGCGTTCGCCAAGCCCTTTGGCATCCCAGACGGGTACATTGCGGTCGCCCTCTACGTGGCGATGATCCTGTTGTTGCTCGGCCCTGTCGAGAAACTCTGGATTTGGATTCCGTTACTGATTCTGGCTTCGCTGGCAACATTGGCGAACTTCCTGGGCGTCCGCGACATGGCAAATCTTGGGAGTTTCTGCTTCTATTGCATGCTCACCACCGCACTCTCGCCGGTTCTGCTGTGGACGATTTGGCGGCTTCGATGAGCATTTGTTTTTCTGAAACTAGTTCCGACGGCAGTTTGTTACTCCCAGGAGCGTATGAGCAATGAGCAACTCCGCAGTTTCCACATCCAAACAAGTCGTCGGCGGTGTTAGCAAGAAAGACGCCAACTACGTCTTCTACGAGCTCACCCGCAGCATATGCCCCAGTTGCCGGAAAGTGATCGACGCAAAGATCTTGCTGCGAGACAACAAAGTCTTCATGGCGAAGCGGTGTCCCGACTGTGGACCCTTCGAAGCTCTGGTCTACGGCGACGCCGAGGCCTACACCAGTTTCAGCAAATTCAACAAGCCAGGCACGATTCCTCTTGCTTACGGATCGGAAATTAAGGAAGGTTGCCCCCATGATTGCGGCCTCTGCCCCGACCATCAACAACATACTTGTCTCGGCATCATCGAGGTCAACAGCGCCTGCAACATGGCCTGTCCGCTTTGCTTCTCCGAAGCTGGTCCGGGCTTCAGCCTGACGCTGGAAGAGGTGGAAGCGATGCTTGATGATTTTGTGCGCACCGAGGGCAGCCCGGAAGTAGTTCAATTCTCCGGCGGTGAGCCGACCATCCATCCGCGGATCATCGACTTCGTGAAGGCCGCGAAAACTCGCGGGATTCCGTTCGTCATGATCAATACCAACGGCAAGCGTATTGCACACGACGATCGTTTCCTGGAGCAACTGAACGAAGCGCGTCCCTCGATCTACTTTCAATTCGACGGCTTCGATGCGGAAACCTACCGCATCATCCGCGGCGAACCCGGCATTCTTGAAGAGAAGCTCCGGGCGTTAGATCGTCTTGCCTCCATCGGGCTAAGCGTGACCCTAGTTCCAGCGATCGAGCGCGGCGTGAATGAGCACGAAATCGGCAAGATCATTGATCTCGCCATCCAGCATCCCGCCGTACGCGGCATCAACTTTCAACCCGCGTTTCACGCAGGCCGTCATATGCAGCACGACCCTTTGCAGCGCATGACGATCCCGGATGTCTTGAAGCTGATCGAGCAGCAAACAGCTGGCAAGTTTATGGTCAGCGACTTCGTTCCCGTACCTTGCTGTTTCCCAACCTGCAATTCGGTGACCTACGCTTTTATCGACGGTGAGCAAGTCACTCCCTTATCAAGAATCGTCAACGTCTACGACTATCTCGACTACATTACAAATCGCGTTGTGCCCGACTTCAGCATGGAGGTAAAGAGAGCCTTGGAAGGCTTGTGGTCATCATCATCCGTCCCCGGTTCCCAAAAATCGGCGGAGCAGTTCGCTGTATCGTGTCAGGCCTGCGGAATTCCCGAAAGCTTCACCATTGGGGAAATCGCGAAGAACGTGCTGATGATCATGTTGCAGGATTTTATGGACCCGTGGACCTTCAATCAAAAGAACCTCATGAAGTGCTGCAAGGAATTCCTCTTGCCTGGAGGCAAACAGATTCCATTCTGTGCTTACAATACAGTCGGCTATCGTGAACAGGCTCGCGCTCAACTGCAGGCAATGGAGCCCGAGCGCAGGCTGGCAAAGGCGGAAGGCCGCAGATTCGAGCCCCGTTCAATCGCATTCGACGTAAAGCGGGCGGACACCGCTCCCACTGGGCTGGTTGGCATCGAATCCGGGAAGTGATATGGCTACGAACAACGACACAATTCGCGTGCGTTCCGATCAAGGGCAGCTTAAAACCTGTTGTGCCACACTGTATGAAAGCGACCTAACACGGTTCCTGCTCGGCGACTCGTTCCATCCGGGTGGCTTGCAATTGACGAGCGAGCTTGGGCGCATGCTTGGCTTGCGTCCCGCCCGCCGGGTTCTGGACGTGGCCTGTGGCAAAGGGACGACTGCAGTCTTCCTCGCGAAAGAGTTCAGGTGCGAAGTCTTTGGCATCGACTTCGGCGAACAGAATGTCGCGGCTGCGCGGTCTCTGGCGCAAGCCGACCATGTGGACTCGCGGGCGCAATTTGAACGTGGCGACGCGGAAAATCTCCCATTTGCCGACGCGGCTTTCGATGCCGTGATTTGTGAATGCGCCTTCTGTACTTTTCCCAACAAGGTGGCATCGGCCAGGGAATTCTTTCGTGTGCTTCGCCGGGGAGGACACGTGGGCATCAGCGACCTCACCCGAGAGAGAACAGTCTCCACGGAGTTGGACGGGCTGCTCGCGTGGATTGCGTGTATCGGCGATGCTCAGACTTTGGATGGTTACACAGCCCTGCTTCGGGATGCTGGCTTCACCGTGGATAGCGTCAAACAGCGGAACGATGCGCTGGAAGAAATGGTGAATCAGGTTCGCGTCAAACTCCTGGGGGCCGAGATCATGACTAAATTGAAGAAACTGCAATTGCCCGGTCTTGATCTGGGAGCGGCGAAGCGCATGGCGAACAGTGCGATGGCAGCGGTCAAGCAAGGACAACTGGGGTATGCCCTCATCTGTGCCACGAAGCCGGACTGACGCGCGGGCGATACCGAAAGTTCTAGTTTTCAGTTGTATGCTGGAGGAGATATATGGCGACGTTCCTAAATGTAGGGCGGATGGATCGCGCATTGCGGGTTGTTCTGGGGATCGGTCTCGGTATTGCGGGAATCCTCGTTCATGGTCATCCTTACCTTGGCTCGGCACTCGGAATCGCCGGAGCCTCGGTAATTCTTAGTGGCACCTGTGGTATCTGACTCACCTATCGCGTGCTCGGGCTGAGCACAAAAAAGACCAAGAACTAGCAGAGGTGCCGTCATTGCGGCATGCGCGTGATTATCACGCATATTGCGTAAGGACGTGAATTGCTAAAGCCCCGGGGGCGGTTGGTCGGCAAACCGGCCATTGAGGTTTGCTCTTCGATCCAACGCCTCAAAAAGCGGGTTTTGATGAAGGGGGAGACAGACTGATTCAATTGTCCAGGTCGGTTACGCAAGCTCATCATTCTCGTGCGTGCTGCAGAAAGTCACGCAGCGTCTGCTTTGAGTCGGCGAGAAATCCCGCCGGAAAGCGCTTCCGTCCTGCCAAGCTCGACCAGAGGCCAGCAAAGCCGCTCGGATGAGTGGTCAGTCGGACGGCGCCACTCGGATGGGTGAATTCGCTGGCAAAATATGCGCCCTCCCAGCCTGCCAGTGAGTTGGCACTCACCTCTTCCGGCACTCGCATGCTGCCCAGGCAAACCTGTCCGTGCGGATCGGTGTTCCAGTAGGGAGCGTTCTTCAACCGCGTATCGGCTGTAGGCCGGCGGTCTTCAGCGAGTGCGCGCACGAACAGTTCCCGCCCGTGGATCAGGAACAAAAGCGCCGGATGCGGATACATCTTGCCGTTCAGCTTTTTCGTCTCGGCATTTCCCTCGTCGAAGAACATCAGCCGCGGTTGCGCCCGGCTCCACCACGCGATCATCTCCGGCGTTCTTGCCAACACACGCTCCGGCAAAACCTCCGCTGCCAGGCTCGCACCCAGACCCGCGGACAGCTTCTCTAAGAAGCCGGTGGTGACAGACTGGCCAGCACCCAGATACGGTGCTC
>PKUV01000026.1 GCA_003131315.1 Acidobacteriaceae bacterium
TTTTCCGCAGCCTGTTCAGCCAGCCACCGGGTAAGGGCGGGCAAGCCTATCCGGCGTCGGGCGAGGAATGCAAGTAGGCGCGCATCATGCGCACTTCATCGTCCTTTTCGTCGAGGTCGTGGAGAAGGATGTCGCGCAAGGAAACGACGCCCTTCAGTTCACGTCCCGCGCAGACCGGCAGATGGCGGAAACCATGCCGCTTCATCAGGGTCATGCAGGTCTCCAGGGGATCGTTCGGAGCGACGGTCAGGGGATCTTCGGTCATGACCTGGCTGACCGGGGTGCGGGCGGGATCCTTGCCGCCGACCACCACACGGGTCATCAGGTCGCGCTCGGAGAAGATGCCGATCAGTTGGCCTTCTTGCAGAACCGGTACGGCGCCGATGTTGTGCTCCACCATCATGCTGGCGACTTCGAGAACGGTCTGGTGGGCCTCGGCGGATATGGTGGCTTGATTCCTGATCAGATCGCAGATCAACATTTGCACCTCCCGTGGACTTGTGCCGGAAAGCGGCGAGCCGGGCAAACAGCGTCAAATTGGTCTTGAACGAAGGAAGCAAACCCGCTTTATGTCTGGACCCGCGGCGGAGTATATGTCGAAAAGCGCCTGGGGGAAAGAGAAAAATGAAGTCCTGTGGCGGCGNNCGCCCCGCCGGGACGGGGCAAAGCCCCATCCCCACACGGGCACACTTGTTTCCCCGAACAGGTTAGGCGCGTCGACCCGCGCCCAACGAAATGACGTAGGATCTGGCAGCCAAGGCGGCGGGCATCTCGGCGGCGTCGCGGGCGGTAACGATCACGTTGTAATCTTCAGTGGCCCGAAGACGACCGAACACCGGGGTCGCCTCCTGCGGCTCGACCAGCGCCAGGTATTGCAGAAAGGTGAAGACGTCTTCGGTGGGCTCCAATCCGGGTGCGACGAAGGAGACTTCGACATCTTCGTGGTGGAAGTGCCATCCCAGAGAAGCTGCCAGGCGCACCGCTCGCTCATACACCACGGGCGGCAGGACTCCGGGTGCGGGGTTGTCAAACACGATGCGGAGCTTGCGTTCATCTTCGCGGCTGAACTCGCGCACTTTGAGCGATCCGGTGCGGGCCGTGGCTTTCCAGTCCACATGGCGGGCTGAGTCGTCGGGCATGTAGTCGCGGATGAGGTAAAGATCGTTGCCGCGCCCGCGCACAAAGGTTTCGAACTCGCCGGTGACCATGGGAAGAACTTCGAGGAACTGTTCGGCGGGCTCGACGACGGGATAGACGATCACTTCGCGGGCCAGGTTAATCCGCCGGGTTTTCATCAGGAAGGAAAAGGGAAAGCGCGTGGCCAGACCGAAGTTTTTTTCGCAGTAGCGGCCGCGGGCTGGGAAGCTTATCTCAAGGTCGGCGCGGAGTTCCTGTCCGGGAGCGAGAAAAGGAAAATAAACGGATTCTTGCAGGATCGGCTTTTCTGCTTCCTCGCGCACGCGCCGCAGGCGGCGGTCGGGTAGGCGGAGCCACTGGTTCTGGGGTGCACGGTTGCGGGGCAAGCCGAAGGTCGAGGCTTCCCAGCGCCAGCGGGCTTTGGATTCGGCTTTGCGCTTGGCGGGAACCACGCGCACGGAAAAGGAGGGTAGCCAAGCGCTCGCATTGCGCAGGAGCAAGCGCGCCACCATCGGGCGCGCGGCAAAAACATGTTCGGGCAAGTGGACATCGAGCGTGAGACTACGGAGCACCAGCGCCGAGGCGATGCCGGAAACCAGAATGGCAGAGAGCAGCGCGGCGACGACAACGTAAAGCAGGTTGTTCCCGGTGTTGATGGCGGCGATTCCGATCACGACGCTGATCAGGATGTAGATCATGCCAGCGCGCGTGACGTCGTAGTCCATGGCTTCGCGGACACGGGTCGCGACAACCCGCCGCGCCAGGTAGGGCACCGTGGTCAGGCCGACGAAGGTGGCCAGCAGCAGCGCCGCCGACGCCAGGATGATGGTTCCCCAGACGCTGCCCGCCTCGCGCGATACCGTGGAAAACAGCGCGGCACCGAAAGCGAGCGTCAGGCCCACGATGGCAAACAGGAAACGCACCCAGACCTGCGAAAGTCCCAGGCGCGCAAAGCGGGGCGCAGCTGAGGGTTGCGGGCTCTTTTGCGTGCGTTCGGGAATCACGGGGTTCTCCGGTGCCGGGCGATGCTTCTGCCAGCATATGACGGCGGAGGGGCGAGTGGAAGTGACGGAAGATACTTTGACCGGAGATCGGCTCAATCATTTTCCGGCGGGGGGCGGTGGCGATATCTCCACCACAGAAACAGGATCACGGCGACGGCGACAATCAAAACGGCGATATTGAAGCGCTGCAAGGCATGCACCAGGCTGCGCCAATGTTGCCCAAACAGATATCCGGCGCTCGCGATGAAGGTGACCCAGACGGCCGCACCCAGGAAGTTGAACAGAGTAAAAGTTCGCCAGCGCATCCGCAGCACACCGGCCAGCGGTCCGGCGAAAACGCGCATGCCGAAGATGAAGCGGGCAAAGAAAATAGCGGCTGCGCCGTAGCGTTCGAACATTTTCTCGCCGCGTTTCAGCGTGGCCGGCGGAATCCGAAAGACGCTTTGATAGCGATCGAGGAGTGGACGCCCGCCATAGTAGCCGAAGGCGTAGCCCAGGTTGTCGCCGAGCGTGGCGGCACAGGTGGCAACCACAATGATCCAGCCGAGATGGAGCTGGTGTTCGGAATAAGCCAGGAAACTTGCCAGCAGCAGCGTGGTCTCGCCGGGCACGGGGATGCCGGCGTTCTCGCACAGCAGTGCCAGAGCTACGGCCCAGTAACCGTACTCGGCGACGAATTCGCGCAGCGAGTGAAAAATCGTGTGGTCCATAAGATTGAAGACCAGTATTGGAAGAGTAGCAAAACGCGAGCAGTGGTGAGCGGGTCAGATCGTGTTTCCGCCAGTGCCGCGACCGCGTGATTGTTAATGCTGTCGATCCAAGCTTGCTGCTTGCTGGTGGAGAGCCGGGCGTCCCTCCACCGTATGACTCATCACGCAGTCACGGTACTAGTTCTGTTTCCGCCGGCGAGGAAATCGATGAGCGCGCGGTTGAAGTCCTCGGGCGCCTCTTCGTAGGGCAGGTGGCCGACGCCCTCGAACGCCACCAGACGGACATCACGAAAATTCCGGCGCAGCGGCTCGGCGGATTCAAAATGAACGGCGCGGTCTTTCGTTCCCCAGATCAGGAGAGTGGGGTAGTCGCGAATCTTAGGCAGCGCCTTTTCCAGTTCCGCGAGGTCCGCCGTCCAATTCCTTACGATGCGCGAACCATGACGAAAGCCGTGATTCTTGAGTACGGGCATGCGGTAGCCATCCAGCGAATCGGGCGGAATTCTTGATCCGTCGCCGAACAGGCGGCGCAGCCATAGGTAGTCGAGGAAGCGCCAGCGCTCGATCGTGTTGCGGAAGAGCATGGAACCGCAAGCGCTGCCCAAGAAGGGCGCAAACCGCTTGCCATGCGGAGACCAGGGATTGACGGGCGCCACCAGCACCAGGCGATGAAGGCGCGGATCGCTTCGCTCCGAACAGATGGCGGCCACCATAATGGCGACACCGCCGCCGTGGGAAGTGCCCAGCAGGTCGAAATCTCGAATGCCGAGCGCCTCCGCGAACTGCAGAACGCGCTCGGCGCTCGCGCGGACCGTGCAATCCATCCCCTCATTCGCTGGCGACAACCCGGCGCCCAGATTGTCGATGGCATAAACGGTCGCATGGGGCGCCAGCGCGGGGATGGTGAATCTCCAGGAGAAGGAATATCCCATCAGCCCATGAATCAGAATGAGCGCGGGGCCGGACCCGGCCTTGAGGTAGCGCACACGTCCGTCGGGGAGTTCGAGCCAGCGCTCTTCAATTGCAGCTCCAACTCCCGCAGCGCCCGGGCTCGCGTTGCGCTCGGCGGCGGGGATGAATTTTTCTTCGGGATTTTGCGTTTCGGTGGGCAACGAAGTCCTCGCAGACAGAGTCCTACTAAGTGATATCGCCTCTTTAGCTTTGGGGGAGCTGAATTTCGGCTCCCCTTTTTCTTGGTAGACGTCTGAGTGGGTCGTCCCTCCGGGACTCAAATCGTTTCTTCCACCTTTCCCAGCGCTGAAGCGCTGGGCTAAGCTCGGTCGCCCCTCCGGGGCTGGCGCTTCTTGCCCAGCAGCTTCTTCAGCACTTTGATGCCTTTATCCACGTGCTTTTCTTCGAGCAGGAACGGCGGCAGGAAGCGCAGGACCGTGTCCTGGGTCGCGTTGAAGAGCACGCCCTCCGCCAGACCCTGCTCTACCAATGGGCGCGCGGGAATGTCGAGCACGAGGCCCTGAATGAGTCCGCGGCCGCGCGCTTCGCGGGTTGCGGCGTACTTGGCGACCAGTTCCTGGATTTGTTGATGCAGGTAGCCGCCAACCTTCACGACGTTTTCGAGCAGGTGTTCTTCCTCGACGATCGCCAGATATTCGAGCCCGACGCGGCACGCCAGCGGACCGCCGCCAAAGGTGGTGCCGTGCTGTCCGGGCGAAATCGCGGAGGCGAAATGTTCTTTCGACAGGAACGCGCCGAGCGGCACCCCCGCGGCGATCGGCTTGGCGATGGCGACGATGTCGGGAACCACACCGAAGCTCTGGAAGGCGAAGATCTTGCCGGTGCGGCCGAGGCCGCACTGGATCTCGTCGAAGATGAGCGCGGCCTGGTGCTGGTCGGCGAGCGTCCGGCACGCGCGCAGGAAGTCTTCGGAACACTCGAGGATTCCGCCTTCGCCAAAGATGGGCTCCAGCACGATGGCGCAAGTGTTGGCATTGACGGCACCTCGCAGTGCTTCAACGTTGTTCTGCGCGACAAAGGTCACGTTTTCGAGCAGAGGCTCAAAACCTCTGCGGTACTTTTCCTGGCCGGTCAGGGACATGGCGCCAAACGTCCGGCCGTGATACGAACCCTCCAGCGCCACCATCTGGGACTTGGCGTCGCCGCCTCCTGCCTTGTGTCCGGCGAGACGCGCCAGCTTGATGGCGCCTTCCATCGCCTCGGTGCCGCTATTCGAGAAGAAGACGCGATCAAGTCCCGAAAGCTGGCACAGGCGCTCGGCCAGCAGTCCCTGATATTCGTTGTAATAGAGATTCGAAATGTGAATGACCCGGGCCGCCTGCTCTCGGATGGTCTTCACGATGCGAGGATGAGCATGCCCTAGCGCGTTCACGCCCAGCCCGGCCACGAAGTCGAGATACTTCTTGCCTTCGAAGTCGTAGAGGAAGACACCTTTCCCGCGCTCAAAGCCAACCGGATAGCGGTTGTAGGTGGGGAGAAGAAAGCGCTTTTCAAGATCGGCGATCTGATCGAGGCGAGACATGGCTCTCATTGTAGAACGAACGGAAGCAGGTTCAGGCTAGGGCTATCAGCTGTCAGCCTTCAGCTTTTAGTCCTCGGCGGGGGCTTTCGGAGTTCCTCGGGGATTTTCTGGATCCAACCCGGCTGCGGTCATGATGGCGCGTCCCAGGTCTTCGGCGGAAACGGTAAACCCTTCGGCTGACGCCTGGCCACTGGCATCTTGTTCGGCGGTGGGCGCGACGAAGCGATAGCCCCTTCCGACTACGGTCTGCAGGTACTGCGGCTCGCCGGCGTCGTCCGCCAGGGCGCGGCGGATCTTGCGGATGGCGGTATTGATTCCCTGTTCGACGTCGACGAATACATCTTTGCTCCACAACTCGCTGGAGATCTGCTCGCGCGTGACCAGTTGCCCCCTCTTTTCGACCAGGAACATGAGCAATTGCAGCGGCAGGCCTTCGAGCCGAACCGGGCTGCCACTGCGGCAGAGCTGAAAACGACCGTAATCAAGCTCGAAATCGTCGAAGCGAACCTTCTTCTCCGGCAATGCACAACTCCTATGTCACTTAACCTACGCCGCTAAAGCGGTTTCACCGTTGCCATACCCGAACCGAGTGCACACTGGGAGACGCGGCAAGCCGCGTCTCTACGGGTACAAATAGATCGTCAGAAATTCTGTTCTGCCGCGCTTGCCGTGTCAAGCGGGTGACGGTGAATTTCTTCAGATCAGTTCAGACGGCTTCAGACTGGCTCCATGGACGTTTCCAGGAATCAGGCGCAAGATCACACTCACTTGCGGGATTTGCTCACCTCTCCTAAGCGAGTCAGGTGAGACCAGTAAGTGGGGGGTTCGGAAAACGGGGAAGGTTTTCGAACCCCTCCAACACAATGAAGGGTTTGGGCACGTCACCTCACTTCACTTCAGAAACACGCCAACCACAAAATCTGCTAGCTCCCTCAAGCTTACCCAGCACCCAGACCCTCTTCCCGCCGCCAAGTTGATCGCGCTTGGCGGAGACGCGGCAAGCCGCGTCTCTACCCAATGCGGCATCCCAAAAAGCAGAAGCTACCTTCCATAATTCATAGCCGCCATCTCAAATCCTCTCTATAATTGGGGAAGTCGCTCTAGGTAAGCGACTTACAAGCATGGGGCAAGATTGGAGGGTGGCAGTGAAGTTGCTTATGCCTGAACGGCGACGAATATCTGGCCGCGCCGCCTTGCAGCCGTCCCAGCCCATGAACCGCGAATTTGAGGCCCGATTTACCGCCATCCTGCTGACTCTCCTCACAGTAGCCGCAGTACTGTTCGCCAGTTTCAACTTTAAGATCGAGCACCAGTCTGCGATTCCCGACGACGGCGCGTGGTGGATGGAGCGGAACGGCCGCCTGGTGGCGGATCGGCTGGAGCCGAACGGTCCGGCAGAGCGGGCCGGAATCCGCCGCGGGGACGAAGTGGTCAGCGTCAACGGCCGCGCGGTAGACACTTTGGCGGCGGTGACGCGGCAAATCTACTATTCCGGCGTCTGGTCGAAGGCAACCTACTCGCTGATCCGCGGCTCGGTTCCGCTGGATGTGGAAGTGGTGCTGGCTCCGGCCGAGCGCTCCATGAACGATTGGCTGCGGCTGATCGCGCTTATTTACCTGGGCATTGGCCTTTATGTACTGCTGCGGCGCTGGACGGCGGTGGGTTCCACGCATTTTTACATTTTCTGCCTGGTATCGTTCGTCTTCTACTCGCTGCACTACACCGGCAAGCTCAACGCTTTTGACTGGATCGTCCTGTGGGCCAATGAAGTCGCGTGGCTGCTGCAGCCGGCGCTGTTCCTGCACTTCGCATTGACCTTCCCGGAACGGCGGGAGTTCGTCAGCAAGCATCGCTGGTCGATTCCGCTGCTCTACCTGCCGGGAGTGGTACTGCTCGGAATACAGGTCCTGGCGCTCGAGTTCTTGAAAGCCAGCGCGTCGCTACTCTTTAATCTGAACCGGGTGCACTGGGCTTATCTGACGATCTTCTTCGTCTCGGCAGCGGCGGTTCTGTGGCGCAACTACCGCCAGGCCACCACTCCAATTCTGCGGCAGCAACTCAAGTGGATTACGCGCGGCACCATCCTCGCCATAACGCCGTTCACGCTTTTTTACGTTCTGCCGTATCTGTTCGGAGTGATGCCTTCGCTCACCATGAAGGTGTCGGTGCTGTCGCTGGGATTACTGCCGCTCACTTTTGGATATGCCATTTTCCGCTACCGGTTGATGGACGTGGATCTGATCTTCAAGCGCGGCATGGCGTATACGCTGGCGGCGGCGGCCATTGTCGGAGCGTACTTCGCCGGCGTGGCCGCGATTGCGGAACTGGTGCACACGCGCGTGCCGAGTTCCGGACCTTACGGGTTGGTGGTCGCCGTGGTGGTCACCGCGCTGCTGTTCGATCCGGTGCGGAAATGGATTCAGGAAAAGCTTGACCAGTTCTTCTACCGCACGGGCTACGACTACCGGCGCACGCTGATCGAGTTCGGACGCGAGTTGAGTTCGGAGACCGACCTCGACAAAATGCTTTCCTCGCTGGTGGACCGGCTGGCACGCACACTGCTGGTGGATCGCATCGCGATCTTCCTCGGCAACAGCGACTCTTCGCGCTTTGAACTGTCGAAATCGTTTGGGATCGCCCACGTCACTGGTCTCGACCTGTCGTTCCTCGCGAAACCGCGAATCGAGGACGCTGTCGGACATATCTTCTTCGAAAATACGCACCAACTGCCGCGTGAGAATGCCACCGCGCAAGAAGCCATCGGACGCCTGGATCTGAACTACTACATTCCCTGCCACGCGCGGCAAAAGACTATCGCCTTCCTCGGACTGGGCAAGACGATGCAAGGCGACTTCCTCTCCAGCGAAGATGTGGAGCTGCTCGAAGCGCTGGCGGGATACATCGGCATCGCCATTCAGAACGGGCGGCTGTACGCCTCGCTCGAGCAAAAGGTCAGCGAGTACGAGCGGCTCAAGGATTTCAACGAGAACATTGTTGAGTCCATCAACGTCGGCGTAATGGCCGTGGACTTGCAGGACCGCATCGAGTCCTGGAACTCGCAGATGGAAGTCATGTACGCCCAGCCGCGTTGGCAGGTGGTGGGGCGTTCGTTGAGCGAGGTTTTTCCAGCCGCCTTCGTCGAGGAGTTCTACCGCGTTCGGCAGAATCCTGGCATCCACAATCTTTATAAGTTCCGGCTGGGAACTCCCACCGGCGAATCGCGCATCGTGAATGTTGCGATGGCGCCGCTGGTAACCCGCAAGTTCAACGTGGTGGGGCGACTGGTGATCATGGACGACATCACGGAGAGGATCGAACTTGAAGTTCAGCTCACCCAGGCCGACAAACTTTCTTCGATCGGGCTGCTGGCCGCTGGCGTTGCGCACGAAGTGAATACGCCTTTGGCGGTAATTTCCTCCTACACGCAGATGCTGGCAAAGCAGTTGCAGTCGGATCCGCAGAAAGCGGGGCTGCTCGATAAAATCACCAAGCAGACGTTCCGCGCCTCGGAGATCGTCAATAATCTGCTGAACTTCTCCCGCACCACGGGCACCGAATTGACGGAACTAAGTCTGAACAAGGTGATCGCGGATACGCTGGCGTTGCTCGAGCACCAGTTCAAGGTGGCGCACATCCAGGTGCAGCCCGAGCTCTACGAAAACCTTCCTTTGATTCAAGGCAACGCCGGCCGCCTGCAGCAAGTGTTTCTGAATTTGTTCTTAAACGCCAAAGACGCGATGGCCGGGGGCGGAGTCCTGAACGTGGCGACGCTGAACGGCGAATTCGTCAGCGTGCGCGTCTCCGACACCGGCTCGGGCATTGCGCAGGAACACATTCAGCGCATCTACGATCCATTTTTCACCACCAAGACGTCGCCCGCGGAGGGCCAGAATCGCGGTACCGGTCTTGGACTTTCTGTCACCTACGGCATCATCCAGGAACACGCGGGCAATATCCGCGTGGAGAGCCGCCCGGGCGAAGGCACCACCTTCACCCTGGATTTCCCGTTGATCAGGAAGGCAGTCCATGTCTGAGCTAGCAATGTCTGAAGTAACAGCCATCCCGCGCCGAAGCACGCCGGCAAGCACGCCGCAAAGCGCGGGCAGAATCCTCATCATTGACGACGAAGCGGAAATCCGGGAGTCGCTGGAGACTCTTCTTCAGCTCGAGGGCTACACCGTCGTCGTTGCGGGAAGCGGACGGGAAGGTCTGGCGCAGATTGGACAGCGCAGTTTTGACGTGATTTTGCTCGACCTGGCGCTGCCCGACAAGAATGGGATGGACGTGCTCTCTGAGATTCGGCTGCTGCATCCGCAGCAGGCAGTCATCATGATCACCGCCTATGGAACGGTGGAGAACGCAGTCCGCGCCATGCAGTCCGGCGCCACCAACTTCATCCAGAAACCGTGGGACAACGAGAAACTGCTGGCGGACGTGCGCGCCGCCGTCGCCCGCCAGAAGGCGGAAGAAGAAAACATTCAACTGAAGCGCGCACTCAAGCAGCGCTACAACTTTGAGCACATCGTGGGCAAGAGCGAGCCCATGCTGAAGATTTTCGATCTGGTCGCCCAGGTGGCGCCCAGCCGCTCGACGGTACTGCTGCAAGGCGAAAGCGGGACGGGTAAGGAACTGATCGCCAAGGCGATTCATCTGAATTCCACGCGGCGCGACCGGCCGTTCGTGCCCGTCAACTCCGGGTCCACGCCGCCCGACCTGCTCGAATCCACGCTGTTCGGGCACGTCAAAGGCGCTTTTACCAGCGCGGTTACGTCGAAGAAGGGGCTGTTCGAAGTTGCCGACCGGGGGACGCTCTTCCTCGACGAGATTGGCACCATGAGCATGGACACGCAGAGCAAAATTCTGCGCGTTTTGCAGGACCGCAAGTTCATGCATCTGGGCGGCGTCCAGGAGATTCAGGTGGACGTGCGCATCATCGCCGCCACCAACGTGGATCTTCGCCAAATGGTGCGCGAAGGCCGCTTCCGCGAAGACCTGTTCTACCGCCTCAACGTAATCAGCATTGATCTGCCGCCGCTGCGCCAGCGCCGCGAAGATATTCCGCTGCTGGTACAGCACTTCCTCCAGAAGTATTCCGAGGAAAATGAGCGGCCCCTGCGCCGCATTACCACCGAGGCGTTGCGCCCGCTGGTGAGCTACTCCTGGCCCGGCAACGTCCGCGAACTGGAGAACACGATCGAACGCGCCGTGGTGCTATCTTCCGACAGCGACATTGGGCTCGATCTGCTGCCCGACCACATCGTGGGCCGGGGCACATCGGTTCCGGCTTTGGATGCTAGCGCGGGGGCCACGCTGTTCGGCATCATGGAAGACTGCGAACGGCGGATCATCATCGACATGCTGGAGAAGTGCGGCTGGAACCAGACCGAAGCGGCGGAACGCTTCCACGTCCCGCTCTCCACGCTGAATCAGAAAATCAAACGGCTGGCCATCGAGATCAAGAAGAAGAACCGGGAGTAGGCAACTGGTTAGCATTGCGGTTGTGTGTTGAGCGAAGCGAACGTAGGGACAGCCACCCCCGCCGGAAGCGGTTTGCGGCTCCAACCCCTTTTCCGCTCTGCTATAGTTCCCTGAGCAGACATGGCGTTCGAACTCGAACTGATTTCGCCCATTGAAGTCGCGAAAGACGTTGCGCTGGCGGTTCAGGAATACACCCTGCTGTCGGCGCAATCCCTTGCGAACTTCTTCCGCCGTCCCCTGTACATGGGCGACATGCTGCAGCAGGCGGACCTGATCGGCGTCGGCTCCCTGCCCATCGTGATTCTGACCGGACTCTCCGTCGGTGCGCTGTTGGCGCTGAACTCAGCCAGCACGTTGCAACGATTCGGCGGGATCACGCTCATCGGCCAGCTCGTGTCGCTCGGCATGGTCACCGAACTGGGCCCGCTCATCACCGGGCTGATGGTGGCCGGACGGAACGCCTCCGGCATGGCCAGCGAACTGGGCTCGATGATCGTGACCGAACAGATTGATGCCATGCGTGCCCTGGGCACCGACCCCACCAAGAAGCTGATTACGCCACGAGTGGGGGCCACCGCCTTCATGCTGTTTTTCCTGACCATCATCGCCGATCTGCTCGGGCTGATCGGCGGCTATGGGGTCGCGCATCTGCTGTTCGGGCTCGACACGCAGCAGTATTGGACCTCCGTGTGGCAGACCCTTGTCTTCCGCGACGTCTTCACCGGCCTCATCAAACCGGTGCTGTTCGGGTTCATCATCGCCACCGTAGGCTGCTATTACGGCATATCTACGCGAGGCGGTACGCAGGGAGTAGGCCGTTCCACAACCCAGGCCGTGGTCGCTTCTTCGGTGCTGATTCTGGTCGTGGATTTCTTCGTTACGAAGTTGATCTTCGCAATTTTTGGATACAGGTAAGCCATGCCGGCTCCCACTCTGCCCAGCGAAAATCCGGCTGCGTCGGTGGTGAGTCCCTCTGGCTACGCCCTCGAGTTCGACAACGTCTCGATCGCGTTCGATGAAAACGTCGTGCTCGACGGCATTTCGTTCCAGCTTCCGCACGGCGAAACGAAAGCGCTGTTTGGCGTCGCTGGATCGGGCAAGAGCACTCTGCTCAAGCTTGCCATGGGGCTGCTGCGGCCCGATGGCGGCCGCATCTTCGTGCTGGGAGAGGAAGTCACGCGCATGTCAGAACAGGAACTGTTCGAGCTGCGCCGGCGCGTCGGCATCGTGTTCCAGGAAAGCGCGCTCTTCGACTCGCTCAAAGTATACGAAAACGTCGCTTTCCGCCTGATGGAAGAGGGGATCTCCGCGGAGGAAATCGAGCGGCGGGTCCGCGAGGCACTGCGCTTCGTGGAATTGGAACAAACCTACGACATGCGTCCGTCCGAACTCTCGGGTGGCATGCGGCGGCGCGTGGCCATCGCTCGCGCCATCATCACCGAGCCCGAGGTGCTGCTCTACGACTCGCCGACCGGCGGACTCGATCCGGTAACTTCGAACACGATCGTAGAACTCATCGTGAAACAACGTGACGTGTACAAGACCAGCGCCCTCATGGCGACCCATCGCCTTCAGGACGCCTTCACCATGGCGACTCACCAGTTCGATAAGGCCACCAACCAGTTGGTCGTTCTGCCCAAAGGCCAGCGTGGCGAAGTGCCCATGAGCTTTCTGATTCTGCGCGACGGCAAGGTCATCTTCGATGGCGACGGTCACCAGCTCGCCACTTCGCGCGACGACTACATTCGCGAATATATTTCGTAGGGCGGATTGCGGAGGTCAGAGGTCAGATTGCAGAGGTTGTCTGGGTCGGAGCTTCCGATTCCACGCGGATGGCCAGCGACACCTCTGACTCTGCAATCCCAACGCGCCCCTCAAATTTCAGGCTTTTTCTTCGATCCCTTGCCCGGCAACGCTGCCGGATTTTCGTGCGTGCGCTCGCGGAATCCGCCTTTCATCCCCCTGGCGAGGCCGATCGTCGCTTCCCCAAACTTGTCGCGCAGATGATCCGCAGCCGCCAGGGCCTTCTGCCAGCGCTCGTGCCGCGAAGGCTCCAGCAGATCAAGCTGGGCTGAACCCGATTCGAAATTCGACGCTTGCACTCCCAGCAATCGCACCGGCGCGCCCGGCTTCCAGTTGTCGAAAAACAGACGCCGCGCCTGCTCGAAAATCTGGTTGTCCATCTGCGTCGGCTGCTCCAGCGAATGCGCTCGCGTGATGGTCGTGAAATCTTTGTAGCGCAATTTCAACTGGAGCGTGCGCGCGAAGTATCCGCCCTCGCGCAGCCGCCGCCCCACCATTTCGCTGAGCCGCATCAGCGTGGACTGCAAGCGCTCGGCGTCGCCTGTGTCCTCATCGAACGTGTGCTCGTGGCTGATGGATTTGGGATCGACATTTTCTCCCACCGCGTTGTCGAACCATCCACCTGCATCCTCGCCCCGCGATTTCCCTGCCAGCGCCAGCCCCCATTTACCGAAGCGGTGTTCGAGATCGCGGTCATCGAGGCGCGCGAGGTCGCCCACTTTCTGAATGCCGATCGCATGCAGCTTCTGCTCCATCACCTTGCCCACGCCGGGGATGTCGCCAACTGCGAGCGGCGCGAGAAACTTCGCCTCCTCTCCGGGCAGCACCCACAGCACTCCATTCGGCTTGGCTTTGGCGGAGGAAACCTTCGCGATCAGCCGCGATGTGCCGATCCCAATCGAGCAGTTCAATTCGGTCGCCGACTTCATCGCTGCATGAAGCTGATGCGCCGACCGCAACGGCCGGCCGTGCAGGCGCTCCGTCCCCGTCATGTCGAGATAAGCCTCGTCCACCGAAGCCATCTCGACCAGCGGAGAAAAGTGGCCGAGCACTTCGTGCACCTTCCCGGAATACTCGCGATAGCGCTCCGGATGCCCATTCACAAAAATCGCCTGCGGACAGAGTTTCGCCGCCGTCCGCAGCGGCATGGCCGAGTGCACGCCAAACTTCCGCGCCGCGTACGATGCGGCCGAGACCACTCCGCGCTCGTCGCGCTGCCCGCCGACAACGACCGGCTTGCCTTTCAGCGACGGGTCGAACAGTTCCTCGACGGAGACGAAGAAGGCGTCCATATCGACGTGGAAGATGGTGCGCGGGGAGGAGGTGCTCATCGGAATCCGGAATGCCTTGCAGAAGTGTACCGCGACGGTGCTCGGCCTCGCTTCCGAGTCGCCTACAGCACATCCTCAACGCCGTGTCGGGCCAGCGTGACACGCTCGGACTTGTCCCTGCTATCTGCGGTTATTTACCACGGTTGGCAAAGGTTGCCAATCCTGGGGGGTACCCCCCCTCCCCCCGGTCTATTGGAATCATGGAGTTAGGAAGAAATTCCCGCCAGGTCTTTGGGTTTAAAGGACTTATAGGTAAAGTATTTCGAAATAAGGACTTACGAGATCCGTTCGCTTCGCTCAGGATTTCGG
>PKUV01000061.1 GCA_003131315.1 Acidobacteriaceae bacterium
ATATGTGAAAATGGTATAGCCCTGGGCGCCAGCCTCCAGGGCGCGATGAATGTCCTCATCTCCCTCGTAAGTCGTGACGACGATGAAACGGGCGCTGGGGTGTCCAGCGCGGATCGCTTCAATCGCTGCGACCCCACTCATTCCCGGGAGTCTCAGGTCCATGAGGGTCACGTCGGGCTTATATCGCGGGAACAGCGCCACTGCCTCTTCCCCGGTTTCCGCCTGCGCGACCACGGTCATATCCGAGCGTGCGTTGACGATGGCGGTAATCCCCACCCGTAGCAACGGATGGTCGTCCACAACCATGACTTTCATTTTCTCGGATGGATTCACAGCGTTCTCTCCGGCACTTCGTCATGGCGCGCGGCTGCGGGCTTTCGCGGCACCTCAATCACCAAATCCGTTCCGGCGCCGATCCGGCTGTCTAGGACAAATTTCCCCCCGATTCGTTCCACGCGCTCCCTCATGCCGATCAGCCCATAGTGCCCTGCCGATGATGTGGCCAGGGATGCGAAATCAAATCCCGAACCGTCGTCGCTGATCTTCACCCTGCAGCGTCGTTCCTCATAGCAGACGTCAACCTGCACGCGGTGGGGCTGGCCGTGGCGCACGGCATTGTACAGAGCCTCGCGCGTCACCATAAGCACGTCATGCACGGCGGATTGATCGAGCCCAAAGGGCTTGCCGAGAACCCGGAACTCCACCGGTATTCCGAATTCATGGCTGACCTGTTGGGTCATTCCTTCAATCTGCGGCGCCAGGCTGGCGACCGCACCGGAATTCTGTCGCAGGTTCCACACGGCCTGCCTGGCTTCGTCGATCGTGGACCTTATTTGCGTGCGCGCATACTCCAGCAGGTCATGCCCATTGTTTCCTCCGGCGTGCCCGATGCTGGACTGGGCCTCCAACAGCGCAGACACGCCCACACATCCCTGAATCAGCGTGTCGTGCATCTCGCGCGCCAACCGGCTGCGCTCGTCCAGAACTGCCTGAAAGCGGGCTCGTAGCTGGCCAAGCCGAACCTGGTAAATGCCCAATACTGCGCCCCCGGCGAGCACCAAACACAACCCCAGAAACCAGAGCGTGCGATAAAAGTGTGGCTCTTGCACAATCTCCAATGACGTTTCTGCAATCTGGGCCGGATTGTTCATCTCGTAGGCCGCCACACGAAAGTGATATTTGCCCGGAGGCAGGTTCGTGTAGTATGCGGTTCGGCCCGCCGAGGCATCGCTCCAATTCTTGTCAAAGCCATCCAGGATGTAGCGAAAATTGATGCGCTCTTGCGAGCGCAGCAGCACCACACCGTAATGCACCTCCAGCTTGGCGCTCGTTGGTTTGAGCGAGAGGTGGCCTCCAGCCGGAGCTTGCAGGCCATCCACCAGCACTCGATCGATGACCACTGGCGCTGGATTCGACGGCTGGGGCTGATCGGTCGAAACACGGACCGGTCCCTTACTGCTGGGAAACCACACTTCTCCCTGGGTGGTGAGAATGCCGGCTGGTTTTTCGCCTCCACACATCTGGATCGTTTCCAGACCCTCCGAGATGCCATAGAGCGTGACCGGCACACGGCGCTCTGGGTGATCCACAACCATATCGAGGTCTCGACGATTCATCACGGAAATGCCATTCGGACCGCTGACCCACAGCTTGCCGTTGTGATCCTCCAGCAGCTCATAGATGCTGTTGCTCGCGAGGCCCTGCGCGACCGTGTAGTGCGTGAGTTTTGCGGACTGCCACCGGTACAAGCCACCGGTGCGCGTTCCGAACCACAGCCCGCCGTCCGGGTCTTGATGGATCGCCCAGACTTTTTCCTCCTGCAGCGCTCGCACCGCGTCGTCGCTTTCGAATTTGTTGTTGTGTAATCGACTCACACCGCGATCGGTACCGATCCAGAGATCACCATTGCGATCTTCCAGCAGTGATCGCGTACTGAAGTAGCACAGCCCGTCACTCATCTGGTAGTTGGTGAATCTGTTTTTCGTCCGGCGGCTTACCCCTTCGTCGGTTGCAATCCAGACGCTGCCATCCCGGCTCTGCAAGAACGCGCGAACGAAGTTGTTCACCAGGCCTTGCCTGGTTGTGTAGTGGGCGAGCTGCTTTCCGCTCTGGTGGTATACCCCGCGGCCGTCGGTTCCGATCCAGAGCGTGCCTTCACGGTCGCGAAACACGTTTCGCACCCTCACGCCGGCCAGGGTGGGAAAGTGATAGGGAGTGGCTTTGTCCTTCTGAAACCGGAACAAGTTGGCGGCGGCGATCCAAACATCGCCGTCGACGTCCTGATAGACGGTCTCTGCGTCCGAATCGGACGCATCCGGCAAGGCAACCGTCCTCACGGGAGTCTTGCTGAGGCGCAGCATTCCCGCCTGGGTCCCAACCCAGATATTCTTCTCGACGTCTTCGAACAGATTCAAGACGGTGTTGCTCGGCAGTCGGGTAGGCGCGGTAATCTCGTCGAACCGATTATGGCTGTAAATGTGAAGCCCGTGGCCAATCGTGCCAATCCACAACCTGCCGTCCGAAGTCTCGCGAAGAAACCGAACCGTCCCGTTGAACCCACTTACCCTTTGGAAGCCCTTCGTTTTCGCATTGTTCGGCAGTTCGTTCGGCAGCATCCGCTGGAGACCGGAAACCGTCCCCACCCAAACCCTTCCGTCTTCTGTCTCGACAATGGATTTCACCCGGTTCTGGCTGGCTTCGCCCTCCAGTCGATACTCGGCTGCCGAGGCGCCTTCCAGCCTGAGCAGCTTCGATCCGCCAACCCACAAGTGGCCGCTGCGATCTTCGTGGATGGCGTGCACAGCCACCTGCGGCACGCTTTCCGTTCCGTCGATTCGCTCGAGCCGTTCTCCCGATAGACGGAACAATCCGTCGTCGGTGCCAATCCAAATCCGCCCTTTGATGTCCTGTTGGATGCTGCGCACGAAAGCATTGGTCAATCCGTCGCTCGTCGAGAAGGCACGGAACACACCGCCTCGATAACGAATCAGTCCGCCTCCTTCGCTTCCGATCCAGAGCGAATTGTCGCGAGACACGGTGAGACAAAAAATGTTGTTGTCGCGAAATGCGGGCGTGTTTTCGCGGTCGTAGAGTACAAAGCTTGCGCCGTCGAAACGGAGAAGTCCTCCCGTGGTCCCAATCCACAGATACCGGTCCGCCGTCTGCGCAAAGGCTTGCACAATCTGTTCGGGCAAACCATCCTGCATTTGCCACATGCGCTGGGAGTAGGCGACGGGAGGGGCATCGGCTGCGGGAGCTTGGGCGGTTTGCAGAAGGAAGAGAAACAGATCAAGAACCAAGGCCGCGTAGAACGGCCCCTTTCGCCTGCAGGCGGCGCCCCAGTTTTTGCCATTCAGCATGCCAAGCCAACGGCTGGGTTTGCACATCGCGGAGAGAGTCAACAGCTCCCCGCCTCATGAACCAGCGTTTGAAATGTTACTACGTCTTCAGGAACGAGAGACGCAGGCTCGCCGTGGAAGTAGCAAAATATCGAGGCGCGCGTAGAGAAGCGCAAGAGCATACAGGCGGGGCATCCTGGAAGAATCGATACGGATGCCCCTTCGCGCCCCCTCAGGTCTAGAAGTAGAACTTCAACGCCAACTGCATGATGCGGTGGCCCTTCTTGTAGCTCATCATCCCGGCTTGCGTCATATCATTCGCTGCCGCGGTGGCTGCGGTTGCATTGAGTGCCTGCGCGCCGAGATCACCGACCTGCAGCTGCAATCCAGGATCGTTGCTCACGAAGGTCCACAGAGGATGATTCAGGAAGTTAAATGCCTCTGCGCGGAACTGCAGGCTGCGGGACTCACCCATTTTGAAGTTCTTGAAGATGGACAAGTCGCTGTTGTTCGTCCATGGCCCGTGAATATACGGCAGACGGTAGGTGCCGTTATTCCCGTGCGATGGAGCTTGGAAGCAGGCGCCATTAAAGACCTGGTGCGGAGCCAGGTTCGCCGTCGGGTCGCAAATCAGAAGCGGCACAATGGTTTCGTCCGGCGTGCCATTGATGTAGCGCGAAGTCAGCCGCCATGCCGCTGAACCGGTGTTCGTGTTAGTCATGCCAATCGCATAGCCACCCGGAAAACTCGGGCCGACGGTAAACAGCGGGGCGCCACTGTCGAACTCAGTGATGCCGCTTACCTGCCAGCCGTCCAGCACGGCATTCGCGACGGCATGGCCGCCCAGATACTTGCGGCTAAATGCCGGCAGGCTGATGTTGTACGCGAGCTTAAGTGCTTGCGTCCGGTCCCAGGGAAGCGGGCCGTAGGTGCGGCGGTTGTCGAACGAGTCTGCCGAGTTGTTTCCCAGACCTTTACTGAAGGTGTAGGTCAGCCAGTAATTGATGGCGCCTTTGCCGCGCGAAGCGGTTACTTGCAAGGAGTTGTAGTTGGATCTCAATGTGTGGGCGGCTCCGAAGATTCCGGCGACAAGGTGGTAGGTGCGGTACGGAGCATCAAACGAGGCATTGTTGCCGGGCCAATCGACCCCAAGCTCCGCTCCCTGGGGCACCGGGTTCGAGTCAGGCCATCCCACCAGATGCTGACTGACATTGCCAACATAGGCGGCCGAAAGCAGCGTGCTACCGGGAATCTGACGCTGGATCGTGAGGTTGTAGGAGTACGTCCGCGGCATCTGGCTTTCGTTCGGTATAGCAGTGTTAAGCCACGGTGGTGTCGCGGAGGGGACGATCGAACTCAGCTCGGAAAGCACCATGTTAGTCGCGGGCCAAATTGGAGTGAAGTAATCCATCGACTGCAACGGCGGGTTTTGCACCAGCTTGAATGCCGCCGAGATCCCCTCATCCCGGAACAGGTTCATGCCGAATCCGCCGCGCACGACGGTCTTGCCGGAACCGGTCGTGTCCCACGAGAATCCGACGGAGGGCGCAAACTGCATACCCACCGGTTTATACCCCGAGCGCGGCACGCTCGAATCGTTGGCGTGCGTCATGATTCCGGTGTAGTCGGAAATTGCGGCAGTGGGATCGTATTTCGTGGGATCGAAGACCGCGATGTCTCCTTGCTGGTTGTACCACCAGCCGATGTGGTCCAGCCGGGCGCCGTAGTTTAAGCTCAGGCGGCGGCCGACCTTCCATGTGTCCTGCGCGTAGAAGTCGTATTCATTGGCCGCGAAGCTGAGCTGCACCGAGTTGAGCCCCTGCGAGAACATGGAAACGTGTCCCATGAGCAAGTCGGCGTAACCGTTGCCTGTGTATGTGTTCCACGAAGCCAGCGTGATGGCGCCCTGGTCGAGGTAGGCGTTGTCTCCCGTCCGTTGCCGCCAAGTTTCACGGCTCCAGTAAAACCCTGCCTTCAGGAGGTGCGTTGCCAGTACCTTGGAGACGTTTTCCGAGAGCGTGTAGGTCCACTTCGGCGTGTTCTGGTTGGGAATCACGCCCCCTTCGTTATAGAGGTCAGCGATGCCGGTTGATGCGACGTCACCGCCGACGTTGGGAATGACATCGAGCCCGTTGTTGTAAACGCCGTAGTACGGATATCCGAGTTTCGAGGCCGAAACTGCAGCGGGATTGCTGAGGTGACTGCCGTAAAACAGGTGATTCGCCGTGAACGATAGTTCGTTGGTGAAAGTCGGCGAGAATGCATGCGTGAGATTCAACGCTACTGAGTGCGATTGGTTGGAAGTGACCACGTTACCTGGGTACGGATTCTGTGGCCAAGTTTGCCAGAGGCCATAAGGATACGGATCCGTTTCCCCTTCGTGGTTGTAGCGTCCCGACAAATGCGTATTCACCGTGGCGGCATAGTCGATTTTCACCAACTGTTGCGCGCGTGGCTGCTGGTTCACGATATCGGTCAGGTAGTTATAGCCGCCGTGCGTCGCCGGATCGGCATTGGGCAGATTGTAGAGGTTCATGAGAGCCTGTCCGCCGGGGTCAATGGCTGAAGTTGAAATTACGCCTTTACTCGCGCAGTAGCTCTCGCCTCCTTGGCAGACCGGGGTTCCAACGATTCCTCCAGCCAGCAGGCTATCGAGATAGGTCTTGTCGCTAAAATCGCCACTGCGCATGGCCGCGGTGGGGACAACCGTTCGGTGCAGTCCAAGATCCACACCCTGGCGCATCCATTCGAATCCGGTAAAGAAGAACAGCTTGTCGCGGTTCTTGTTGAAGTTGGTGCCGGGAATAATGATCGGCCCACCGACGTTGAAGCCGGGGTATTGATAACGGCTCGCAGGTTTGGCAACGCCTTCTTTGTTGTTCCACCAGTCGTTGGCGTTCATGCTGCCGTCGCGAATGCTGTAATAGGCCTCGCCGTGGAAGGTCCGGCCGCCGGACTTGGTGATGGTGGACATCACGACGGGACCGTTTGGATTCTCGGCCGAGTAACTGGCGGTTTCGACCTTGACCTCCTGGATCATCTCGACGTTCGGCGTCACCATGGCGCCGCCGTTGAAGCCGTGGTCGATAACGTTGCCGCCGTCGCTGACCACTGCCATCTGGTCGAAGCGGGTTCCGTTTACCGTGTAGGCGCCTGCGCCGCCATTGAACCCGGCGGTCTCACCGGTATAGGTGCCGTTCCAGCCGCCGCTGTTTTGAGCGCCCGGAAGGATCTTCAGCAACTCGACGGCGTTGCGGCCCACGATGGCGAGGTTGTCGATCTGCTTGCCGGTGATGGTGTAGGAGACATCGCCCGAACTCTCGGGAATGATCTCTGCCGGCGTTCCGGTGACTTCGACTGTTGCAGCGCCGCCGGCGACTTTCAATGCGATCTGCTTGAGATCAATCTGATCATTGATGTGCAGCACGATTCCGGTCTGCGCGAAAGATGCGAATCCCTTGGTTTCCACCCTGAGGTCATACGTTCCTGCGGGGATGCCAATCAGGGAGAAGAAACCTGTGGCGTTGCTCGTGGTTTCACGAGCAGTGTTGGTGGTTTCCAGAATAAGACGCACCTTGGCGCCGGACACCACAGCCCCGGTGGAATCGTAGACGGTGCCGGTAACAGTACAGGTTCCGCTGCCTTGCGCAAACGCGGTGGCGGCCCACAACAACAGAGTTGCGGAAACCAGGAAAACGACAGTACGCCTCATCCCTGTAAATTGCATATTCCACCTCGGAGCGTCGCGGCTCCCATCTTCACCTAACCTAAGAATTGACCAGAAACATCCTGCGTCGCTACCCGCTTGGAATGTACTCCCTGGCGATCAGCGGCGAATCCTACGAAAGTTGGATTGCAGCAAATATTCCGGCAAGCAGTACCCTTAGTTGCAATGGCGGGAGGATTCCAAAAACGGGAGCGCTCTTCCAATAGCTGTAGCTTGCGGGGTGCGATGGTTCGTGAATCCCGCGGCGCAGAAATCACCCTCACTGTGGCCGCTATTTTCGGGTGAGCCGGTCAAATGCGGCCACTACGGGCAGGACATTACCTTGCTCATCGAAGAAGCCGCGTGAGCTGATGGGTCCCGGGGGAACCGCTGGCTCCCACCAGAAGATCGCTTTGCCGAGCCCGCCGGGGGTTCCCTGCACTACTCGATTCACTTCCTCAAGAAACCGTTTCTGGCCCTCCGGTGTTTCCGGAAAGGGTGCCCGTTTCTTGGCGTATTCGGTAGGCTTCCAGTTGTAGGCAGTCTCGACGATGAAGATGTCTTTCTTGTACTCCTTCGCCATGAAACGCAGGTTGTTCCGCAGATCGTTCAAACTGCCGTGCCACCATGGATAATACGACTGGCCGATTACATCGTATGGCACGTGATACGAGTTGATTTTGTCGAAAAAGTACTTGGTCCCCGATTTGTCGCCGCCCCGATCAATGTGGATCATGATGCGCGGGTGCGGACTGTCGCCTGCCCCAGCTGCCACGCCAGCGATTCCCGCTTTGATCAGCGAGGCCAGGTTGTCCCAGTTTTCCGGCAAGCGGCCGTCCGGCCAGAGCATGCCCGAGATGATTTCGTTTCCCACTTGCACCATGTCTGGAAGCGCGTCCGCCGACCGAAAGGCAGTAATCGTATCCCGGGTGTATGCGAAGACCGCTTTCACGAGCTGATCGTGCGATAGGCCGATCCACGCCTTGGGTGTGAACTGCTTCCCGGGATCGGCCCACGTGTCCGAGTAATGGAAGTCCAGCAGAATGCGGAAGCCGAGCTTCTTCGCCGTCTTCGCCATCGCAATGGTGTAGTCGAGATTGTTGGGGAGATCCGTTGGCGTGTGGAAAATTCTGAGACGCACCCAGTTGTAGCCGTGCGCCTTGAGCATCTCCAGAACTGGGGTGGCAACTCCATTCTCCTTGAAGATGATCCCCTGCTGCTCAGCCTGGCGCGCCAAAGAAACATCGGCGCCAATCGCATATTCCTGGCCATGACTGCGAGAGGCTGACGCGATGAGGAGCGTGAAGAGCAGAAAAACTCGGAAGCCGCGAGCCAGCATATTGCCTCCCAGGGAACGAGTAGACATGGTGTGAGTCATAAGCAGAATTTCCGCGCAGAATCTCCTCAGTTGGCAGCCGTCGAGGGTTCTATCGCGTGGGCGCAGGCGTTGCTTCCGTATCTTTGGCGGGTGCTGGCTGCGATCCAACTTCGCTTCGATGCCACTCGATATTTTTTTCCGCCGCAATCGAACCCATCGGACTGAGCAGTGTCAGATGCAATCGCAGCGCTACAGTCTGCGCCAGTGGTTGCAACTTTCCCACCACCGTTTGCGCGCTGGCCAGATCGGGCAATGGTTGCGCTCCGCTCGCAACGATTTTGTTGTTCTCGTCCCGCACATCCCATTCAAGCCGGTAATCGTGAAGAGGATACGACGGTAAGCGTTCCATCGTGTTGGCCTGGACCGTCGCCGTGAATGTCGTCGGCGCCCTGTCCGTGGGCTGCTCCCAGTGCCCTTCGAGCGCCGCCGGAGTGTTCATCTCCTTCCACACATAATAAGAAGGACGCCGCTGCCGGTACTGGTCCACCACGCCATGGTCGACGTAGCCCTCTTCCAGGCCTGGACGCAGGTTGCGGCGCGACTTGTAGTCCTGATAGCACCAGAAGATTGCTCCTGCAATCCAGTCACGGCGCGCCAGCTCCGGCATCTGGTCCTGAATGATTTTCACGCGCATGCGGTCCGCGTCCTCAGCATCCTTGGCGAAGATCCCCGGCAGCCCGAACTCAGAAATAATCACCATCTTGTCGGGGAACATCCGGTCCACTTTGTCCAATGATGCGGGTAAGGCCGTTGCCGGACCGTGCCAGCTGCCAAAGTACTGGTTCATCATCAGGAAGTCCGCATCGTGGGCGGCCGAGTCCTGCGCCTGCTGCAATTTGGGGAGGTTGTCGTCCGCATAACTGACAAAGCGGTCCGGATCGAGCTGGCGAATGAAGTCGCGCATCGCACGAAAGTAGGCAATTCCACCCAGCGTCCCGGTATCACTTTCATTGCAGACGCTCCAGGCGAAGATGCTCGGATGGTTGCCCGCCTGCTCAATCATCTCGCGCATCTGCTGCTCGGCGAGCGCCAGCACCTTCGGGTCGCGCAGTTGCGCTTCGCTGAATTGCCACACCGGGATTTCCGGTATCAGCAGAATCCCGTGCCGGTCGGCATAATCGAGGATGAACGGATTCTGCGGGTAATGCACCGGGCGCGTCAGGGTCACCTGCAGAGCCTTCATGTCGTCGTAGTCGTAGCGCATCGTGCCCGGCGTTTCGGCTAGACCTTCCCAAACCGATTCTTCATGCCGCGTGATCCCGGTGAGGCGTACGCGTTCCCCATTGATCAACAGATGGCGATCGCGAATCTCGATGGTGCGGACGCCGAACGTGTCGCTTTGTTCGTCCAGGATGTTCCCATCGGCATCGGTGATCTGCACCACCATTCGATAGACATTCGGATGATCGATGCTCCACAACTTTGGCGCCGGCAATTCCAAAGAAACCACCAGCTCATGAGTGCCTGGATCAACCAGCACCGTGCGGGTCTGGGTGGCGGCAGGTTGGTTATCGGGCCCAAACGCCATCGCCCGCGCCACTAAGTGCTCGCTCTTTTTGAGTCGGCTCTCCAGAAAGATCTCGTCCTCGACGACCGCAGCCTTGTCGTGGACATGGGACCGGATCCGCTGACGATCGAGTTCCACTGGCCCCGCGAGCGTCAGCCAAGCGTCGCGGACGATCCCTCCGTAGTCCCACCAGTCGTACCACATCTGCTGGGGATCGCGCCCCCGCAACGCAAAACCGGGAATCGTAGCTTGGTCAATACAGTTGTCGACTTCAACCGCCAAATAATTTGTGGTGTGGAGGTAGGGCGTGATATCCAAAGAGTAGGCGGTATAGCCTCCCTCGTGTCCTCCCACCTCGGTTCCATTCAGCCAGACCCGCGCCGAATAAAACGTGGCTCCGAAATGCAGTTTCACGTGAAGGTTCGCGGCCTGCACCGGCATCTCAAAGGTACGGAAATACCAGGCCTTGCCCACATAGTTGTCATGCCTGCCGATGTTCCAGGTATGCGGCAGGTTCACCGATTCTGTCTCGGTTGGAACGGTCTTCTGCCATCCGGCGGTGGCGCCAATTTGACCTGGGTCGGTGCGAAAAAGCCAATCGCGATCCAGATCAACCGAGGTCGTGGCGAGAGCAGGAGCGCAGAAGACTAGGGAAAGAATTGCGCCCAGGAAAATCCTGTTCATGAAGCCTCTTGAACCGCAAATGACGTCGCGAGATACAAGCCGTGCTGGTCCGCGAATCGAGTAAGTTCCGCAGAAATCCTACTCCTCCCGGCGAGGTTATGAATCCGACAAAAGTAGGATTCGTGGAGCTGGGATGATAGGCCGCCAACGCGAGGAGTCGCTTGGAACCGCCGATGTCTGGCAACGCAGAACTGGCGTGGCATTTCGCGGTAAACGACAAGCGACGACTCAGTCATTCGCCTCAGCCGGCGTTTCGCCTACGTGGTTCATTCGACCCTTCTCTCCAGTACATCAGAAAGACACGGGATCCGGCGGTTCGCGCAGGGCGATTCCGCGATCGTTCCTTACTGGGGAATTTGGATTTGTGAAGGCGGATGGCCGAACCCAGAGGACGGACACTACACCGCTGCTTTGGAAGCATGTACCAGCCGAGCGGACTCGTTGGCCGAAGCCATTGGGCGCGGCGAATGTGCTCAGATCCGCCCCGGGGCAAGAAAGCGTTGGGAACTCCGGGTTCAGCTACAGACCGGATTGCCCGAAAATCTTGTGGACAGGACCCCAACGTGAATCTCACCGCCGTCGACTGGGTGCTTATGGCGGTTTACGTCGCCTTTGTGCTGGGCATTGGCGTTGTCCGGAAGCGCTACGTGAATACCAGTTCGGATTTTTTCCTCGCTGGTCGTTCCCTTGTTCTCCGTGATTAAGTCAGGTCTCAGTCGTCAGGTCTCAGTTCCTAGTTCTCAGTTTCGTGTTACAAGCTCCAAATGTCGTTCTCGCCCCCGGTGCTGCGCTCCGAGAACTGAGAACTGCTTTTACGCCCACAGCATGCGCGCTCCGGTCATCAGTAAAACCGTGCACA
>PKUV01000047.1 GCA_003131315.1 Acidobacteriaceae bacterium
GCAGTTGGATGACGGTTTCCGCACCAGCCGCAGTGTCATAGAGGAACGCCCCGTTCCAGCTGATCACGGCCAGGTCGTTGGGGTAGTACGAGATTTTCGACTGCATGATTTCCTGCTGCTCACCGTCGGAGAGCGGAACGTTTTCGCCGCGGACGATCTGGGCGATGCGTCCACCCTGGGTCGAGAGCAGTTCGGCTGCGGACGGATTGCCGGCGATGTCGCGCACGTGGAAAACGAAATAATCTTCATGCAGCCAGCTATCGTAAAGCTTGACCAGCGCGGGGCGGGCGCGCTCGATTTTCTGTTTGACGATTTTCTGGGCGAAGCTGGTGAAATCTGTGTCCCAAACCCAGCGGCTGGCGAGGCGGACGAGCGTGTCCCAGTCGCCGGAAAAGGGCAGCTCGAAGACCACGCTCAGGACCCCGTAATCGTAGTACTTGATCTGGACGTCGAGGCGTTCGCCGCTTTCGAGGATCAGCGGCTCGACCGGTTCGACGACCGGGGGCCGTTGGAAGCGGACGTATCCGGGGGCAGGGTGCTTGAAGCTGGCGTCCTGGCGGCGGGCTCCGAAGATGTCGCGCAGGGCGTCGAGCCGGATCTCTTCACAGACGTCGAACTGGATCAGCACCAGGACCGAGCCTTGCAGGGATTTGTTCTGGGCAATGGCTGCGGACTGGGCCGGCGTTGGGGCCGGGGCTAGGAGGGTTGGGTTTGCGGTTTCCATAGGGAGGCCTGCTGTCTATGTCTATTGTCCCAGAAAGAAGGCGGGATGGGCAGTGGGCATCTAAGTCTATATTTATCAACAGATTGCGTAGGCACGCTCGACCTCATCCGACAAGCGGAGCTCGACAGCTTGTGTGGGGACGGGCGCCTCGCCCGTCGAAGCCGAGCACAGCTCGGCCTAGTCTCAGCGGCTCAGCGTCTCCTAGCCAGCGCCAACAGCAACGCCGCGCCCGCTGCGATCCCCGCTACTGCCAACCCGGTGCGCTTCATGTTTTTTTCGATGGCGGCCTCGTGGGGCCGCACCCAGGCGTCTTCGGGATAATGTTGCGGCGCGGGGTCGAACATCGGGAAGCCATCCGGCGTTTCGGTGGCTTCGTGCAAAGCCATCTGGAGAACTTCGGCGAGGTGGAGGGCGTGGCGATCGGTTTCCTGGGCGATCTGCTCGCGGCAGCTAAAACCGTCGGCGACGATGAGCCAGTCGGTCGGAGCCTGGCGCACGGCGGGCAGGAGTTCGAGTTCGCCGATGGCTTTCGAGATCTCGTATTTTTCCTTTTCGAAGCCGAACGCTCCGGCCATGCCGCAGCATCCGGGAGCGGGAGCGGTGAAGTGAATGCCCATACGGTCGAGCACCGACTCTTCGGCGGTCATCTTCATGATGGCCTTGTGATGGCAATGCCCATGGATAAGTGCATGGCGCCGCAGTTTCGGAAGCGGGAAATTTTTTGCGCGCTGCTCAAGAAATTCACTGAGCAGGAAGACTTGCTTCGACAGGGCTTGCGCGCGTTCGTCCTTGGGGAAAAGGTTCGTGAGTTCGTCGCGGAAGACGGCTGCGCAACTGGGTTCGAGGACAACGATGGGCGTTGCCGCTTCGATTTCGGGGAGCAGCTCGTCCATGATCTGGAGGAGCAGGGCCTTGGCGCGGTCGAGCATGCCGGCGTCGTAGAGGGGGCGGCCGCAGCACAGGTGGGCGCGCGGGACGAGGACATCGAAGCCGGCGGCTTCGAGCACTTCGGCGGCAGCTTTAGCAGTCGAGGGAAGGAAGTGGTTGTTGAAAGTGTCGGCCCAGAGGAGCACGGGGTTGTCGTGACCGGACGGGCGAGGGCGCCCGTCGCTCCACCGATGCTCCCACCACTGTTTAAACGTCTGCGGCGCTAACGCCGGAATACGGCGCTGGGCGGGGATTCCACCGGCCAACTTGGCGAGGTCGCGCAGGCCGGGGAGTTGGGTCGTAAGATTCACCAGCCCCGGCGCGTGCGAAGCGACTCTGAGCCACAGGTCAATATTCGAGAGCGCCAGATCCTTCAGCGGACGCCGATTGCTTTCGTAGTAGTGCGACAGGAACTCTGCCTTGTAGGTCGCGACATCGACGCCGACCGGGCAATCGCTTTTGCATCCTTTGCAGGCGAGGCAGAGGTCGAGCGATTCTTTCACGGCTTCGTTCTGCCAGCCGTCCTTGATGACTTCTCCCTTCGTCATCTCCCAGAGCAGATGGGCGCGGCCGCGGGTGGAGTGCTCTTCATCGCGCGTGACGCGGAAGCTGGGACACATGACTCCGCCTTCGTCGCGGCGGCACTTCCCGACTCCGACGCAGCGCAAGGTCGCCGCAGCCAGGCTGCCGTGGTCGTCGGGAAATTTGAAATGCGTCTCGGGCTGCCAGGGATCATAGCCCGCGCCGAGGCGGAGATTTTCGTCGAGCCGATAGGGCTCGATCAGCTTGCCCGGGTTCATCTTCCAATCGGGATCCCAGAGCGACTTGAACTCGCGGAACGCCTGCATGAGATCCGGACCAAACATTTTGGGCAGAAGCTCGGCGCGGGCCTGGCCGTCTCCATGTTCACCGGAGAGCGAGCCGCCGTAGCGGACGACGAGGTCGGCGGCCTCTTCCATGAACTGGCGGAACTTGCGCACGCCTTCGGTGGATTCAAGATCGTAGTCCATGCGGGTGTGCACGCAGGCGTGGCCGAAATGTCCGTAGAACGAGCCGTCGTAGTGAAACGCTTGCATCAGCCGGCGCAGGTCGCGGAGGTAGGCGCCAAGTTTCTCGGGCGCGACCGCGGAATCTTCGAAGCCTTCCCAGCGCAGCGGTTCGCCGGGGACGTGCGAAGTCACGCCCAGACTGGACTCGCGGACATCCCAGATGCGCCGCGCCTGGCGTGGGTCGGTGAACAAGCGCAGGTTGGGCGGAGTCGCGGAGCGTTCGAGCGTCTCCATCAGATTGCGCGCCTGCGATTCCGCTTCAGCAGCGGTGTTTGCGCCGAATTCGACCATCAGCCAGCCAGCGCCTTCGGGCAACAGCGCGAGGCCTTCGAGGTTCACACCCTTGCGGCGGCTCGCGTTGACCATGATGTCGTCAAAACCTTCGAGGCCGATGGGGCGGTGCTCCATGATCTGCGGGACGTGGTCGGCGCAGAGATAGATATCGGGCCATCCGATGACGAGCAGCACCCGCGCCGGCGGACTCTCCACCAGGCGGCAAGTCGCTTCGAGAACCGTGACGCAAGTGCCTTCGGAGCCGACGAGCGCGCGCGCCACGTGAAAGCCGTTTTCCGGGAGCAGGTGGTTGAGGTTGTATCCGGAAACGCGGCGCGGAATGTTGGGAAACTGGCGGCGGACCTGGTCGCCGTAGCGGTCGGCGAGCGACTTCAGTCCGGCATAGATTTCGGCGCGGCGGCCACCTTCGCGAATGAAGCGGTCGAAATCGTCCGCGCTGGTCGCGCCGACGTGCATGCGCTGGCCACCGTAGGTGAGGATTTCAAGCGACTCGATGTTGTCGTCCGTCTTGCCGGCCAGGATCGAGTGCACGCCGCAGGAGTTGTTGCCGATCATGCCCCCGAGCGTGCAGCGGTCGTGGGTAGCGGGATCGGGCGCAAAGGTGAGGTGGTGCTTCTCGGCTTCGGCGCGGAGGCGATCGAGGACGACTCCGGGCTCGACGCGCGCGATGCGGCGCGCAGGATCGATTTCGAGGATGGCCGCCATGTACTTCGAAAAGTCGAGCACGACGGCGGCGTTGCAACATTGTCCCGCGAGTGACGTGCCTCCGCCGCGTGCGAGCAGAGGAGCGCGGTGGTCGCGGCAGAGGGCAACGGTGGCGAGAACGTCTTCTTTGTCGCGGGGAACTATGACGCCGATTGGGACCTGGCGATAATTGGAGCCGTCGGTTGCGTAGAGGGCGCGGCTGCCCGAGTCGAAGCGGACTTCTCCGCGAAGGTGGCGGCGGAGAGCGGCTTCGAGCGCAGCGGCATCGAGTTGCGCGGAATGAGCCGTGGGTGGCGCGGTATCTTGCGGCATAGGGTACAGAACATCTTCGAGGATGCGGGCGTTGGGCGCAAGCCCATTGAGCGATTCCGGAATCCAGCCCCGGCAGGGGCGAACCAGCTTAGCCCAGCGCTTCAGCGCTGGGAAAAGTGGGAGATATGATTCAAGTCCCGGAGGGACGGCCCAGTTCTCACAGAACCCGATCTCGACCGATTACCGCCAGGATCGAGTCAGATAGTCCGCCAGGGACAGCGTTAGCAGAATAGCAAGAAAGAAGAAGCCGGAGACCACTACGGCGCCGGTCAGCTTTTCGCTCGCGCCTTTGACGTGCATGAAGAAGAGCACGACGAGCGTGGCTTTGATGGTGGCGATGAGCAGCGCGATGATCGGATTGAAAGGACCGAGGTTCACGAAGGCGGCGCCGACCGTTGTAGCCGTCCCGACAAGCAGGCCGATGCCAATGGCTATGTAAAATCCTTGCGAGTGACTAGTGTGCTCTGCGTTTTCCGACATGGCGGTCCTTACAAGTCTTGGTCTCAGGTACTTCAGCTTTTGGCTCTTGGCTTTTAGCCTTTAGCTTTAATTGTCTAACAAACTGCTGAAAACCTCGGGCTTCGTATCAGGGCATCGCTTTAGCGATGCCGCAAATCCTTCGAAATCAAACGCCCCTTTAGGGGCTGGCCGCTCCCGGCAACCCGACGTCAGGAGTGCCTGCTGATCAGGTACAACAACGGGAACAGATAAATCCAAATGATATCGACCAGGTGCCAGTACAAGCCGGCGTTTTCTATGGGCGTGAAGTAGCCGGGCGTGTAATGCCCTTTCCATGCGAGGACAGCCAGCACGCTAAAAAGACCGCAGCCGATGATCATGTGCAGAGCATGCATACCGGTCATGACGAAATAGAGGGAGAAAAAGAGCTGGGCTTCCTTCGGGTTGACCGGGATTTGCTTGCCGTTGTCGTCGAACGTGTCGGTGAACTTGAACGTCGGGCCGGGTACGTGGTGTTTCTCGAATTTTTCGCGATATTCGAAACCCTTGACCGTCAGAAAGGTCATGCCGAGCAGCACGGTAACGACGAGGTAGCCGACAAGCAGTTTGCGCTTGCCTGCCTCCGCCGCTTTCACCGCCAATACAACCGTAACCGAACTGACGATCAGGACGGCGGTGTTAGTGGCTCCCATCCAGATGCTGAGCTGCTGGCTACCGGCCGCGAAGGCATTGAAGTGGGCGAGGCGGTAGACGAGGTAGGCGCAGAACATGCCGCCGAAGAACATGATTTCGGTCACCAGGAACAGCCACATGCCAAGCGAGGCAGCGTTCTTCTGTTGCTGAGCGTCGGCGAAGTGGTGGAGCAGCGCCGGATTATGAGCTTCGTGTTCCACGGTGGTCGTTTGGCTATCGTGCAACGGGAGCCTCCAGTTCCTTCTGAGGAATCTCGTCGTAGTTATAAGCTTCCCAGGTTACAACGGGCGTCTCGTCGAAGTTGAAGGTGGGCGGCGGCGACGTGGTTTTCCACTCCAGGCCGGCGGCGTTCCACGGATTGGCATCGGCGATCGGTCCGTAGCGCAGCGACCAGAACAGGTAGATCATCGGCAGAAGATAACCGACGGCCAGCACGCTGGCGCCGGCGGTCGAGAGCACGTTCAGCACCTGAAACTCCGGCGGATACTGCCAGTAGCGGCGGGGCATGCCGACGTAGCCGAGAATGAACTGCGGGAAGAACGTCAGGTTGAAACCGACGAACACCAGCAGCGCCGAAAGTTTAGCCCAGCCTTCCGGATACATGCGTCCGCTGATCTTTGGCCACCAGAAATGCAGTCCTCCGAGATACCCCATAAGTACACCGCCGACCATGACGTAGTGGAAGTGGGCGACCACAAAGTAAGTGTCGGTGACGTGAACGTCGATGCCGATGGTGGCCAGCATGAGGCCGGTTAATCCGCCAATGGTGAACAGCCCGATAAAGCCAAAGGCATAGAGCATCGGAGTGGCGTAGGAAATGGAACCCTTGTAGAGAGTGGCTGTCCAGTTGAAGACTTTGACGGCGGAGGGCACGCCCACGGAGAAGCTCAGGAAAGAAAAGATCATCGCGGCATAGAGCGAGATGCCGGCGACGAACATGTGATGCGCCCACACCAGGAATCCGAAGACGGCAATGGCGATGCTCGACAGAGCGACAAACTTATATCCGAATATGCGCTTGCGCGCGAAGCAGGCAACAAGCTCGCTGACCACGCCCATGGAAGGCAGGATCATGATGTACACCGCCGGATGCGAGTAGAACCAGAACAGGTGCTGGAACAAGAGCGGGTCTCCGCCGAGCCTGGGATCGAAGATGCCGAGGTGGAAGAGGCGCTCCACGGCCACGAGTACGACGGTGATGGCGATTACCGGCGTGCCGAGAATCATAATGAGGCTGGTGGCGTAGTTGGCCCAGATGAAGAGCGGCAGGCGGTCCCAGGTGAGGCCTGGCGCGCGCATGCGGTGAATGGTGACGATGAAATTGAGTCCGGTGAAGATGGACGAGAATCCAGCGATGAAGACCGAGATCCCAGCTTCAACGACGTTGGTGTTGCTGCCAGCCGTGCTGTATGGGGTATAGAACGTCCAGCCGGTATCGACGCCTCCGGTCAGCATGCAGTGCAGGAAGAGCACGCCGGCTGTGATGTAGAGATACCAGCTCAGCAGGTTGATGCGCGGGAAGGCAAGATCCTTGGCGCCGATCATGAGGGGCACCAGGAAGTTGCCCAGCACGGCAGGCACGACCGGGATCAGAAAGAAAAACACCATGATCATGCCATGCATGGTGAACACCTTGTTATAGGTGTCGGCCTGCATGAGGTCGCCCTGCGGAGTGAGCAGTTCGAGCCGGATGAGCATGGCAAAGAAGCCACCGAGAAAGAAGAAGACAGTAACCGAGATCAGATAGAGGAGCGCGATCCGCTTGTGGTCGGTGGTCAACAGCCAGGACTTGAGACTGTGCCCGTTGTTGAGATAGTTCGTTTTCGGAGCCTGATTCGCCGGGATTCCTATGCTCGCCATGACTATTGCACCTGCATATTCTGGGGTTGTGCCGGGGAAGTGGCGGGCTGGTTCTGCAGCCCCGCGGTTCCCGTGGGTGGCTGGCTTAACGATTTGACGTAGGCCACCAGCGCGTTCAACTGCTCTTCGCTAACCATGCCCTGGAAGGTGGGCATTACGGGTTTGAAACCGTTTACGATCTTTGCGGTTGGATTGAGGATGGACTCACGAACATAGTTCTCATCCGCAATCACCGTGCGTCCGTCTTCAAGCAGAACCGGTTTGTTGTAGACACCGGTCAGATTGGGGCCGCGCCCTTGGACGTCGAAGCGATGGCAGGTGGCGCATCCGAACTGAGAAAACAACTGCTTGCCGGTTTCCTGCAAGGGTGCAGACGTCCCGCCCGCCATCCACCGCGCGTAATCCTGCGGCTCCATGACGATGATGTCGCCACCCATTCCGGAGTGCTGGGTTCCGCAATATTCGGCGCAAAACAAATGATAGCGGCCGGGTTTGGTGGCATTGAACCAGGCGGTGGTGTAGCGGCCGGGGAGCACGTCCTGCTTGATGCGGAATGCGGGGACGAAGAAGCTGTGAATCACGTCCTGCGAGGTCATGATGAGCTTGATGTTCTGGCCGGTGGGGACGTGCAGCTCGTTGATTTCGCGCTGGCCCTCCATGTGCTCGATCTTCCACATCCATTGCTTGGCGACGACATAGACTTCGGTGGAGTCGGCGGGAGGAGTGCGCTCCTCGAAGTAGATCACTGCGCCCCAGACGAAGAAGGTCATCATCACAAAGAGCGGGATGATCGACCAGGTGATTTCGAGGAGGGTGGAGCCTTCGATCTGTTGGGCTTCGCGGCCGGGTACGCGACGATACTTGATCGCCAGCACCGTGACCGCGACAAAGATGAGCGCGGTCATGACGCCAGAGACCAGGAGCAGATAGATGTAGAGCGCATCCACCTGGCTTGCCATGGTCGAGGCCTGATCGGGCCACAAAGGTAGAAATTTCGACATAATTACTTAACTCGCCCCGATTCGCCGTGGGCCGCGCGTCGTTCAGAACGACGATCGGCACGGAACATCACGAACATAAATGTTCCCAGGATCAGCATGGTACCGAGCGCCGTCAGCTTCAGGATGTTGCTGACGACGGCGCCGTATTTTCCAGTCCTGGGATCGTAGTGATAGCAGTAGAGGAGCACCTGGTCGCCGATGTTACCAATTCGGTTTTGCGAGGCCTGCACCAGTCCGAGGCGCAGATCCTTGGGAGAGAACTCGACTCCATAAAAGTATCCCGAAACGTGGTGGTCGGGCGTGAGCATAACGATCGCGGCGGCGTGGGCGTACTGCTCGGTTTTCGGATCGAACTGATATTGGAAGCCGACCGATTTGGTGAGCGCATTGATCTGGTCAGCCTTGCCGGTGAGGAAGTGCCATCCTTGATCGGCGTTCGCCCGGCCGTAGCGCTTCATGATGTCCCGCTTTTTTGCGGCGGCCATTTCCGTAGTCTCACGCGGGTCGAAGCTCACGGTGACGACGTAAAAATCTTTGCCGAGATCGAAGGTCAATGCCTTCATCGAACCGACCAGCCCTTGCAGAAGTTCGCTGCAGAGCATGGGGCACTGGTAGTAACCCAGGTTCAGGATGACGGGGCGGCCGTGGCCGAAGTAGTCGGCGAGTTTGACCGGGTTGCCGAGTTCGTCTTTGAATTCGAGATCAACGGGAACTTCGGCATTGAGATGTTGCTCGATGCCGACGAATTCGAGCCCAATGGGACGCTGGTTAACGGGCGGACTCATGATGCCGCCGCCACTCATAGGACCGCGCGCGCCCTGCGCAAACAGCGGAGCGACCGAGAGCATGAGCAAGAAAGCTGCGGTGGCGATCGAGTTGGCGAAACTGCTTTTACTACGCACTGCTTTTTCCTTTTCCGGCTGTCCGGCCGGAGCGGTTGGTTCGTATCAGGGCATCGCTTTAGCATGCCGTGCTTCGTATCAGGGCATCGCTTTAGCGATACCGTAATTCTTTCGCAATCAGACGCCCCTTTAGGGGCTGGGCATCTACTGCTTCGCTGTCGCCGATTTCTGCGCGGGCTCTTTGCTTGCCGCCGTTGTGTTCACGTCCGTGCAGCCTTGCGGACACACGGGCAATCCGCGGTGGACGGTCAACTCCATGGCGCGCTCGATCGGAACGTGCGCCACGCCAGCTTTTTCGTCGACCCAGCCGTAGCTGTTGAGTTGGTTCTCCTGATTCGTCAGGAAGTCGCGAAACTGGCCGAGCTCGTTGATCTCGAGCATGGGGGCTCCGTTTTCCTTGAACTGTTTGTCCATGTAGTCCTGCGTGACCACACGCGACATCGCACCCTTGGAAGTAACCAACGGACTGGCGGTGGTCATCTGGGACCGCTCGTATTTATCGAGGAACGAGTACATGGTGATGACGATGAAATAAATGGCTACGCCAACGATCGCGAGGCCGATCATGAAGGCGAAGACGCCGCGCGCGCCCAGGTCTTCGCGTTCGAAACCGGGTTCGGGGCCGGGTTGGCCCTGGTTCATCATATCGTCACTCATGCGACGGCTCCAGAAGTCTCAGCGTCTGCGGCGCGTTGACGGGCAGCAGCGGACGCGATCTCAGGTTGTGGAAGAAGTAGGCCATCCAAAGACCGCCGATGCCGGCGATGATCGTGAAATGCACCCAGCTGACGTGAAACGTGGGATGCGACGCCGGCTCGACATGCCAAAAGATATCGACGATGCGCATGAATATGAGCCAGGAAGCGAGCCAGACCAGAGTGCGCGCCTTACGCTTCAACTGGCGCGAGAGCAAGAGCGCAAAAGGCACGGCGAAGTGGAACACCACGAGGAACAGGCCGACCGCTTCCCATCCGCCATTCAGGCGGCGCATGTACCACGGAATTTCTTCGGGCAGGTTGCCGGCCCAGATGATGAGCCACTGCGAGAAATTGAAGTAAGCCCAGACCATGACAAAGGCGAGCATGAACTTGCCGTGGTCGTGGACTTCGGTATCGGTGAGGTACTGGGACATCGGCTTGCGCTTGCCGAGGATGCCCTCGATCACCACGGCGAAGCAGAAGGCGGAGAGCGCTTCACCCGCGATGAAGAGCAGGCCGTAGATGGTCGAGATCCAGCGTGCTTGCAGCGACATCACCCAGTCGATCACGGCGAAGGAAATCGTGAGCGAGTAGATGACGAGTCCAATGGAACTTAAAGCGCGGAAGCGCAGCGTGCTCTGGCCCGCAATCGAGTCCTGCTCGGTGGACCAGCGATTCAGGAAGTAGGCCATCCCGATCCAAATGGCGAAGTAAAGGATGTAGCGCAGCAGGATGCCGTTGAAGTTGAGATAGCTGTGCGCGATCTCCACGATCTTCGGGTCGGTCAGCCCCGGCCGGGCCCAGAAATACAGCTTGGGCAGGTGCAACAAAATCGGGATAAACAACACGAACATGAGGGGAATCGTCATCATGCCCGACTCCAGGATGCGGCGAATCACCGTGCCCCAGGCGCCGCCGACCAGGTGGTAAAGCATCAGGATGGCCATGCATCCGAGCGACAGGCCGAGCCAAAACATGAAGCCGGTGAGGTAGGCGGAATAAAAACTGCCGGGAGCAAGGAAAGCGCCGGCGACGGAAGCAACGGCAGCAATCGCGCCAATGATGAGCGACCGCTGCTGCATGGTCTGGACCACGGGCGGGGCCATCAGGTCCGACTTATTCATGGTGGCCGTGGTCATTTGGGCTCCCCTTCGGTTGCGGCGGTGGGCGGCGCGACCTGCGGTAGCGTGGCTCCGTTGCCGATGTCGCGGAACTGAGGCGGAGGTGACGGAACTTTTTGTCCAGCAGGAATGTCGGCCGAAGTTGCATTCTGGCTCAGCTGTAGTGCGCGGATGTAGGCGGCGATGCACCAGCGATCGCGCGGCGCAACCTGCGTGCCATATTCGGGCATCACGCCGAAGCCGTTGGTCATAACGTCGAAAAAGTAGCCGATCGGAACTTTGCGCAGACGGTCGATGTGATACGACGGCGGGTGGCGGAAGCCGCGCGACGGGATGAAGCCATTGCCATCGCCGACGCGTCCGTGACAGGGCGTGCAGTTGATGTTGAAACGCTCGCGTCCGCGGGCAAGAACTTCGGCCGTCACCGGGAACGGCAGATAATCGCCGGGAGCGTTGCCGACTTTTCCGGTATGAAAGTAGGTGTCTTCGCAGAACTGGGCGTCTTCACGGAGATCGCAGCGTGCCACCGTGCCCTCGACCGGCAAGCGGGCAGAGCGATCGTCAGGGAAGAAATCGCTCTTCGCCATGGGCCGGTAATACGGCTGCATATGCATGTCGGTGCGGCATCCGGCGGTCACGGCGATCAGCGCCAGAAGCGCGGGCAGAAATTTTCGGAGGTTACGCGTAGCACCCATGGCTAGCTTGGCACCTCCGCGACCATGCGTGGCGCAAGGCCCGTGAGAAACGAGCGCGTGCGGGTGGCGTCATATTTCGGGTCGCTCGAAAACACGACCAGGAAGAATTTATTGTCAGAGGCCTTGGCGAACTCAGGCACGTTGAACACCGGGTGATATGGCATGGGAAGGCCGTTCAGGACGAGCATGCCGATAGCGGCGGAAAGTCCGGCGAAAAGAATCGTCAACTCGAAGGTCACGATGATGAACGAGGGCCAGGAGTGATACGGCCGTCCGCCGATATTGACCGGATACGTAATCACCGCCACCCAATACTGGAGCGCGTACGCCGAGATCCCGCCGATGAGTCCGCCGATGAGGACGACGAGGGGCACGCGGTTCTTATGAAAGCCGATGGCTTCGGCAAGGCCTTCGATCGGAAACGGGCTATAGGCGTCGATCTTCTGGTAGCCCGCTTCGTGAGTCTTGTGAGCGGCGGCTACCAATTCTTTTGCCGAGTCGAATTCGGCCATCAAGCCGTAGGTCGAAGTGTCGCTCATTGCTTCACCTCCGCCGCCTCGTGCACCTGCGACTCCGGCAGCAAGGTGCGCAATTCGAAGATGGAGATCATGGGCAGGATGCGTACGAACAGCCACATGGCAGTCAGGAACATTCCGATGGTGCCGGCGAAAGTCATCCAGTCCCACTTAGTTGGGTAGTACATGCCAAACGAAGAAGTCAGGAAGTCGCGGCTCAAACTGACCACCACGATAATAAAGCGCTCCAGCCACATGCCGACGAGCACAACGAACGAGATGAGCCAGAGCCAGCCGGTGGAGACGCGGAATTTTTTAAACCAGAGAACCTGCGGGATGAAAATATTGCAGGCGAGCAACGCCATGTACGACAACCGATACGGGCCATGGAACCTGTTCCAGAGCAGGAACGAATCGAACTGGCTGCCGCTGTACCAGCCCATGAACGCTTCCATGCCATAGCCGTAGGCGACGATCAGGCCGGTGGCGAGCATGACCTTGGCCGCGTTCTCGAGATGCCGCATGGTGATGAAATCCTGCAGTCCGTAGATCGCGCGGATTGGAATCGCAAGACAAAGAACCATGGCGAAGCCGGAATAAATGGCGCCCGCGACGAAGTACGGCGGGAAGATCGTGGTGTGCCAGCCGGGGACGATGCCGACCGCGAAATCGAAGCTGACGACGGTGTGAACCGACAGCACCAGCGGTGTAGCGAGCCCAGCGAGAAGCAAGTATGCCGTTTCGTAGCGGTGCCAATGGCGGGCGGAACCGCGCCATCCCATGGCAAGCAGTCCGTAAATGCGCCGGACCAACGGACTCTCGGCGCGGTCGCGCAAGGTGGCGAGATCGGGAATCAATCCCACAAACCAGAATACCAGCGAAATCGTAAAGTAAGTCGAAACCGCGAACACGTCCCACACCAGCGGGCTGCGGAAATTCGGCCAGTAATTCATGGTGTTCGGATACGGAAAGAGCCAGTACCCGAGCCACGGGCGTCCCATGTGAGCGAGCGGGAAGATGCCGGCGCACGCAACGGCGAACAGCGTCATGGCTTCGGCGAAACGGTTGATGGAGTTGCGCCAGCTCTGGCGGAGCAGGCACAGAATCGCCGAAATCAGCGTGCCCGCGTGGCCGATACCGATCCACCACACAAAGTTGACGATGGCGAATCCCCAACCGATGGGAATGTTGATGCCCCAGATCCCAGTACCTTTAATAAACAGATACCCAAGGGCCATCATCAGCACGTTCATCATCGAGAACACGATCAGGAAGCCGAAGATCCATCCCAGTGAGACGGGACGACTCAGCACAATGTTGCTGATCTTCTCGGTGATGGTGGAGAAGGTGTGGCCCGGTGCGATCACCGGCACTCGCCTGTCTGCCACGGGTATTTGCGTGTTCGTAGCCATGCCTTACATGCGCTCCACTGCTCAGGTCTCAGGTACTAGGTCTCAGGTGTCAGGTTCAGATCTCGGGTTTCCCGAGACCTGAGACCTACGACCTGAGACCTTTGATTCAACTTTGCTTCTGACTTCATTTCTAACTCAGGATTAGGATTGCGGACTTCCGCCAGATACGTTGTGCGCGGCCGCGTATTCAATTCACCCAGCAGGGAGTAGTTTCTCGCCTGCGCTTTCCACTTATTGACCTGGCTGTTCGGATCGTTGAGGTTGCCGAAGACGATGGCGTTGGCCGGACAGGACTGCTGGCAGGCCGTCTGCAGATCGCCTTCTTTAATGGTGGAATCGGCGCGCTCGGCGTCAATGCGGCGCTCGTTGATGCGCTGCACGCAGTAAGTGCATTTTTCCATGACGCCGCGGCTGCGCACGGTCACGTCCGGATTGCGCATGAGCTTGAACTGCGGAGTCTCCCAGTCCTGGAAAAGCAGGAAATTGAACCGCCGCACTTTGTACGGGCAGTTATTGGAGCAGTACCGCGTGCCGACGCAGCGGTTATAGACCATGTCGTTCAGGCCTTCACTGCTGTGAACGGTCGCCTGTACCGGACAGACGAGTTCGCAGGGCGCATCCTCGCACTGCATGCAGGGCACGGGCTGGAAAAAGCCCTTCGGATTATCGCGCGGGCCGTTGTAGTAAGCGTCCACGCGGAGCCAGTGCATGTGACGGCCTTTGAGGGTTTGCTCTTTGCCGACCACGGCAATGTTGTTTTCCGACTGGCAAGCGACGATGCAGTTATTGCATCCGACGCACGAATTCAGGTCGATCGCCATGCCCCACGAGTAAGTCTCCTTCGAATAATCGAAGGGCTTGTAGAGCGTGAGTTCGGCCGGCGGCTCGCCTTCCTTCGCGAAGTTCGGCTCTTTTTTGTACTCCTCGAGACTGCGCTCCTGCACCAGCGGACGCTCGCCGACGGGAGTTTCCATCGTCTGATAGCCCTGCGTGCTGGCGAGTTGGTAAGTTTCGCCGGTAGCGCGAAGTTGCGCCCCGTCCGCAAACCATGGAGCCTGACTGGTACGCAGCGGGTAAACGTCGAAGCCGGTGCCGCTGCCGACGCGGCCGGCGCGCGTGCGCCCGTAACCGAGGAAGACCGTGATGGAGTTGTCGGGATGGCCGGCCTGAATCCAGACTGCGCCCCTTACTTTCTTTCCCTGGAATTCCAGTTCGGCGACATCTTTGAAATTCAGCTTCAGGCGTTCGGCCATCGCGGGACCGATCATGATGGGGTTGTCCCAAGTCAGCTTAGTCAGCGGCTTCGGGAGTTCCTGCAGCCAGCCGTTATTCGCGAAGCGGCCGTCGTAGATTGAGGGATCGCGGCGGAAGTTAATCTCGTAGCCGCCGCTTGGCCCGTCGCCACCGGTGTGAAGTAGCGCTACGTCCCCGATGCTGGCAGTTTTCAGCGCGACACTCTTCGGCGCGTATGTCGTACCCGCGATCCAGCCATCGTGCAGCGACTTGCGCCAGAAGGCGTCAAAATCAGCGCCGCTGTGCTGCTTCTGCCAGTAGGCCTGAACGAGATCGTGTCCGGTAAGGCCAGACTGCCCCGCGAGAATAGTGATGATCTCGTGCGCGCTCTTGCCGCCGTAGAGCGGCTCGATGAGCGGCTGAACGATGCTGACCGTTCCGTCGTAGGCGCGGGCATCGCTCCAGGACTCGAGATAGTGCGCTTCCGGAACGTGCCACTGACACAACTCGGCGGTCTCGTTACGATGCGTGCCAAGAAACACTTTCAGATTGACGGCATTCGATTTCAGGGCCGAAGCAAATTCCAGTTCGGCAGGCGCGTCATATGCCGGATTGCCGCCAAGGATCAGCAGCAGGTCAACTTTACCCGCGCGCATGTCCTCTACGAGTAGATGCAGCGACTCATTCCGGTTGACTGGGTTTGCGTCGACGGGATCGGTGTAGAAAACCGTCTTGCCGACGTTGCCAAGCGCCGCGTTGATCGCATGAGCGAGCGCGTGAACGACTGGCGGCTGATGATCGCCCGCAATCACAACGCTCGACCCGCGGTGCGCGGCCAGATCAGCCGCGACCGCCTTGTCGAACCCAGATGATCCTCGCGACTCGGCCCCATCCACTGCAATTCCGACAGCCGCCGCCAAAGTCTTGGCAAAGGTTTCGACGTAGCTAGCCCGAACCGGCAACCGATGGTCCGCCTTCATCCCCGTCGAACTCGGCGTGCTCTCGACCACATACAGCCGGTTCATGTTCGCATCGGGATTGCGTCGCGCGGCGAAATCGCGCGTGTAGCGCGTCGATCCGGGGAACCCAGCGTAGAGAAAATCGGCGTCAAGCGAAACGATGACGTCGGCCTTCGACAAGTCGTAGCGCGTCTCGACCGGCTCCCCGAACGCCAGCTTCGCGCCTTCGATCACATTATCGCGGCTGATCGGCTCGTAGACGTGCCACTTGGCCATCGGATTCGCTTCGAGATAACTGCGAATCTGCGCGGCCAGCGTGGGCGAGGAAACGCTCTGCGTCAGAATGCGGACGCCCGCGCCCGCCAGGCTCTTCTGCACATTCATGGGGCCGCGAACGGCTTCCAGAAAGGCATTCCATGAACGGGCGTCCCCCATGTACGTGATGTTATGCGCCCGGTCGGGATCGTAGAGATCGAGGATGGAAGCCTGCGCGTAAACATCGGTGCCGCCAAGACTCGCCGGGTGCTCCGGATTGCCTTCGATTTTCGTCGGACGGAAGAGATGGCTTTCGACCAGAATCGGCGAGGCGTAGCCGCTGAGCGTGAACGCGGTCGCGTAGAACATGGGGCGGCCGGGAACGACGTTTTCCGGCTGCTTCACATAAGGCACGATCTCGGTGTTCGGCATCCTCGTGCAACCGGTCAAACCTGCGAGCGCCAGCGACGCGCCCATGGTCTTGAGGAAGCCGCGGCGCGAGAAGTCGTCGAGCCACTCCGAAGCGCCTTTCGGGAACTCGCGGTGGAGCATCTCCTGAAACTCGTCGCTGCCGGCTAGCTCTTCGAGGCTGCGCCAGTACTCGGGGCCGGTCGTCTCCTCGATCTGCGCCTTGACCGTCGCCAGGTCAAGCTGTTTTCGCTTGCTGGGGCAGACATCGGTTCCGCCGTTGGTTCCGGCCGGTTTTGTTTTGTGCTCGTCCATGCTCATCGTCGATCTTCTAGTTCTCTTGATCAGTTCTTTTCATCATTGATCTGCCGATCCGTCGCTAGCGATGGCAGGTGTTGCAACTGGTGATGTCGTTGACCGAGCGCACCTTGTATTCCTGCTTCAAAGCGTTCCCAAGCGTTTCCTGATCGGAGTATGCCGTTCCCTTCACCATGACGGGTTCGCCCGTGGAAGGCTGCTCATAGCGCATGTTGAAAACTTGTTCGCGCGGGCGCAGGTATTTTTCAGGGGCGCGGTGGCAGTCGAGGCAGAATTCCATCTGCAGCGACGCGTACTGGTACATCAGCGGCATCTGGTCGACAGGACCGTGGCAGGTGTTGCAGCCCACACCCTTATTCACGTGAATGCTGTGATTGAAATATACGTAGTTGGGCAACTGGTTGACGCGCGTCCATTCGAGCGAGCGGCCAGTGCGGAAACTTTCGCGGACCGGCTCCAGATAAGCCGCGTTGGTCCAGATCTGCGCATGGCAGTTCATGCAGGTCTTGGTGGGCGGGATGCCGGCGAAGCTCGATTGTTCGACCGAGGTGTGACAGTAGCGGCAGTCGATGCCGAGCCCGGTAACGTGGTGCTGGTGGCTAAACGGGACGGGCTGCGATTTCCTGACTCCGGCATAAGTAATGTACGGAGAGCGCTCAATCTGCACCATGGCCCAAAATATCCCGGCTGCGGCAAGAACAGTCAGGACCATGGAGGCCCGGGCGATTGCATTGCTGCTGCGTGGAAAGATCTGCATTGATTGTGAAGTCTTTAATATTGCGAAATTGCCTTGCGCCGCTCCCGGCTGACCACATTCGTATGACGTACGTCACATACTGCTGTGACGCACGTTACTGAAACACGTAAGTATAACAGTTAAAGGGCGAGATGGGCTAGGCCGCGCAGCTTTTCTTTGTGTCAATTCGCGATTTCAATCCGGAAAATTGAATCTTGAGAAAATCTGAAAGCATTTCTTGTTCCTGACCGGAAGTTAGAACACTAGAACTGGTCTCATAAATGGTTCTGGGAAGGGCACGGCTTCAGCCGTGCCGCTCAGAGCCACAAAAAATGCGGGCTTTAGCCCCTGAGGGCCGCTCATCACTCCCTAAGAATCATTTGTGAGACCACTACCAATTCAAGGCTAATCCCTTGTTAATGGGTTTCTGGAAAATTAGCCGGGAAACGAAACCTCAGCGCAAGTTCATGACCAGCAGCTTCGGTTCTGTCATTTCCCGAATCGCGTCGCGCAAGCCCTCGCGACCCAGTCCGGAATCTTTAATGCCGCCATAGGGCATGTGGTCGATGCGGAAGGTGGGAACGTCGCCGGCGATCAAGCCTCCGACTTCGAGTTCGTCGTATGCCTGAAAGATGAGTTTGGCGTCGCGCGTGAAAAGTCCGGCCTGCAGGCCGTAGGCGGAACTGTTGATCTGTTTCAGCGCGGAGGCGAAATCCTTGTAGGGCTCGACGGTCACGACCGGCGCAAAAATTTCCTGGCAATTCACTTTCATGCTGGGCTTGGTGCCGGTAAGCACGGTGGGCTCGAACAGCGAGCCCTTGCGTTGGCCGCCGCAGAGCAGGCGCGCGCCACCGCGAACCGCCTCCTGCACCCAGTCGGCGGCGCGGATGGCGTCGCTTTCGCGGATGAGCGGGCCGAGGTCGCTCGACTCGTCGAGCGGATCTCCAACTTTCAGTTTGTTGATTCCCGCCAGGAACAGCTCGGTGAATTTCCCGTAGACGGAGTGCTCGACCAGAATGCGCTGCACGGAAATGCAGGACTGTCCGGCGTAAGCGAAGCCTCCGGTAACGCAGCGGTCGGCGGCGTAAGCGAGATCGGTATCGCTGTGGACGATGACGCCCGAATTCCCTCCGAGTTCGAGAACGACTTTTTTCTTTCCCGCGTTGTTCTTGATCGCCCAACCGACGGCAGCGCTGCCCGTGAAGCTGATGAGCTTGATGCGCTCATCGGTGACCAGCAGACCGGAATCTTCGTTGGCGAGCAAAACCGCGTTGAATCCGCCATCCGGCCATCCCGCTTGCTGGATCACTTCAGCCAGCAGCAGCGCGGTGAGCGGCGTCTCGGGCGCGGGCTTGAGCACCATGGAACAACCGGCGGCGATGGCTGGCGCGACCTTGTGCGCGACCAGGTTCAAGGGGAAATTGAACGGAGTGATCCCAGCGACGGGGCCAAGGGGAAAACGTTTGACGATGCCCCAACGCCCGGCGGTCGACTGCTGCCAGTCCAGCGGCAAATATTCGCCGTAGTTGCGAACGGTCTCTTCGGCGGCGATGTTGAACGTAAAGACAGCGCGGTCAACTTCGCTGCGAGCGCTCTTGATCGGCTTGCCCGCTTCCAGCGCAATCGTGCGGGAAAACTCTTCTTTGCGGTCGTGAATGCCGACCGCGATCTGACGCAGAACTCGTTGACGTTCGAAGGCGGGCAGTCGCCGGGTGGTTCCGAAGGCCTTGACGGCGGCGGCAATGGCAGCTTCCGCGTGTTCGCGACGTCCCTGGTGGACATGCGCGATGAGGGAGCCGTCGTAGGGCGCGCGAACGTCGACGATGTCACCCTCTTCCAGCCACTTCCCGTCCAGGAAAAAACCGTGGGTTGCAACCGGAGTCACCGTCATCTCGGTCATGCCTTACCTCTTTCGAGCGCGCTCGGTGATTTGCGTCTGATGATTCGATTCTTGATTCGCGTCCTGATTCGTATCCAGCGATTATAGAACTTCGTGAGGAGCGCGTTATCAACAGGAAAAGGTCTCAGGTGTTAGGTCTTAGGTCTCAGGAAAACCAAAGGCGGCTCAACTTCGTTCCTGAGACCTGACACCTGCGACCTGTTTCATTTGCCGGTTTGCGGTTTGAAGCGGTCGTCGACTTCCACCTGATATCCGGCGACGAGGCGATTCGTTTCGTTCGCCATCCCGACCACGGACATCAATTCTTTGAACTGAGCGTCGGTCATGCCTTTGTTTATCGCCGAGGCGGTATGCGAAGCGATGCAGTATTCGCACTGGTTCGTGACCGAGACGGCGACGTAGAGCAGTTCTTTGGTGAGCGGATCGAGCGCTCCGGGAGCCATGATCTGCTTGATGTCTTCCCAAGTCCGCTTGAGGAGGACGGGATCGTGCGCGATCGCCTTCCAGAAATTGTTGATCCAGTCGGTCTTGCGCGTGGCCATGATGTCGTCATAGATGGCGCGGACTTCGGGGCTGGCGTCAGCGTATTCGATAAGGCCAAAGATGGACATAAGGTTCTCCGGAAACAGGTGTTAGGTGTTAGGTGTTA
>PKUV01000015.1 GCA_003131315.1 Acidobacteriaceae bacterium
CAGGCGATTACACCAACTACGGGTTGTTGGTGAAAGATTCGTGCGCGGACCTTTCAGTTTCTGCTTGTGTCCACCCGTAGCTGACTGCCATCGCTCTTTGATTCGCCGGAAGATTCAGTCGGAGCGTTCGCCGTAGCGGTCGGGTTGACGACTGCTCCGGAACGGGTAAGCCGGGGGAAAAATGGCGTCACTTCCAGCGGCATCTTGCCGTGCGCCGAGGTGATGGCCACCGGCGTGGTCTTGATCAATTCCGCATGGTCATCCCAGGGGTTGAGCTTGACGCGTCCGCCCAGAGGCAGGGCTGCGATCTGGTCCAGTTGGTTGGGATCGAGGGCCGGAGCAGAGTTCATCAACGCCACCATGCGATCCACGGCGCCCTTATGGTTGGTGAAGCCAGTGCCTAGGTGGGGAGTCAGCAGCGCCGAAAGCGCCGGGCCCCGCGCCGCCAATTCGCGCAGGAATAGTCCTGGTGTATTCAGCTTCGGGGCGTACGGTGAATTCTTCAGCAGCTCGAGAGCTTTCTTGTCGGCTGCAGTTTCCTCCTCGGGAAGGTGCCGGAAGCCCAGGTTCTGGTAGGTGGATTCATCGGAGAACAACATGCGATCGTAGAAGGCGTACTTACTGCCCGAGTTGTGTCCGAGGACGATGTGGGCCAGTTCGCGCGAAAGCACCATGGCCAGACTGGCTTCATCGGGGAGCACGTCCACCAGGCCGCGGCTTATCACGATGGTGTTGCCAGCGCTGAACGTCTCCAGTGGCAAAGTCAGCATCACACGGGTGCGCACGGGGCCCGGCAGTTCAATGTTGTTGGTGGTCAGCAAATTGTTGACCACGGTCTCCAACACCTTGTCTACTTCACCTTCGGGAGCGAGCAGGCCGGCATTCTGTAGCCGCTCGATCACGTTGTCTCCCGCCTGCTGCTGCCATTGCCACTGCGCTTCGAGCGGAGAAGGATCCTGCGCCGCCGCGCTTTCGTCCTTCACCGTGGAGTCCACGAGCACCTGGGTCAATTCGCTGTCCTGGGCGCTTTTCTGCAGGTCATAACCCCAGAGCCGGGTCTGGGCCTTGAAGGCGATCTTGTCTTTCGAAATGTCTTTCGCACTGTCTTTCGAACTGTAGCTGAAATCGCCTTCCTCGCTGTAGATGTAAGCCGGTACCCAGTAGCCCGGGATCAGGTTCAAGCGCCAGCTATCCAGGTGGAAGAAGTAAGCATTGCGGGGGCGCGGCTCATAAGTGCCATTGAGGCGCACAATGTTGTAATCCTGGTCTTCTACCCAAATTCGGCCACGGAAGCGGCCATTGCCGGTGCCCTTTTTGGCGGACACGTCGAAGACGATACAGCGGACATCACCCAGGAACTCGCGCTGCACGTACTTGAAATCGTAGATGTGGCGATTGAAGTCGCGGTCGGCGTAGATCATCCATGAGAAACCCATGGGTTTGTATTGGAACTTAAACAACCTGGTGAAGCCGCCCAACAGGCGGCTCTCAAAGCTGGTGTCTTTGGAGAGATAGTCCCGGCGGTCCAAGCTTTCGCCCAGATCCATGCGGCCGAGGAAGTAATGGTCTTGCACCGGCGCCGGGCCCACTTGCGGGTCGAACTTCAGGTTTTGCAGATAGGTCTCAACCAACGGAGTGCGAGTCTTCAGCATTTCCATCAGCGCGTGCTCGCGCTCGACGGCGCGGTCCACCACCCAATCCATCGTAGTAGACGGTGTAGACGGTGCCGAGGCGGGCGCGGTGCTCGCGGATGCTGTCGAATACGCCGACTGCTGCGCGTTCGCGCTCAGCTGGAGCAGCAGGAAAGCAACAATCACCCAGTGCCAAATACGCATAACTCAACCGAGATCGAGATTTCGTTTTTGCCTTCGGCCAGTACTTTGCAAAGCGGTGGTGCAGTGGCGGTCGTGCACAAGTTCGTCGTCACCCGCCGGTTGCTTGCTTGGGGCGTGCTCAGGTCGGCAACAGGCGGGTGTTTGTGTTTCCTTGAACGTGAGTGGTGCAGGCCTAGTGCCAATGTCGAGCGGCGAGTGAAAATTTCTTTAACTGCATTACTTGTTAGCGAGTTAGGAGAGACATAGCAGCTCGGACAGACGGCGATTCGCAAGGGTCCGGTGGCTGGGTTTCACCAGGGTGGTGCTTTTCAGCCAGGGGGTTGGAAATCGGCGAAGGATCGTCACGAGTCTGTTGGTGAGATTGATTCCATGAGGACGTAATGCAGGGTGTTGGGGGAATACTTCGCATTGTTGAAGTAAACAGGCGTTAGCACTCAGAACCGGGTTGTGAGCGATATGGCGATGTTTCGACAACAATCCAAAGACCAGCGGGGACACGGACAAGCGCGGAAGTGGTTTGCCAGATGTATGATAGCGGTTCCCAGTGATGCAGCCACACCGGCAGAGCTGGCGCGAGGCACGATTACATTGCTGTGCAGGGCAAGCAAAACAGAGGAGTTGAGTGCATACGCAAGATTTCAGTGACGCCGCTAGCCGGTATCGGCGAAGAAGTTATTTGGCTCATCTCTCCGACGTGGGCAACGCTCGCTCTCGAACTGCTAGGCGGTTGGCGCTATGGCAAAGACCCTTATTCGGAAAAATACGCAATACACCTTGGTCCTTTGTTGCCGCTGAAGTGGTTGGTCCTTGCCGCTGTCGTTGTTTCTCCGGTGCTGATAGCGTTCGGTTTATAACTGCATTTTCGAAGTGGAATACTCTTCGAATACAAAAGTGCTGGTCGTCCATGTTGCTTCTTCTGCTGACGATTTCCCAGCGTCTAGTACCAGAGTTGGCATCGTATACGAAGCATGGCAACCGGTTCCGGAGTTTAGAAAAGGAAGTCCTGCTTATGATTCGTCGGACGGTAGAACGTGTCTGGTCCACCTCGCTCGCTGTTTTGGTGGTGTGCGCCACGCTGCTCCAGCCAGGAGCGATTTCGGCGGCACCGGTAGCCGTGCGCCACGCAGAGGGCTTGGTCCACGGTTTTCTGGTGCTGCGCACGCTGGCGGGTGACACTCTCGCCGACGGTGACCTGATCCAGGTCGCCAGTGGCGACCGGGTGACCAGCCGGCTGGTGTTCCGCTTCAAGGATGGCTCGGTCCACGACGAAACCGCCGTCTATTCCCAGCGTCGTAACTTCCGGCTCCTGACCGACCACCTCGTGCAGAAGGGCCCGGCATTCCAGCATCCGATGGAAGTCTCGATCGACGGTTTCACGCGCCAGGTCGCCGTCCGTAGCACCGACGACGATGGCAAGGAGAAGGTGGTGACCGAACGCCTCGACCTGCCGCCGGACGTGGCCAACGGCTTAGTTCTCACGCTGCTGAAGAACGTTCGATCCGATGCACCGCAGATGACGGTGTCGATGGTGGCGGCAACGCCCAAACCGCGGCTCGTGAAGCTGGCGATCACTCCCCAAGGTGAGGAGCCATTCTCGGTCGGTGGCTCCAGTCGCAAAGCCACGCATTACGTCGTAAAGGTGGAGATCGGGGGCGCGGCTGGGCTGGTGGCACCGCTGTTGGGGAAGCAACCCCCAGACACCCACGTTTGGATTCTCGGTGGAGAGGCTCCGGCCTTCGTCAAATCGGAGGGCCCGCTTTACTTTGGCGGCCCGATTTGGCGGATTGAGCTGGTGAGCCCGGTCTGGCCGCGACTGCCCACCGGGGATTCGAAGGACTAATCGCTGACCGATTAGCACCGCAAACAGAATGAATACATCGGCGACGCAACGCCACCCTCGTCTCTCTCCATCGACTGCGGCCTTCCCTGTGTAAACGTTATGGCCTGCACGCTCGCCGAGTCGCCAAGCGACCCTCTACACCGAAGGCTCCGACAGTTTCGTTGCCTCGGCTGCCGCTTCGATTGCTACCGGGTGGAACGAACCAGTTCCCGGGGCGGGACTTACACCCGCCGAAGTCCAGCGCCTTTTCACGGCGCACTGTTACGCCAACAACCCTTTTGGCACCGCCATACCACAGAAGAGTCTCGCTGGCGTCACAGCAACCTAAACTTAGTTTAACGCAGGTTCCGGAATGCTGGGGCGGTCTTAAAGCGCTGGGGAAATTTCTCTTCATAGGAAGACAGGCCGGGGCAAATCAGACGTCTGTGGGTGAAGGAAAAGCCAAACTTCTCCATTTCCTTTTCGGCTCTCTCCGCAGACCAGCCCTCTTGGGCCATACGGTAGGATGCAATCATCATTCCCGTGCGGTCGTCACCCAAACGGCAGTGGACGAAAATTTTTTTACCTGGATTCTTCCGCAGCAATGTAAGGAATTGCGCGAATATTTTATCTTTTGGAAACGAGCAATGCCAGGGCAGTGCCACGTACTGCATCCCGAGATGTGTCACGATTTTGCGCTCACTATCGCGCGACCCACGCAGGTCTACCACGATGTCGATCCCCATCTTTGCCAGGATGCGAAATCCGCTTTTCGAGGGCTGACCGCCGTGGTATAGGGTCGTAGTCGCCTCGCCGAAGTTTGGCAGGTTCTTGCGCATCGACTTGTTTTGGCTTGACTGCTGGGCGGGCGAAGAAGAATTTCCCCCCGGATACACATTCGCAGTTGCGGGTAACGTGGCGGCAAGGAGAGCGAGGATTGCAAAACAAGTGGACGAGCGCTTGGCGAACGTCCGCACTGGGAATCTTCGAGTGCACTTGGACAAGGCTGTGAAGGAACTGGAATTCGTGGGGGACATACTTTCCTCAAAGAGAGCAACACTAACCAAGCGTCGATGCCTCAGTAGGGTGGACCATAGCCGAGATGTTTATCGTGTCCACAGATTTCCGAAACTCAGGGAAAGTGACCACTGTCGGTGGTCATGACAGATTCTGGATGCTAAGTCTACTGTACTCGATGGGGCTTTGAGCGCCTGAGCTATAAAGCTCACATCAATTCGGCCACGCCCTCGCATTGACGGGCCGGAGCATCGCACACGACGTGGCTTGCTATGGATTTTTGCGTAGGTGATGTAAACAGGCGATAGCGCTCAGAACCTCACGAGGAAGCGGCGGAGACCGTCCCCAAGACAAACCGATCATTCACGGGGCTTC
>PKUV01000054.1 GCA_003131315.1 Acidobacteriaceae bacterium
GTCATCTCCCGGACAGTAGTGACTCAGAATATTGAAGATGAAGGGCGCGCTTCGGTCTCCGAATGCGGTATCGGTCGCGCCGATACGGCCAGCTGCTCCTCCCAGGTAAGACAATTCAATCTCGCTGCTCATCGAGGGGATTTCTCCCAGAGCGGCGAGCAAGATCTCGATGACTTGATCGTCGAGGGTTTGGAAATAGCCAGACTTCGTGTAGTAGCGCCGCCCGTGGGGGAAGTCCGCATCCGCCATGGTCTGGAGTTTGAGGAATGAAATCTCCTCGATCGTCACTGCGCTATGTTCTTTCACCGTCAGCGCGTGATCGACAAAACGTGATCCCGATGCCGCGTCGCCAACCCAGAGAGCTAAAGCGCTGGCAACCGGCTTGTGGTGGAGCTCCCGCGGAACTTCTTCACTGTCGCCTGCCATTCTCAGAGAGAAGCCCCAGCGCAGGTTATCCGGGGCTGAAGGCATATATTCTCGCCAGTGCTGCAAAAGGGCGGGCACGGCGTCACCCGGACACAATCCTTTGCCAAACTAAGACGGAAGAAGCCGGATGAAGTCTGACCTCGAACTCGGTTACGACTCCAAAGTTTCCGCCTCCACCGCGCAGCGCCCAGAAAAGGTCGGCGTGAGCATTCTCATCCGCCCGCAGCACCGAGCCGTCCGCGAGGACCAAGGTGAAACCCAGAACGTTGTCGCAAGATAGTCCGTAAAGACGGCTCAGCCAGCCAGTTCCACCCCCTAAGGATGAGTCCACCCGCGCCCGTGTGTGAAACCACGCCGGCGGGAAAAGCGAACCCGAACTTCTGTGTTTCCGCATCCACCGTGCCTAGCAGGCAACCGCCGCTGAAGCGCGCTTTGCGAGTGCCTTCATCGACCTGCACCTGACACATCTCGGAAAGGTCAATCACCAGCCCGCCTTTGCAGGTACTGAAACCAGCCAGACTATGTCCACCACAACGAATGGCCGTTGTAACTCCGGTCGCATTGGCCACTCCAATCGCAACTTGTACGTCCTCCGCGTCGCGGCAGCGGGCTATCAATCCCGGTAGGCTGTCGAACATTCCGTTCCAGACGCGAGCCGCTGCCGCGTAGTCCGGATCGTCCTGTCGAAGCAAGCGCCCGCGAAAGTGCTCGGCGAGGCGCCGAGATACAGCCGCAATGTGCGCGCCTCTGTTCATCGGGTGCTCACGCGGGCCGGCAGGATCGATGCGATGCCCAAGACCTTGTCTTTCGATTGCATGATGTGACTGTGCATGAGTTCACGGGCGCGAATGGCATCCCTCTCCTTGATGGCAGAAAGGATCTCAAGGTGCTCGCGTGTCGGAAGTTCGCCAAAATAGTGGATGTCAATGGCGGCCAGCATAATGCGTTCCATCTGACTCCTTGCATCTTTCACGGCCTGTACCAGCAGCTGATTTCGCGCCAACAGGGCGATTCCCAGATGAAAAGCGGTGTCGGCCTCAATGAAGCGCACGCAGCTTTTTCTGTTATTAGGAAGGCACTGGGCTTTCGCCAGATTCATTAGCTGTTTGAGCGCATCTTCGGAAGCACCCTTGCTCGCGGCCAGTTCCGCCGCGGCACACTCCACGGCGCTGCGGAATTCATAGATGTCGTTCAGCACCTGCAAAGTGATTTGCGCGACGAAATAGCCGCGGTTCGGTACGATTCGCAACAGCCTGTCATTCTGGAGCCGCACCGCAGCCTCCCGCACCGGCGTCCGGCTCGCCTTGTAGCGGGTCGCCAGCTCCTTTTCACTCAGAGGTTCGCCAGGTTGGAAAACCCCGTAAATGATGTCGCGCTTGAGCGCCCCATAAACTTTCTCGCTAAGGGTTGACGCTGTCGCTGCGAGCATCCCCTGCTGCGGCAATGAAGATAGGGCTAGCGGAATGTTACGGCGCTTCCCGTCGTTGTTAGCCAAGAAATCCCCCTGACTGCCCGAGTCCATAGATTGTTCCCGACCGTTGCGACTATGTCAACGGAGTTCAAACTCGAGATCCACTTGACAAGTATGCGAGAAAATCCGATATTTGCATACCGTTAGAATGCCGTTTGCATGCTAGTGAGTTGTCCATGGCGATGAGAACTCCTTCTCGGATGTAGGAAAGCGGCTGTCTTACGCGGCAGGCAGGTGTTGATGAGTGCTCTCTCTTCGATTGCCGAACGTAACCCCAAGCCGGTGGACTTTCCCGTAGACCGCGTTCGGGCATCTTTCCCCGCCCTCCAGCGCGACGAGCAATTCGTGTTTTTCGACAACGCAGCCGGAGCCCAGATACCACAACTCGTTCTGGATGCCGTTAACCACCATCTCTTGCAGTGCAATGTCCAACGAGGCGGAAGGTATGAGAAGAGCCGGCAAGTCGACGCGACAATCATGCGTGCGAGAGAGAGCGCGGCATTATTGCTCAACGCCTCCGACCCCAACGAGATTGCCTTTGGGATGAATGCCACCTCTTTCATTCGCGTGGTCAGCTTGGCAATTGGGCAGACACTCAGCGATCGGAACGAGTTCATTCTCACCGACATGGATCATGAGGCAAACATCGCCACCTGGCTCGCCCTCGAAAAAAACGGCGCGAAGTTCAAGTGGTGGAAGATGCGCGAAGATGGGAATCTGCATACCGAAGACCTGGGGCCTTTGCTCTGCCCACGAACTCGCCTTGTGGCGTGCACGGCTGCTTCGAACGCGCTCGGCTCTATCGTGGATGTGTCAGGAGCTGCAAAGCTCGCCCATGAAGCAGGCGCCGAACTTTTCCTGGACTGTGTTCACTACAGTCCGCACGGTCTTATTGACGTGCAAGCTATCGATTGCGATTACCTCGTTTGCTCCGGATACAAGGCCTTTTCTCCCCATATGGGGTTCCTCTGGGGGAAACTCGAACTTCTGCGAAAGCTGCCTACATTTCGCGAAGATTTCATACCTGACGAGCCGCCCGGGAAAATCGAAGCAGGCACGTTTATATATGAGAATGTGGCGGGATTTGATGCCGCAGTCAGATATTTGGAAACCATTGCGCGCTTGATGGATGACAACTCAGGCGACCTGGAAACTTCCAGACGCAGCAGCATCGTCAAGGCGATGTGTGCTGTTCGCGCGTATGAGGCGTCTTTGAGCTTGGAACTTCTGCGAACCCTCACAAATTGCGGAGCGACAATTTATGGCATAAATGATGAGAGCCGTCTTGGCCAGCGTGTTCCCACGTTTTGCTTTAATTTGGCAGGCGTCCCGCCTGCAACCGTGACGGAGACCCTTAGCCGCGACGGCATCGCCGTTCGGGACGGTCATATGTATGCGCCCCGGTTAATGCGCAGATTAGGGCTGCCCCTGGACACCGGCGCGGTTCGCGCTTCGCTTGTCCATTACAACACCGTCGCCGAAATACACCGTTTTCGAGAGTCGATTCTCAAGTTATCCCACCATGCATAAACCTTCTTCTCCTGGAAACGCCGACGCTTCCGCAAAAACGCAGGAAACAGCCGCCGGTAGCGAATCTCTTCAGCGCCGGCTGACCCAGCGGCAGCTTACGATGCTTGCTCTTGGCGGAGCCATCGGCGTCGGCTTGTTTCTCGGCAGCGGAATCACCGTGCAGCTCGCCGGGCCGGGAGTGATCGTCTCCTACTTGCTCGGTGCAGTCATCGCGATGATTGTGGCTTACGCCCTGGCGGAAATGGCCGTCGTCCATCCCGTTTCCGGCGCATTCGGCATTTACGCAGAGACTTACCTGAGCAAATGGGCTGGCTTCGCCGTACGAGCTACCTATGGACTGGTGCAGATCATAGCAATTGGTGCGGAAGTCACTGCCGTAGCAATCTATCTTGGGTTCTGGTTTCCCCACGTCCCGCAGTGGTTTTGGGTCTTGTCAGCATCGTTGGCCCTGGTGGCCATGAACTCGTTACAAGTCGGGCGATTTGGTGAGTTCGAATACTGGTTCGCGCTGATTAAGGTCTCGGCGATTCTTGTGTTTATCGCGGTTGGCGCGGCATTGATTTTCGGAATCGGGCCGAAGCCTGCTCTGGGATTTAAGAACTTAACCGCGTTTGGCGGCTTCTTTCCTTTCGGCTTCAAAGGTGTCTGGCTGGCGCTCACCTTGGCGTTGACCAGTTACATGGGTGTGGAGGTAATCGCCGTCACGGCCGGAGAAGCCCGGAACCCAGAGGAGTCAATTCCCAGAGCGATGCGCACGATCGTCTTCCGGCTGATCTTCTTTTACGTGCTCGCCATTGTTGCCATGCTCGCCATGACGCCATGGAATCAGCTTGGAAGCCAGAGCGGAATCGCCGGCAGCCCGTTTGTAAGGGGCTTCTCCGGTATCGGCATTCCCTATGCGGCCAGCATCATGAACCTGGTGGTCATTACCGCCGCTCTCTCCAGTTGCAACACCGACCTTTATCTGACCACCCGCATGATGTTCTCGCTTTCGCGAAGCGGATATGCCCCCGCGTGGATCGGTCGCCTCGGTAAGAATGGAGTGCCGCATCGCGCTCTGGCCCTGTCCACGCTTGGCATGATTGCGGCTATTCTGCTGGCCATCTATGCACCGAGCCACGCTTTCCTGACGCTCTATGGAATGGCGGTCGCGGGCATGTTCTTTGTGTGGATCGTGATTTTGGCCACCCACCTCCGTTTTCGAAAGTCTCTCGCAACCTTGACGGCCCGTCATCTCCCGATGAAATTAGCGTTTTCACCCTATTCCAATTGGCTTGGAATCGGTGCCTTATTGGCCATTGCATTGACCACCTTCTTCGTCGATGGACTGCAGTATTCCGTCCCGGCCTTCTTGCCGTTTCTTCTGGTGCTTTCGCTGATGTATTGGAAATCCTCGCAACGCAGCCGGAAGGAAGAGAAAAGCTAGTCGGCAATGCGACGATCCTGAGCGGAATCGGCGAGACGAAGCGCATCCTCCACTAAGAATTGGCGTTCAAAGTGGCCCAAAATCCTCTTCAGCGTCGCATTGACTGAATCGTGCGGCTGAAGACATTCAGATGCAGCCACTACCATACGCCGTTACTTTCCGCAGGTGCCTTTTGTACCGTTTCTTGCTAACTGAGCACCCGCACTGCTTCATTGGCGCGAACTTACCGGGTTGAATACGGAACTAGGCTAGAATGACGTCCGGTAGTGGGTGCAAAGATCTAGAACCGAGAGGATTCCATGAGGGATTGGCGTTCCTTTTTTGTTTTGGCAAAGTTGACGGGCGCTGCGGCAGGGTTCGCCATGGTGCTCTTGGGTACGTCGATGTGCGCGACGCAGCCGCAGAGTGCAATTTCTTCTTCCGATCCGCGGTTGCAAAAAGCCTACCGCTTCCAACAGGGCGGGTGGACGTATGTTCATCTGGAAGGCTCTCCTTCCGATATCGGCTTCCAGCACGGATATCTGCTGGCCGATGAGATCAAAGACGCGTTCGAAGCAATCAAACTGTTCGACACGCGCCAAACCCAGCGCAACTGGGAGTTTTTCCGCAAGACGGCGCGCGAGATGCTGTGGCCCCACATCGACGCCGAATATCAGCAGGAGTTGCGGGGCATCGCCGACGGGGTGAAGGCTCACGGTGTGGACCTCGACGTTTACGACATCGTTGCACTCAATGCGTTTGAGGAAGTGCCGGACTACTACGTGCCCTGGTTGAACAAGTTGAACAAAAGAACGGCGAACAGGCAGGGGAAGTCGGAGAACGCGCCGAAGTTGGCTGCTCCCGGCAATTGCAGCGCTTTCATCGCCACCGGTAGTTACACCAAAGATCACCAGATCGTGATCGCCCACAACAACTGGACCAGCTACCTGGCGGGTGAACGCTGGGTGATGATCTTCGACATCGTGCCGCAGAACGGGCAGCGCATTCTCATGGACGGGTTCCCCGGGGTAATCACCAGTGACGATGATTTCGGCGTGAACTCGGCCGGCATTATGATCACCGAAACCACGATCACGCAATTCGAGGGATGGGACCCGAAAGGCAAGCCGGAATTCATGCGCTCGCGCAAGGCACTGCAGTACGCCCAGAGCATTGACGACTACGTGCGCATCGTCAAGGATGGCAACAACGGGGGCTACGCCAACGACTGGCTCATCGGTGACCGTAAGACCGGTGAGATCGCCTATCTCGAACTCGGCCTGAAAAACACTCCTTTATGGCGCACCACAGACGGATATTTCGTGAGCTCGAACTTTCCTCGCGATCCGAAGGTTATCCGCGAGGAAGCCAGCGGCTTCGATCCCAACAACGCATCATCTTCAATGAACGCGCGGCATGCGCGCGCGGACGAATTGATGAAGCAGGCCAAGGGAACGATTGACGTCGAGATAGCCGAGCGGTTCCTGGGGGATCATTTCGACAGCTTCGAGAAGAAAGAGCAGCCCAACGAGCGCTCTTTGTGCGGGCACGTCGATGCCTCATCGCGCGGCGTGAAAGAGTGGGAGTGGGATACTTACAATCCAGGGGGAGCGGTGCAGGGCAAAGCGACGGACCGCAAACTGGCTGCAAACATGAGCTTCGTGGCGCGCGCTGGTCATCCTTGTGGCGCGGATTTTTTAGCGGCGGACTTTTTGGAGCGGCATCCAGAATATTCCTGGCAAAAGCCACTGCTTCGCGACATGAAGGCAGGGCCGTGGACGAAGTTCCAGGCGGGGCAGAAGAGCACCCAGTAGTTCGCCACAGCGATCGCTTTCTCAAAGGGGCTCTGAACGAGAATCTGG
>PKUV01000150.1:0-2722 GCA_003131315.1 Acidobacteriaceae bacterium
AGCGCCGGCATTGTCAGAGATGGCGATTTGTAATTTGCAATTGAAAGAAATGATTCAACGATTTTCAATTGCAAATTACAAATTACAAATTACAAATGGCCAGCCGCGTCTCTACAGAAACCTAATCATAACGTGAGCGAGGCATATCGAGTTCTGGCTCAGGAGGCTCCTTCGCAATGCATATCGCTTTCGCAGCATCCGAGTGCGTTCCCTTTTCCAAGACTGGCGGACTGGCCGACGTGGTCGGCGCCTTGCCGCGCGCACTGGCCGCTCTGGGACATCAGGTGAGCGTGTATATTCCGCGCTATCGCCAAACCAAACTGACCGATTCGCAAACGGTGGTGCGCAGCATCACCATCCCTTTCGACGACAAGTATCGCTTCTGCTCGGTGGTGACGGCAGGGAGCAGCGCCGGGGTTCGATTTTATTTTGTGGATTATCCACCGTACTTTGACCGGGAGGCGCTCTATGGAGGTCCGGCCGGCGACTATCCGGACAACGCCGAGCGCTTCGCCCTGTTTTCGCGGGCGGTGCTCGAAGCCTCCAAGGTTCTGGGCGTACCGCATGTGTTCCACTGCCACGACTGGCAGTCCGCGCTCGTGCCGGTGATGTTGCGAACGCTTTACGCAGAAGATCCCGCGTTTCGCGAAGTCGCCACCGTTTTCACCATCCACAACATGGGATACCAGGGTTTGTTTCCGCCCGATACTTTGCCGCTGCTGACGCTGCCCTGGGAGCTGCTCACGATCTCGAAGATGGAATTTTTCGGGCAGGTGAATTTTCTGAAGGGCGCCCTCGTGTTCTCTGACTTTGTCACGACGGTCAGCAAGAAATACAGTCAGGAGATCCAGACCACCGAATATGGATTTGGCCTGGAAGGCGTCTTGCGCAATCGCGCGGCGACCGTGACCGGCATCCTGAACGGCGTGGATTACGACGAGTGGAGCCCGCAGACCGACAAATTCACCGTCGCGAAGTATTCGCCGCAGGATTTGAGCGGCAAGCTGCAATGCAAACACGACTTGCTGCACGCCTTCGGAGTCGCGAACGCCGATGCCAACTCCAAAGTCCCGGTGATCGGCATCGTTTCCCGCTTCGCCGCGCAGAAGGGCTTCGATCTGATCGCCCAGATCATGGACCGCCTCGCGCGCGAAGAGATGATCGTGGTCGCGCTGGGAGCTGGCGACAAGCCATACGAAGAAATGTTCCTGCGGCTCAACAAGCAGTTCCCGAACAAGATTGCGGTCAAGGTCGCGTACGACAATGCCATCGCGCACAAAATTGAAGCGGGCGCCGACATGTTCCTGATACCTTCCCGGTACGAGCCCTGCGGGTTGAACCAGATTTACAGCCTGAAGTACGGAACCGTTCCTATTGTGCGGGCGACTGGCGGTCTTGACGACACCATCGAGCCTTGGGACGCGCGCACCGGCCGGGGCACGGGCTTCAAGTTCTCCGACTACACCGGCGAGGCGCTGCTGGCGACCATCAAACAAGCATTGCTCGCCTATCGCGATCCATCGTCGTGGCAGATGCTGATGCGAAACGGGATGAGCCGAGATTTTTCCTGGGGAGCGTCGGCCCGCGAGTACGGCAAGATCTACGAGCGCGCGCGACAGGTACGGGCCAGCGCGGACGCTGTTGCGGCGGCAGACTTGAAGAAGGAGCCGGTGCTGGGCTAGGGAAGTTCTGATTAAGTCCCTGGGTTCCTCCGTGCACCCCCGTGTACCCTGTGGTTTATGCTTTCTGCCGACACTTAATCAGAGTTTCCCTAGCGTCGCGCCCACTAAGTCCGCAGACTGTTGACATAACTACTGGTATCCCGTAGTATTATGAAGCTGGAATTTGAGTGGCACAAGGCCAAGGCCGAAGCTAACTTGTGCACACATGGCGTGAGCTTCGATTTGGCGAAGACGGTGTTTAGAGACCCGTTTGCCATCGAGCGCCTCCATGATCGTGCGAACTGATGATCGTGAGGACTACGGCGAAGCGCGTTTTGTCATGATCGGCATGGCCGAGGGAAACATCTTGTTGTTTGTGGCCTATACCGAACGCAAGAATAATGAAAGCATCCGCCTGATTTCAGCCCGAAGGGCAACACAATATGAGCAAGACGACTACTTCCAGCAAAACGCTTAGGCCCATGACGCCCGCGGCCATCGAGGCGGCTGCTCGCGCCGACCGCGACGCGCAACCGCTGACCCCAGGCGATCTTAAGCGGATGAAGCGGACGCCGCAGGCGAAAATCATTCGCCGCGCCTTAGCCTTGACGCAAGAAGAATTCGCTGTCCGCTACCACATCCCTCTAGGCACTCTCCGGGACTGGGAGCAAGGCCGCGCGGAACCGGACCAAGCAACGCAAGCCTATCTAAAGGTCATTGCGCGCGAACCCGAGCGCGTCGAGCGCCTCTTGAATCCAAGGCCGCACTAACCCCCGGAGCGCGATTCCCCGTCAGCCTCCGCCATATATCAGGGTATCGCTTTAGCGCTACCGTAAGTTTTGGAGCAGTTCTCGATTGCTGTAAGGGACGGCTGGAACGGGAAGGGCACGGCTTCAGCCGTGCCGCCCAGAGCCAATAAAGAAGCGGGCTTCAGCCCCTGAGGGGCTGCCCGTGGCGAGTCTCTGCACCAATCGCGAAAGCGGTGTAGCGTCACGCCGAGTAATTTCGCGACACAAAATTACTTCGTCATCCTGATGTTACTTTGTCATCCTGAGCGAAGC
>PKUV01000150.1:2800-4063 GCA_003131315.1 Acidobacteriaceae bacterium
CCTGAGCGAAGCGAAGGACCTGCTGTTTGTCGGCGGCGGTCGAAGCTTCATCGATCCGCAGGAGTTCGTCGAGTCCATCCCCTTCATCGAAACCCGGCGGGTGGGCCACTTTAACGGGGAACTATAACGCGGGTTTGTCTTTGAACATTGCCCGAAATAACTGGGGGTGCGCCACTTCTCGCGCTTTTTGAGAAGTGGCCCGCCGAACAGCCGACACCGTTCGAGTCCGTTTTAAGCCGGGCCGGAGGTCGGAGCCAATGAGACGGTCGGCAATATCCATACTGCCGCTTTGGGAAGCGCGTGTGCCCCGTCCAAGCTCCGCTTGGGCGGGTTGTCCGTAATCGCGGAGATGCTCCAGTTTGCGCCGCAGCCCGTACCGTCGCGGGTTTACAAATCTGCTCCAGGTCTAATGACCGAACAAAGCCGCCATGTTCCGGCTGCCGCGCAGCACGCGAAGAATCACCACGTCCTCGTCCTCGATGCGATAGAAGATGACGTACTCGCCGACGGGAAAAGTCCGCAGGCCGGGACGCAAGTCTTCGTCGCGGGCACGCCCTAGATTGGGATGGCTGGCAAGAAGAAAGAACCGGTCCGTGATGGAGGCAATGAGGCGGTCGGCAATGTCCGTACTGCCGCTTTGGGAAGCTACGTAATACCAAATGTCGTCGAGGTCGAAATCGGCCAGCGGCGAACGCCGGTGTCTCATCGGCGGGGCGTCTGTCGTTCGGAGGCAAGTTCAGCGGCTAGGCGGGCGCGTCCACGCTGCGTCACCTGCTGCGCAAGCTCGCGCATGGACTCCTGCGTGATCGCGCGCCCCTCGCCACGAGCAAGAGAGGATTCCGCCTCATCGACGGCGGCAAGGATTTCCGCGCGGGTACGTTCGCGCTCCTCCCACAAAGAAAGAGCTTCCTTCACCGCGTCTTCCTCCCCTCGAAGTCGCCCGCTGTCAATCGCTTGCCGGACAAACGCCCTTTGATCGGGGGTGAGTTGCACTTCCATATGCCGTTAGCGTAGGAGCCGGAAACGCAAGTGTCAAGCGCGGTTTCCACCGCCAAATCCTTCGGCAGGGGTGCCCACGGTTCTACTGGCAACTGGGCACTGGGCTTTTTTCATCACTAACCATCGGTGCGCCCCGTCACAGACATGCCCACCGCTCCAGTGCGACAATAGCCATCTGATTGGGGCAGTGTGCGAGCGTGTCCGTCTCCCAAGACGATCCTCGAACCTGCCCCAAACCAATTTTCAGCGCTCTTTGACAACCTA
>PKUV01000119.1 GCA_003131315.1 Acidobacteriaceae bacterium
GCAATTCTACGCAGCTGCGAGCAATCAATCATTACTAGGAAACTACTAGGCTCTGAGAAATACACAATCTGTGATTTCAATCACAACTCGCTATGAGGGCGCGGTTACGCGTACGCAGCGCTTTTTGAGAGGTGGGCCGCCACACGGCCAGCGCATCTTCGGGAGCACGCTCTCCCGCCATCAAATCACAAGCGGATGTGATTGCAGTCACATCCTCGATTTCCCCAACCGAGGTACCTTGGCTCTTTATTTTCGAACGCTCGTTCGAATTGTGGGTGAGGAGGCCTCCGATGACGACAGCCCTGCCCGCGCAAAGCGCGTACTCCGCCCCCGCCACGAGCAAGGGCCTGAGGTTGGTTGCCAACGGCCAGTTCGACTGGGCCGAAACGGCTCCGGGAGAACTCTCACCTGACGAAGCGATCGTCGAGGTAGCAGGCTGCGGTGTTTGCCACACTGACATTGGATTTGCTTACGAGGGCATTCCCACCCGCCACGCGCTGCCGTTGATCCTGGGACATGAAATCGCCGGCCGTGTCGTGCTAGTTGGGGAGCACGCTGGAAACTGGATCGGGCGCTCGGTCATTGTGCCTGCCGTAATTCCGTGCGGCGATTGCGATCCCTGCCGCAGCGGGCGTCCGACCATCTGCCGCAAACAGTTCATGCCGGGCAATGATGCCGATGGAGGATTTGCGACCCACGTACGGGTACCGGCACGTGGCCTGTGCCCGGTACCCGAAGAACTTCCCCAGGGACTCACCCTGGCGATGCTGTCGGTCGTCGCCGACGCAGTCACAACCCCGTATGAGGCAATTCGCCGTTCCGGTCTTCACGCCGGCGAAGTCGCGGTGTTTGTCGGAGCCGGTGGGATCGGGGGGTTCGGAGTGCAAATTGCCGCTGCGCTTGGCGCGGCCGTCGTGGCCATCGATGTTGACGCGGACCGGCTGGAACTTGCCTCGGCGCACGGTGCCGCGCTGGCACTGAACGCCCGCGAGTGCGCGGATGTGAAGTCGGCCGTGCGGTCCTTTGCCAGGCAGAGCGGCCGGCGTGGGATCGGCCTCAATATCTTCGAAACCAGCGGGACGGCCGCCGGTCAGCAGACTGCGTTCAACCTGCTCGACCCGGGCGCTCACCTGGCGATCGTTGGGTACACCGCGCAGAAAGTTGAAGTGCGCCTGTCCAATTTGATGGCCTTCGATGCCACCGCTCGCGGAAATTGGGGATGCCCACCCGATCAGTACCCGAACGCGCTGGCCATGGTGCTCGAAGGGAAAATTCATATTCAGCCTTTTGTCGAGATGCACCCACTCGAGGAGGCCCAGCAAGTTCTCGAGGCAGTCCATCATCGCCAACTCCGTAGGCGAGCGGTGCTGGTGCCGCAGTCGCAGGGCATACAACAAGGAACAAAGCCATGAAAAATCACAACCTGGTCGAACAGTTTTCCCCGAGCGAAATCCTGTTGGAGCGCAGGCCCGCGCGCGATCGCGACGGCACGAGCGTGAACGGGCTGCACAACGTGTGGATCACTCTGAACAATGCGCGCGAGCTGAACGCCTACACCACGACGTCGATCAAGGAAGTTATCCTCGCGTTACGCGAAGCCAGCAACGATCGCGCGGCGGTTGCTGTCGTGCTCACGGGCGCGGGCACACATGCCTTCTGCGCCGGCGGCAACACGCGCGAGTATGCGGAGATTTATGCCGGGGCCCCAGGCGAGTACCGGCAATACATGCGCTTGTTCAACGATATGGTCAGCGCCGTCCTCGGTTGCGACAAGCCGGTGATCTGCCGCGTGAACGGTATGCGCGTCGGCGGCGGGCAAGAGATTGGAATGGCCTGCGACTTTTCCGTAGCCAGCGACCTTGCCATATTCGGCCAGGCCGGACCGAGGCACGGTTCAGCGCCCGAGGGCGGCAGCACCGACTTCCTGCCGCTGTTCGTCGGCATTGAGCACGCCATGCTCAGCGCCACGCTATGTGAGCCGTGGAGCGCGCACCGCTTCTATCGTCTGGGAGGGCTCACGCAGATCGTTCCGGCACTCAAGGTTGACGGCAGATATATGTCCAACCCACTGGTCGTGACCGATCGCGAGTCCGACGAATTTGGCCGCATGGTGTTCGGAGACTGGAAGACGGGAGAAGCCCGAGAGGCGGGGAAAGCTCTGATGTCCAGAGGCGCCATTGATCTTTCATTGCTGGATGAAGCGGTCGAGGGACTCTGCACGAAGCTGCTGCACACCATGCCCGATTGCCTGACGAAGACAGTCGAGAGTGTGAGGAAACACAAGCTGGAACATTGGGACCGCAACCGCGAAACCAACCGCGCCTGGTTGGCGCTGAACATGATGACGGAGGCCAATGCCGGTTTTCGCGCTTTCCACTACGGCACCCGGCAGCAACGCGAGGTGGACTTCGTCCGGTTGCGTCAGCGTCTGGCGGAAGGCGCGCGCTGGAGCGAGGAGTTGATCGCCGAAATTGCGCCCTGGGCAGTTCCGGAAACGACAAAGGCAGAATAATAATGATGAGCAGCCTGAAACTCTCCTTCGAACACGATGGCCAAGTCGCCCGCGTCGCATTGGCTGCGCCCAAGGCCAACATCGTGGACCAGGCAATGATGGCAGCTTTGGCCGCGGCCTTCGACGACCTGCGAAATCGGCCACAGCTCAAGGTGATGATTCTCACCGCGGAAGGCCCGCATTTCAGTTTTGGCGCCAGCGTACAGGAGCACCTGCCCGAGCATGTCGGGACCATGTTGCCACGGTTCAGCGCACTGCTTGGGCAAATGCTGGAACTGCCGGCGGTCACCCTGGCGGCCGTGCGCGGGCAGTGCCTGGGCGGAGGGTTTGAGCTGGCACTGGCTTGCGACTTCATCGTCGCGGAGGAAGGCGCCGCGTTCGCTTGTCCCGAAATCAAGCTGGCGGTTTTCCCGCCCGCGGCGGCTGTGCTATTGCCGGTCCGGATTGGCGTGAGTCGCGCAGCGGAACTCGTGTTGACCGGAGCTGCATGGAGCGCCGCCCAAGCGGCGGGAGCGGGATTGATCGTGCAAACCGCGCCGCAAGGACAAGGACAGCTGGAAGCGACGGTCGAAGCCTGGATCCGCGACCACTTTCTGGCCCGTTCGCCGGTCGCGCTGCGGTACGGCGTACGCGCCGCCCGCCTCCCGTTGCGGCGGGCACTGCAGGAGGACTTGCCGCAACTTGAGCGCATGTACCTTGACGAACTCATGGCCGAGTCCGACGCCGTGGAAGGACTCCGCGCCTTTATGGAAAAACGTGAGCCTCACTGGGAGAAAAGCTGGGAGAAGAGAGGAGCGCTCCGGTGAACCCTGAGCTCGAGCAGATCCTCAGCCGCGCCCAGACCTTGTACGAAGACGTTGACTACAAGGCAGTCGCGGAATGGAAATCCTACGCGCCCGGGCGCAGAGCGATCGGGTATCTGCCAATTTATGTTCCACGAGAACTGATTCATGCGGCTGGAATGTTGCCTGTCGGTATCTTCGGCGGAGGCGACCGGCTGGAAATTATCCGTGGCGACGCCTACTTCCAGAGCTACATCTGCCACATTCCTCGTAGCACGGTCGAACTGGCATTATCGGGACGGCTCGATGTGCTGGACGGCATGTTATTCCCGTCGATCTGCGATGTCATCCGCAACCTGAGCGGCATGTGGACGATGCTCTTTCCCGGACGCTACGTGCGCTATGTCGATCTTCCCCAGAACTACGACGCCCGCGTTGGAGGCGAATTCTGGCGGCGGGAATTGACGGCGATCCGCGAGGACATGGCGCGATTGGCGGGCGGACAGATTACCGATCGGAATCTCCGAAACAGCATCCGGATCTACAACCAGAACCGCCGTGCGATCCGGGAGCTCTACCAGGCACGCAGTGAAGCGCCGTGGCTCTATCCCATCGCGCAGGTCTATGCCGTACTGCGCGCCGGCAGTGTGCTGCCGCCGGAGGAACACACCACGATGGTGCGCCGCTACCTCGAGATGGCCTCGCAGGAATCGACCCTTCCCGAGGATCGCAGCCGAGTCGTACTGACGGGCATGTTCTGTGAACAGCCTCCGCTGGCGTTGCTCATTACCCTGGAACGCGCGGGTTGTTGGATCGTGGACGACGACCTGCTGCTGGGTTTGCGCTGGTTCACAGGCGAGGTGCCCGAGGAGGGTGACGCGATCGAAAACCTGGCGCAGGCTTACCTGACGCAAAGCGTGCCGACGGCCTCCTGCTATGCGCCCGATGGGCAACGCGGCCGGTGGCTGGTCGATGCCGTGCGGCAGAATCGCGCGGATGGCGTCATTTTTTGTGCTCCCAGTTTTTGCGATCCCGCGCTGCTGGAGCAACCCATGCTGGTCGCCGCCCTGGAGCGCGAACACATTCCCCACACCCAGTTCAAGTACTCCGAGGATACGGGACAATTCGCCGTCATCCGGGAACAGGCTGGCACCTTCTCGGATTCCATCCGGTTGTGGAGCGAGGCATGAGCGGAGACGCTGTGAAAGCATCGACCGTGCAGAAAGAGCAGAGCATGGTCCTGCAAAAGCAACTCATCGGGGACTACTACGATTCTCTGGGACGGGCGCGTGAAGAGGGAAAGCGAGTCGTCTCCACGTTTGTTCCCGGGAATTTGACCGAACTGCTGCGGTCCTTCGATCTGCTCCCGATCCTGCCGGAGATCAACGCGCTCCAGTCCGGCATGCGCAAGCTTTCCGCCAACTACATTGCGGAAGCGGAGAAGCACGGGCACAGCGAGGATGTCTGCACCTATGTGAAATGCGACATCGGCATGTTGAAGTCGGGCAACATTGGTCCCACCGGCGTGAAACTCCCCAGTCCCGACCTGCTGCTGCTCTCCTACACGGGATGCTTCACGTTTCTCAAGTGGTTCGAACTCCTGCGCGAGGAATATCAATGCCCGGTGGCCATGCTGCACGTGCCGTACCTGGCCAACGGACGCATTGAACCGCACCATGTCGACTACGTCGTAAAGCAGTTGCGCACCGAGGTGATCCCAAAGCTGGAGCAGGTCAGCGGCCAGCGCTACGATGAGGCGCGACTTTCCGAGATGCTGGCTCTTTCCGCCAAGGCAGAAGACGATTTCGTCTGGGTGCTGGAAAGCGCGAAGAACGAGCCTTCGCCGATCGATGCCTACTTCGGCGGCGTGTATTACATCGGCCCGATCTTCACCGCCTTCCGAGGCACGAGCGAGGGCGTCGAGTATTACCGTGTGCTGCGCGAAGAGATTGCGGAACGGATCAGGTTAGGCCTTGGTCCCGTCACGCCCGAGGGCACGATGGAGCGCCAGCGCTATCGCCTGGTGGTGGAAGGCCCGCCCAACTGGACGAGCTTCCGCGAGTTCTGGAAGATGTTCTACGACGAAGGCGCTGTCGTCGTTGCCAGCAGCTATACCAAAGTGGGTGGACTCTACGATCGCGGTTTCCGCCACGACCCCAACCGCCCGCTCGAAAGCCTGGCGGAATACTGCCTGGGCTGCTACACCAACCTCGGGCTGCCGGCGCGCGTCGATCTGCTGGAGCGCTACATCCGCGAATACCGCGCCGACGGCTTCATGATCAACAGTGTGAAGAGTTGCAACTCATTCAGTGTCGGCCAGTTGCTGATGCTGCGGCAACTCGAGCAGCGTACGGGTGTGCCCGGCGGATTCATCGAGAGCGATCTCGTGGATCCGCGATATTTTTCGTCGGCAAACATCAAGAACCGCATTGAGAGCTACCTGCAGATGCTCGAACAAAGGCGAACAGCGGTGGTGACGGCATGAGCGTGGTGGAGGTTCTGCTCGGTATCGATCTGGGCTCGACCACGACGAAGGCCATCGCGCTCGATCGAACCGGCCGGGTCATTGGCCGCGGCATCACCAACACCCGCAGCAACTATGAAGTCGCTTCCCAGATCGTTCGCGACGAAGCGCTCGTGCAGTCGAGATTTGAACTGGTGCGTCATGCCATGGCAGCCGATCCAGAACTCTCGGGAATTGAAAGCAAGTTTATTGGAGTTCTGGTGCGCAATTTCCGCCGGCGGCAACACCTGGAACAGCTGGAGTGGCTGGAGTCGGCGCTGCACCGTTGTGCCGATGCGCCCCGCTACGCGCCCAACCGGGAAGCAGTCAGGGAAATACTCAATCGTATTTGCCAAGCGATGCGGTCGCGCGTTCCCGGCCACTTCAGCGAATTGGCGGTGCGGAAAAGCGATTTCTTCCGCGATCTGGCCGCAGCCGACTACATGCAGTTCGCGGAGCAGTTCAGCGATGCGAAGCGCGCTTCCTTCGACGTCCTGTGTGGCCTGTTCGACGCCGCCATCCTGGAGGTCGAGAATGCGGCAGGTGACAGGGCATTTGAACGGCACGCCGGGCCGGCACTCGAGCAGACGCTGGCCACTGCACCGGCGGACATCCACGAACGGGAAGCAAGACTGCGCTCTGCCGTTGAGTCGGTGAGATCGCTCGAGTTCCGGGTGCTTGGAATGGCCGGTACGGGCTATGGCCGGCAACGGCTTCCGTTCCCAAAAGAACAGATCCGCAGCGAGATCCTCTGCCACGGCCTGGGCGCTCATGCCATGTTCGCCGGCACGCGCACGGTGCTCGACATTGGTGGTCAGGACACCAAGGCGATTCAGGTTGATGGCGCCGGCATCGTCACGAGTTTCCAGATGAATGACCGGTGCGCGGCGGGATGTGGCCGCTACTTGGGATATATCGCCGACGAAATGAACCTCGGCCTGCATGAACTCGGCAGGCTGGCACAGGAGAGCACTTGCAGCGTAAAGATCAACAGCACGTGCACGGTCTTTGCCGGAGCCGAGCTGCGGGATCGCCTGTCTCTGGGGCAGAAGGTGCCCGACATCCTGGCCGGTCTGCACCGCGCGATCATGTTGCGGGCGATGTCGCTACTGGCGCGTTCCGGAGGAATTTCCGACGAATTCACGTTTACTGGGGGAGTGGCCCGTAACCCCGCTGCGGTTTCCGCCCTGCAAGGCCTGGTCCAACAAAACTATGGCGTGCGAACCCTCAATATCTCTCCCGAGTCCATCTACACCGGGGCCTTGGGGGCGGCGTTATTCGCGCAGCGCGCTGCTGAAGGAGGGCATGCGGCATGAAGGCTGGAGAGAGCATCCTCGCCGCGGGCGTCGACGTGGGCTCGAGTGCCGTCAAGTTTGCGCTGGCACAGGTTGCTGGAGACGGGACTGCGACTGTGCTGGCTCTGCACAACGAGCGCATCCGCCGGCGCGAACTGCGGAAGGTGATTCACGAAGGCTATGAGGTGTCTCTGGAAGCGGCTGGAGTGCGCCAGAACGAGATCGCTTATACCGCGAGCACTGGTGAAGGCGAGTTGGTGGATTTCCGTCGTGGTCACTTCTACGGAATGACGACGCACGCGCGAGGAGCGGTATTCCTGATGCCCGGCGCCGGCGCCGTGATCGACATCGGGGCCCTGCACGCGCGTGCCATGCGGATTGACGAGCGCAGCCGCGTATTGGCGTACCGCATGACCAGCCAGTGCGCTTCCGGTTCAGGACAGTTTCTCGAGAACGTTGCCCGCTACCTTGGCATTATGCTGGAGGACGTCGGACCTTTGTCTTGCGAAGCAAAGAATCCGGAATCGGTCAGCAGCATCTGCGCCGTGCTGGCGGAGACCGACGTGATCAACATGGTGAGCCGTGGCATTTCGCGCAGCGACATCCTGAAAGGAATTCACCTGTCGATGGCGGGGCGTTACACGAAGCTTCTGCGCTCGATCGGTGCGTGCGGTGACGTGGCGATCACCGGCGGACTGGCCGCCGATATTGGGCTGTGCCGCGCATTGGAAGAGAAGATCGTCGAAGAAAAACTTGCCATGCGCGTGCGTATTCACCCAGACTCGATCTATGCTGGAGCGATCGGGGCCGCGCTTTGGGGCGCCTATCGCCATCGTGTCCTGGCGCGGCGCACCGAGGTGGTGGCGTGAAGCGCGCTCTCGAAAGCAAGATCGCCGTCGTGACCGGTGGATCCGGCGCAATCGGGTCCGCCATCATTGCCGCCCTGGAGCGGCAAGGAGCGTGCGCGGTGTCGCTGGATGTGGCGCGTCCGGCGGCGGCGGCTGCGCCCTTCCAGGCGTGCGATGTGCGGGACGACGGTTCCGTGGCTTCGGCCATCGCAAAGGTGCAGCAGACTTACGGGCGCCTCGATCTGGTCGTGCACGCGGCGGGAGTTTCCCGCGAAGCGGTAGTATGGAAGCTTGCTGTCGAGGACTGGGATTTTGTGCAAAGCGTGAACTTGCGCGGGGCTTTCCTTTTGCTGCGCCATGCCATCCCTGTAATGCGAGCCGGCGAAGGCGGACGGATCGTGCTCATCGGCTCCATCAATGGTTCGCGCGGAAAGTTCGGCACATCGGCGTATTCGGCAAGCAAGGCTGGTTTGATCGCTCTGGCCAGGACCGTTGCGCGCGAGGTTGCCCGCCTGGGGATTCTCATCAATGTCGTCGAGCCGGGATGGGTCCGCACACCGCTCACCGACAGCCTGCCGCAGGCGGTCCGCGACGCTGCCTTGGCGGAAAGTCTGGTGGGAAGATACGTCGAACCTGCGGACGTGGCCGCCGCCGTCACGTTTCTTTGCGGACCCGGGGCGCAGCAGATCACCGGGCAGATCCTTCGCGTCGATGGCGGACAGTCGCTCGGCAGTGTTTGAGAGAGGAGGCCCATATGAGTACCAAACCTCTGGAAGAACCGGGAATCCTGGAAACGGACAGTATCCTGGTGCGCCTTATGAACGAGCATGACCTGGAGGCGGTCGTTGCGATTGACGCAACCGCCAGCGGCCGGCGGCGTCCCCGCTATTTCGAACTGATGTTGGAACGGGCGGTGAAACAAGCGGCGCTGCAAATCTCGCTGGCCGTGGAAGTCGATGGGCGCGTCGTCGGATTCGCCATCGCATCGCTTTACTATGGTGAATACGGAGTCAGCGAGCCCACTGCCTCGCTGGATGCCATTGGCGTGGACCCGGCAAACCGCGGCCAGCGCGTAGGCAAAGCCTTACTGCGGCAGTTGCGGCTGAATCTATCCGCTCTCCGGGTCACGACGCTGCGCACCGAAGTATCGTGGGATGATTTTGATCTTCTCGCTTTCTTCAAGAAAGAAGGATTCTCCCCGGCGCACCGTCTCTGCCTGGATTGCGCGCTCGACCCCACACGCTTTGAGTGACGCGCACGTAAGGAGGATCGTATGTCAGAAGCGACTCATGACTCTGTACGTTGTCTCCGCTGCGGCCATCTGGGCGCCACGGCGGACAAGTTCTGCGCCGAGTGCGGACGTTTTCTCCGCGACGCTTCGATTGACCAGCGGCTTCTTTTGGCCTTGGTGCATGAACGCGAGGGACGGGGGCGGGAGGCACGGCAGGAGCTCCAGCACTTGCTCGACGCCGAGCCCGATCACGTCCTCGGCAACCACCAGCTCGGAAACCTTCTGTTCCACGAAGGTCTGCTGGACCTGGCCATCGAACACTATCGCCGGGCGGTGACGGCCTCGGCGACATTTGTGTTGGCCTATTACGACCTTGGGGTCGCCTACTACCACCGCGGCAACATGCCGGAGGCGGCCGCCGCCTTCCGCCGCTGTCTCGACATTAATCCCAACTACAACGCCGCCCACTACCGGCTTGCGCTGGCGCTGTTTCACCAGGGACATCTCGCAAAGGCCCGCGAGCACTTTGAGCTTTCGGCGGCCCTCACCCCCGAATACGTAATGGCCCACTATCACCTGGGCGTGATTCACGAGCGCGAAGGCGCGACCGAGATCGCTCGCCGGGAATTCGAACGGAGCCTGGAAGAGGGAGTTCACGAACTCAGCAGTCTGTTCCACCTTTCGGTGATCCGTCGTGCCCAGGGTGACAATGCCGGGGCGGAAGAGCTTTTGCGGCAAGCGGGTGAGTTTGGCAAGTTGCGCCCGGCGGCATCCGAAGCCCGCAGATAAACGAGAGAATGTAGCATGGGAATCTCGGTGGGAAACGGCCTCATCTTCGACTGGGCAAGCGCGGGCCCGCGGACTACTTCCTGGCCGGCACACGTCATGCTCGACGATGAGACGCTGCGCGACGGCCTTCAGAGCCCCTCCGTTACCGATCCGCCCGTGGCGGCGAAAATCGAGATTCTCCATCTCATGGAGAATCTCGGAATTGAAACCGCTGATGTCGGGCTGCCCGGAGCGGGCGCGCGCCAGCGCGAAGCTGTACTCGCACTCTGCCGCGAGATCTCCGGCCAGCGTATGCGCATACGCCCCAACTGCGCCGCCCGCACCATGATGGTGGACATTCGTCCCATCGCGGAAGCATCGCAACTGACGGGCGTGCCGATTGAGGCTTGTTTGTTTATCGGCAGCAGTCCCATCCGCCAGTACGCGGAAGAATGGACCCTCGAGCAAATCCTGCGCCACACCCGGGAAGCGATCCGCTTTGCCGTAAGGGAAGGCCTCGACGTAATGTACGTGACCGAGGACACCGTACGATCTTCGCCAGCGCACTTGCGTATGTTATTTGCCGAAGCGATCGAGGCTGGGGCCAAGCGGCTATGTCTCTGCGACACTTGTGGCGCTGCGACTCCGCAGGCGGTCTGGAACCTGGTGTCATGGGTTAAGAAGTTCCTGGCTGAGGCTGGGAGCGATCTCGGCATCGACTGGCACGGTCACCGCGATCGTGGCCTCGATTTGGCGAACACGCTGGCCGCCATTGAGGCGGGGGCGTCGCGCGTGCACGGCACCGCGCTCGGAATCGGCGAGCGCGTGGGAAACACGCCGATGGAACAGTTGCTGGTGAATCTCAACCTGCTCGGCATGAGGCACGACGACCTCACTTCTCTGCAGGGGTATGTGGACTTGGTTTCGTCCGCGACCTCCGTTCCAGTTCCAGTCAATACTCCGATGATCGGACGCGATGCCTTCCGCACCGCCACCGGCGTCCACGCCGCAGCCATCATCAAAGCCCAGAAAAAGGGTGATCGCTGGCTGACCGACTACGTCTATTCAGGCGTCCCGGCTAGCCTGATCGGACGAAATCAGGAAATTGAGGTCGGGCCCATGTCGGGCAGTTCGAACGTTATCTACTATCTATCGCAGCGGGGAATCGCGGCCAGCCATGAACTGATACAGACCGTCCTGCTGGCTGCCAAAGAATCCAACCGCATTCTGCAGGAACCGGAAATCCTCGCCATAGTGCGGCGCTTTGAAAGTGTGACTTCGTAGCTTTCCGGCACGCCCCCATTTGCGCCGAGACCCGTGCGCTTTCAGTCCGTCGCAGGTTTTTGCGGGGGACAGCAGTAGTCAGTAGAATCCAGCCCCGGAGGGGCGTCCGA
>PKUV01000109.1 GCA_003131315.1 Acidobacteriaceae bacterium
GCGGCTCCGCAGCACCAGCGCCAGCGCCGTGGACGGCGCCTGCACCCAACGGTTCAAAGTGGTTCTGGTTTTCGGATCGAGGCTAACGGTTGGGGCGATTCGCGGCATGCCCCAATGTACCAGAAGTTCCATATAGTACAATGAACTATCTGGACGGTGTACTAGTGGCCAATCATGAATGGCTTACATATGCCATGATGTAAGCCATATGGATGACACTTTTGCTGTGGTCAGTTCAAAGGGCCAGATCGTGATTCCCGCCGCTCTGCGGCAGAAGCTGGGGATCAAGACCGGGACCCGGCTGGCCATCCGCAGCGAGGAGAACCAGTCGATCCTGCAGCCCATCACCGAAGAGTTCGCAGCCTCGTCGGGTGCTGCAAGGGCGAGGACTCGCTGGTGGAAGCCCGCGAGCGTCAGCATCGAATGGAGAAGTGACAGGGGACTACGTCCTCGACGCCAGAGGACTGGGCCGTCCCTCCGGGACTTGAATCATTTCTTTCACTTTTCCCAGCGCTGAAGCGCTGGGCTAAGCTGGTTCGCCCCTACCGGGGCTGGATTCCGAATTCGCTCGCTGACGCGATGCTTTGATATGAAGCCCTTGTTTTTCCGCGGCCTGCTAAAATCGCGGCGATGCCCAAATCATCTGCCACTGCTCGTGCCCGCAAGATTAAACTCATTCTCTTCGATGTCGACGGCGTTCTTACCGACGGCAAAATCTGGATCTTCCCGGCACCTTCCGGAGCTCAGCAAAGTGTGCTCGAAAAATCCGCCCAGCATGGCGGACAGGGCGGCTTCGGGCTCCACAGCACGAGCCTGATCGAAGCCAAGGGCTTCCACGCCCACGACGGCACCGCTATTTCGTTGGCTCGGCTCGCGGGAATCAAGACCGGGATCATCACCAAGCGCATCTCCGAAACTGTTGCCCTGCGCGCGCGCGATCTGAAGATTGACCACGTGTACCAGGGCATTCAGGACAAGGCGTCGGTGTTTACGCAAATTCTTGAAAAAGACGGAATCACCGCCGCCGAGGCCGCTTTCGTTGGCGACGACGTGATCGATCTGCCGGCGATGCGCAAATGCGGTCTGGCGATCGCCGTGAAGAATGCGCGCCCCGAGGTTAAAGCCGAAGCCCACTGGGCTACCTCCCACGCCGGAGGAGACGGCGCCGCCCGCGACGCGGTCGAATACATCCTGAAAGCGCAGGGCAAATGGAAGCAGGCGGTGGAGGAATATATTTCGGAGAGGAGTTGAGAGCTTACAGCTGTCAGCTGTCAGTGAAATCCACACCCACCGGTTGCTTGCTTGGGGCGTGCTCGGGTTCAGCAACCGGTGGGTGGTTGTTCTCCCTACTCACCCTGTTGTTTTCAGGAGCAATACCTGTGAAAACCCAGATTCGCCGGGAAAGTTTCGGGGGTTCTCTGATTTTCTCGCTTTTTTCTAACTCATTCGCTGCCAGCCAGTTATGAGTATCTAATCGGGGATGGCCGTGGTCTTCGCCGCCATCAGTTCCGCGAAGCGAGGATCTTTGCGCAGGGCTGCAAACTCGTTGTCCTTGTAAACGTTCTTGATGTCCTTGTAGCCGTCCTCCATTGCCTTTCTCAGGTAGTGCAACGAGCGATCTGCGACTCCCATTTTGGCGTATAGCTTGGCGAGAACATAATCGTAGTGGGCGCGGTCTTCGGGAGAAGGCAACTGGGCCAGAACTCCGGCGTGCGAGGTTCGCTCGAAGATGTCGGGATCAAGCTCCATCGCCTTGGAATAGCTCTGTATGGCCTTGTCGAACTGTTTCTTGCCGAAATAAGCCGCGCCCATGTTGCTGTAGTAGGAGGCTGCGTCGTCCTTCAACGAGATCGCTTTCTGATAATGCCTGATCGCTCCGTTGTAGTTATGCGCCTGGTAATAAATGACGCCGAGATTGTTATAAGCGTCGGAGTGTTTGCGATCGGCCCGAATGGCGTGTTCGAAACTCTTCTTGGCTTCTTTGTAGCGCTGCATCATGAGTTGGCAGATGCCGATTTTGTTGAACACGGACGCGTTGCCTGGCGCGCCTTTCAGGGCGGCTTGGTAGTAGTCGACTGCGTCGAGATAGTTCTTATCCGTGCGCAGTTCGTCACCACGTCTTTCGAGTTCTTCCGGCGATGCTCCGGAAGCGGGAGGATCGGCGCGGTGCAGCGGCGGAGGGCCGACTTCCAACTGTTCGGAATTCTGAGCCTGCAAGGGGAGAACGAGAAGCGCGCAGAAGAGAAGCGATAGAGAGCTGATGCGGAGCCGGGAAAGCATATACACCTCCGGGCCGAACAGGATCGATCTTCAAAGCTTCAGACTACTGCGGCGGCGTGCCGCTGTCACCACTCTTAGACGGCGCAGGCGCGTTTTTGTCATTCTTTGGGGAGCTGCTGTCCCCCTTGAACACGCCAACAATCTTGCCGAAGAAGCTTTTCTTTTTCCTGGCCTCTTCCTCAGATTGGACACCGGTGGCAGGCTGCGGGTTCCCGTTCGCAGTGGACGGAGGCAGCGCTTTCTCGGAATTTCCGCCGAACATGCGGGAGAAGAACCCCTGCACACCGCCGCTCTGGTCGCAGGTATCGTGCGGCTCGGTGCCGGCCACGAAGGCAATCGTGTAATCGTCGGGACAGGAAGGCGTCGCCAGGCGGTTGGTGATTTTGTCGAGCTGCACATCGATCACGCCTTCCGGCTGCGTGAAGGGCTTCACGTCCGAATACTGTGGCAGCGTAATCGCTTTCTTCATGAACTCAGCCCAAATGGGGGCGGCAGTCTGCGCGCCGCTCAGGCGAATATCGCTGTAATCGTCGTATCCCACCCAGACGATGCAAAGCAGATTGCTGGTGTATCCGGCGAACCAGCCGTCGTGCGAACTGCCCGTCTTGCCAGCCGCCGGGGCCGTGAATCCGCGGGAGCGCACCCCGTAGGCGGTGCCGAAGTTCATCACTCCCTCCAGCATGTTGGTCATGATGAAGGCGATGCGCGGATCGAGCACCTGCTTCTTTTCGGTCGCGAAGTTGACGATGATGTCGCCCTTGGCACTGCGCACCGAATTTACGAAAACGGGTGAAAGCCGCACGCCGCGGTTGGCAAAACTGGTGTAGGCGGCCGTCATGTCGACGGGCGTGGCGTCGTAGGCGCCCAGTGCCATCGCCGGTGTGGCTTTCACCGACGCGATTCCGGCGGCCCTGGCCAGATCCGCCACTTTGTCGTAGCCCACTTCTTCCGCCAATTTCACCGTTGCGTTGTTAAGCGAAAGCGCCAGCGCATAGCGGAGCGTGACGTCGCCGTGGTACTCCTCTTTGTAGTTGCGCGGCTCATAGATCTGGTCGCCGTAGGAGAACGTCGAAGGCTGATCGGGAACTGTGGAGGCCGGAGTGATCACGGTGGTCGAGCCGTCAAGCGCCGTATTCATGGCGGCCGCATACACAAACGGCTTGAAGATCGAGCCGGTGGGGCGCTTGGCGAGCGCGTGGTTCAACTGGCTCGCTCCGTAGTTTCGTCCGCCGACCAGCGCCTTGATTTCGCCGGTGTGAGGGTCCATGGCGATGAGCGCCACCTGCGCCTGTGGGCCGGGCGTGACGGTGGTTTCAAGCTTGTTCTTCCCGACCTTGGTCTTGTGGGTCCGCATTTTCGTGACCTGATCGTCCACCAGCTTGATGCCGATTTCGACCGCTTGCGCCGCCGCCCGCTGCAGTCCAGGATCGAGCGTCGTGTAGATGCGGTACTCCTGTTCGTTGACCTCGTGCTCGTTCAGTTTGTTGACGATGGTGTCGCGAACCATATCCACAAAGTACGGTGCATCGCTGGCCTCAACGTTCGGGGGGGCCAGTTTCAGCGGCGCCGCCTTGGCTTTGTCGGCTTGCTCGCGCGTGATGGCGTGAGTCTCGACCATGGACTCGATCACGGTATTGCGCCGTTCCAGGGCGCGCTCGGGGTGGCGATAGGGCGAAAGATAGCTCGGCGCCTGGATTAATCCGGCGAGCAGCGCGGCTTCCGGCAGGTTGATGTCTTTTAGATCCTTGTTGAAGTAAGAGCGGGAGCCTTCGGCCAGGCCCGAGATGGTGAAGGAGCCGCGCTGTCCCAAATCGACGCGGTTGGAGTAGAACTCGAAAATCTGTTGCTTCGAAAACTTCTGCTCCAACTCCACCGCGATCAGCATTTCGATCAGCTTGCGCTTGAACGTTTTCTCCGGGCTCAGAAAGAATGCCCGCGAGAGCTGCATGGTGATCGTCGAACCGCCCTGCTGATGGCGCTGATGCGTGAAGTCGATCCAGGCGGCTTCAACCAGCCGCATGAAATTGACTCCGCTGTGCTGGAAGAAACGGCGATCTTCGATGGCTGTCACCGCTTCCACCATAATCTTGGGAATGTCGTCGTACTTCACCAATTGCCGCTTGGATCGCTGCTCGGCGTCGAACAGCGAAGCCAGCATCTGGGGCTCGAGTTCATAGGCCTCCAGGTCGCCGGAGGCGCGGCTGTTGATGGCCGAAACCGCTCCGTCAGCGACGGCGATGGTGGCCGGTTCGGGACTGTGATAAGACTCGGGTCCGGGCAGAACTTCAATCGAGCCGCCATGCAGACGATAGCTGCCCAGCGGGGATTCGCCTTCCTTTTCGGAATAGCCCGCATGACGCAGTTCCGCCGCAATTGCAGAGAGGGTCAACTTCGATCCGATCTTCACCACCTGCGGAGAAGCGAAAATCTTAGCCGAAGTGGCGAACGCCGGACCGCGAAAGCGCTGCTCGATGATGCGGTCGTACTTTACATACCAGTAGGCAAAAAAGCCGGCCACCAGCAGCGATACCGAGAGAAAACCGAGCAGGGCAATCCGCACGATGGGATCGCGGGCCAGCAGGCGGCCTTTCGTGCGCTTGCCGCCGCTTCCAGCCGTCGGGATTTTCAGCTTAATGGCCATGGAGATAGCTGTGCATCGTCCACAAAGAGCAATTCTCGGTCCGAAACTGATTTTGGAGCCAAGGTGCGTTGCTGTTGATTCTAAATCAGAAGACGACTGCTACAACCATTTGGATGCGTGTCAAAGAATGGACGGCTGTGGGGGTCAATTTCCGAGCAGGCCGTTAAGTGTATGCGTGAGAACCGGGCCGTCCCTCCGGGACTGGATTCGACAGGCGAACAGCGAACAGCCGACAGCTCGCAGCTACTCCTAAAACACGCCTTTGTTCTTCGACGAAGGATGGAAGTCGAGGGTCGTCGAGTAGCCGGGCAGTTCGATTGGAACGCTGTACTCGGCGTCGATGGCGAGACTGCCATTGCCGTTTCCGCCAACCCGCGTAACATGCACCTGCTTGGGCGTCAGCGCAATATCGTAGTTGCGGGCCTGCTTGATGATGGCTTCGCGAACGTCGTCTTCGGTGCGCGTGCTGTAGGTTGCCTGCAGGGCTTCGGTCTTGATCGAATCCTCGAGCTCGTAGTTCGAGAAGTACGGCGGAATGACCTTGATGCCCACCAGGACCATCGCCGCGAGGATGGCCACGCCGAAGATCAATTTCAGAGTTGCCATAAGAAACAATTGCCAGATCGCCGGTTGCGAGTTTCAATGCCGCGAGTTTCAATCGCGAGCTTTCCGTCCTGCGCCGGCCCTTTCGCCGGTTAGCGTGCGGCCGGGCGCAGATCCTGGAAATACTCGGTTATGGCTGAAATCTTAACGTCCTCCCGCTGGAGAGTCGAGCGCCGAACGACTTCCACAGTATCTTCGGTAACCTTCTTTCCCACGTTGATACGAAAGGGGATGCCCACCAGGTCGGCGTCCTTGAACTTTACCCCCGGCCGTTCGTCCCGATCGTCCAATAAAACGTCGTATCCGGACGCTTCCAGTTGCCGGGCAATGTCCTCGGCGGTGATACGGATCTTTTCGTCTTTAGGGTTGGTGGACACTACCACCACCTCGAACGGGGCGATGGAAGGCGGCAGCCAGAAGCCGTTTTCGTCGTTACTCTGCTCGACGGCCGCCGTCAGAATACGCTCGATCCCAATCCCGTAGCTGCCCATGATCGGCGCGACCTCCTTGCCATTCCGGTCGAGCACGCGCGCGCCCATGGATTCGGAATACTTGTAGCCCAGCTTGAAGATGTGACCGATCTCGACTGCGGTATCGATGCGCAGCGGAGCGCCACAATCGGCGCTCGGACAATCTTCGTTCGGGCAATCTTCGCCTGCGGTCACGCTGCGCAGATCGACGTAAGCCGTAGGATGAAAAGTTTCCCCCGGCGTCAGGTTCTTGACGTGATAGTTCTCTTTGTTGGCGCCGCCGATCAGGTTGGTGCGGCCTTCGAGCGCCTTATCGACGAGCAGGATGGGTTTGGCCGAATCTTTCATGTCGCTAGCCCAGTCGGTGCCTAACGGGCCGAGGTATCCGGCAGGCGCGTGGAACAGCTCGCGGATCTCATCTTCCTGCATGGGACGCGTCTCTTTGCCCGCCACCGCCGTCGAGAGCTTGGCTTCGTTCATCTGGTGATCGCCGCGCATGAGCAGCACCACGGCCCGCGCTCGAGACTTGCCGGGCGTTTTCGTTCCAGGCGTTTTCGTTCCAATCGGTGCGTCCTCTTCGGTGATCATCATCGCCAGCGTCTTGATCATGTGCTTCGGCGACACGCCCAGAAACCGCGCCACGTCTTCAATCGTTTTCTGTCCCGGTGTGTGCACCTCGATCGGCGCACCAACGTCCGGCTGGCCATTGCCCTCGGGCTTCAGGTCTTCGACCGGAGCAAGCTTCGAAGTCGCCTTTTCCATATTCGCCGCGTAGCCGCACTTCTCGCAGCTCACGATCTGGTCCTCGCCCGCCGGAGTGCGCACCATGAATTCCTGCGACTGCGATCCGCCCATGGCGCCCGAGTGCGCGTCGATCACCATGTACTTCAGGCCGCAGCGGTCGAAGATGCGGCAGTAGGTGTCGTGATGCTTGAGGTACGAAACGTCGAGTCCGGCGGCATCAATGTCGAACGAGTACGCGTCCTTCATGATGAATTGGCGCACGCGCAGCAGGCCCGACTTGGGGCGAGGCTCGTCGCGAAACTTGGTCTGAATCTGATACCAGATCTGCGGCAGTTGCTTGTAGCTGCGCAGCTCCTTGCGCGCGATGTCGGTCATGACTTCTTCGTGGGTCATGCCCAAACAAAGGTCGGCGCCCTTGCGATCCTTAAGGCGAAACATGTTGTCGCCCATCGCCGCCCAGCGCCCGCTAGCTTCCCAAATCTCGCGCGGATTCAGCGCCGGCAGGTAGAACTCCTGCCCGATCTTGTCCATCTCCTGGCGGACGATGCCCATGATCTTCTGGGTAGTGCGATTGCCGAGGAACAGGAACGAGTAGATCCCGGCGCCCAGTTGACGGATGTATCCAGCGCGGACCAGCAGCTTGTGACTAGCGACTTCGGCATCGGCCGGAGCCTCGCGAAGAGTAGGAATAAAGAGTTGCGACCAGCGGTGCATGATTATGTTTTCCAATCGAGAGAGAATCCTAGATTGTAAACGATAGGGTTCGTGGAGGGACGGGCGCCTCGCCCGTCCAAGCCGAGCGCCAGCTCGGCAGCTACGCCCTGTGTCGAGGTCAGCGTTAGGTTGACCGGCCTCCGCCAGCGCAATAGTATCGGTTCCATGGCCAAGGCCCGATACCGCTACAACATCATGCTCCGGCCCGAACCCGAGGGGGGCTACACGGCGCTCGTTCCGGCTCTGCCGGGGTGTGTTACTTATGGCCGCACCTTGGAAGAGGCGAGAGAAATGGCCAAGGACGCGATCTCCGGCTACATCGGCAGCCTGCGCAAGCACAAAGATCCCCGGTTCGGGAGTGCACTACTTTGCACGAAAGTAGCCCACTACCGGGTTTTCGTTGCTCTTTGTTTGAAAGGCCGCCTACAATAAGCGTATGGAAATCTCGTTTGCGCCGGAACTCGAAGCCAAGCTAACCCGGATCGCCTCGCAAACGGGCAAAGGACCGGACGAGGTCGTGCGCGAGTTGGTTGCGAGCTACCTTGACCATGACGAATGGTTTAGGCAAGAGGTTGGCAAGGGCCTGGCCTCCCTCGATCAGGGCAAAACCGTCTCACACGAGGACGTGCGCCGCCAGATGGACCGAATCCTCGGTTCCTGATTGGGTTCCTGATGAAGATCGAGTGGTCGCCTGAAGCCGCGGCCGATTTTGCGGGAATTGTCGCGTACATCCACAAGCAGAACCCTTCCGCTGCCGATCGCGTTGCGCATACCATGTACGATTCTGCCGGGCGGGTCGTCCAGGCGCTTTTGATCTCGCTGGCACTACTAAAGCAGCGGGTGCCCCATCCTTCGCGTACTTTGCGAAGGGTGGGAGTGGGAATGTCGTATCGGCAGCATCGCCACCCGCCCTTGCAAAGGACGCAAGGACGGGGCACCCACAGTTGTGCGATTGGAGGGAAACCAAAACCGAAGGGTGGGCCACCCTTCAAGGACGGGGCACCCACAGTTGTGCGATTGGAGGAAAAACCAAAACCGAAGGGCGGGCCACCCGCCGGGTGCCCCACGTCTCGCGGTTTTCGAGACGTGGGATACCGACAATGTGGTATAACTGTTATACCTCATGCGATTTCACTTCGATGAGCGCAAGAGCGGGCGGTTAAGAGCAAACCCGAAAAGAGGTATCGGGTTCGAAGAGGCGCAGGAGGTCTTCTCGCACCCATACTATCTTGACCAGCGCTCGGATTGTCCCGAGCAGTACCGAGCGATCGGCTGGGCGGGAGAGCAGTTGTACGCTGTTATTTTTGAGATGCGGGAGGACGAGGAAGGAGAGTATTACCACCTCGTGACTCTCTGGAAAGCCACGAAGCAGGAACAGGAACTTTATGAAGAGCACTCGTAAACCGCGAAAGCCAATGCCGGCAGAAGCCATCGCCCGCCTGGCCGACCAGGGGAGTGACGTGTCACGGTTCTTCACCAATACCGGGCGCATAATGACGCCGATGCCGGGACCGATACGCAGGGTGAATGTTGACTTGGCGTCGGGCATGCTGGAGGAGCTTGACCGCGCTGCCAAGGAGTTGAACATCAGCCGGCAGGCCGTGATCAAGACCCTCATCCGCCAGGCGCTCGATCAGCAGTATCGGGCACGAGAGATTCAACCCGCTGTTAAGCGGAGGGCCAAGAGTCTCAGACGTGGCTGAACGCCATTCCGATTTCATCACAAACCATCTGTGTGCCCATCACAGACTTCCAGCCGGGTGCCCCACTCATCGCGTTCTTTGCGATGAGTGGGGTTCCGCGAGCGCTCCCCATTGGAATCTAACGCCTGACTTCTTCATCACAAAACATCTGTGTGCACCATCACAGACTTCCAACCCGCCATGCGCGACAATGAAATCCGATTAGGGCAGCGAAGAGATGTGCCCGTCCCGAGACGGCCATCGAAGCTGCCCCAATCCCATTTTGGGACGCTCTTTGACAACCAAGTTGAGGCGCTTAGCGGGCGTGAGCGAAGCGGGAGCCCGCTGCCGAAATCCTGAGCGAAGCGAACGGACCTCCTAAGTCATTGGTTCTGGAAGACTTTACCCGCAAGTCTTTTAAATCCAAAGATCTAGCGGGAATTTCCCCCTAACCCAATGATTCCAAAAGACCGGGGGAGGGGGGGGTACCCATAAAATTGGCAATCTTTGCCAATCTTTGCCAATAAAAGAGACGAATGCACGGGAGAATCCCCCTGAAGCGTCTTTGCTAGCGGACATTCCGCCTCACCCACTCCGCCGCAACTGGTTGATTTCAAGCAGGATGGTTGAAATCAGCCACTCGTCTTCCCGCAACTTTTCGCCGCGATCCGAGTTCAAGTGAGTAGGCGCTTCAGAAGAAACAGAAAGCTGAATCGCCTCTCGCTCCGGCGAATCGCAACGTCGAATCGCAACAACGAATCGCCCAGCGGAACGAAAGGGAGGTTCACCATGAAATACCTGAGATATGTTGCACTGCTTGCTTTACTGACGTTGCCGGTTGCGTACTCACAGGCTCAGGTCAGGGTTGGAGTGGGCATCGGCTTTGGCGGCTATGTGGCTGGCCCGCCGGTCTGCGCTTACGGCTATTACCAGGACTATCCGTATTCTTGCGCGCCCTACGGCTACTACGGTCCGAGCTGGTTCGCGAACGGGATCTTTATCGGCGCAGGCCCCTCGTACCACGGCTGGGGACATCCATATTACGGACGCTCCTACGGTCGCGGCTTTGAGGGCCGATTTGAGGGACGCCGGTTTGATGGACATGGTCCGGCGGTTCGGCGCGGGTTCGAAGCACGCGGTCCGGTCGCAGGCTCGCGCGGAGGGTCCCGCGGTCGCCGCTAACAACTGATCGGGTCATCTAACCATCGGGCCATCGAAGTTCAAAGGCCTTTGACTTTAAATGGCCCGATGGCCCGATCACCCGATGGCCCGATCACCCGATCCCGGATGCCCCGGCCTTCGGACGAAAGCGCGGCGTGAAGAACTACAGAACTACGCTGCCAGGCGCTTCAAGATTTCCTTGCTCAATTTTTGCGCTTCGCCGAAAGATTTCTGGTATTCGACGAAGATACGGTTCAGCTCGATCGACTGGTCGGCGGTGAGCTTGCCGCGCAGCAGCATGTCGCGCACGTGGACGGGATTGGGCAGGGTAGCGTCTTCGGTCAGTTCTTCAAGGGCGGTCGAGGGGTTGTAGTGGTACATGCAATTCATTCTATCGCCGCGGGAGGAATTTCTCAGCCACTGTCATCCTGAGCGAAGCGAAGGATCTGCTTTCTTGACGGTGCAAGAGACAGCAGGTCCTTCGCTTCGCTCAGGATGACAACCCAAACCGATGTCGCGAATTTATGGGACACGACATTAAGGTCAGGACGAACTATGAGCGGACTTTTTTTGCCGGCTGGTCCGGCCGAGCACCGTCTCTACGGTGGCCGCCAGGCGATCGGAGCCCTTGTCGAGTTCTAGAGTGGACTTCTCGAAGTAGGCGGCCGCGCCTTCGCTGAGGAGTTTTTCTTCGTTCTTTTGCGACAAGCTGGTCAGCACGATGACCGGAATGTCCATGGTAGAGGGATTTTGTTTCAGCGCTTTCAGGACGTCCGGCCGCTGATTTTTGGGAGCATCATGTCGAGCAGGATGATGTCGGGCAGTTTTTCCCTGGCGACCTGCAACGCTTCCTCGCCGTCGGCGGCGGTGCTGACTTGGTACCCGGCTTTGGACAAAGCGCGCTCATTGGCCATCCGGAGAAACTTGCTGTCGTCGACGAGCAGCACTTTGGACTTCGAAACGGTCACAGAGAACCTCGTGTGGTTTTATCGGCCTGGCAGCAGAAAACTTGAGTGGCTTCCCGGGTACGAGAAAGGGCGGCTTGCGCCGCCCCTCTGAGACCTGACACCTGAGACCTGAGACCTGGTTTACGTTCCTTCCGACCAGCTCGCCAGGTATTCTTCCTGCTCCGAGGTTAAGCGGTCGATCTTGATGCCGAGCGATTCCAGCTTCAGCTTGGCCACGCGTTTGTCGAGGTCTGCCGGAACCGTGTAGACCTTATTTTCGAGTGAGGCGTGGTTCTTCACCATGTACTCGCACGAAAGGGCCTGGTCGGCAAAACTCATATCCATCACCGATGCCGGATGCCCTTCGGCGGCGGCCAGGTTGATGAGGCGGCCTTCTCCCAGCAGGTTGATGCGGCGACCGTCTTTCAGCGAGTACTCGTCGACGAAGGTGCGCGTGGTGCGCTTGGAGGACGACAGCTTTTCGAGCGACGGGATGTCGATTTCGACGTTGAAGTGGCCCGAGTTCGAGATGATGGCGCCGTCTTTCATGACTTCGAAGTGCTGCTTGGCGAGTACGTTCTTGTTGCCGGTGACGGTGCAGAAAACGTCGCCGATCTTGGCGGCCTCGTCCATGCTCATCACGCGGAATCCGTCCATGACCGCTTCGAGCGCTTTGGTCGGATCAATCTCGGTTACGATTACTTCCGCTCCCGTGCCGCGTGCGCGCGAAGCCAGCCCACGGCCGCACCAACCGTAACCGGCGACCACGAACTTCGATCCCGCGAGCAGGAAATTCGTAGCGCGGATGATGCCGTCGATCGTCGATTGCCCGGTGCCGTAACGATTGTCGAACAGATGCTTGGTGTCGGCGTCGTTGACGGCCACGATCGGATAGCGGAGCACACCTTCCTTGGCCATGGCGCGCAAGCGAATCACGCCGGTGGTCGTCTCCTCGGTTCCGCCGATCACATTCGCCAGTTCCGCTTTGCGCTTGGTGTGCAGTACCGACACCAGGTCGGCGCCATCGTCCATGGTGAACTGCGGCTTGTGATCGACCGCCGCCATGATGTGCGAGTAGTAGGAGTCGTTGTCCTCACCTTTGATGGCGAAGACGGGAATGTTGTAGTCGCGAACCAAACTGGCGGCGACATCATCCTGCGTGGAAAGCGGGTTCGAAGCGCACAACGCCACGTCGGCGCCGCCGTCGCGCAGCGCGATCATCAGGTTCGCGGTCTCGGACGTCACGTGCAGGCAGGCGGAAACGCGGATGCCCTTGAGCGGCTGGTTCTTGATGAATTCCTTGCGGATGATCTGCAGCACCTTCATCGACTGGTTCGCCCACTCGATGCGTTTCTTGCCCAGATCGGCCAGTTCAAATCCTTTAACGTCGCTGCTAATCGATGTCGTAGCCATTTTCTCCCCGGATGAGAGGTCAGAGGTGAGAGGTCAGATTGCAGAGGTTACTTCTGACCCCTAACTCATGCCTAGTTTGCCGTCAATTTTTTGTTTAGTTCGTTACTACTTTCCGCGGTTCGGGTTTTAACCTCTGACCTCTGACCTCGAACCTCTGACCTTATTTTCTCGCTCCGGCCGGTTCCAGCTTCAAGCCGGCGTCGGCGGCCAGTTTGGCGGCTTTGTCGGTCGCTTCCCATGTGAAATCGGGGTCGCTGCGGCCGAAGTGTCCGTACGACGCGGTCTTACGGTAAATCGGACGGCGCAGGTTGAGCGAATCTATGATCTCGCGCGGCTTGAGCTTGAAGTTCGCCCGCACCAGATCCGGAATCAGATTGGCATCGATCTTCTCGGTTCCGAAAGTATCCACAAGGACGCTGACGGGTTCAGCAACCCCGATGGCGTAGGCGAGTTGCACTTCGCAGCGATCGGCGAGGCCGGCGGCCACGATGTTCTTCGCGATGTAACGCGCCATGTACGCGGCCGAACGATCTACCTTAGTCGGATCCTTGCCGCTGAATGCGCCGCCGCCGTGACGTCCCATGCCACCGTAAGTGTCCACGATGATCTTGCGTCCGGTCAGACCGGAATCGCCCATGGGGCCGCCGATCACGAAGCGTCCGGTGGGATTGATGTGGTACTTCGTGTCCTCATCGAGCAGGTGGGCCGGAATTACGGCCTGGATCACGTGCCTCAAAATGTCGGCGCGCAGTTCGTCGTTGCCGACAGTTTCGGAATGCTGGGTGGAAACGACCACCGCATCCACGCGTTTCACTTTGTGGTGCGCGTCGTATTCGACCGTGACCTGTGATTTTCCATCGGGCCGCAGGTAGGGGCAGGTGCCATTCTTGCGAACTTCGGCAAGCTTCATGGTGAGCTTGTGGGCGAGAGAAATCGGAAGGGGCATCAGTTCGGGGGTCTCGTTGCAGGCGAAGCCGAACATCATGCCCTGGTCGCCGGCGCCGCCGGTATCCACGCCCATGGCGATATCGCCGGACTGCTTGTTGATGCTCGAAATTACGGCGCAAGTGTTCGAGTCGAAGCCGTACACGGCGTTGTCGTAGCCGATCGACTGTACAACGCCGCGCACCAGGCTCTGGAAGTCGACGTAGGCTTTGGTGGTGATCTCGCCGGCGATCACGACCAGGCCGGTGCAGGTCAGGGTTTCACAGGCGACGCGGCTGTTCGGATCTTCACGAAGGCAGGCGTCGAGAATGGCATCGGAAATCTGGTCGGCGATCTTGTCCGGATGTCCCTCGGTTACGGACTCCGAGGTAAAAAGAAAACGATTGGTTGCTGGCAAGCTGGTATCTCCTCAAAGGTAACTTCGAGCCTTTACGTCCGATAAGGGAGGCTTATGGGTCCAAGGGCTCTTGACCGGGGTTTGGCTTAATCTTCTTCAAAACGGTAACAGAGATGACCTCCTAAGCGCAACGGAATTGGCCGGGGCCGGAGGGAGCTGACATTGAGTGGGAGCCAGTGAGCATTGAACGGTGGACGGAGGGCGGTAAACGGAAGAAAATAAAGAGACAAACTTAAGGTGTCGAAGGCGGCTCCGGGGCATTCGGCAACACTCCTCGAGGACCAAAAGTAACTGTTTTGACCTCCCCGTATTCTCCCCCGGTGTCGAGCTTCTTTCCGTTGAATCGAAAGTCGATGCCGCCGGCGTTTCCGGCCTTGACGATGATTTCTTTCCGGCCTCGGATGGCGCGCTCGCTGCCGGCGGCCAAAAGTTCGGACGAGACGGTTCTGCCGTCGGCGGTGATCGAGATCCAGGAGTCTTCGCGGGCCTGGATGACGACCGTAAACTCGCCCGGAGTTGCGGCGGGGGCGGCAGCGGCTAAGTCCTGAGGTGTTTTGGGGGAGACGGACGGCGCAGATCCTTCAGTCGGCGAGCTAGTTGCCGGCGAACCAGTTGTAGGCGAACCAGAGGTGGGCGAAGCAGCGCCACTATCTTTGCCTGACACTTTGCCTGACACTTTGCCTGATAACTGCGCCGCCGCCGTTGTTGGAGTCGGCCGAACTGACTGTCTCGTGTGCTCACGACGGCGATGGCTCCAGAAGGAGAGTGCGAGCGCGACTACGAGTAGAACCGCGGCGAACACGCCCCAGGGGAGTTGGCGAGCAGGGGCGTCGGCGCTGGCTTCCAGGCGGCGGACGTTTTCTGCATTTTCGCGCTCGTCGTCTTCCCGCGCTGCGATTTCTGTCGAAACGGGAGGGGCGTCGCCGGAGGCTTCCAGGTAGTCGGCAACGGTTTGATCTTCGTCGAGGCCAACGAAGCGGGAATAGGCGCGGACAAAGCCCTTGTTGAAGATGCCTCCGGGCAACTGGTTGAACTTATCCTCTTCCAGTGCTTGAAGCATGCGGGTCCCGATCTTGGTGGAGACGGAAATCTGCTCCAGGGTGATCTTGCGCTTCTCGCGCTCCAGTTTCAGTTTTTCGCCAAAGGAAGGCAAACCAGTCTCTCGCTTTCGTTGGATGGCGAACGGAATTTTACTCTGTCGAGAAGCAAGATCATAGAAAATTGGTAATTGAGTAATTTCTAATTTTGTAATTTGAAACCGATCCCACGTCCCGACCTGGGTTTCAATTGCCAAATTACCCGATTACCAAATTACAAATTCTTCAGCGGTGGGTTGGCGGGACGGGTACTGGTTACCGACGTTCGTTGCCCGAGTGGGGCGACGAAACCTATAATTTCCTATCCATCCACTCGGACGAGGAGTTCATGTCGGAGGCAGCGGGCACATCCCCAATTCGCCTGTCGCAAGAGCTGACCATCTTCCACGATGTCGCCAAGGCGCTGACGTCATCGCTCAACCTTGACTCGATCCTGCAGACCATCATGGAAAAAATGGCGGAATACTTCCGCCCGGATACCTGGTCGCTGCTGATGGTGGATGAGGAAAAAGATGAGCTCTATTTCGCCATCGCGGTGGGGGCTGCGGCTGAGGTTCTGGCGAAGGCGCGTTTGAAGGTGGGGGAGGGAATTGCGGGGTGGGTGGCCAAGCACGGACAGGTGCTGATCGTGCCCGACGTGCAGAATGAGCCGCGATTCTCATCCCGGCTGGACGAGATGACGCGGGTGCAGACTCGCTCCGTGATCTGCGTGCCGCTGCGCTCGAAACACCGCGTGCTGGGCGTGATCCAACTGGTCAACGCGAACGTGGGGCTGAGTGAACAGGAGCTGTTTTTCTTGCAGGCTTTGTGCGATTACGCCGCGATTTCTATCGAGAATGCCAGGGCGGTCGAGAAGATTCAGGAACTGACCATCACCGACGATTGCACGGGCCTGTTCAATGCGCGCCATCTCAACAAAACGCTCGAAACCGAGGTCTACCGCTCGGCGCGCTTCGGCTACCAGTTCAGCGTGATTTTCATCGACCTCGACCACTTCAAGCTGGTCAACGACACGCATGGACATCTGGTGGGAAGCCGGCTGCTGGCCGAAGTCGGATACCTGATCAAAGCGCAGTTGCGGCTGATTGATTTTGCCTTCCGCTACGGTGGAGACGAGTTCGTGGTTCTACTGCCGCAAACCAGCAAAGATCAGGCGGTGGTGGTCGCGAAACGTTTGCAGGATTCCCTGCGCTCGGGGATCTTCTGCATCGAGCAGGGCTTAAACCTGAACGTGCGCGCCAGTATGGGGCTGGCGACTTTCCCGAACGATGCGCGGACGCCGCACGACATCATCCGCCAGGCGGACGAGATGATGTATGTGGTGAAGAATACGACCCGCGATAATATCGGCATTGCATCGCGCGGGCTGATGGAGCCGTAGAGCGAACAGGTCTCAGGTGTTAGGTGTCAGGTCTCAGGGAGGCGCACCACTGCCAGGGACAGCCGGCCTCAGTGCCCTACGCTGCTTTGCTACTGTTTTTCTCGCTGCTTTAGATCCGCGGGCTGGTCTGTTTTCGGCTGCGCTTCTTTCGGGTCCGGTTTCCACGCAGACGCGTTGGCGGGCGCGGAAGGGTTCACGCCGAAGTCCCACACATAGAGGTTCATTCCTTCTTTTCCCAGCATCTCGGCGACGGCGTATTCGCCCGCCGCGAGAGGTTCGCTGGGCGCGATCTTGACCCAGCCTCCGGTCATGGTGGTGACCGTGGCCAAGACAAAACGTTCGTTGGCTTTCATCTTTCCGTTTACCGCGATCTTGATTGCGCCGGCAACGCGTTTGCCGCCCTTGACCTCGATGCGAATGATCTTGAAGCGCTCGGTAGGTGGCAGCGGCGGAGGCTCGCCGGCGGCCTGCGCAGTTGCGGGCGCGCCCTCATTCGAGTCGATGTTGATGTAGAGCGAAGGCACGGTGGTGTGCGACTGAATCCTGGCATGAGCTCCTGGAAGTTCAATCGTTTGCTTGACGCCGGCCAGCGGATTGATCGCCGCCCGCAGAATATTCGACTTGGTATTCTTACCCAGCTCGCCGCCCGATTGCTGCAGTTCGGACAACTGCGGCTGATTCTGATAGGTATCGAGGAGGAAGATTCCGCCTTCGTCGGGCAGGCGCAGACCGGGCGCGACCTGCGGTGAACGGGCTTGTTCGGCTTTGCGTTCGGCCTCCAGTTCCTTGTCGAGTTCAACCGCTTCCGGAGCGAGCTTGCCCTGCAGGCGGCCTTGCTCAAACTTATCGGTGGCGTCCCAGTCAATCAGCGATTTCGGGACTTCCTCCCATTCGCCGCGTTCGGCGCTGAAATAGCGGACGCGCTCGCCGTGAATCTCATACTTGGTGACGGACTGGTAGGAGCCGTCTTTCAGGATGAGGCGGCGGCCCTGGGTCTGGGCGGAAGCGGGAACGGCCGACAGGCAAGAGAAGACCGACACAAGGATTGCTGCAGCGAGTAGCCCCGTCCTGCCGGTGAATGATTTCATGCCGCGGAACATTATCGGCCTTTTCCAGTGCTTCCGAAAGTTAGATGCGGGCGGCTCCGTTTGCTGGGCGCAAAAACAGTTAAGGGATGACATTATCTGGGAGCATCTACAAGCGGGTGCCCCACTCATCGCGTTCTTTGCGATGAGTGGGTTCACGCCTAGCCAAAGCTGCAGACTGGGCGTCGACCGATCCCCAACGGCCATTCCTGTACATTCACCCGCGCACGTCCCTGTACTCCGTAGGCGTAGGCTCGGAAGCTGCTCCACTGCCAATCTTCGGGCCGCGCTACCAGTCCACGCTTCACTGGGTTTCGGTGCATGTAGCGAAGTTTCTCGATTCGTTTCTCGTCTGTCCAGATGTTGAAATCGTAGAACCGCTTCTGCCAAACCGGAGCGGGTTCGGGGTGGGGAAGCCCACTCATCGCAAAAGGCGTGATGAGTGGGGCACCCGCGGTCCTGAGCTTGCGCGTGAATCGCTCTTTCAGTACTTTCATGACCACCGAGGGATCGCCCGTGTCGGGCTCTGCGATCAGAAGATGGAGGTGCTCCGGCATGATTACGAAACCGACCAGCACAAAGTGGTAGCGCAGTCGCGTCTCTTCCAGAGTATCGAGCAGGAGGTCACGGCGTTGCGGCGGGCTCAGCACTGGTTCGCGATGGTAACAACTGGTCGTAATGAAATGCAGGTCATTCGAACCGTAATCGCGATGAAGCCCTTGCGTCATCTCTCCGACGGTAAGCTTTCGAGGTTCGGATTTCAGTGAGCGGCTGCCAGTCGGATTGTGACGAAACCCACTCATCGCAAAGGACGCGATGAGTGGGGCACCCGCCGGTAATTGTGTCACTCACTCCGACGGACTGTTTTTCCACATTCCCTTCCCGGAAAACTTCTGCCATAATTGATCGTGCACCCCAGCCCGCACAATTTTCCCAACAAAATCAGAGCGAGGAAGCGATGTCGGCCAAGTACATCTTTGTAACCGGCGGTGTGGTGTCTTCATTGGGCAAGGGACTGGCGGCGGCCTCCATTGGATGCCTGCTTGAAAGCCGCGGCCTCAAAGTCAACCTGATGAAGTTCGATCCGTACCTGAACGTGGATCCGGGGACGATGTCGCCGTTTCAGCACGGGGAAGTGTTCGTGACCGACGACGGCGCCGAAACCGATCTCGACCTCGGTCACTACGAACGCTTCACGCACGCCAAACTTTCTCGCGATAACAACTGGACGACCGGGCGCCTCTACGAGCAGATTATCGCCAAGGAGCGGCGGGGCGATTACCTGGGCAAGACGGTACAGGTGATTCCGCACGTCACCAACGAAATCAAGGCGGCTGCGAAGAAAGTGGCGCAGGACGTGGATGTGGCGATCATCGAAATCGGCGGCACTGTGGGCGACATCGAGTCGCTGCCGTTTATCGAGGCGATCCGCCAGATGCGGCAGGAACTGGGCCGCGATAACACATTGTTCGTGCACGTGACGCTGGTGCCGTTTATTGCCGCGGCACAGGAATTGAAGACCAAGCCGACTCAGCACTCCGTCAAAGAATTGCTCAGCGCCGGAATTCAGCCGGATATCCTGCTGTGCCGCACCGACCGCTTCCTTTCGAAGGAAATCAAGTCGAAGATTGCGCTGTTCTGCAACGTCGAAGAAGAAGCGGTGATCACGGCGAAGGATGTCGCGTCTATCTACGAAGTGCCGATCGTCTTCGCGCATGAAGAAGTGGATACGTTGATCCTCCGCCGTCTGCACCTGGAGGCTAAAGATCGCGATCTATCGAAGTGGAACGATCTGGTGCACCGGGTTTACAACCCGAAAGATGTGGTCAGGATCGGCATTGTCGGAAAGTACGTGGAGTATGAGGATTCCTACAAGTCGCTGAAGGAGGCGCTGGTGCATGGCGCGCTGGCGCACAACCTGAAGCTGGAAGTGAATTGGATTGAAGCCGAGGGCCTGGAGGCTGCGGACAAAGCCGACAAGAGTTATGAAGCGCAGTTAGAAGAGTACGACGGTTTGCTGGTGCCCGGCGGATTCGGCAAGCGTGGCATCGAAGGCATGCTGAGGGCGATCCAGTACGCGCGCGAGAAGCATGTGCCCTACTTCGGAATCTGTCTGGGTATGCAGACGGCTTGCGTTGAATTTGCGCGTAATGTTTGCGGATTGGCGGATGCCAACTCGAGTGAGTTCGATCCGGCGACTCCGCATCGCGTGATCTACAAGCTACGCGAGTTGCGCGGCGTGGAAGATCTGGGTGGCACGATGCGGCTGGGGGCATGGCCGTGCAAGATCGAGACGGGAACGCTGGCGTACAAAGTGTATGGCCAGACTGAGATCAGCGAGCGGCACCGGCATCGTTACGAGTTCAACCGAGAGTATGAAGAGCCGATGGTGGCCGCCGGGCTGCGCATTTCCGGCTCGACTCCGGACGGCACTTACGTTGAGATGGTGGAGATTCCCGGACATCCGTTCTTTATCGGATGCCAGTTTCATCCGGAATTCAAATCGAAGCCGCTGGAGCCGCATCCGCTGTTTAAGGCGTTCGTGGGAGCTTCGTACGAACACGGGCAGAAAAAGAAAGAGCAGAAACACGCCGCCGAGGTCGAGATGTTCCTGCGGCCGGAAAAAGTAGGAAGAAGCCGTTAGCCTTTAGCTGTTAGCTTTTAGCCAAGAGCTAAAAGCCAAGAGCCAACAGCCTTGCCCTTGTCTTTCCAAATCGATAACGTTCGCGTCGGCTCCGGCGACCTGTTCCTCATTGCCGGGCCCTGTGTGATTGAGAGTGAAGAGCATGCCCTGCGCATGGCGGAGATCATCAAGGGCGTGGTGCGTTCGCTTAACCTCCCGTTCATCTTCAAAGCGTCGTACGACAAGGCGAACCGAACTTCGATCCGGAGCTATCGCGGGCCGGGGATGAAAGAAGGCCTGCGCATTCTGAAGAAGGTGAAAGACGAAGTGCACATCCCGGTGCTCACCGACGTTCACCAGGTGGCCGACGTGGCTGCCGTCGCCGAGGTGGTGGACGTGTTGCAGATTCCGGCATTCCTCTGCCGCCAGACCGACCTGATCGTGGCGGCGGCGCTCAGCGGGCGTCCGGTGAATATCAAGAAGGGGCAGTTCGTTTCGCCCTGGGACATGAAGCACGCCGTCGACAAGTGCCGTGAGGCCGGGAATAGCCAGGTGTTTGTGACCGAGCGTGGATCGAGTTTCGGCTACAACAATCTGGTGGTGGACATGCGTTCGCTGGCCATCATGCGCAAGTTCGCGCCGGTGGTGTTTGACGCGACGCATTCGGTGCAGTTGCCGTCGGCTTCACACGGCGATGAAGATCAGCCGGCGGCGAGCGGAGGCCAGCCTGAGTTTATCCCGGTGTTGTCGCGGGCCGCGGTGGCGGCTGGAGTGGACGGGGTGTTCATGGAAGTCCACGACAATCCGAAAGAAGCGAAAAGCGACGGCGCCAACGCCTTGGATACGCGCAACCTGCGCGGCTTGCTGAAGGAATTGCAGGCGGTGAAAAAGGCACTGGACGCGGCGCACGCGACACCGTAGGAATCGGCGCGCGATGTTCAGTTCCGAAGTTCGGCTGTGTCCCAGTCCCGAAGGGACGATCCAGCTTAGCCCAGCGCTTCAGCGCTGGGTAGGCTGGAAAAACGAAGACCAAGTCCCGGAGGGACGACCCATCTATCCCAGCACGTGCGCTGGATCGTAGGCAATACCATATCGTTTGAGCAACTCCAGAAATTCTTCTTCATAATTTCGCCTCTTGTGATGCTCCGGTTGGTTCCTGATGTATTCGACCACTCCAGCCGTCTGCGATGCGCTTACGCTGAATGCGCCATAGCCTTCCTGCCAGGCGAAATTGTTTCCAGCCGCGCCGGTGTCATCGAGCCATTTGGAGGAGCATCCCTTCAGAGTTTGAACTGCCTTTGACAACGGCATGGGGGCGGGGAGCAGGATCAATGCGTGACAATGATCTTCTGCCCCACCGATCTTGATTCCTTCGAATCCGTGATGACGGGCGATGCCGGCGATATAGGCCCAGAGTTTGGGTTGGATTTCCTCGCGCAGTCGTTTTTGCCGTTCTTTGGTGCTGAAGACCACGTGAATGCGATTGCTCGAATAGGTGTGCGACATGGGTCGTCCCTCCGGGACTTGATCTCAAGCTTGGCCGCCTACCCAGCGCTGAAGCGCTGGGCTAAGCTGGGCTGCCCCTCCGGGGCTGCGGCATCGGAACCTGAGGCTGTCCGGCATGGGCAAGCGATAAGGCCGTCCGGCATGAGTCAGCGATAAGGCAGGGAGATGGGTGATTTTCCGGGAGGGGAATAGTTAGGCTAAATCGGCGGGGCGGAATGAATCTGTGATGATGCTCACATCGCTGTTGTTCATTTCTGAATCTGCTACCATTCCCGCGTCATCTGAAATCTCATCGCTATGCATTGGTGGGCATCGATTGCCGGCATTGTTCTCATCTTCATCATCCTCATGGATGCGTTTGAGACCGTGGTTTTACCGCGGCGCATCAAACGGAGTTTTCGCATCACGGGTTGGTTCTACCGGAATACATGGGGCCTCTGGACAAGAATTGGGCGGCATATCAAGTCCGCGAACCGGCGCGAAGGCTTCCTCGCGTACTTTGGGCCGCTGTCGCTGATCCCGCTGCTGGGCTTTTGGGCGCTCGGGCTGATTTTTGGGTTCGCCTGCGTGCAGTACGGACTGGGCGAACATCTGACGCTGGCCAATGAAAGAATCACGTTCGGGAAAGTCGTCTACCTCAGCGGCGAAACTTTTTTCACGCTGGGCTACGGAGACATCACTCCCAACAACGCCGCCGCCCGCGCGCTGGCCGTGATGGAAGCGGGCCTGGGCTTCGCGTTTCTCGGAGTCGTGGTCGGATATCTGCCGGTGATCTACCACTCGTTTGCCACGCGCGAAGTTGAAATCTCGCTGCTCGATGCGCGCGCCGGGTCACCGCCGAGCGCGACCGAGTTTCTCGGCCGGTTGGGTTGCTGTCCCGAGCAAACCGTGCTCGACGAGATTTTTCGCGACTGGGAGCGCTGGTGCGCCGATCTCCTGTCGAGCCACATTTCCTATCCCGTGCTGGTTTACTTCCGCTCCCAGCACAGCAATCAATCCTGGTTGAGCGCGCTGACGGTCATGCTCGATGTCACGTCGCTCGTCATGACCGGCGTCGAGGGCATCCACCCGGACCAGGCGAAGCTTACGTTTGCCATGGCGCGGCACGCCGCCGTCGATCTCGCCCAGGTGGTGAATTCGCAATACAGTCCGCATGATGCCGACCGGCTCACGGCAGAGGATCGGCACCGGCTGAAGACGGAACTGGCATGGCGCGGCGTGACGCTGAACGATAAGGCCGACGCGCCGGAGCGGTTGGCGGAGCTTCGGGCGGTCTACGAACCTTATCTGCACGCGCTCAGCCGCCGGCTTCTGATGACGCTGCCGCCGTGGATCCACAAGAATCGGATGAAAGATAACTGGCAGGGCGGCCCGTGGGATCGCGCCATCCAGGCGCGAGCGCTGGAACATCCGGGGCACGCGGCGGACGACCACTTCTGAGCGGGTGATCGGGCGATCGGGTCATCGGGTGATCTGGTCAGGTGAGGTTGTTGGTGTAATTGATTCCATGACAAT
>PKUV01000051.1 GCA_003131315.1 Acidobacteriaceae bacterium
TATATGTGAAAATGGTATAGCTGACGGCTGATTGCTGAGTGCTATTTCGGCTGCATCGTCTGCGCGACCATCACCTGGCGCTTGAAGTTTTCCATCATCCGCTCTTCGAGCCGCACTTCGGTGGGGCGCTTGGCGAGCGTCATGGTGTCGATCTTGTCCTGCAGCTTGAGCAGCGCGTAAAACAAATTCTCCGGACGCGGCGGGCATCCGATCACATACACATCCACCGGCACGATGCGGTCGACGCCCTGCAGCACGGCATAAGTATTGAACGGCCCGCCGACCGACGAGCACGCGCCCATCGAAATCACCCACTTCGGTTCGGGCATCTGGTCGTAAATTCTCTTCACCACCGGCGCCATCTTCAACGTGACGGTGCCGGAGACGATCATCAGATCCGACTGCCGCGGGCTGGGCCGAAACACCTCCGAGCCGAAACGCGCGATATCGAACCGCGCCGTCGAAGACGCGATCATCTCGATGGCGCAGCACGCCAGCCCAAACGTCATCGGCCAGAGCGCCGACTTGCGCGCCCAGTTGAAGACGTAGTCCACCGTCGAGATCATGAAATTCTTTTCGAACTTGTTCTGGAGCCAGCTCATGAGGCCTCTTGCGGTACAGGATAACCGATGATCATACGCCTGAGAGTGATGGCGGTCACACCGCGGGCTGCTAGTAAATCGTGTACCCCGGCGCCGGATTCCGCACATCGGGCTTCGACGCCATCAGCAGCAGCGCGCCAATCCGCTTGAATGCTTTCATGTCGTCGAGCGACCGAAACGAAGTCGTCTGGTAGTTGTCCGGCGTGGGCGTATCGTCGGGAATCTGCGCATACTCCACGTTTTCGAATGCGTGCTTCTTCAGCAGTTCGACATACTCCGCCGCCGAACGAACATGCACCGGCACCTTCAACTTTGGCACCCATTGCAGCGAATATGGATTGTCTTTGTAGAGATTGATCAGAATGAACAGCCGTCCATGCGGAGCCATGACGCGAAACAGCTCGGCCAGGGCGCGCTCCTGGTCGGGGTAGTAATAAAACGACTCTACCGAAAGCACCTTGTCAAAAAAGTTTTCTTCCCAGGGAATCTGCGCCGCCGAACCCACCACGAACATCACGTTGTCGAATTCTTTCGAAGCGGCCCGCGCCTGCCGCACCATCTCGTCGGAAATATCGACTCCGACCACCTGCCCAAAACCCTGTGGTCCTTCGCCCACCATGCGCGCCAGCAAGCGCGTCGCCCACCCCGATCCGCAGCCGAGATCGAGAATGCGCTCACCCGGATGCAGGTCCATGCGGCGCATCGTTTTCTCAGTGATGTCGAGGTGATGGCGCTCCATCTTCGCACCCTCGCCGTCATCGGCCCAGCGATTGAATTCCTGCTGGAGGCGATCTTCGGGGGATGGGGGTTTGTCTGGTGTCATAAAAACGCTTTTAGCTCTTAGCTGTTGGCTCTTAGCAACTACTCACTGGTAATGCTGCGTAGATTCTCAAAAAAACTTGGATACGACACTCCGGCGGCATCCGCGCCGAGAATCGTCGTCTCGCCTTCCGCTCGCAACGCGGCCACGGCAAACGCCATGGCAATGCGGTGATCGCCGAACGAATCCAGCTCGGCGCCGTGGAGATGCTGGCCGCCGGGGATGCGCATTCCATCGGGACGCTCTTCAACTTCCGCGCCCATCTTCCGCAGATTGGCCGCGACGGCGGCGATGCGGTCCGACTCTTTCACGCGCAACTCCTTGGCGTCCCGCACTTCGAGGCCGCCCTCGGAGTACGGCGCAACCGCCGCCAGCACCGGGATCTCGTCAATCAACGCAGCGGTATCGGCGCCGGCGATTACGGCCCCCTTCCACGCCGCTCCACGCGCCTCGATCGTTCCTACCAGCTCGCCCTGATGTTCTTCCAGGTGCGCGACCGAAACCTTCAACCCCATCTGCACGAGAATGTCGAGCAGCCGCGCCCGCGTCGGATTCATCAGAATCCCGGGCAAGGTGATCTGGGATCCGGGAAACAGCGCCGCCGCACAAAGAAAAAACGCGGCACTCGAGAGATCGCCGGGCACATGCGCCTCAATCGCGCGCAGCCGCTGTCCGCCCACAATCCGCGATGCATTCCCCGTCCGTTCGACCTCCGCGCCAAAAGCCCGGAGCGCAATTTCGCCATGATCGCGCGTGCGAATGGGCTCCTCGACCACCGTCTCACCGTCGGCAAAGAGCCCCGCAAACAGCACGCACGATTTCACCTGCGCGCTCGCCACTTCCGGTTTGTAGTGGATTGCCTTGAGCGGTCCGCCTTGAATTTTGAGTGGTGGACGCCCACCTTCGCTCGACGAAATCTTTGCCCCCATCTCGGAAAGCGGCTTCATGATGCGCGCCATCGGGCGACGCGAGAGCGACTCATCCCCGCACAACTCGCTGGTAAACGGCTGGCCGGCAAGAATTCCGCTCAACATGCGCATGGTCGAGCCGGAGTTTCCGCAATCGAGCACCTCCGCCGGAGCCTTCAGCCGTGGCCCCACGCCGCGCACTTCAATCGTTCCGTCTTCGTCTTCCAATCGCTTCCACTCGCAGCCGAGCTTGCCCACGCAATCGAGCGTGCTCGCGCAATCGCGCGCCGCTGAAAAATTCTGGAAACGGCTCGTGCCCTCCGCAATCGCCGCCAACATGGCGTAGCGGTGCGAGATGGATTTGTCCCCGGGAATGCGAACGACTCCGCGCACCGAGCGCGCAGAACGGACGATGACATTCGAACCATCGGGCGTCGAATCATCAGGCATGAATTTAATATAACGGAGATTTCTGAGGCGAGGAGCCCGCGGTGAAAGTGGGGTCCGCATCGCTGCACGGGCGGCACCCTTTATAAATTGTCGTCCTGAGCGAAGCGAAGGACCTGTTTTCTTGTCGGCGCGAGAGACAGCAGGTCCTTCGCTTCGCTCAGGATGACAAACGACAGAGGGGTGTGATCTGGCTCCGGCCTACTGCGCGCGCACTCGCCCGGCGGCTTCCGCGAGGATTTCCTGCGGAACTTCCCGCAGCGCGACGTGGAATTCGAACATGGGCGTTTCCGACCCGCGCCCCCACCGGCTCACTTCCCAATGAGCGCGGATAAACTTGACCTCTGGCCGCGCCGTCAGATTGAGCAGCAGCGGAGCTTCCTCGCGATAGAACTTCTGCGGAAAGGCCGCGACCGGCTTGGCATCCCACGTCGCGCCATCCACCGATCCGAAGATGCCGACATCGAGCGATTCCTGCTCGACGATGTTGGTGATGGCGAGCGTCAGCAGAAAAATCCGGCCCTCCGCCCGACTGACATCGAGCGCAGGCCCGTCTCCTTTGGCGTTGACCACCGTTTTTTCAGGAACGAGGAAGGCTTCCATCATGACGCGGAGATTCTAGCAGAGAGGCGATGCCGCGGGCTGTGACATCGCTCAATTGCGCTGGAGGAAATGAAATCGACGTTGGCAATGCGGCTACTTTGCATGCACCGAATCCAGAAACTGCCGCAGCACTGTTCCCACCGCTTCCGGCTGCTCCCACGGCGCGTAATGGCCCGCTTTCGGGATCACTTTCAACTGGCTGCCCGCAATGTTCTGGCGCATCAGTTCGCCGTCGGCGACGGTCGAGAGCACGTCTTCTTCTCCGATCGCGATCAGCGTGGGGACGTCGATGGTCTTCAGATCGGCGACCGAGTCGGGACGCTCGGCCATGCCGCGCTGCACCTGGCTGATATCCTCGGCCGACATTTTTCGCATCATGGTGCGCGCTCCATCGACTAAATCCGGGCGCGTGGCCAACGTCGTGCGGCCCATCAGCTTCGGAATCATCGTCTCGATGAAGGGTTCGGTTCCCTGATCGAGGACCGCGTCCGCGGCCTTCAACCGATTTGCGCGCGCCTCTGCGTTATCGGCCTGAGGGCGCGTGTCGCAAAACGCGAGCGAGTTCACCCGCGCTCGAAAGCGGCGCCAGAACTCGAAAAGGATATATCCGCCGATCGAACATCCGACGAACGCGGCCTTGCCAATGCCGGCGGCATCAAGCACGCGGGCGACGTCGCTCGCGTGCTTGTGCATGAGGGCTGGTCCTTCGCCAAGTTCCGAATCGCCGTGCCCGCGCAGATCGGGAAGAATCAGCCGGTAGCGCGATTCGAGCGCCGCAGCCACCGGATGCCAGAATTCGCGGTGACAGGGAAAAGGATGGAGAAGAACGACCGCAGGACCGTTCCCGCGAACTTCATAGGAGATCTCGGCGTCGTCGCTGCGCAGGCGCTCCATAAGAAGAGATTAGAACACAGAGTCGAGCGAGGAGCGAAACTGGCGCCGCGGCCCTCAGGGGCTGAAGCCCGCATTCTTAGCGGGCCGGTACGGCACAGCTAAAGTCGTGCCCTTCCCGATTGGAGAAGCCCTGGAGTTGCTGCGCAGTCAGCAGAAGGAGCGACTAACTCGTGACCGGCTGTTGTGAGGCCACCACCGGCTTCAGTTCCGGCTCCTCTGGAATGATGATCCAGGCGAGCACGTACGCGACCAAGCCCGGAAAGACTCCGGACACGAACGTAACGAAGAACCAGAGGATGCGTACCAGGGAAATGTCGAGATCGAGATACTGAGCCAACCCGGCACAAACGCCTCCAATCTTTCTGTCAGCGCGTGAGCGCATCAGTTTCTTCGGCGTGGGCGGAATCCCCACCACGTTGCCGCAGTGGGAACAAAAGCGGCCGTTCTCAGCGATGGCCTTGCCGCAATCGTTGCAATACATGGGTGTATCTCCCTGCTTGATGATACGACGATTGCGGGGAAAATGTTCCGCATGGGCTCGCGCCGCTTCTAGGCGATTGAGTCATTGAATCATTGACTCAATGTCTCAATGATTCAATGACTAAATGAAGAGCTGCGTGTCCCTCTACTCCCTGTACGCGTCCTTAATCCTCTTCCGAGCCTTGTCCGCTTCGGCATTGCCCGAATTTGTAGCCACCACTGCCTCGTACTTCTTCACCGCCAGGTCCCGCTTCTGGAGCTGGTCATACATCTCTCCGGCTCCCAGATTCGCTTTCTGCAGCAATTCCTGATCGGCGCCCGTGACCTCACTCACCAGCTCGTAAGCCGCAGCCGCAGCCTGATATTTTTTCTGGCTGCGCAGCAGGTCGCCCAGTCCCAGCGCCGCGATTTCGTAATGCAGGCTGCCGTACTTTCCCTCGCGCCCGTTCTGCCACACCCGGCGATACTGTTCCTCGGCTTCGCCGCTCTTACCGGACACCCGCAGCAGGTTCGCCTCTTCCAGCGGCAGAAGATAGTTGCGCGGAAATCGCGGACCGATCGCGCGTGCAATCTGCAAAGCCTCGCCATAGCGGTGTTCGCGGCGCAAGAAAACCATGAGCACAACCCCAGCGTCCACGCTGGTTTCGCCATTGCCGTGGTAGGCATCGCTCAGATACTGAATTCCCTTGTCTTTGTCGCCGCTCAAGCCGACGAGCGCGACGGCGATTTTTACCGCCAGCGACAGGTTCCCCATCACGTAGTTGTGGGCCCCCACCACCAGCTTGGCGTCGGTGTACTGCGGAGCCAACTCAAGAACCCGTTCGTGATCGCGGCGCGCTCCCACCGCATTGCGCAGAGCGGAAAACCAGGCGCGCTCGATCAGTGCGGTGTAAAGCGCGAACTGTCCGCGCGTAACGCCGCGGGCATAGAGCATATCCACGTTGTTCGGATTGCGCCCAAGTTCGGCGTTTTCCAGTTTCTCGGCTTGCTCCACCAGTTGCCTGATGCGTACCTTCTGCGCCGGATCGGCGGGACGGTGCGCTTGTCCGATAAAACTGTCGTTCGAGTATTCCCCGGTATTCATCGCGCCCATGCGATACAGCTCCCGCACCTGAATCGCGGAGAGCAGGTGATTCACGGCAAACGGATCGTTCGGATGACGCGCCAGAATCCTCTCGAAATCCTGAATCGCCGCGTCGTAGTCGAGGCTGTAATAGTGCTCGAAAGCTGCCTGGTTCAACGGATCGGAGGGACGGAGCACAGTCGAAACCGCAGTGTCAGCTGCCAGACAAGCTTGGGCAAGAACCAGCAGCATGATGGCAGTCAAAGCGGGGCGATGCCGGGAGCGGAAGAAGACCACGCTTACTTAGTTTAACTGATTGGAGCTTTCTTCGAGGATTCCTTTGGCCATATCCAACACCGTAGCTCTCAGCCGTCAGCTCTCAGCTGTCAGGACACCCAAGGGTTTACTGACAGCTGATAGCTGACAGCCGCCAGGAACCAAACCGGGTACGTCCGCAGCCCAGCCAAGTCGTGCAATATAGGAAATTCGGGCTTGGATCGCGTAATTCTTGCCCTCCGGAGTGGCCGCCCTCCCCCTTGTCCCGCTCGTAAGTGTCGTCTTTGCAATAACTTGCTTTGGTGATTCGCTTGCGATCCGGAAAGGGTCGGGAGAAGAGCTCCTTATGGCAGAAGCAGCCGATCAGGCTCAGCACGAATTTTGGCGGCCGCCCATGTCGGCGTCCGAGGCTGTCGCCAACCCGGAACGAAGCGCAGCCTGCCATCGTTGCGGAACCGAGTTCATCGTCAGCTCACTCTACTGCCATGCTTGCGGCACCAGCCGTCCCGATCTGGGCGTTAGTATTGCGCGCACGCTGGAAATCCCTGGTCTTGCTGAACTCGCCTCGCTTGGTGAGCGGCTCGGGCTCACGACGCCTGCCGTCATCGCTTTCCTGGCTGGCGTGCTCTGCGTGGTGGGAGCTCTGTCTGTCAGCGTGTTCTTTAGCACCCGGACCGTACTCGACTGGCAGGCTATCCAACTCTGGCGGATCGAATGGCTCCTGGCGGCGGTCGCCGCTTTTGTCGCCGGGTGCCTGCTTAAGAAATAGCTGTCGGCTCTCAGCCTTTTCTCAGCTAGCTCCAGGAAACCCCCACTTGCCTCGTGCTCATCGCTTCGCTGGCCGCGTCCCACTCCAAAAGTCCTCAGATTCGTCTTTCGGTGGCCAGTGACCCGGCGCGGAACTATGCCGGGGTTACAATAACCACGGAACCGCTGAAAGTGTGGGCATGGAAGAACTGGTCAATGCAGTGACGCACGGGATTGGGCTGGCGCTCAGCCTAGTGGGTGCCGTGCTTCTGATTGTGGCTGCGGCTTGGAGTCGGAATGCGTGGGTGATTGTGAGTTGCTGCGTCTATGCGGCAACACTGGTAAGCCTCTATGCGGCATCGACAGTGCTGCACAGCGTTCCGTCTCCCCGCTGGGCGCGCACCCTTCAGACCATTGACCACTGCTGCATCTACTTCCTGATTGCAGGAACGTACACGCCGGTCACGCTGGTCAGCATGCGCGGGGGATGGGGCTGGACGCTTTTCGGCCTCGTCTGGGGAATCTGTTTTCTGGGCGTGCTGATGAAGGTGCGCTGGTTCGAGCAGGTGCGGAAAATCTCGACTCCGCTCTACATCGCCATGGGACTGCTCGTGGTGATTGCTTTCAAGCCACTGCTGGCGGCGGTACGAGCCCCCGGAGTGCTTTGGCTGGTGGCGGGTGGAGCCGCCTACGTCGCCGGGGTTGGATTCTATGTGTGGCGGCGGCTACCTTATAGTCACGCGATCTGGCACGTGTTTGTGCTGGCGGGAAGTACCTGCCATTACCTTGCGATCTACTGCTTTGTGATACCCCGGCAGGGATAAAAGCTCGCGGGCGCCGGTTCCGTGCTTAAGAAGTAGCTCTTGGCTCTTAGGCCCATTCGCGAAACTGGCTGCCCCAAGAGCTGCCCTTAGAGCATTTTCACAGATA
>PKUV01000158.1 GCA_003131315.1 Acidobacteriaceae bacterium
TTCAGATTCCTGCACAGAGCCAGTTTTCCTTCGTCACCCAAAGGCTTCGCAAGGGCTTCGCGGAGGCGAAGCAACGGCGATGCTAACGGTGATATACGCGGTTCTTTCACTGCTCTAAGGAGTTGGAGTGTAGGAACGTTGAGGAACGTTTTGCGGTACTACTATTGCGGAATCACAGACTCATAGGAGCTGTAATTGTTTTGCGACTGTACTTTGTTGCTACTGCACTAGCGGTGACCTGCCAGTTAAACTTATGCCGTTGCGTAGGAAGGCAGATAACGATGACTCTGCAGGCTTCTCTACAGCAACCTTCGACCTGCTGCTTGGCGTCATTGCAAATTGACCCAAGAGACTTACCATCGCCGTCATTTCCGACATTCTTTGAGTTCCGTCGCGCATTTTAGCGACGAGCCGGACAAGCAGCTCAAATGCCGTTCGATCTGATCGTTTACCTACGCCGGGTAAGAGTTCATCGGCTAAATCTAACCATACGGCAGACTGCTCATGGCTTATATGTGTCGGGGGATCGCCTAGAGGTCGGTCGGTGGTCGGCTCGTTCAAACGCTTTCTCCCAGGATTTTTCAAAAATGATCCGCGTGCATCAAGCACTGCGGTTGGTGTGCATGGTCTTCCCATAATTCCTCCACTTCTTTAGATACCATCCTGCTTTTAGCAAGGTGCCGTAAACTTCATCTGCAAAACTTATAAGCAAATTGCAGTTTCTGCACAAAGCCCCACGCCATTGCCCTGTAAGGTGGTTGTGGTCAAGACCCGGTGTTTTGGTGAAAGGCTTATCACAGATTGCACAACAATTGAGCTGTGCTTTTATCTGTGCTTGTAAGTGATCTTGTGAACCCTTACCGTATTTATAATTGCGGCTGCGTTCCAGTGCCTTTTCAGGATGAGCAGCATTGTATCTGCGGTTTTTCTCCTGTTGCTCTTCAGGATGCGCGGCATAGTACTTGCTATCATACCGAAACTTTTCAGAATTCGCAGCGTGGTACTTGCGGTCGTACTCCCGTAGTTCTTCACGATGTTCGGCACGATATTTGCGTTGGGACTCCCGATATTTCTCGGGGTCTTTATAAGGCACTTAGATCACCCCAGAAGTTATTAACTCGCCGGTATCGCTATATACGACTACGTACGCTTTTGCCTTGGCGAGATTAGGCACAGTCGAGGATTTCTGAAAGCCGTTCAATCGGCAAGCTGCCATTTTCTTCGCGCTCCTAGAAAGCCCGCCTCGTCTCCCAGCTTCGATCGAACTAACCCTGGGTCTTACTGATTCTTTAACTAACATAGTGCTCCTTTTGTTGGGATTTCGTTTGGGATGTCAGTAACAAACTTTGCTTTGAGTAAATCAACGCGTACAGCAAGCCTATCCAACTCCTGACAAATTCGTTCCTTTTCAACGTTGGTTGGTTTGCAGACTTTTAGGTCATACAGCAAGACATCTGTATTCAGCAGGCGATAAATATTATCCACAGTTGCTTGTAAGAAGCCTCTGCGAGATGCTTCTACACGCTGTAACTTGTGAATGTCTTCCTGCCGTAAGAACTCTTTATATTGGTGAATAGAATCCTGATCGAGGTCAAATAGCTTCTCCGCTGCCTTGCGTCGAGTCTCCTTGGCTTCTGCGTCGATAGCATCCTGCTTCTGTATCTGTAAGAGCCGCGTTGCACGCTCTTTAATTTCCTCGCTAGTGTCCTCTAGTCGCACAGCTAACCTTTGCTTAACCGCTAATTCTTGTTGCCTTATTAACTCTTGCTCGGCTTTGCATCGTCGGTCGGTTGCTGCACCTAGTCGAGCTACTTCTTCGGCCTTAGCATCCTCACGCGAAAGTACTGCCTTGCGTCTGCGGCTATCCTCAGTTGCAATGTTCTTTATGTCCTTTAGAGAAAGGCATGTGTTGCCTTGACCTGTGATAAGTGGACCTATGATTATCGCCATGTTGGTTTCTCCAATAGGTGATAAGCGCTGCTATGTCTTAGCAGTTGCTTTGCTTCTAAACTTTGGTGGTTGCCTTATCTTTGTGTTTGGGGATGGAGTTACTTAGAGATACTGAATATCTACTAACTATTATAACAGGCACGAAGCACGATGTCAACAGGTTATTAAGTCTACAACCTATGGAATCAATGGTTTACCAATGGGATAGCACCTTCGGAGAAGTTCTCCGAACGTCACCCGTCACGGAGTCCGTGATGCGTCACCTTCAGGGAAGTTCCCTGAACGTCCACACCCTCAGCCAAGTTGGCTGAGCGTCCACCCGAGGCCAAGTTGGCCTCGCGTCCACCTTCGTCCAAGTTGGACGAACGTCCAAGCTGCCTTCGGGGAAGTTCCCCGAAGGTATGATCCTCGGAGAAGTTCGCCGAGCATCCCTGCGGCGGAGTTACATAACTCGCCCAGCACAAAAAATCCCAGCTGATTGGCTGGGGTGGGTGGGTGGGTGTAGACAAAAGTCAAGTTGGGGTTAGCAGGTGTAGACAAGAAATGCAATGGTAAGCGTTTTAAGCGATATCTATACCTTTGGTGGCACTTTGGTACTCCAAAGCCCTAACTATCGCTCCTACACAGGCAGTAGGGCACTTTATGGGCACTTGGCTGATGCGGTCAGACTGCTTGTGCAGCACATATAGCGCTTCATGCTGCGAGAAGGCTAATCTTTTGGTGGACAGCCTGCAAGTCCTCCGTCATCAAGTTCGCATAGCGCCGCGTCATCTCCAAACTCGAATGACCTAGCACTTTCTGCAAGTGAAACACTGATCCGCCGCGTCTCAGGTAGTTGACTGCGAATGTATGCCGGAAGGCATGGAGTGTGCGTGCTGGTGGGTCGAATCCCAGACGTTTGCAAAGCAATTTCACGTCTCGTAACACAACGCGCCTGCCTAGCTTGCGACCGCGCCGCGTGCTGAGCACCAACTCCCGCTCATCCCGTGGGAAGTCCGTCAAGAATTTCACCAGCACCTTGCGAAGCTCGAAAGAGAACGGGATGCGCCGTTGCTTGCTTCCCTTGCCGGTGATCGTGAGCAGTAGGTTGTCAAGGTCGCAGTCGGCAACGCGCAAGCTCAGCACTTCGTCTATGCGTGTTCCTGTGTCGAGCAGGATCAGCGTTATCAGATGCAGCCTGCGAGGATAGAAGCGTTTCGGCTTGTGGCTTATGATGCGAGTTGTTTGGGGAAGGGTGAACGTGGGAAGGATGAACTGAGGTTCTTTGAGCTTTGGAATGCGCAACGGTGAGCCTGCCCACTTCAGATAGGCATTCACGGCGCGTATGCGGCAGTTGCAGCCCGTTGCTTTCAATCCTCGCTCACGCATCCTCATCACGAGAGATTTTAGATCGGCATCGGTTGGTTCTTCTGTGTGCAGCCAGCGAAGGCTCTGACGATACCAGTCGATAGTAGCGGGTGAGACGTTCTGAAGGTACTGGCGTTCTTTGATGAACTGCTCGAAACGTGTGATCACGATTCCTCCGAGGCAAGGGGTCAATTCGGAGGACAATCTGCGTAAGCCATTGACAATGCTCAGAACGGGTAGCGCACTTGCTTGGGGTGCAAGGGGTCGCCGGTTCAAATCCGGCCGTCCCGACCATTTACTTCCCTCGGATGCCCGGTGGCACGGCCCGCTTCCCCTTGCTGAGAGGTAAACCACCTCGGCCCGCAAGTCCAGTGCTCTGTGATCCCCGCCCTTGCATTTTTCCTGCGTTTGGAGCAACGTTTTCACGATGAAAGGAGTGGCCCCACCATCATGATCAACGTTCTCATCCACCACGAAGTCGCCGACTATACGACCTGGAAAGCGGCGTTCGATTCCTCCTTCGACTGGCGGCACAAAAACGGCGAGTGCAGTTGCCGTATTTTCCGCGGCAATGGAAACGTCAACGACGTCACACTTTTCTTCGAATGGGAGAGTCTGGAAAAGGCGCGCGCATTCACAGCTTCCGACGAACTCAAAGCCAAAATGGCGAGCGCGGGCGTCAAAGGCTCGCCCCGAGTCGATTTCCTCACTGAGGTGCACAGCCTCCGGCGCAGCGCTGCCGACTGAGCGTGCAGGCACCGTTTGGCAAGGCGGGGAATCCATTTCCGGCGGTTCGCATCGAATAGGCTTGAACCGGCAAACAGGAGCCGGAAGCAGACACCTCCGTTCTGGCAATTTCCTCCTCTTCTGGCTTGCCCCCAAATTCGTAGTTTCAGGAGAACTTCATGACTAGGAAACCAATCTCCAGCAATTCAAACAAAGCTTCAGCGCAACCCCGCTACCACCAGTCAGCCCGCGAACTCCAGGCATTTGGCACGGTGACCAGTGTGATGCCGTTGCAATTGGAAGAACCAATCCGGTTGGAAATGACCGAGCAACTCAATCAACTGTTGGCCGATACCATGACTCTTCGGGATCTCTACAAGAAGTCCCACTGGCAGGTGTCCGGAGCCACTTTCTATCAACTCCATCTTCTGTTCGATAAGCACTATGAAGAACAGAACGAGATCGTCGACACGATCGCGGAACGAATCCAGCTTCTGGGCGGAGTCAGTATCGCCATGGCGCCCGACGTCGCCGAGTTGACCCGTATTCCGCGCCCGCCCAAGGGCCGCGAAGAGGTTCCCGTGCAACTGTCTCGCCTGCTGGACGCGCACGAGGTCATCATCACCCATTGCCGTCAACTCGCGGAGCTTGCCACCAAACTGGGCGACCCCGGTACAAACGATCTGGTGGTGAGTGATGTGCTTCGCCCCAGCGAACTGCAGGTCTGGTTCCTGAGCGAACACCTGGTCAATGCGCCGATGGTCGAAGCCGAGCCGCTGCGGCAATCGGCATAAGACAAAATCGATTTGCGAAGGAATGCACGCGGGCTTCATGGCCCGCGTTTTTTCCGGATCGTGCTTGGCGAGCTACGCGGCGGGCTAGTGGCGTGCGGAAAGAATGTGCAGGATCTGCTGCAGTTCATTCCGTAAGTGCACCACACTCACGGAAGGATTCATCGGAAACGGAAGGGTGGTCTGACTCCGATCGGACTTGGTTTCCTCGCGCAACTGCAGCCGCGCCCCGGCGATCGTGAACCCGTCGTCATAAAGCAGCTTCTTGATCCGCACTACCGACTCCACATCGCGCTTGCGGTACATGCGCTGTCCGGTGCTGCTTTTTACGGGCTTGAGCTGCGAAAATTCGGTTTCCCAGAACCGAAGTACGTAGGCAGGCAGACGGCACAGGCTGGCGACTTCGCCGATGCGGAAATAGAGCTTGTCCGGAATAATGACCTCGGCGTTGCGGGCCGCTTTTTTCGACGCTTTCTTGCGGAGGCTCATGGAGGCCGCTTCCGTACTCCTGTATACGCGTTTCTAGCACGAGCCGCGCCGCGGGACAACCCCCAAAAGTACGGATGGGCCGCCGCAAGGGCGTTTTGACGGTCCGCACTCCGTTGAGGCGCGCTCCGTTGAGGGGAAATGCTTAGTTGCGGAACGGACGTTTCTTGCCAGCCCGGCGTTCGGCAACGCTCTGCCGCAGCCGCAGATGGAAAAGCCTCTCAAGAGGTGCTTCTCTTGAGAGGCTTTGGGGAATTTCTGAACGAGCATCCGTCCGCTTAGTGTTTCTTTTTCTTGGCGGCTTTCTTCTTGGTTGCCATGAAGTGTTTCCTCCGTTTGAACGATTTGTTCTCCCAAGGTTCTCGACAGGGCACCTTGATGCCCGGGCTACTCAACTTGTAGTATGAGTAGCTGTCCTACCACAAGATATTGCCATTCGTATGTAATTTGTCAATAGAAATCTCACTTCACCGAGCGATTTTGGTGAAGTACGTGCTTGGCTGGTCCGGGCGAACTCACGCAAAATTTCACCATCGCGGCAGAACCTCCCCGTCAGAACCAGTGCCGGCGCGACGCCTGTGCGATAATTTCAGAAGAAATTTATGTCAGATCACAAAGTCTTCTGCGCAAAATTGAAACAGGAATTGCCTGGGCTCCCCGAGCCCCCGTTCGACGGTGACTTGGGGAAAAAGATCTACGAACATGTCTCGCAACAGGCGTGGGGCCAGTGGATGGAACACTGCAAAATGTTGCTGAACGAATATCGCCTGAACCCGGCGCGCAAGCAGGATCAGGAAGTCATCGTGAAACAGATGGAGCAGTTTTTCTTCGGCGAGGGCTCCGCGCGTCCAGCCGAATACGTTCCCCCGGCGCACTGAGCGCACCGCCACAGCGAATTGAGTCAAAAACGGCGCGGGGCAAGCGATCTGCGGCCGTCAGCCGGTTTCACAGGCAGGTTACCGACAGATTACCTCTGGCCCCTCAGCGAGTTCCCAATTCATCACCTCGTAACACTCCTCGGCCACAATTGAAGCCGTGGCGCCGCAAATCGTCGCACCGCAGATCTATGACACGCTGATCCTTTCGGATCTGCACCTCGGCGCGGACATGAGCCGCGCGCGCGAGGCTTTGCGCGTTCTTCAGGAGAATCAATATCGCCGCCTCATTCTGCTGGGCGATATCTTTGCCGACCTCAATTTCGGACGCCTGAAAAAAGAGCACTGGAAATTTCTCGGCTTCATTCGCAAGCTCTCCAATCCCAAGCGCAACGTCGAAGTGGTGTGGGTCGAAGGCAATCACGACCACGGCCTGGCCGAAATCATGTCCCATTTGGTGGGTGTCCGCGTGTACCAGGAATATCAATGGGAATACCAGGGCCTGCGCCACACCGCCGTGCATGGTCACCAGTTCGACGGCTTCGTTGTGAGCAATGTCCGCGTCAGTTATCTGATCGGGACGCTGCTCTACCTGCAACTGCAGAAATGGGATTCGAAAAATAAAACCGTGACCCGTTTCCTCGACCGGCTCAACACGCGCTGGCTGCGCTTGTCGCCAAAGGTCGCGGAGGGCGCACTGGCCCATGCCCGTCACCATCAGGCGACGCGGATTTTCTGCGGCCATACCCATGCCGCCATGCATGAGCACGAGCACGGAATCGACTATTTCAATTGCGGAAGTTGGATTGACGCGCATCCTACCTATATCACCGTTGGTGAAGAGGGAGTCCAGATCCATGAATACGTTGAGCGAGCTGACGATCTCCATCCCGGCGAAGAACGAACTGATTCCGAACCTGCTGAATTCGCCGGCGAGGCAGAACTACTCGAAGATGGCGAGTACGAGGGTGTTGGCCGCTGACGCCAACTCCGTCGACGGCACGGTCTTCCGAAAGACCCATTTACCAAGACCCGAGTCAGGTGACTCTTGCGCAAACTGACCATCGTTTTCCACCACGCCGGCGGAGGACATCAAAGTGCAGCGGACGCTCTCAAAGCCACGCTCGCCGGGCAAGAACCTCCCTGGGACGTCAGTCTTCTCGACATTCAGGAATTGCTCGATCCCCTCGACGTGGTTCGTCGCGCCACGGGCCTGCGCATTCAGGACACCTACAACCTGATCCTCCGCCGGGGCTGGACGCGCTTCACGCCGCAACTCCTGCTCCTTCTGAAGGGGACCATCCGTCTCTACCATTCTCCGATCGTGAAAGCGCTGCGAGGTTACTGGGCGCAACATCCGGCGGACGTGGCGCTCTCTGTAATTCCGCACTTCAATCGCGCGATCGCCGACAGCCTTCGCACCGATGGCACAAAGACGCCCTTTGTCACTCTGATAACGGATTTGGCGGATTACCCGCCACACTTCTGGATTGAGCGGGAGTCGGAATACATCATCGCCGGTACGGAACGCGCCCGACAACAAGCATTAACCATGGGCCACGCCGCCGGCCATATCTTCCAAACATCTGGAATGATCCTGAAACCAAGGTTCTACGAAAAGACCACCGTCGATCGCGTCGCCGAAAAGACGCGGCTGGGTCTAGAACCCAATTGTCCAACGGCCATTGTCCTGTTCGGAGGCTATGGCTCCCGGGTGATGGTCGAAATCACCAAGAAACTCAACGAAGCCGGCAGCGGCGTCCAGTTAATCCTGATTTGCGGGCACAACCAGAAGCTCGCCGCTGAACTCAACAACCTGCAGACCAGAAAGCCAATCCTCGTCGTCGGATTTACTCCGAATGTTGAATACTACATGGCCTTGGCCGACTTCTTTATTGGGAAACCAGGCCCGGGCTCGATAAGCGAGGCACTGCAGTTCCACTTGCCCGTCATCGTTGAATGCAATTCCAGAACGCTGCCGCAAGAGCGCTACAACGCGGAATGGGTGACGGAGAAAGGTTACGGGATCGTCGTGCCGAGCTTCAAAAGAATTGTGCCCGCCGTTCAACGCTTACTCCAGAGCGCGACTTTCAATGAATTCCGTCTGAGGGCCAACGAATACTCCAATCGAGCGCTGTTTGAAGTGCCCACAATCCTGGAACAATGCGCGAAGCACACGGCAGCTCCAAGGCAATCTCAGGCTGCTGTCTGATTTAGTCGCCGCAAGTGTTGTGATCCAAACCCCTAGAAATGCACCACCACTCCCGTCGAAAACCGCACATCATTTTGACCGTTGCCGTAAAAGCGGGTGTGGATCCAATCCAGTTGTCCTCGGACCGCAACCGGCCCAGCCACCCGGTAATCGAGGCCGCCGCCAAACGCGTTAGCGAAAGAAGTGTCGGAATCCGAAATACCGTTGCTCCGGATGATGTGCCCCGCCCCGACCAGTATCTCGGCAAATGGACGGAAGCGGCCTACCTCCGCGGAAACGCGCGGTCCAAGCAGGATGTTGTACTCGCTCAAGTCCGCATGCGGATTATGTCCCAGGGGCACGACAAAATCGCGGCCGCCATAGTGGCCGCTGATATCGGTCACGAGGCCGATCCACGGCAGAAACTTGCCTTCTAACGACGCGTTCCATCCGTTCAGATTTGTACTGTCATTGGAAATAGTTTCAGCGCGATTGTAGGAGTAGCCGAAGAACACATTTCCCTTCGTCGGAATCTGAGCGAAGGCTCCAGCGGTAAAAATGGTTATGAAAAAAACAAGAGTCCACAGTTTTCGCATCTGTCCCCCTATGCATCTGGAATCGGAGTCACATCTGAAATAGATGCAGGCGCGGCAGAAAACTTTGCCCGCCCACGCCGCACATTTGGGCAGGTCAGCGAAACAGCGCGGCAAAAAATCCGCCGAGTTTTCTGAAGAACCCGCGCGCCGGCGCGTGATTCGCCGATGCAGTTTCCGTGCCAGCCGGTTTCGGCCTTTCGCTCGCGGGTGGAGGAAGCGGAGTGGCCAAAGCCGGTGCTGCCCGTGGGCGCGAATCCAGGGGCAGCGCACGCACATCCTCAACCGGCGCAGGCGGAGGACCTGTCGCGCGGAACACGAACGGCGCCTCAATCTGTACGTGAAGTTCGTTCGGCGCGACCGAGGCGTCAGGCGGAGCGGCCGCTGCCGGTGCCCCAGTCGAAGCCGCGCTTTCCGCGTGAGCCGTTTCCGCAACCGGCGCTGGGCTCGCGTTCAAGGGCGACAGTGCTTCGCCCTGTGCTTTGTTCTGCACTTGGCTTTGCATGGGCAGATTGTTTGTCGCCCGCAGCGGAGGGTCCCGCGGTGGCGGACACCCGCACTCGAGCGGCACCGCCATATCCACACGATCGAGTTGCCCGGAACGAAACATGAGCTGGTCGGTTGCCTTCACTTGATAAGTGCGATCGCCGAGCAACTCGGAAACAATCGCGGATGCCGTGTTGCCGGGCAGCGCGCGCACGCAGGTATTGCCCTGACTGTCAGCACTGATGGCATAGTGAAATTCTCCCGGCCCCACCAGAAGGATGCGGAAGTCCGGCGTCATCACGGAATCCGAAGAAGCGTCGAGAGCGAAGTGCGCTTCCAGTGCGCCCGTGTTCATGCTGAGCATCAGGTTATGCCGGTTCTGCGACGGGGTCACCGACACGGTTGTTCCCGGACAAACATGCACCTCGCCGCCACTCGACAGGCTGAGAACGGCGGTATCGGGCCCGGCCGTAATCGAAGAACCCGCGCCTCCGTTATCTTCCGCAAGCGCCAGCGGGCCGGCCGCGCGCACCGCCGCCACGACCGGTTGCGGGGCGGGCGTCAGGCTGGGAACCGTAGGTGGCTGAAACGGCGAACTGCTCGCCTGGTTGGGACTTTTCCCGAGATGCACGACCAGGCGGTTTCCCGCGGCATCCCAAGTGTAGGCGCGCGGCGCGAGCAGATCCACGACTACGCGCGCTATCGGCGGATTCTGTTGAAACTGGTCGGCGCGTATCGTGCCGATCTGATCGGCTTGTACGCTGATCCGCTTCTGTTGCGTTTCCAGCCGCGCGTTCGGCAGATCGATCACCAGCCGATCAGGGTCGCTGATCGCCTGGATCGAAGGAACCAACGGCTTCGTCGAGAGAATCTCAACTGCCGGGCCATCTTTTTCCTGCACAATCCGGAAGCTCTTGATCGCAGCAATCTTGCTCACAGCAGAAGAAGCGGCAGACTTGGAGCCAGGCTTAACCGGTGTCTGGGAACGAAGCCGCGGTGCTCCGATTGCGAGCATTCCCACCGCAATAATTCCGCACAAGTCCGCCCGCAAACTGCAGCGAGACAGCGGTTGCCGGAACGCAAGATTCGGCGGGAAGTCTTTCACAGAAGCACCCGATTGTTAGAGAAACCATACCACTCGGGGGTTTGTGAAAAAAGGTCTTGGGATAAGACGACGGAGAAAGCGCGCTAGTACCGTGACCGCGTGATGAGTCATACGGTGGAGGGACGGGCGTCTCGCTCGTCCAGCCGGACGGGGACGCCCGGCTCTCCACCAGCAAGCTTGGATCGACAGCAGTAACAATCACGCGGTCGCGGCACTAGGTATTACGAGTCGGCCAGGAACTCGTACTCATCAATGACGGCTGCCACCGCCATCTTGTTGGCGGGACTGCCACCTTCGACTCGTACCACGCGGCCCTTGCAGCGCACCCGGATGCTTTCCGTCAGCGTGATCTCGGGCGGCAGGGTCAGCGTGAAATCAATCGCGGAGCCGGCCTGGATGGCGGAATCGACATAGAAGCAGATTCCGCGCGCGCTGACGTCGCGCGTCTGCGCCTCGTGCTCCTGCTCATTTTCGCCGTAACGAACGCTTACCGGCAGACGAAGCGCGAACCGCCGGGTGGCCCGCTTATCGTTGTCGTCCTGCTGCGTCTCGGCCATCGAACCTCCTCAAAAGCAAGGTTTCAAAGTTTCAAGGTTTCAGAGTTTCAAAGACTTGTCGGAAATCGCCTGTAAGCATGGCAATTAGCGGCAAGCCTGTCAAGCAGAAGCAAGGTTTCAGAGTTTCAAGGATTCGTCACGGCTGGGAACGCACAGCACCTGCTGGTTTCATTGAAACCTTGAAACTCTGAAACCTGGCCTTTGAACAGCTACAATGAATTCGTGGTCTTCGTCCTCGATAACTACGATTCGTTCACTTACAACCTCGTCCAGTATCTTGGCGAACTGGGCGCCCAGGTCGAGGTTCGCCGCAACGACAAAGTGACTGTCGGAGAGATCGACGCGATGCACCCCGAGCGCATCGTAGTTTCTCCCGGACCCTGCACTCCGCAGGAAGCCGGCATCAGCATCGAACTGATCCGCCACTTCGCGGGCAAGGTGCCGTTGCTAGGCGTCTGTCTCGGACACCAAGCGATCGGCGCAGCCTTCGGCGGCCAAGTAGTACGCGCTAAGAACCTGATGCACGGCAAAACCAGTCAGGTTGAGCACGATGGCAAGACCATCTTTCGCGGCCTGTCTTCGCCGATGACCGCGACGCGCTACCACTCGCTGATCGTCGCTGAAGACGGCTTGCCCAGCGATCTCGAAGTCAGCGCGTGGACTTTTGACAAAGACGGAACACGAGTCATCATGGGCCTGCGACATAAGAAATTCCCCGTTGAGGGTGTGCAGTTCCATCCGGAGAGCGTACTGACGGAAGAGGGGAAAAAGCTCGTCAAAAACTTTCTTGCTTGAGTGTTTTCTGACCCCTGACCGCTATCCACTGCCCCTCGCCATTTCCACTGCACGCAGCACGGCTCGCGCCTTGTTCTCCGTCTCTTCGAACTCACACTGCGGATCGGAATCGGCTACGATTCCCGCGCCTGCTTGCAAGTATGCCTTCTTACCTTTCATGAGCAGAGTCCGGATCGCGATGCACGAATCCAGATTGCCCGCGAAGTCGGCGTAGAGCACGGATCCGCCATACACTCCGCGGCGCGTTGGCTCCAGTTCTTCGATGATCTGCATGGCGCGAACTTTCGGCGCGCCGCTCAGCGTCCCCGCGGGAAAGCACGCGGCAAACGCGTCCATCGCATCCAGTTCAGGACGCAGGCGGCCTTCGAGCGCCGAAACCAGATGCATCACGTGCGAGTAGCGCTCCACATACATCAGATCGCGAACTTTTACCGATCCATACTCGCTGACGCGGCCCAGGTCATTGCGGCCAAGATCCACCAGCATCACGTGTTCGGCGCGTTCTTTTTCGTCGCCGAGCATTTTCTTTTCGAGAGCGGCGTCTTCGGCTTCGTCGCGGCCGCGCGGATGCGTCCCCGCAATGGGACGATATTCGAGCTTTCGTCCGCTGGCACGCACCAGCATTTCGGGAGACGAACCCACCACGTGCATTCCTCCCGAATCCTTCCGCCCAGCGTTCTTCCGCCCACTCCGGAATCGCAGGAAATACATATACGGCGACGGATTCACCGTGCGCAGCGCGCGGTACAGATCGAGCGGAGCCACTCCCGGCTCGAAATCCCACCGCTGCGAAAGCACGACCTGGAAGATGTCCCCGGCGGCGATGTACTCCTTGGCCCGCCTGACGCTTTCGAGAAACTTGGGCTTCGGAGTGCGTGCCCGCAGCTTCGGCTTTAACTTCGCCAGCTTTGACTTCGTGGCAGCTTTGCGCCAGTGCGCCGGCTTCCAGCCTGTGGCGAGTTTTTTTTCGATGCGCGCGATGTCCTTTACGGCACGCTCGTAGGCTGCTTTGGGCGCTTCCCGCGTCACGTCCGCCGACGCCACGATATGGATCTGGTGCCGCAGGTGATCGAAGGCGAGCACGCGGTCGAAAAACATCAGCACACAGTCGGGAACGTCGAGGTCGTCCGAAGCGTGCTCCCCGATGTTCTCCAGCTGCCTCACAATGTCGTAAGCGCAGTAACCGACCGCGCCGGCGGTGAACGGCGGCAAACCTTCCATCGCTGCCGGACGATGCTGTTGCAGCAGTTCCTTGATGACTTCGAAAATATTTCCCGTGCGCCGCTCGACTTTTTTAATGCGGCCACGTTCAATCTTGATCTCGGCGCCGCGCGACTCCAGCCGCAGAAACGGACGCACTCCAAGAAACGTATACCGTCCAATTTTTTCTCCACCTTCGACCGACTCCAGCAAGAAGGCATCCGGCTCTCCGTCCGCCACGGCAAGAAAGGCGGAAACCGGCGTCAGCAGATCGGCGGAGATGGACTTCGCCACTGGAACCAGCGTGGCGCCGCGTGCCAACCGGGCGAACTCTTTGTAGTCAGGACGGATCATGTGTCTAGCATCGCACGAACTGGCTTGCCGAGACATAACGGTCATTCTCAAGGAACGTGCATGAGGGGTCACCCGACAAACGGAAGGCTGCTCAACCAACTCAGCACTTTTTCGCGATCCTCCTGCGACTGTGGCATTTCAAAAACGAATTCCTGGCCATAGCCTCGGTGGGTCACGTTGCAGTGCTGTTCTTCTTCTCGTTTCTCCCATGTCGGGTTCTTCTTCCCGATGTGTGACAGTTCTTGGTAGAAGAACATGGGAAGCTTCCATTTGCTTCGTAGCCTAGAACTTGGGTCAGTCAATCGCAGTGGGTGCCCAAAGTCCTCGCAATCAAACGAAGTGAAGGTTCCATACCCGGGAATATTCGGCCAAAATGTTAGGTGCTTTCGAGGTGTATAGATCGTGTTGTTCTGTTTCTTCATGCTACGACGCTGCTGATCTGTTTTAACCAAAAATGACGGGATTCCGTGAGGGTGGCTGCCCCACTTCTGATCTGGAGCATTTATTTTGTGGATTTCGCCGAGTTGCAGCCAAGCGTGAATAATGTGGAACTTTCTGTTTTCCACGTATTCCCATCTGCCCTTGTCGTTAATCTTCGCCGGCCTGAAGTAACCGAAGAAGAGGAACAGGTCATTAGGTTCTTGGCCCGGTTCTCTCCTGACGCCTTTTTTCTCTAGATGTGTCTGTTCGTTGCCGCACTGACCAAATGCCGGCTGGAAGGCTGAACGGGAGACGATCGAGCTTCGCAGATCAGGGTCAAGATGAACCTCGCACCTGGCGAGCTTTTCATCCTTTGAGAGATCAGTTACCAGCTTGCCAACCCCGCCCCTTCCGTCCGCAAATTGCAGGTCGTCGTAGGTTATGCCAGTTCCACAGTCTGGAATGGGAAGACTAAAAAGCTGACTACCATTCAGGATCGGGCTCGCGAAACCACCAGCTGCATCGTCCACACCCTTTCGGCTAAGGATGATTCGTCGGGGCAGGTTGACTTCAGGCATGCGCCTCCATTCTCAAAGTTAGTTTTGCTTGGCCTGCGAAAGCCTTGGAGTTACGTGGCATCCTTGCCAACAAACGCCTTTACCGCTTCCGCCACCGTGATCATCAGCGTCATCGGATCCATCGGGGAGGCAATGAATCCGCAATCTTCATAAAACTTTCGTGCTCGCTCTGAAATTGCATGCGCCAGGATCGCGCGGACGCCGGCAATCTCAGCGGCCTGCAACGTACGCAACACGGCATCGCGCAGCAGACCCGGCCCGATCTTTCTCCCCTGAAAACCTTTGTGGACAGCCAGCCGGCCGACGATCATGACCGGCACCGGATCCGGCATGTTGCGCCTGACACGGCCCGGCGCTTCCACATGCGCTACCGCGCCAACCGCCAGAGCATAATAGCCGACCACCTGCTGCGCGGCGCAGACCACGTACGTACGCGAAGCGCCGCTCTCCTCATTTTGCAGCGCCCGCCGTTGCAGCCAGTCGTCCAGCGACGGCTCTCCGCACTCGAATTCCGAGAGGTCGTGATCCGGGCGCAGCTTCTCTGGCGCGCTTAGCGGTTGCTCACCCCGGCTCATTGCTCCCAGGGCGCTTTCGTCTTCAGTAGCCGCCGCAGCCTCGCGTTGCTCGCCGGAGGCTTGTCCAGCATGGATGTGAAGCGCTTAAATTCCTCGCTCGACAAAGCGAAATACCGGCGGTCGAGCAAGACGGCTTCCGCTTCCCGGCAGGCCGTTTCGAGCATGAAATCCGACCGGTTCCGGCCCAGCGCATCCGCTGCGCGGTCGATCAACGTTTTCTGGCGCCGACTGGCGCGGAGGTTAATGGTTTCATCGCGGGTTCTCCTGGTTCTTGTTCCTGTCGCCGGCATCAGTCCCCTCCCGTGTATGCACAACGACTATACATCACTGTGCGCACGTTGTAAATACATGATTCGCTTTGGCTCTCCCTTCGCTTGCCTAGCCTGCGGGCCGGCAATATACTTTGCGAGGCTTGCCCGACGATTTGGGGAGGCAATCACAATCGCAATCATACGGAGATTTTTATGAAGACAGTGGACCTCGAACAGGAAACTAATCCCTGGCAGGCGCAAGCCGCCCGCTTCGATCTTGCTGCGCAAAAGCTGAATCTTGATGAAGGACTGTGGAAGGTTCTGCGTAGTCCGAGCCGCGAAATTATTGTTCATATCCCGGTGCAGATGGACGACGGGCACCTCGAAGTCTTCACCGGATACCGCGTGCAGCACTCCATTGCGCGCGGCCCGGCCAAGGGCGGACTGCGCTACGGGCCCGACGTGAACCTCGACGAAGTCCGCGCGCTGGCGAGCTGGATGACGTGGAAGTGCGCGGTGGTGAACATTCCGTTCGGCGGCGCCAAGGGCGGCATCATCTGCGATCCGCACAAAATGTCGCAGGGCGAGTTGGAGCGCATGACCCGCCGCTACACCGCCGAGCTGTTCGATTTCATCGGGCCCGAGAAGGACGTCCCCGCCCCCGACGTGAACACCAACGAGCAGACGATGGCCTGGATAATGGACACCTATTCCATGCACGCGCGCCAGACCGTCACCGCCGTCGTCACCGGCAAACCGATCAACATCGGCGGATCGCGCGGGCGCCGCGAGGCTACTGGGCGCGGCGTTCTCATGGTCTGCGAACAGGCGATCAAGAAACTGCGCCTGAATCGCGACACCACCCGCGTCATCGTGCAGGGCTTCGGCAATGTCGGTTCGAACGCGGCCCGCCTCATGGCGGAAGCCGGATACAAGGTCATCGGCATCGTCGAGGTTGGCGGTGGCTTGTACAAAAAGGACGGCATCGACGTGGAAGCGTTGTGGGAATTCCGCCAACGCAATGGCACCATTCACGGCTTCACGGGCGCCGAGAAGTACGATCCGGCCGAGCTTTTGCTTGTCGATTGCGACATCTTGGTCCCGGCGGCGACCGAAAACCAGATCACCAGCCAAAATGCGGACCGCGTGAAATGCAAGATCCTGGCCGAAGGCGCGAATGGCCCCACGACCGCGGCTGCCGACGACATCCTCACCGAGAAAAAGGTCTTCGTGATTCCCGACATCCTGGCGAACGCCGGCGGTGTCACTACTTCTTACTTTGAGTGGGTGCAGGATCGCCAGGGCTACTTCTGGAAGGAATCGGTGGTCAACGAGCATCTGGAGGACATCATGATTACGGCGTTCGATGATGTTGTCCGATACTCTGAAACTCATGGCGTGAACAACCGGATCGCCGCCTACATGCTGGCGATCGACCGCGTTGCGTACACCATCCGCCAGCGCGGAATCTATGCCTAGCCGTATTTTCCGGGGCTTCCAGCAGGAGGCCCCTCGTAGTTCTGGTTGACCCCGGTCCCTCACGGTGTAATCATGCTGGGGCTTCTCAGCATCGCCTGTGTTTTCGCAGGTACGTCCAAGAAGAATTGATTTGTAAAAAACAGGGCTTGATGCCTCTTAATCTGGCGAGGAAAAATGAATCACTCCCAAAAGAAACTTACTCTGTGGATGCTGGCTTTCTGTCTGATGCTCACGGTTGCCGTTTCGCCTGCTTTGGCGAAGGCGCAGGCGAGTTCGAGCGACACCAGCTCGGACACCACCACCAAGAAGTCCAAGAAGAAAGCCAAGAAGGAAAAAGCCGCCGCCGAAGAAAAGGCTGCCGCGGAAAAGTCCGCTGCCAGCGACACGACGACCGCGACTACGAAAAAGTCGGGGAAGAGCAAGAAGGCAGCAGAAGACGAAGATAGCGCCTCGAAAACGACCGCTGCGGACACGGCTGTGCCCGCCGCATCGACCGGCAAGAAGAGCAGCAAGAAATCCAAAGCAGCCGCAGCGAGTGCCGCGCCCGCCAGCAGTGCGCCCGCCGTCGCAGCTCCGGCTAGTTCCAGCACCGCTCCGGCAGCTCCAGCCGCCCCGGCTTCTTCTGGCAACCTGGTGGCGCCGAAGAAGACGACCAAGGCATCTGCCACCACGGCTTCCAGTCCGGAGATCGCCGCGGCTCAAGCCAGCGGCAAGGTCTGGGTCAACACCGAGAGCGGCGTCTATCACAAGAGTGGCCGCTGGTATGGCAAGACCAAGGCGGGAAAGTTCATGACCGAGTCCGAAGCGAAGGCTGCCGGCTACAAAGGAGCTCAGAAGGAATAAGTCGTGCAATTGCGTCTTCTCCCTGGAGGATGTATGGCGAGTGATCCACAACGTGTGGAGCGGTTGGCATTGGCGGGGTCGTTTTGCCTGTTCGACAAGAAGCTTCGTTCCAGCGGGAACTCCAGCATTGTGTGGGGAGTGCTGAACCTGCTCATTGGCGGTGCGGTGGTCGCTACGAATAACAGCTGGGGAGCGGTTAGCGTGCTTTTGGGACTGGCATTGATTGTGGCGGGGGTGTACGACAGAAAGGTCCGTGACCCTAAAGTGATCGTCATATCCGCCGCCACGCTGGCAGGGCTGGCGTTGTGGAACTTTACGCTTATCGGTCTTGCAGCGATGGGTAAAGTGCAGCTGGCGCTAGGTGGCAGGACCTTCTACTGGGCCATCGCCCAAGCCTGGGGCGCGTATGCGACATGGAAAACGTACAGCACGTACAAAACGCTTCGGGAAAAATCGGATCCTCTGACCGTGCAACAGGTGCGTGAATACCTGGATGAGTTGAATAAGGCGAAGCCGGAGCAAAGCGTGGACCTAGTCCAATTCGAGGTAAACGCAGGTCTCGTGCAAGGCACCAAGAGGTATCGGCTAAAGCCGATCGAAGATCTATATCTAGCCGCCCGGTATAAGGCGCAGTTCGGCTCGTTGCAACTGGAAGAGGTGAACTTCGTGCCACGCAGCGAGGTGACGCTCACTCTGGAGGGCGAAAAATGGATGAGCAAGAAGATCAAGGCTAGCGTGCAACTGGGCCCGTTGAAGCTGTATAAGGTAAGCATCACGCCGGACATGGCGTCGCGCATTAGTCCAGCAGCACGAGTGATTTCGCTCGGCGCTACGTAACATTCACCGGCGGTGTGGTCCTCGCATGGGCGCGTGGAGGTCGAGCCGAAAACGCACCCCTGTCCTCCTGTCCGTTGCCTTGGCCACTGATGTAGAGGATAATCACATTACCGCCCCCGCGGCCCTGGCTCAGTCATCGCGTGAATCTTCCTAACTACATCACGCTCACCCGCATCGCCGCGATTCCGCTTCTCATCTGGATTCTTTGCAGCCCGCGCTTCTCGAGCGAGCAGAGCGAAAGAGAAATCCTGGCCTCGGCCGTTTTCATCCTGGCTTCGATCACCGACGGCATTGACGGCTATCTCGCGCGCAAACGCGGCCAGATCACCACCATGGGTATGCTGCTCGATCCCCTGGCCGACAAGTTGCTGATCGCCGCCGCCTTCATCACGCTGGTGCAGTTCAATCCCGCGCTGGTGCCGGCCTGGATGGCCGTGGTCATCATCGGCCGCGAGTTTCTGGTAAGCGGGCTGCGCTCCATTGCCGCTTCCGAAGGTTTTACGATTCAAGCGAGCGAACTGGGCAAGTTCAAGATGCTGGTGCAGATCATTTCCGTGGTGGCCGTGATTCTCGCCCGCCGCTGGCACGAGTGGCCCGTGTTTGGCATTTACATTTTCCCGGTCTACTGGATTGCCTGGCTCGCCATCTGGTTCATGGTTCTGCTTTCGCTGGTTTCCGCGCTCGACTACTTCGTTGCCTTTTGGTCGCGGATCGACCGCAAATCGGAAAAGCGGCGACGCCGGGCCTTCGTCCTCGCCCGGCGGAGAAAGCGCGATGTCCAGGCCGTCTGAAAATCTGACCGCACGCGAAGTGGCTCGCTCCGCCCCGCTATCTCCGGAATTTTCTCTCGATCAACGCCGGACTCTGCTCCGCATCGCGCACCAGGCGATTCTTTCCGTTCTGGAGCATCAGCCTTTTCCGGAAGCACCGCCTTTTCCGGCCGGGCTGTCGGATCCACGAGGCGTCTTCACCACTCTTTATCTACACGGCGATCTTCACCGCGAACTTCGGGGATGCGTCGGCTATGTCGTGCCCATCGCGCCTCTGTATCGCGCCGTGGCCGAAACGGCCCGCGCCGCCGCTTTCGAAGATTCCCGTTTCTTGCCGGTGACTAAGGAAGAAGCTCTTAAGCTGGAAGTTTCTCTGAGCGTGCTCTCCCGCCTGTTCCCGATTCATCCCGAGGCAGTGGAAGTCGGCCGCCACGGCCTAGTCATCTCGCATGGCGCTCGCCGCGGCCTGCTGCTGCCCCAGGTTCCCATCGAAAATGGTTGGGACCGGGAAACTTTTCTGGAGCAAACCTGCCGCAAAGCTGGCCTGCCGCTGGATGCTTGGCGCAAGGCCGTAACCATCGAGGCTTTCACCGCCGAAGTCTTTTCCGACGCCGATGCCGAAGTTCCCTGCTGAATCTGCTTCCGAGAACTTCTTACGGATTCCGCATCCCACTCATTCGTGCCCGCCCACACTTGAGTAACTTGCCTTCTCTGCAAGAGGACGTAAGCTGAGCGCTGACTGCTTGATTGTGAGGGCAACACGGTGAGGGAAACATGGAACTCGTTATTGTGATCGTCGTACTGGTCGTCGCTGGTGCGATGATTCCGGGGAATCCGAAAATTCGTTTCTTCCGCTGAACCCAGGTTCGCAGCCTGCTATTCGTTCTCCCACCCCGACCGTTACGCGTACTCCGGACAAAAGAAAAAGGGGAGATTCGCTCTCCCCTCGTTCCGATCAAATTGTTGAGTTCTCTTACTGCTGCTCGTCCAGTTCCACCGTGTCGCCCGCGTGCACATCTTCCAGCGCGAAGACGACCATGGCGGACGACGAGGTCGGGGTTACGTTCAGAACTACCACTTCTCCCACGGCGCGCCGCGGCAAATCGCTTACATGAATGTTCGGCCCTTTGGTTTTCGTGAAGCGCTTGGCCTCAAATGTCGGCGGACGCGCCTGCGTGTCTTCTGAAGTCTGAGCCTTGAAAGAGAGCGAGTCCACCGGATCTTGCAAGGTGGCTGTGTAGGAGCGCACTACGCGGAAATAGTCCCCCACTTTTACGCCCTGGTTTGAACCCATGTTCATATAGAGTTTCATGCCCGTGCCGAGTACGCCGTCGAAGTCTTTACCGAGCACGATTCGTCCGCTCAGCTTCCCATTCGCCGGCGCGAACCGGTCGAAATGCCCGGGCACGTGGAACGTAACCGCCGGTTTTTCCACGAAAGGCACGGCGACATCTCCCGGGTTGATGGGATCGCAACTGAACTCCACCTGGGCGATGGCGCTGTGACTGCGCGTATCGACTACCCGCACCCTCCCAATTTCCCCGTAAGGACGTCCCGCGGCAGCCAGTACTTTTCTCTGCCCCGGATAGATTTCGTACTCGTTGACGTCCCGCAGTTCGCGGACGATCGAATACAGTTGTCCCGCCTGGTAGCCGCTCCCCGCCAAGTAGACCAGTTCCCCGGTCTCGAATTTGGTTGAAGTCGGCGTTTGCAGGCCCCCGTTCACGTAGTTCGCGTCGGGAACCCGGTCCTTGGTAAGAAATCCTGCGCAGTAAATGTCGGCTGCGGTAGGCGTCTGGTAACGCACAAATGGCACGTTGACCGACGTGTTGACGATACCGGACGCATCGGGCGTGATCGCCGTCGTCGACTGCTGGGCCACGGCGAAGGTCGCCGCCACCATCACCGTCAGTAGCAATAACAATCCTGTTTTCTTCATGTTACCTCCAACTCCCAACCGCTCCGGGGTTGCCCCAGCTATCTCTCTCGGAAGACAAGGGTTACAGCCGAAAAGTAACAAGCGCCTGGGGAAGGGTCAAGGTTACGAGGGTGTTTAGGCCCCTTGCTCCCAAAGTGCTTCCTGAGCCGTTCGGCAATCCTTATGTTGCATCTGCGCTTACGCCCCTGTAATATCGCGCCGTCGTTGAAAACAAATGGCCTTGGCCTTGTCTTCCACTGTCGCGCCCCGTTTTCTGCCTATGCGCCTGCCTAAGGTCTGCCTTGCGCTGAGCGGCGACACGGTCGAAGACATGCTCGCTACCGCCGAGTCCATGGCCCAGGATAACCCCTTCATCGAGTTCCGTTTGGACTACCTGAAGCAGCCCCTGGCCGCTCTTCCCAAAATCCATCGTTTTCTTGAAACCCACCAGTACGTCACTGCCATCGGTACCTGCCGCCGCGCCGACAATGGCGGCAAGTTCAAGGGATCGCTGGCTTCTCAGTTGGATGTGCTCACCAAGGCCCACGCCGCAGGATGTCAGATTGTCGACCTGGAACTCCAGAGCGCAGTGAAATCCAAGCCCGAAGCGATTGCGCGCCTGCGCAGCCGCGCCGGACTCATCCTGTCGTTCCATGATTTCCGCGCCACGCGCAACCTCGATGAGACGCTGGAAAAAATGCTGAAGATCCCGGCCGACTTTTATAAGGTCGTCAGCACCGCCACCACGCTCTCCGACAACGTGGCCATGATGAAGTTTCTGCAGACGCAGAGCGGCAGCCATGCGCTGATCGGGTTGTGCATGGGAGAGCAAGGCATCATGAGCCGCGTGCTCAGCGTGCGCGCCGGCAGCGCGTTCACCTTTGGCGCGGTCGATGCCAATGCCGGTCTCAAAACCGCACCCGGTCAGGTCAGTGCACGCGATCTGCGCGGCATCTACCGCATCGAGCAAGTCGACGCCGCCACTCGCATCTATGGAGTCGCCGGCGATCCCATCGAACATTCGCTCTCGCCCGTCATCATGAACGCGGCGCTGCGCCGCGAGAACGTGAACGGCGTTTATCTTCCTCTCCACGTCAAAACGCTCAAGAGTCTCATCCACTGCGTCCGCGAGATTCCCCTCCACGGCCTCAGCATCACCATGCCGTACAAGCAGGCGATCCTTCCATACCTCGATAACACCGACGCGCACACTACCAAGATCGGCGCCTGCAATACCGTCGTCCGCGGACAGGATGGCAAGCTTTACGGTTTCAATACCGATATTGCCGGAGTAGTTCGTCCGCTGGAGCAGCGCCTCTCGATCGAGAACGCGAAAGTTCTCGTGCTCGGCGCCGGGGGCGCGGCCCGTGCCGCAGTCTTCGGTCTCAAAGAGCGCGGGGCTGAAGTCTGGATACTGAATCGCACTGCCGTCAAGGCTCAGAAGCTCGCCCGGCAGGCCAAAGCGCGCACCATCAAACGCGCCGACCTCCGCAAGATCGCCTTCGACGTCATCGTTAACGCCACTCCGGTTGGAATGGGGAACACGCGCGATTGCCCGCTCAAAGACGAGGAAATTCAGGCCCGCGTCGTCTTCGACATGGTGTACGACCCGGTCGAGACCCACCTGCTGCAGGTCGCGCGCGCCAAGGGAATTTCCGTCATCCCCGGAATCGAAATGTTTGTGCAACAGGCGGCCCGCCAGTTTGAAATCTGGACCGGCAAGCCCGCTCCCGCCGGCGATATGCTGCGCGTGGTTACGATCGCTCTGCAGGACCGCGCCGCTGCCCAAAAGCAGCAGAAATCCTGAAGCCCTTCACGAGACCCATCGACTGGACGAGCACAACGCATTGACGCGGCGCAGCTTGGCCTCCTAATATGGTCGCCTACGGAGCGAGTTCCTTTCATTGATCGGCCAAACCATTTCGCACTACCGCATTGTGGAGAAGCTGGGTGGCGGCGGGATGGGCGTGGTATACAAGGCCGAGGATGTGAGGCTCGGCCGGTTTGTTGCCCTCAAGTTCCTGCCCGACGACGTAGCCAAAGACCCGCAAGCCCTCACCCGTTTTCAGCGCGAAGCCAAGGCTGCCTCTGCACTGAATCATCCGAACATCTGCACCATCTACGAAATTGACGACCAGCACGGCGAAGCGTTCATCGCCATGGAGTTTCTGGACGGCGTGACGCTGAAGCATCGGGTTGCGGGCCGGCCACTGGAGACCGACACTCTGCTGGCCTTGGCGATTGAGATTGCCGACGCGCTCGATGCTGCCCACGCGGAAGGTATCGTCCACCGCGACATCAAACCCGCCAACATCTTTATCACCAAGCGCGGCCACGCCAAGATTTTAGATTTCGGGCTGGCGAAGGTCGCCCCCACGGCCAGTTCTTCGAGCCAGATTGCATCGGCGAGCACGCTGACAGCCACGGTCGACGAACAGCACCTGACCAGTCCCGGTTCTACGCTCGGCACGGTCGCTTATATGTCGCCGGAGCAGGCTCGAGCGAAAGAGTTGGACGCCCGCAGTGATCTGTTCTCGTTTGGAGCTGTCCTCTATGAGATGGCCACCGGCCAGTTGCCCTTCCGTGGGGACAGTTCAGCAACGATCTTCGATGCAATCCTGAACCGAGCTCCGGTGGCTCCCGTACGTCTGAATCCCGACCTCCCAGCCGAACTGGAACGGATCATCAACAAGGCTCTGGAGAAAGACCGCAACCTGCGCTACCAGCATGCCTCAGACATGCGCACGGATTTGCAACGGCTGAAACGGGACTCCGAGAGCGGGCGCAGTCCTGCAGCAAGCTCGGGCACGGTGGCCCTGCCGGAATCTCCTACGGCTCGGGTCGGGAAGCTCTGGAAGATTGCGGTTCCTAGCCTGGTGGTCGCCATGCTCGTAGCGGGTGGACTTTACTATCGCTCGCGTCAAAGCAAGCGCCTGACAGATAAGGACACCATCGTTCTCACCGATTTTGCCAACAGCACGGGCGATGCGGTGTTCGACGACACGCTGAAGACGGCGCTCAACGTCTCCCTGCGGCAATCGCCTTTCCTGAATTTGCTCTCCGACAGCGAAGTCACGAAGACGTTGCAACAGATGACCCAGCCGGGCGGCACGAAACTCACGCCCGAGCTGGCCCGCGAGCTTTGCCAGCGGGCGGGCAGCAAGGCCTACATTGCCGGATCGATTGGCAGTCTGGGCAGCGAATTTGTGCTGGGCTTGAAGGCGGTAAATTGCCAGAACGGAGACACGCTGGCGCAAGAGCAGGTGACGGCAGCGTCCAAGGAGAAGGTGCTCGATGCGCTGGGCGAGGCGGCATCCAAGCTGCGCGGCGAACTGGGCGAATCGCTGGCTACGGTGCAGAAGTTTGATGTTCCGCTCGAACAGGCCACTACGTCTTCGCTCGAAGCTCTGAAAGCGTACAGTCTTGGCTTAAAGGGCGAGAAAGGCGCCGCCGCATCCCTGCCTTACCATCAACGCGCGATCCAACTTGATCCGAATTTTGCCATGGGCTACTTGGCAGTGGGCAACGACTACTCCAGTCTGGGCGAGGTAGGGCGGGCCAGCGAGTACATCACCAAAGCATTCCAATTGCGGGAACATGCCAGCGAACGGGAAAAGCTGGCGATCACAGCCAGCTACTATTGGAATGTAACCGGGGAACTGGATAAAGCGGCCCAGACATATCAGGAGCGGATCGAGAGCTACCCACGGCAGTTCTCAGCGTACAACAGTTTGGGCATAGTGTTCGCCTTACAGGGGCAGTATGAGAAAGCCGCGGAGATCACTAGGCAAGCCGTGCGCCTTGCGCCGGACGAGGGGAGTTCGTACGGAAATCTCGCCAACTACACCCTCGCCTTGCAACGCTTCGACGAAACGCGGCAGATCATTCACGAGGCGCAGGCGCGAAAAATGGATGATTACATACTCCACAATGCTCTCTACGCTCTTGCGTTTCTCGGGGCTGACTCCGCGGCGATGGCGGAACAGCAACAGTGGTTTGCAGGCAAGCCTGACTATGAGAACTATGAACTTGCGTTCGCATCTGACACCGAGGCGTATGGCGGTCATCTCGGCAAGGCACGTGAACTGACCAAGCGGGCTGTGGACTCCGCCATCCGGGCTGACAGCAAGGAAAGTGGAGCAATATTTCAGGCGATTGCTGCTCAGCGAGAAGCCGCTTACGGCATTGCTGCGGAAGCGCGGCAGTCAGCGGCAGAGGCTTTAAAACTGGCTCCTGCGGTTCAGGGTGTCGAGAGCGAAGCGGCACTTGCGTTTGCCATGGCGGGCGATGCGGCACGAGCCGAGTCCTTGGCCCAAGACTTAGGAAAGCGTTTCCCACTGGACACCCAGATGCAGTCGCTTTGGCTGCCTGCGATTCAGGCGCAATTGGCACTGGACAAAAAGAACCCGGCTCCCGCCGTGAATGATCTGCAAGCTGCTTCCCCCATCGAGTTAGGGCAAATCGGGTTCGTCATGAACATTTCCTGCCTCTATCCGGTGTATGTACGCGGAGAGGCATACTTGGCAGCCGGGCAGGGCAATGCCGCTGCTGCCGAGTTTCAGAAGATTCTCGACCACAGCGGCATCGTCTGGAACTGCTGGACGGGAGCATTGGCGCATCTGGGAGTGGCCCGCGCCAATGCTTTGGAGTCGAGAACCTCGCAGGGAGCCGATGCCGACGCAGCCCGCGTCCGGGCGCTCGCCGCCTACAAAGATTTCCTCACGCTCTGGAAAGATGCGGACCCCGACGTTCCTATCCTAAAAGAAGCGAAGGCAGAGTACGCGCAGCTGCGATAAAGTGACTGATTTCTTCGACAGCCTGCTGGCCGCCGCAGGATGGCCGTAGCAAATTGAGACAATTCGGCGATGCAATCATCACAAGAAAGGTTGCAAATAACCCGTGCCGGAAGTAATATGGTTTTGGACGCAGCATTTTGCGTTCACCTTGTCCCAAAAAACCAAATCTTCCCGGTAGAAACGCAGCCCTGCTTTAAATGAAAATCTAAAGGGGCGGTCAAGGCCCCGGTGCAATTCGGAGAGAATGCATGTCGTGGTACGCGTACTGCCTCACGGAACACCAAACCCTTGCTAATGGTGTTCGCTCCCGTCGTCCCTTCGTTCTAGATGGAATTCAGGGTGTGAACTCCGCTCCCGTCATGAGCTACCCGAGCGGAGAATTCGCGGTTATCGTCAGTGAATATGACCGCGCGACCTCCAAACTCGACGAAAAGTCCGTTCTTGAGCATGCCCGCGTGGTAAGCCAGAGCTTCCGAACCGCCACCGTCCTACCGTTCCGCTTCGGAACGATTTTCGACACCGAAGATGCCATCCGCCAAGCCGTTCGAGCCAACCGCCGCACTTTCTGTGAGAGCGTGGCCCGGCTCCGTGGCAAGTCCGAAATGCGCATCAAACTGATGGTCCGCGACGGTTCTCTCCGCGGCGCCATGGAAGAGATTGTCCTGCCCGATACCGTGGGCCGCGAGTACCTTACCAAGCTCCGCGAGAAGGCGACCCGTGATCGCGAACGCCAGACCAAGGCCCGCGCCCTCTCCGTCCAGGTGCACAAGCTCTTTAACCCCATCGAGGAAGAAGTCAGCTGCAAGAAGGTCGATGCCGACGGAATGTTGCTCGATATCGCTCACCTCATCGACACCAAGTCGATCGAAAAATATCAGAACCGTTACAACACGGCCGCCAAGCAACTCAAGAATTGCCAGCTGGTCGTGACCGGTCCCTGGCCGCCCTACCATTTCCTGCCCGGGAAGGTGCGCACCGTCGCCAGCGACAGCTAGAAGCGTTTGCCGATTTGTCCCAAGCCCCCTTTCGAGGGGGTTTTGCTTTTTCCGGGGAACGTGGAACTTCCGCCCGGAATTTCTGTTCTGAATTTCTGCCAATGTGCAGCTTTGTGCATCCGGCCGCGCATTGTCCGATGATCCGCCACCCGATCTACTCCTAAGAGATTCACCCTAAAATCTTGATTTTGAACAGGTTCCCAAAATGGGGCCCCGCCCTCGCCCGCACTTACCATTTTGGTTCCGCAAATGCTTATTCCCATGGCAACTGAAGAGGTCGCATCCGTTGGAACAACTTCACTCTCGATGTTCTCGACATCTCACTCTGTCCGTTCCACTCCCCGGGAGCGGCGTCAAACTAAGTTTCCTCTGATTCCCGCCACTTAGCCTCTTTGAAAAGGGTGGCCCCGAAAGGGGCCGCTTTTTTTGTTTCTCCCGGTCCTGTACACTCGCCGTTTCCAATGAACTCAAGAAAAGTCGTCTCCCTCCGCATTCTTCTGTTACTGGTGGCCCTCCTTGGGCAGAAACCGCTGAACGCCCAAAAGCCTCTCACCGCACCCGACGATCTCCTCCTCGCCACCATGGAAAAGGAGCTGCATCGCGGCCAGTCCGAGCTCGCCAAGCAGGATCCCGCCCCCTACTTCGCCAGCTACAACGTGACCGACGGCGAATCCCTGGTCATCCTCAGTGACCAGGGTGGCATCCTCACCTCGACTCGCAGCCGCCATCGCGCCGCCGACGTCAGCATGCGCATCGGCACCCCCACTCTCGATAACACCCACGACCAGGAACGCTTCTCCGGCATTACCTCCGGCCAGCTTCCGCAGCGGGACGACCCCGACGCCATCGCCCGCGTCCTCTGGAGGCTGACCTACGAGCAGTACCGCAAGGCCCGCCAAGCCTATACCAACGTTAAGACCAAGACCGCCGTCCGCGCCAAGGACGAGGACGACTCGCCCGACTTCTCCCAGGAGAAGCCCTCGACTTACATTGATAAAACTCCTTCGGCTGCGTTTCCCGAGCAGAAGGCCTGGGAAGAACTCGCTCGCCGCTATTCCGCTTCCTTCCGCCGGTATCCCCAGGTCGAAGAGTCCGTAGTTTTTCTTTTTGCCGAGAAGAGCCACAGTTACCTGGTCTCGACCGAAGGCACGAAGATCGTCACCGCCGACGCCATCTTCCGCATCATGATCCAGGCCGAGACCCGCGCCGACGACGGCATGCAACTGATGCGCGTCGAAACCTTCCAGTTTTCCGACCCGGCAAAATTTCCCTCCGAAGCGGAAGTGGCGGCGAGCGTGAAAAAAATGGCCAACGATTTGAGCGCGTTGCGCGCGGCGCCGCTCGCCGAACCCTACAGTGGTCCCGCGTTGCTCTCCGGCCGCGCCGCCGCCGTTTTCTTTCATGAGGTGCTCGGCCATCGCGTCGAAGGACAGCGCCAGCGCGGCCGCGACGAAGGCCAGACCTTTACCAAAAAGGTCAACGAGAAAATCTTGCCCGAGTTCCTCAGTGTCACCGACGATCCCACGCTGCGCACCATCGCCGGCATGGAACTTTCGGGCTTCTATCGCTTCGACGACGAAGGCATTCCCGCCTCGCGCGTCGAGGTGGTCAAGGACGGCATCCTGAAGAATTTTCTGATGGGACGGTTGCCGGTGAAGAACTTCAGCAACTCGAACGGGCACGGCCGCGCCCAGTCCGGACTGATGCCCGTGGGCCGCCAGGGCAATCTGATCGTTACTTCTTCGAAAACGATTCCCGACGCGCAACTGCGCTCCCGCTTCATCGAAGAAATCAAGAAGCAGGGAAAGCCCTACGGCCTCTACTTCGAAGACATCCAGGGCGGATTCACCCTAACCTCGCGCGATCTACCGCAAGCGTTCCAAGTGTTGCCCGTTATGGTCTGGCGCGTCTATGCGGATGGGCGTCCCGATGAACTCGTCCGCGGTGTCGACATCGTCGGCACACCACTCACCGTGTTGACGCAGATCGCCGCCACCGGAGACACCACCAGCGTCTTCAACGGCATTTGCGGAGCCGAATCCGGGAGCGTTGCTGTATCCGCGGCGGCTCCAGCCATGCTGTTTTCCGAGATGGAAGTCCAGAAACGAAAGTACGGCGACACGCGCCCTCCTATTCTTCCGCCCCCGCCCGGCGCAACCGCCGACAAGGGAGGCAAGCAATGATTAGCCACGTTTTATCAATCTCACGCTTGATGTCGGGTGGCGCAGCGCTTCAGAGTCCGCGTGAGGACTCGGTCGTCCCTCCGGGACTTGAATCATTTGTTCCACCTTCCCCAGCGCTGAAGCGCTGGGCTAAGTTCGGTCGCCCCTCCGGGGCTGGATTCTCGAGAATCGCTTGCTTCCCTAGTCTGCTGTTTGCAGTGATCTCATGCTTGATCCTGACCTGTGCGGTGTCAACTTTCGCCCGCGCCGCCAATCCCGCTTCCGGCGATGTCGTCCTCCGCGCTCTTCGCGAAGAAATGGAGCGCTCCAAAGCCAAGCTGAAACTCGAGAACGTGCCGGCGCCGTATTACATCGAATACCGCGTCACCGAGATCGACCAGTTCGAAGCGAGCGCCGTTTTCGGCGCTCTGCGCAGCCAGCAACACAATCACGGTCGCCTCTTGCGCGTCGTCGTCCGCGTCGGCGACTACAAGCAGGACAGTTTCTTCGGCACCGGAGAAGGCGCCATCGACCTCGTTCCATCCGATGATGATGTCTTCGCGATCCGCCACCGCATCTGGCTCGCCACCGATCGCGCTTACAAGGCCGCCAGCGAGGCGCTCTCCGCCAAGCAAGCTGCCCTGAAGCAGTTGAAAGTCGATGAGCCCGTTGACGATTTCGCCAAAGCCTCGCCCGTCGAAGCCGTTGAGCCGCTCGCGCGTTTTTCTTCGCCCGACTTCACTTCATGGACTCATCTTCTCGAAGAGGCTTCTGCCCAATATCGCACCGACAAAGAACTGGAGAACTTCGAATCCGCGCTGCGTTTCACCGTCGAGAACCGTTACTTCCTGAACTCCGAGGGCACGGTTGCCCGCTCCGGGCACACGCACTACGTCATCTCGATTGCCGGCTCAACTCAGGCTGCCGACGGCATGTTGCTGCAACGCTCGCACGCCGACCAGGGCAACGATCTTAAAGAGATCCCCACCCGCGAAGAATTTCTCAAGACCACGGCCCGAATCCTCGACACGCTGAAGTTGTTGCGTGACGCCCCCGTCGTCGACGAGGAATACCGCGGCCCGGTTCTGTTTTCGAACGACGCTGCCTCGACCGTCGTCACCGAACTGGTGGAGCCGAATGTTCTCGGCAGAAAGCCCCAGCTCGGCGAAAACGCCCGCACCACGGGGAAATGGTCCAGCAGCTACAAATCCCGCGTGCTGCCCGATTTCATCAATGTGTTCGACGACCCGACGATCGCCACCATTTCCGGCCAGCCCCTGTTCGGCAACTACACTCTCGATGACGAGGGCGTGAAAGCCCAGCGCGTCTCCCTCATCGAGAAGGGACAACTCGTCTCCTACCTCATCGGACGCCAGCCCATTCGCGACTTCCCCGCTTCGAACGGTCACGGTCGCGCCGCCGCCACCGCCGCGCCTGCGCCTCATCCCGGCAATCTCGTTCTGCAATCGACCGATCCCCAGCCGGATGCCGGCCTCAAAACAAAGTTGATCGACCTCTGTAAGAAGCGCGACCTGCCCTACGGACTCTACGTGGAAACCATGGGGTCGGGGCTCGAACCCCGGCTCCTCTATCGGATATGGACTAAAGACGCGCATGAAGAACTCGTTCGCGGCGCCGTCTTCGGAGATCTCGACGTTCGCTCCCTGCGCAGCGATCTCATCGCCGCCGGAACCGTGCCCGCTGTCGAGGACCGCTCGGAGCCCGTCTGGTTCAGCGTCGCCAGCCCAGCGCTTCTGTTCGACGAACTCCAGGTCAAGCGCTCGCAAGCCGCCAAGCAGAAACTTCCCGAGTACCCCGCGCCCGCGCTAGGTCACGCCGCGAATAAGCCGTGACAGGCTGCGGAAAAAATTTGGGCTTCGTATCAGGGCATCGCTTTAGCGATGCCGTAAGTTCTTCCGCATGTAGAGACGGGGCTTGCCCCGTCTCTACGGGAATGAGAGTTTCCAGAATGAGAATGCTCAGCGTGAAAACCCTGACTCCGATCTACGCGCTCCTGCTCTCCGCCAGTTTCGCCGCGTGGTCACAAACTCCGCCGCCGGCACCCACCTTCCCCAAAGAATTGCGCGATCAATTGCAAGCCCTGCGCGATGCCGCTCTCACCAGCGACTACGCCTGGCATCAGCTCGAGCACCTGACCGAGAACATCGGTCCACGCCCCGCCGGATCGCCGCAAGCTCAGGCCGCCGCCGAATACGTGGCCGCCGAGATGCGCAAACTCGGCCTCGACGTTCACCTTGAGCCAGCGCTGGTCTCCCACTGGATTCGCGGTGAAGAAAAAGCCCAGCTCGTCGAATATCCCGGCCAGGCGCCGGAAACAACCCAGCGAATTGTTCTCGCCACCATCAGCGGCAGTTCTGCGACTCCCGCCGAAGGCATCACCGCGGACGTGGTCGTAGTCCACAACTTCGACGAACTCACCGCGCTCGGCCACGAAAAAGTTGCCGGCAGAATTGTCCTCTTCAACGTTCCTTACGACGAGCGCAAAGCCCTCGCTGGCATGGCATTCGAAGCTTACGGCGAAGCCGTTGTCTATCGTGGACGCGGCGCCAAAGCTGCCGCTGAACTTGGTGCCGTCGCTTCTCTCATCCGTTCCGTCGGAGGAGCCGACTATCGCCTGCCGCACACCGGTTACAGCGTTCCCGCCGGAATTCCCGCCGCCGCTCTCGCCGCGGAAGATGCCGACCTGGTCGAGCACCTCGCCGCCCAGGGCCGCGTCCGCATGACCCTCACGCTCACTCCGCAAAGCCTTCCCGACGTCACCGGCTACAACGTCGTCGCCGACCTGAAGGGAAGCGAGCATCCCGAGCAGATCGTTGTCGTCTCCGGTCACCTCGATTCCTGGGACCTCGGTCGCGGCGCCATCGACGACGGCGCGGGTGTCGTCATCTCCATGGCTACCGCCGAACTTCTGCAGCGGCTGCATATCCGTCCGCGCCGGACGCTGCGCGTCATCGCCTGGATGGACGAGGAAAATGGAGGCGGCGGAAACAAGGCTTATGCCAAAACTCACGTCGCGGAATTTTCGAACCACATCGCCGCCATCGAGAGCGACGCCGGAGCTGGCCACCCACTCGGCTTCTATATGAAGATGCCGCCCGCTGCCATCGCTCGGTTGCAGCCGCTGCTCGACATCCTGCGTCCTGTCGGCTCGACGGTTTTCCGCTCGACTCCACACAGCCCCGGCTCCGACATTGATCCACTAGTGGAAGCTGGCGTCCCCGGCATCGGGATCATCCAGGACGGCCGCAAATATTTCGACTGCCACCACACCGCCGCCGATACGCTCGACAAGGTCGATCCGCGGGAACTGAGAGAAAACGCCGCCGCTATGGCAGTCATGGGATACGCACTCGCCAGCATGCCCGACGTGCTGCCGCGATAGGGATTGAAGTCAGAAGTAAGATTGCAGACTTCTGACTTCTATCGCCTTCCCTCCAGTTGACGCCCGATCTCTCTCGCGCTTACGATACTTGTTCGACTTCACGTGGAATGGGGTCCCGTGAGGCGCGACTTCGGCTTCACGGCAGGCAGCGATCATGGATAAGAAGAAACTAGAGACGTTCAAAAAAAGACTGGAAACCCGGCAGCAGGAACTGCGCCACATGGTTACCCGCAATCAGCAGGACGGTCGTACCGTTGACGATGAGGCCACTCAGGACGTCGCTGACCGCGCCGCCAGTTCCTACAACAAGGAATTCCTTTTCAGCCAGACCAACAACGACCGCCAATTGCTCAACATGGTCGATAGCGCTCTCGCCCGCATCCGCGAAGGCAGCTTCGGAGAATGCGTCTCCTGCGGCAAAGAGATCAACGCCAAGCGCCTCGAAGCCGTGCCCTGGACTCGCCACTGCATCGCGTGCCAGGAAAAAGCCGAGAAGGGCCTGCTCGAAACCGCTCAATAAAAGTTTGGCGCGGACACCCTTGTGTACAGTTCCGAGACATCCTAACGTGTTCGACCACGCCGCTACGCGCGCAGAGCAGGAGCGCGTCATCCAGGCATTGCGCGACAAGTGTGACATTCTTTGGGCGCAACTCGACGCGCTCTATTTCGCTTATGTCGAGCCGGGCTGGCCGCCGCCGGGCGCTTTCCGAATCGAGGCGAAACATAGTGAGGGGAATCGTGGCTGAGCTTGTCGATGCGAGCGTTCCGAAGTTTGCGGCGGGATACCGCTGGGGCGGAACTACCGAAGCGCCGGTCGTGCTCTTCCCGGAAGGCGCGATCCGCGTGGAAGGAACGGGCCGTATCATCCTCGAACTCTGCGACGGCCATTTCTCGCTGGCCGAAATTGTGCAGAAGCTGGAAGCGCAGTTCATGCTGGCGCCGAAGGGCAAGATCCGCGCCGATGTCCAGGTATTTCTGGAGCAACTGCACGCCAAGCGCATCATCGATTATTAAAAGGCGACTATTAACAGGCCGCGGAAAAACTCGGGCTTCGCGGGCCAAACTGTAAACCATCTCCCCGTCCGTTTTGTAAAGTATGTCCCCGGTCTGTACCCCCTTGCACCACCTGGTCGAAGATGCGGTGCGCGAAGATGCCGTCCGTGAAGACGGAGCGACGGGATCTGCCCCGGAAGCACGCGAGGCTCCCTTTCACGTTCTGCAGGAGAAGATGGCCGGGTTCTGGAACTACCGGACGGATCCGAAGCGAGCGCTTTGACGCTCTCGAAATCGGCCTGTTAGACTGAAGAATTGTCAGCCTACCCTTAAGCGAAGAAGGAAGCCCGTGCGCGCAGAAACCCGGCATCAACTGAAACAAGACCGCTTCAGCAAGATCACGATCGAGGCAGCGGAGAAGACCGTCCACTGGAGCGCGGAGCACCAGTCGAAACTCATTGCCGCTGCGATTGCGGTTGTCGTCATCGGAGCGATCGCATTTGGCGGCTGGTACTACGTCAACTCGCAGGACGAAAAGGCGAGCGCCGAGCTTTCGACGGCGGTCCGCACCTTTGAAACGCCGGTGCGTCCGGCAGGCGTGCCAGCGCAACCGGGGTTCGAGAGCTTCGCGTCGCCGCAGGAACGCGGCACCGCAGCGCGCAAACAGTTCCAGGCCATCGTCGATAAGTATCCGCACACCCACACTGCCGACATGGCGCGCTATTTTGTGGGATTGGCCTCGGCACAGCTTGGCGATAACACGGCAGCGGAGCGCAGTCTGCAGGAGGCGGCCGGCTCTTCGAACGCCGATCTTGCGGCATTGGGCAAGTTCGCGCTGGCTTCCGTTTATCGCGCGGAGAATAAGGACACGCAGGCGGTCGATCTTTATAAGCAGTTGATCGATAAGCCTACGCTCGTCGTCAGCAAGGCGACGGCGCAGCTCGAACTCGCCGGGTTCTACGAGTCGCGGCAGAAGCCAGACGAGGCCAAGAAGATTTACGATCAGGTGACGAAAGAAAATCCGGCCACCGAAGCAGCATCGCTGGCGCAGCGGCGAGCCACGGCTCTCAAACAGTAGTTCTCAAGCAGTAGTTTTTGCAGCGGCGATGCGGCGCAGACATGCGATGAGCCGCTCGCAGTCCTCGGCCGTGTTGTAGACGTGTGGCGTCACGCGAATCGAACTTCCACGGACGCTGACGAATACTTTCTCTCTCGCGAGCACTTCGGGAAGTTCCTTCGGAATCGCCCCTTTCCTCCGCAGGGCCAGGTAGTGAGGCGCGCGTAACGGTTCGGCGGGCGCGGAAAATCCCATGTCCGCCGCGGCGGTTGCCAGTTGACGATTGAGCGCGCCGGCCGTCTCGGAGATCTGCGCGACTTCCCACTCCAGCAACTGCTTCATAGCGCGCACCGCGGCAGGCAGCAACGCGAAATTGGAGCGCTCGCCCATGTCGAAACGCCGCGCGCCCGCGTCGTAATTTTCCGTGTAGAGGATGAGGCTGGCGAAATCGCGAGCGTTGGCGCGCTGAATCCAATTCTCTTCCAGCGGTATTCCGCCCTGCCATTTTGGAGCGACATAGAGAAGCCCGATGGAATAGGGCCCGAGCAGCCATTTGTAGCTGGCGGCGACGGCAAAATCCGGCTGCACGTCGCGCACGCTGAAGGGTAACGCGCCGAGCGACTGGGTGAGATCGAGAACGAGCGCGGCGCCGATCTTGCGGCAAGCTTCGCCGATGCGGACGAGATCGAGTCTTCCGCCGCTGGTCCACTGCACGTGCGGGAGTGCGGCAATCGCCACATCGTCGGTGAGGGAATTCAGAACGGCGGCGGTCCAGTCGTGATCTTCCGGCCAGACGACGATTTTCAGCGAAGCGCCGGTTTCTTCCGCCAGACGCTGCCACGGATAGTAGTTGGACGGGAACTGCTCTGCGAGCACGAGAATACTCTGGCCTTTTTTGACCGGCAAATTTCGCGCGGCGGTCGCGATGCCGTAACTGGCAGAGGGAACGATGGCGATGCAGTCGGCCGAGCAGTTGAGTAGCTGCGCGGCGGTCGTGCGGAACTCGTCTGAGCCCGCAAAAAATTTGTCGGGAGTCAGTTCCCACGGGTGCGCTTTGCGGGCAAGCCCCGCGGTTCCGGCTTCCAGTGCCGGCTTCATCAGCGGCGACATGTAGGCGCAGTTCAGGTAGGCGACGTCGTCGGGGATCTCGAAGAGATGGCGCTGGCAGGGAAGCATGGGCTAGTCTGTGGCATTCAGTGTACCAATGCAGAAGGGATTGCCGGCAATGAGTCGAGTAAAGATGGGTCGAGTGAAATTACAGGTTGCGTTCATCTTGTTGTCAGGTCTGCTGGCAGGTAGTGCGGCGGCGCAGACTGGCGGCGCCGCGAGCGCCAAAGCCTCGCTGGCTTTTGCGCGGGCTGAAAAATTGAGGCGGGGAATCAACGCCAGTGAGTGGTTCGCGCAGGTGTATGACAAGCGCGGCTACACGCCGGAACATTTTCAGGCCTGGACGACCGCCGAGGACATCGCGCTGATCAAGTCGATGGGCTTCGATCACGTGCGGTTGAGCGTGAATCCGCAGCCGATGTTTACGGCGCGCGAGCCCAATAAGATTCCGACGGAGTATCTGGGCTCTCTGGATGCGGCGGTGAAGATGATCCTCGACCACGGGCTGGCGGTTGTAATCGACCTGCATCCGGAGAGCGACTTCAAGGCGCGGCTGGCGAAGGACGACGAGTTTGTCGAGCAGTTCGCCGATTTCTGGCGAGCGCTGGCCGAACATTACTCGACGTGGGACGCGGACCGAGTGTTTCTGGAAATTCTGAATGAGCCGGAGTTCACGGACCGCTATCGGTGGCTGGGTGTGCAAGTGAAGTTGGCGGCAGCGATCCGGGAGGGCGCGCCTGCTCACACGATCATAGCGGCGGGCGCGCGCTGGTCGGACGACGATGACCTCGTTTTTCAGGAGCCGCTGCACGATCCGAATGTCATCTACAACTTTCATTTCTATGAGCCGCACATCTTCACGCATCAGGGCGCAACTTGGAGCGCGTATTACTGGCACTTCCTGCGCGGCTTGAGGTATCCGTCAAGTCCGGATTCGGCGGAGCGCGTGGCGGCGCTGGTGCCGGATGAAGTCGACCGGCTGCAGGTGATCCGCTATGGGCGCGATCACTGGGATGCGGCCCGCATTGAATCCGAAATGAAGCAAGCGGCGGAGTGGGCGCGGCGTCGCGGGGTTCCGCTGGTGTGCAACGAATTTGGCGTGTATCGGGAGTATTCCAATCCCGAGGACTGGGCGGCGTGGCTGCACGATGTGCGGACGGCGCTCGATCGCAACGGAATTGGGTGGGCGATGTGGGACTACTCGGGATCGTTTGGCGTGGTCACGAAGAAAGATGGGAAGGCGGTGGCGGATGAGGGGGTGCTGCGGGCGCTGGGGATGAAGTGAGACCTCACCTACCGAAGGCGAACCGACCTAATTCATCCCCGAGCTTCTTGACCTCGTCGGGGTCTTTTGAGGAGCGGAAGCGTTCATTACGGTGTAGCAGGATAAGGGCAGCCCAGTCTGGCACTGGTTCAGTTTGAAAGTAGGAACTAGGCGCTCATTCAGCCAGTTGGTCTTTGAGTAGTCCGGCAAGATAATCCGCCAGCACGGAAACATCAAAGTGGCCCTGATCCCAGGCCCTATCGGCGGCTTGCAACGCAGCATAATATGGCTTTCGATTTTCTCTGATCCGTTCGGGCACAATTTTCTTTCCCGGCAGCAATCGTCCCTGCTTCAAGCAAATCAGGTAATAGCAGGCGGCCCTTGCAGTTCTTCCATTGCCTTCGACGAATGGGTGAATCCAATTGAGCCTCCACAGCGCATATGCCGGAAGTACGGTTGGATGGTCCAGAATTGCCCAGTTTTCGTGGACGACAGAAAAAAACCGATCCATCTGATTAGGAACGTCGTCAAAGTGGGGAGGAAAGTGATTCCCCACATAGATCGGCTCCTCGCGGTAACGTCCCCCAAACTGGGAAATGTTCGAGACAGCCGCATAATTTAGAGCCCACAGAGTGTATTTATCGAAGAATTCGATGCCCTTTTTTAAGCCAATTTCAATGCAGTTAGACAACAAGTCATACTGCCGCAAGAGATTTTGCTCTTGGATTTTTGCATAAAGCTCGGGATCGTCTTTTTCTCGAACGGACACAGAAATGGGGGCCTGGGGGCCTGAAATCAGACTCCATTTAGGGCAACAGCCTTATGTGTTTCGACGCAAACCGCACGCTGTCTTTGGTAATAAGCTCCGAATCGGGAGCATTCCCGAAAGCAAAACTGATCCTTTGCTCGCGCAATTCGTCCTCGGTCACGGGTATATTGCGAGACGCCGCCAGGAGGCGCATCAATTCTGGGTCCGGTGCCGTGACATTCTGAAACTGCTTACGATCAGCCATAAACTTCCCTTCGATTAAGTTAGATGAGAGCAGCAATCATAGCGCTGCACTGCGTTTTCTGAAACTGTGAATTTCTTGGCCGGTTTCCCTTTGTGTCACTACACTCACGGGGGCGCTCTGCATAACATCCTTCTTCGGCATAAGCCAACCATGCCATGAATTCAGAACTGGCGCAAGGGGAAGCACATTCAAACTGAACCAGCACCGTCAGTCCAAACTGCCCTGCTCGATCACCACATTCTCCCGCACGATCAGCCGGTGAGCGGCCATTTCGCGCAGCTTGGGGAGCACGCGGTTGACGTGCTCGTCGGTATCGACGAAGGAGATCACGACAGGCAACTCGCCTCCGGCTTCGACGAGGTGAGCGGTGTGGACTTTGCCTCGTCCGAGGAATCCGGCTACGGCGTGGAAGGCGACGGCTCCGAAGGAATTTTCTTCGCGCAGGTATTTCAGGATTTCCAGATGCAGCGGGCGGTGGTGCCAGGAATCGCCTTCGGTGAGATAGATGGTGACTTGAACGGCCATAACGACGCCGGCTGCCATTTTACAACCCCCGGGCGAGTGCGGCGCCAGCCAAAACGGCGGCGAGGCAGAGCGCGTTGCTGGCTACGATGTTGATGCCGGTCAGGAGCCATTGCCCCTGCTCCATCAGCGCGAAGCTTTCGAAGGCGTAGCTGGAGAAAGTGGTGTACGAGCCGCAGAAGCCGATGGCGACCAGCAGGCGCCAGCGCGGATCGAGCAGCGCGCGGTCGGTCGAGAAGGCGAGAAAGAATCCGAGGACGAGGCTGCCGGTGATGTTGATCAGCAGCGTGCCGTAGGGGAACGCGGATGAGAAATCGCGAGCGATGAGAGTGCTCAGGAAGTAGCGGGCGCTGGCTCCGACAACGGCACCGAGCGCGATCCACAAATAGTTCACGACGGAGTCCTCCTGCAAAAGTTCTGTAGGAGTTATCAGCCGAAGGGCGGTTAACGGCGAACTCCATCGCCAGTGCATCAGTATAGCGCAGAGGCCGAGCCATAGCGGAGATGACTGCGGTGCGAATTTGGATTCGAGGATCCGGTTAGAAAACTCCCAGCCAGCGGACGGGGAAGCGGGTTCCGAGGGCGTTCACCAGGCGCTCGTCGGCGGTAATGAGTTCAGTCCGCGTTGCTACCGCCAGCGCGACGTAGGTGCTGTCGTAGACGGTTCTGCCAAAATCGACAGCAATCTTAAGGGCTTCGGGCAGAACGGCGCGGCTCGGCACGGTAGGAAAGTCGCGGTTGAGCATCGCTTCCAGACCACGCCGAGCCAATACGGAGGTGATCTCGCCACGCTTCGCCGCTTTCCAAAGGAAGTTGCCGATCTCGAGCCAGAACAAGTCCGGAACCATGACTTGAACCGAGCCGGCCACGTAAGCGCGAAGAAAGCGGTCGGCGCGATCTGCGAGAGGCTCGATGATCGCGGGTGACGCCCACTTCGCACCGACACTGGCGTCCACGACGAAGGTCTTCACCGCTCACGGTCCTCGCGGATCGTCTCTTCGGCAGAGGGGAACGGACCCTTTCCGAGAGGCTTGTGGGAGCGGAGCTCCGCCAAATCGTCATAGAACTGACGGCGTCGCTTTAGTTCCGCTGCGGTGGGCACGGTGTCTTTCAGCAGAGAGATGACCTCGGCGGCAATGGAACTGCGGTTCTTGCGGGCGCGGGCGCGCAGGGCTTCGTAGAGATCCTTGGGCACGTTCTCCACGTATAGGGTTGGCATATTGGAAGTCTAGCACGTCCCTAGGTATAGATTGGAAAAGATCTACAACACCGTTCGCCCTCATCCTTCCCTCGGCTACTTGACCCCACAGCAATTCCTGCGGCATGCCTCATCTCAAGGGAAGGAATGAAAGTGTCGCTAATCTACTGGACGAGTACACCGCCGTGTCTCCGAGGCTCTCAAAAGGTACAATAAAACGGACGCAGGTCACAGCCGAGGCTAGCTAGATTCATGTACGAAGTCACAGTCGAAGACACATTCGCGGCAGGGCACTACCTGCGCAACTACAAGGGCAAGTGCGAGAACCCGCACGGCCACAATTACAAGATTCGTGTGACCCTCGCCGGCGCCGAACTCGACAACGCCGGCCTGCTGCTCGATTTCAAGGACCTGAAAGACGTTATGAAGCACGCCATTGACCGTCTCGACCACCAGATGATCAACGACATCGAGCCCTTCACCGTCCTCAATCCCTCAGCCGAGAATCTCGCGAAATATTTCTACGACGAAACCAACCTCCGCTTAAGCAGCGCAACCAACGGGCGAGTGCGGGTGAAGGACGTCACGGTGTTTGAGACCGATACCACGACCGCGCGCTACAGCGAGTGAATTGATCGGGTGATCGGGTCATCAGGCCATCGGGTGATCTGAGTTGCAAATGCTCTGTCTTTGAATTTCGATCATCCGATGGCCCGATGACCCGATCCTTAGCTTCCATGCAGATTACCGAAATTTACAAATCGCTCCAGGGCGAATCGACGTATTCCGGCCTGCCCTGCGTCTTCGTGCGTCTGACCGGATGCAACCTGCGCTGCTCCTGGTGCGACAGTGAGTTCAGTTTCCACGGCGGGCAAAAGATGACGCTGCAAGAAGTGCTCGGCGAAGTCGCCGGTCTGAGCGTCGGCGGCGGACTGGTCGAGATCACCGGCGGCGAACCGATGTTGCAGGAGCGCGAAGTCGTCCCGCTGATGGAGCAACTTCTAGACGCTGACTATCAGGTGTTGCTTGAGACCAGCGGCGAACGCCCCCTGGCGCGGGTCCCGAAACAAGTCGTCAAGATCGTCGACGTGAAGTGTCCGCACTCCGGCGAACCAAACACTTTCGCAGTCGAGAATCTGGAAGCGCTCCAGCCTCACGATGAACTCAAATTCGTCTTGACCGACCGCACTGACTACGAATTCGCCCGCGACTTCGTCCTGAATCACGGGCTGGCCGAGCGCGTTCACGCCATTTTATTTTCGCCCGCGTTCGAAAAAGCCGCCTCCGGCTCGCGAGACACTTCGCACTGCCAACTCGATCCGCAACAGCTCGCGCAATGGATCCTCGCCGACAACATTCCCGCGCGGCTTAGCCTGCAAATCCACAAACTGATCTGGGACCCCGCCGCCAAAGGCGTGTAGCTTGATGCCTGGCGAATTCGCTACGTAAGTTTGAGTTGTCATCCTGAGCGAAGCGAAGGACCTATGTATTTAACCGCGCCGCAATGCATAGGTCCTTCGCTTCGCTCAGGATGACAGTATGTATTTATGCTGCGAATTAAATAGCGGACTGCACAGGGCTACGCCGTCTTCGCCCGCACCCGGTTCTCCGCTCGCAGATGCGCCACCACCAGCCGTATGTCGTCGAAGCTGACATAAGCAGGCACCGCTTCCTTAATGTCTTTCAGCCTCTCGACCCCCTGCTTCAGGCAAGCCGCCTCAATCAGGGGCTGCGCGTCGGGAGAGATCCACTTCGGATCCAATTTCACCTGCCCGGTCTCGATCAGGCTCGCCACCGTGCAAACGACGGTCGAGACCTGTCGCGCCCGAATGCGGGCAATCTCCTCGAAGCTGCGGCCCTCGTGCAAAAGCCGAAGCGTCTGTTCCGCGGGAGCCGGCTCCCTGGCCGCCGTCGGCGCGGCGCGTACTCCATCGCCAAAGTTTCGCAAAGCCTGCAGAATTTCCGCGCCGTACACATCTGCCTTTTTTTCGCCAATGCCCGTTACCTGCTTTAACTCCGCGAAATTGGCGGGACGCCGGCGGCACAGCTCCTCCAGCGTGCTGTCGTGCAGAATAATGTACGCGGGCACTTTGTTCTCCCGCGCCATATTTCGCCGCCATTCGCGTAGATACTCTGCCAGTACCGGATCAGCTTCCGCCGGCACCGACTCGCGCACAGGCCGTTGTTCGGACGGAGGCAGCGATCTAAAAGTGGACGGGAAAGACGTGGGTGAAAAAGATCTATCTCGCGCCGCAAACTTCGGCGTGGCACTCACCTTCTCTTTCAACCACTCCGGCTTGGCGCCGCAATTGTCGCAGCTCCCGCAGCTCTCCCATTTCGGAGTCTCGCCGAAGTGCAGACAAATCTGCCGGTGGCGGCAGCCGTGAGAATCCGCGAACCGGCTGATCACGCGTTTCCGCTCGATTGACCGCTCGCGCTCCGCATCATCCGAAATCTTTCCAATGAAGAAATCCAGCAGAATGTGGTCCCGCTTCTGCCAGAGCAGTACACAGTCCGCGGGACGCCCATCTCGCCCCGCGCGGCCAGCCTCCTGGTAATACTGCTCAATTGACTTCGGCAGCGACAGGTGAATCACCGCCCGTACCGCGGGCTTGTTGATGCCGAGGCCGAACGCGATCGTTCCCACCAGCACCCGCACTTCGTCCGACATCCATCGTTCCTGGTTCTGCCGTCGCATGGACGCTTCCATCTTCGCGTGATAAGGAATCGCCAACATCCCGCTCTCCTCCAGATATTCCACTGTCTCCTCCACCCGGCGAATCGTGGGCGAATACACGATCACGCTCTCTCCCGCGTAGTGCCGCAAAGCGCGGCCGAGCAATTCCATCTGAGTTCGCGCTTCGCACTCATGCACCACGTAGCTCAAATTCTGGCGATGGAAGCTGGCAATGTAAAGATCCGGGTCGCGCATCTGCAACTGCTTCAGAATGTCGTGCCGCACCTGCCGCGTCGCGCTGGCCGTGAACGCCGCAATCGGGAGCTGCGGAAAGCTCGTGCGCAAACGGCTCAACTGCCGGTAGTCCGGTCGAAACTCATGCCCCCACTCTGAAATGCAATGCGCCTCGTCCACCGCAAAGAAACCTACCGGCACCTTGCTGAGCCAATCGAAAGTATTTTCAGCGGCCAGCCGCTCCGGCGAAAGATAAAGCAGCCGATATTCCCCTCTCGTCGCTTTCTCCATCACCTGCCGTCGTTCCGCCGCACTCTGAAAGCTGTTGATCGCCGCCGCCGGAATGCCCATCTGCGCCAGTTGCGCCGCCTGGTCCTGCATCAGCGCGATCAGCGGAGAAACCACCACCACCGTCTTCCCCGAAACCACCGCCGGAAGCTGGTAGCACAGCGACTTCCCGCCTCCAGTCGGCATCACCACACAAGTGTCGTGCGCGGCCAGCAAACTCCGGATAACATTCTCCTGCTTGGGGCGAAACTCGTGGTATCCCCAATACCGTCGCAGCGCTTCCGCCAGGTTTGGACCAGCTTTGGGCATTCTTCGGCAGTATAGCCTTAGACCTGTCGTCGAAGTCTGTGAGCGTTCGACGCCTGATTTGTGATGAATGAGCAAGAACCAGGTAGGACGGCCCGCCCTCAGCTTTCACCAGACTTCATCATTCCGGCCCGGAGCAAAGCGAAAGCTTCAACCGCAGAGGACGCAGAGTTCGCGGAGAATTTCTTGTTTCTGTATTTATACGCAGAACCCGAAGTGCTCGAGTGAGAAGCACTTCGGGCAGCAGGTTTTGCGCTTTCATTTTTGTCTTGCTCCGCGTTCTCAGCGCTCTCCGCGGTTAAAGCTTTCGCTTAAGCTCGGAATGAGGAAGTCGAATAACCAAAAAAGGCCGGCTCCGAAGCCGGCCCTCTTGATTATGTGGCGCGGACACTCTTGTCCGCGAAATTTACTTCTTCGGCGCGATCGCGTCCTTCGCGGCTTTCGCCACGCGGAACTTTACCACCGTCTTCGCCTTGATCTGAATCGGTTCGCCGGTCTGCGGGTTGCGTCCCATGCGGGCCTTGCGATGCGCCTTCACCAGGCGGCCGAGGCCGGGCACAACAAACACACCGTTCTTCTTCGTCTCTTTAATCGCTACGTCTGCCAGGTGCTCCAGAAAAGTTGCGGCAGTCTTGTTGTTGGAGCCGAGCTTCTCGGCCAGGTGGCGGGTGAGTTGAGTCTTGGTCATACCAGAAGCCATGAATTCCTCCTTCAGGAACAGACAAATTTGCGTGTATCCAGCGCATGATAACGCACTACGCTGTGGAAAAGTAGCATTTTATGCAGATTTAATGCGGTTCCCAGTAAGGTACCCCCTTGAAACTCGGCATAAAATGGGGGTCTGGCAGCCGAAGAGTGCCAAAATGGCCCAGTTCGCGGAGAAAATGTGTTGTTTGCTCGAAGCCAATACTTTCGGAAGCCGCAACTGAGAACTGGGAACTGACTACGGATCGTACACTGCGGTGTGCATGCCGGCATGGCGCGCCGCATCCTGCATCTGGTCGAGCTTCCGCTTCTGCTCATCGAGTTGCAGCTGGATTTGCGCCACACGCTGCAGTTGCCGCGCCTGATGCCGGTTGGACGGTCCTTCGTATTGGACGCTTCCGTTCGCGGAACGAATCGACGCATTGAGCTGGTCGATCCGCGCCTGGAGGTTCGCCATCTTGTTTTCTTGCGCGAGGATCTGTCTCTTCCATTGCTCAGCCGCGCGTTGTTCCGCCAGGCGTTGCTGGGCGGAACGATAGTCAGCGGCCTCGCTGCTCGCCGCGCTCGCTTCTGACTGTGCCTCCGGCGGCGACTGGTTCGCGTCCGAATCCTTCGGAAGGTCCTTGTTCGTAATCACCTTCGGCTTCGCCGTGGCTGATGCATCGTTGGCGTTCTGCTTCTCCCAGTTCTCGCGTGCAACGTCGCCCAGCGACTGCCCATAGGCGGCCGAAGTCGTCAACAGCGCGATTGCCGCAATCTTCAAGAACATTCGGTGCATAAGCTTCTCCCACCCGCCCGTGCTGAACCGTTCTTTCAACTACCAATGCTAACCCCGTTCGCTGCGATATGTTGCTAACCCATGTAACTCGTGCGCGAAACGAAAGTGCCACACCATCATGGCCAACCGGCCATCTCCAGGACCTTCTCCGCCGTCATCCCGCTTTCGCGCAAATGCCGGATGCTCAGCGCATCGTGCCGTTTTGACAGCCGCACTCCAGCGGCGTCCCGCACCAGTTCGCAATGGAAGTAATCGGGAGCGGTAACCCCAAGCGCACGCATCAACAGCAGTTGCCGCGCTGTCGACTTCAGTAAATCCGCGCCCCGTACGACTTCCGTGATCCGCATCGCCACATCATCGACCACGACCGCGAGTTGGTAAGCGGGAACATCGTCGCGCCGCCAGACCAGGAAATCGCCGAAATCACTGCCCGCGACGTAGCACTGCCGGCCCAGATTCAGATCCGCAAACTCAACCACCTCGCCGTCGCGAACGTGGAACCGCCAGTTCACGCCCGCAGGCTCCATGAACTCGGCCACATCTTTCCGGGCGCGGCAGGTTCCCGGATACACCAGCTCATCGTCCGTATCATTCGGAGCGCTCGCCGACTGCGCCAGATCCTTGCGCGAACAAATGCACGGATACAGAAACCCGCCATCCCGCAGCCGCCGCCAAGCCTCCAGATAGTACGCCCGGCGCTCGCTCTGCGAGTAAGCGCCATACGGCCCGCCACAATCCGACCCCTCACTCCAGCGAATTCCCAACCAGCGCAAGTCTTCAATCATGGCGCGCGCAAATTCCGCCCGCGAGCGCTGCGGATCCAGATCCTCATTTCGCAAAATCAAAGTTCCCTGATTCGCGGTCGCCCGTTGCGCCGCAATCCAGAAAGTCCGCGCATGACCAACGTGCAACAGCCCCGTCGGCGACGGGGCCAGGCGTCCGCGATGACTAAGAGAGAAGCTGGGCGAGACTTTGCTCACAAAAACATTCTAGCGGGAAGCGCTGCGGTCGACGGGCGGCGTGTTGCCCGCCACACGGCGTGTATGGCAGCGCACACGGTCGCGCGCCCGGTTCGCCCATAAGCCGCGTCGCATCAACAGCCGCCCGGTTGGCCGCTCTCCTGCCATGTCACTTCCGACTGCGCCAGCCGCAGAGGAGGTGACAGAATGACAACTATTTGGAAATCCGGTGACCAGAAATCTGCTAACCAGGCAACTAACGACAACACAATCTCCGGGACGACGCTTTCGTCCTGGTCGCGCCAGCAGAAGCTGGCTATGATCGCAGGCTTCGCGATTCTCGGGCTGTTACTCGCGGTGAGCGCGTGCTCGAAGCAATCGCCAAAACCGGCGCTGGTCAGCGTCTCCAGCCCGGCGTCGACTCCGGCAACGCCCGCGGCCGCGGCAACACCTGCAACCACCCCAACCGCCGCAGCCTCACCGGCACCCACCAAGAAGACGCCGAAGAAGCGCCCCGCGAACGTCACCTATAGCGATCCCAACTCCGGTGTTTCGTTCCTCTATCCGCGGAAGTTCGCGCTGAGTTCGGGCGACAAAGCGCTGCCCCAGCTCGCCGGCATGGATGATGTGCCGATGAACTTCGTCCAGCCCGGCGGAGTCGCGGTCGCGACGGTCGCACTGCCCGCCAGTTCGTATCCCGGCACCGACTTCGCATCCGCCTTCTTCAACGTGAACGTCAATCGCAGCGTCTCCGAGCAGGAGTGCGCGCACTTTGCCTTCGTCGACACGCGCAATGCCGACGGCGAGCCGGTCGACGCCGAAAAAGTTAAGATCGGCTCGACCGACATGGAGATGACTTCCGACTTCTCCGCCAGCGCCATGAAGCAGGCCGAAACGCAGTACTACCACAGCTACGAAAATGGAGCCTGCTACGAATACGTCCTGGGCTTGGGCACCGCCGGATACGGCGCCAAAGACGGCATTGATCCCGTCAACCGCGACGAAGTCTTCGCCAAGCTGGAGAAGATCCTGGCCACGGTGAAGATCGGTCCAGTCGAGCGGGAGCAAGTAGCCGAAAAAGCAGCCACCAGCATCACCGGCGGCAAGTAACCGCGGAAGGATCCGGCCATCGGGTGATCGGGATCATCGGGTGATCTTTGATGACCCGATCGCCCGATCACCCGATGACCCGATTTTCTGCATCATTATCGTATGAGGTCGCATCCAAAAGTTTGTCCGAAGTCTACTTCTTGCAATTGTAGGAAAAACTTACTTAAAGGATATTGAATCGACATGCTGAAAACAGCCCAACGAATTGTTATAGTTTCCGCGATCGCTCTTCTCGCGAGTCTATCGGCGCTCGCGCAGACCTCAAACTGGAACATTGACCCCGCACACTCGACCGCGCAATTTACCGTGCGTCACCTGGGGATCTCGAATGTAGCCGGGAACTTTACGAAGGTGACGGGCAGCGTCGTTCTGAACGAGAAAGACATTGCGCAGTCGCAGGTATTGGCCAGCATCGACGTCAGCTCGGTCGATACGCGAGTCGAGGCGCGGGACAAAGATCTAAAAAGCCCGACTTTCTTTGATGTTGAAAAGTACCCGACCATCGAATTCAAGTCCAAACGGATCGTAAGCAGTGGCGGGAAGCTGCAGGTGATTGGAGATCTGACCATTCACGGAACCACGCGCGAAGTCACGCTCGACGCGGATGGACCCACGCCTGAATTGACCGATCCGTGGGGCAATTGGCGACGCGGAATTTCCGCGACGACGACCATCAATCGCAAAGATTTCAGTCTCGTCTACAACAATCTTCTGAAGACCGGTGAAGCGGTGATTGGAGATAACGTAAAGATCCAGATCGACGCAGAATTGGTAAAGAAGAAGTGAGTCATCGGGGCATTGAATCATTGAGGCATTGAGTGATTGAATCATTGAGTCATTGAGTCATTGAAAACCCCCGAGTCGATTTTCAGTGATTCAATGCCTCAATGGCTCAGGGTATGATCGAACTGTGGTGACCAATCGCGTCGCAAGGAACAAACTACAACTTTTGCGTTCCGAGAAGCTGGGCAGACTGGCTTGGCTGGTGCATGCCTTCTCGACGCGGCTTGGCGGAGTGTCGCGCGGCTACGGCGGGAACGCACTGAATCTTGGGTTCACGAAGCAGGACTCGCGCGCGACCGTCGAGCGCAACCGCGAGCTTTTTCTCAAGGAACTGGGCGCGGCGAATGGACGCAGAAGCTGGACGCTGGTTTCGCTGCGGCAGATTCATTCTGATTTAATCCATCGAGTCGACCGCAAGCCGGAACAGCCTCTGGCAGGTGACGGGATGGTCACGGACACGCCGGGGCTGCTCTTGGCGGTGCAGACTGCCGATTGCCTTCCTATCATTCTGGTGGATCGTAAACGGCGGGCTGTCGGCGTTTTTCACGCAGGCTGGCGCGGCACGGTCAAGCGGATCGTCGAGAAAGGTGTCGGCGAGATGCGGAAACACTTCGGGAGCGATCCGCGGAACCTGGTGGCGGCAATTGGGCCGGGCGTGCAGGGGTGCTGTTACGAAGTGGGCGAAGAAGTGCGCACCAAGTTTGAAGCTCAGTTCGCTTATGCCAGCAGCTTGTTCCGCGAGGTGAAGGAATCGGATCCGGTGCGGGAGAAATATCCGATGCTGTTCCTGACGGCGCGCGCGCCTGGACACAGCGAATTGCCGGTGAAACTTTTTCTCGATCTGGTAGAGGCGAACCGGCGACAACTGCTGGATGCGGGCCTGCTGGCGAAAAATATTGACACGGCGGCGCCGTGCACGGCGTGCCATACGGAGCTGCTTTTCAGCTTCCGGGCGGAGAAGGGCGTAACGGGGAGGCTGATGGGGGCGGCAGGAATAAATCATTGAGGTATTGAGGTATTGAGGTATTGAGCCAATGATTCAATGTCTCAATCCCTCAATGATTCAATCGCCCTGTCTCACGCCAGGTCGAACAGTAGAACTTCAGCGTCTTCCGTTGCTTTGATCGTCAGCTTTTTTTCTTCGCTTATGGCCGCACCGTCTCCCTGGTGCAACTTCTGGCCGTTCAGCTCGACTTCGCCCTTAGCGACCTGGAGCCACGCGTGACGCTTGGCGCCGAGCGACTGCGTGACCTCTTCTCCGGGTGCAAGCAGAGTGACGAACAGCTTCGCGTCCTGATTGATCTTTACCGAACCCTCGGCGCCGTCGCTCGAGGCGATCAGGCGAAGCTTGCCGCGCTTTTCGACTTCCGGGAAGTTTTTCTGTTCGTAGCCGGGTTCGTGCCCTTGCTTGTCGGGGAGAATCCATATCTGCAGCAGATGCACGGATTCGGTCGGGGACGGATTCGCCTCGCTGTGGCGGATGCCACGTCCGGCGGTCATGCGCTGCCCGTCGCCCGGAAGGATCACTGAGCCTGTGCCGAGGCTGTCTTTGTGCTCGAGCTTACCTGACAGGACATAGGTGATGATCTCCATGTCGCGATGGGGATGAGTTGGAAAACCGCCGCTCGGCGCGACCCAATCTTCGTTGATCACGCGCAGCGAGCGGAACCCCATCCACTTGGGATCGGAGTAATCGTTGAAACTGAAAGTATGGCGGGTCTTCAGCCAGCCGTAGTCGCCGCCGCCACGCTCGTTGCTCGGTCGGATGGTCATCATGATGCTCGCTCCTGTTTAGTCGTTGTAACGACTATTTCAATTCGTTTAGATGTACGTCGAGCGGGAAGGATTCAGGGGGTGGAAACGCCGTTGGTCGTTAGTCGTTGGTCGTTCGCGGTTCGCGACGGCCATCAGCCCGTGGTGCAAGTACGGTTCGTATCAGGGCACGCCTTCACAGGCTGCGGAAAAACTCGGGTTTCGTATCAGGGTATCGCTTTAGCGATACCGTAAGTTCTTCAAAATCAGACGCCCCTTTAGGGGCTGGGCATCGAATATCGACTTTTTCCGCAGCCTGTTCAGGCGTGCCGTAAGGGCTACGTTGTGAAAGCGCCTTCAGGCGCTGAGGGGCGGAGATTGGAGTTTCGCCACGGGCTGCCATGTACGACCTGTCCGCTGGCAAAGGTTGCTATGCTTCGTCCAGCGGTTTTCCGCGGTCCTCTCGACTTCAGCCTATGCCTTATCGCGTTGTTTCTTTCACCATGGCGCAAGTGCGGCAAGGAGCGCTCGGATTCCAACGTCAGCTGAGCGCCGTCCTGCGCGAACATGCCGAGATCAAAGTGTATTCGGTGAGCCCGTTCGACCTCGACGAACGCCGCCGGTTCAAGGATCGATTTGGGGGAGACATCGTGTACTTTCTCAATGACGCGGCATGTCAGGAATGCGAGCGACTGGGCCTCAACCTGCAATTCCTGGCGGAAATGTCCGATGACGAACTGCCTCGCCGACGAACCTTGGTTGTCGGCACGCCGGAGCGGGGAAGCGGAGCGGCCCTCAGGGGCTAAAAGCCGCCATTTATTATGGCTCTGCGCGGCACGGCTGAAGCCGTGCCCTTCCCAAAGAACTTACCCTGAACCATTTATGGGAGCAGTTCTAGTCCTTCTTGTGTTTTTTGTGCGAGGTGTCGGACTTGGGTTTATCGTCCTTCTTGGTGTCTTTCGTTTCTTTGCTGTCTTTTGTTTCTTTCGCTTCTTTCGTGCTGCTGTCGCCTTCGGAAGAAGCGGAAGAGGACGACGCCCCGGAACCGGCCCCTTTCTTCGGGTAGTCGTTCACGTACCAGCCCGAGCCTTTAAACTGCACGGCTGGAGCCGAGATCACCTGTTCGATGACGCCTCCGCATTCGGGACACTTTCGCAGTTGCTTATCGGAGAACTTGCGGATTTGTTCAAAGCGGTGTCCGCACTTCTTGCACAAGTATTCGTAGTTGGGCATGTGTGAGCTGATTCTAGAGGCGAAGATTCATCGGCGTCAATTTTGTGCCCGCGCCACACCTGCTCAGCGTTTCAGCAAATCCACCGGCTCGCGGACGTCGTGTACGCGAAAATATTTTGCCAGCGCCGGATATTTTGCGGCGACGGCTTCGTACATGGCATAGGCCACGTTGCGATAGGATGCGTGTCCGGCGGGCGTGGTGCGCAACTCGGAGATGTACACGGCCTCGGCGAAGTCCATCTTAAACAGCGTGCGCTTGCGGAAAGCGAATGGGATCGCGTACTGCGCGTTTTGCCGGGCTTCTTCCCCCCCGGACGCGGAAAGCTTCTGCACCGCGGTTTCAGCGCGCTTCATCGCGACTTCGTAGTCGGAGCGGATTCCGGCAGCTTCGACTTCGGGCGGCGTGTCGAAGCCGTGGGCGGTGGTGAAATCCTGCATGATCTGGACGCAGCGGCGATGGCGGTGCATGTCGCGGAAGCCGCCGATGTCCATAAGAATGTCGAAGCGGAACTGCTGCCCGGCGGAGAAGGGACGCAGCAGTTCGTCGTGGGGGCCGCGATGGCGCAGGCCGAGGGCGATGATTTCGCGGCGGCGCGCCTCGCCGGCCGCTTCTATCGTTTTGCGAAGCTGCCGGTAGGAGTAATGACAGTGGCCGTAAACGAGCGTGGTGGCAAGTTCGATCTCGAGCGGATCGGCGTCGGCCAGATCGTTGTCAATCAAATCAACAAGCGGCGCACTTTCGATGGCAGCGTCTCGCATCAGTTCGGCGGCGGCCTGCTGGAGTTCGCGGTGCGTCTCGATTTCGTAGAGACTCGGATCGGCGTACTTGACCAGCGTGGGCGCGACCCGCACTTCGCGCAGGAGTTCGCGTTCGGCGCGATCGGCGATTTCGGGCGACACGGCGCGAATCTCAGCGACCAGGGCGCGCAGCGATTCTTCGTTCGCGTTGTAGGCCGGGGAAAGGGCGGCTTGTTTCAGTAGCGCTCCCAGATCACGGACCTCTTTATGCGGTTGCGAGAGCAGGTGGGCAACCTGGTTTTCCAGCGTGCGGGCGTTGACGATCTCCCCGAGTGAAGTGTTGGTGGCGAGAGGTAAAAGATAGCGCGAGATGTCGAAGGCGCGGGCGCGCAGGGTCCGCTCGTAAGCGTCCGGCTTCATTTCAGCGGGCCGCGGCGTGATGCCGGCGAGATATTCGAAGGTCCGCTGCGAAACTTTTTCGTAGGCCGTGAACAAGGACTCGATGGTTTCGCGATAGAGAGTCCGGGTGGACGACGCGTCCGAGCCTGCATCATCATTTTCGGAAGCGTCATTCTGGAAACTGGGCGTGTAGTAGCCGCTCTTCCTGAAGTCCTGGTAGCGAGTAGAGCGCTCCTGGCCATCCCAGCGCTGCTCGTCGGCAACGACGATGGCGGCGAGGATGGAGAGGCGCTCGATGGCGAGCGCGATGTGAGCAAGGTCGGCGATGGAGCGGTGTCCATACTGGAAGTAGAAGGTGTTGAGAAACTTCTCGGCCTTCTGCAGCGTGATTTCCTTAAGCGACTCTTTCATGGAGAGCGACGAGCGCGAATACTTGGCCATGGCGTAGGCCTGGATCTCGGGCTCAACGCCGTAAACCGCGAATACCTCGACGGAAGTCGAGGGGGCAGGGGTGGAAACGGGATGCGAAGTGGCGGGCTCGGTTGAAATTACTTCAGACATGGGAGTGCAGGAATCTTAACCGTCCGGTGCGCCGGGCGCAATCGATTCTGCGGTTCCCATCGAACGCGCACTCTGGATGGAATTACTGCTGTAGACGGCCGCCTGCAGCACTCACGACCGTGGGCTTGGGTGCGGCAGGCGGGGAGGGTTGCGCCGTCTCTTTCGCGGGTGGGATCGCGGCTGGGGTCCCGGCCTGGGCAAGAGGAGCCGCCGTCAGGGCGTGGCCGAGGATGACGATATCCACGCGGCGGTTCATGCCGCGGCCTTCCGGGGTGAGATTGGTTGCGACCGGGTGATACTCGGCGAATCCGCCAGCGCTCAAACGATCGGGACCGAACCCGTCTCGAACGATGAGGAGCCGCACAATTTCGGTTGCCCGTGATGTGGACAGCTCCCAGTTCGAGGGAAACTGGGCGTTGTGAATGGGGACGTTATCGGTGTGGCCCTCGATCCGCAAGCGATAGTCGCGCTGGCGGAGCATGCCGGCGATGCGGTCGAAGGCAGCCTGCGAGGCGGACTTCATCCGGGCCGATCCACTCTCGAAAAAACCCACCTCGCGCAAACTGATCACCAGACCGTCGGGCTCGCTGCGCATGGCGATTTCCTTGCGCTTGATTTCCGCAGCGAGCGCGGTTTCCAGTTCGGCCTGCAATTGAGCCAGATCGCCGTTCTCTACGCCCGTGCCGAGCGAGCCCTCGGGCCGAGACGAGATCCGGCCAAGGCTCGCGGTGCGGTCCGTGTTTTCGATCGCTTGCGCGATGCTGAAGGGCATGGGCTTTGTGGCATCGATAGGCACCTGGGTAGTGGAAGCCTGAAAGACTCCCATCTCCTGGAAGGCGACCTGAATGGCCAAAGCCAGCATTCCAACTTTTTTTTTGTCGACTTGCGATGCGGCGTAGAGCACGACGAAGAAGGCAAACATGAGGGTGATGAAGTCGGCATAGGACACCAGCCAGCGGTCGCGATTGACGTGAGTGGGGCGTCGCTTGCGGCGTCTCATACGTTGGACTCCTCAGGGACGGCGGCGGGTTCGTGGGCATGGGTGAGGAACCCCAGCAGCTTCTCTTCCAGCATGCGAGGGTTCATCCCTTCGAGGATGGAAACTACACCCTCGAGCGTCATTTCAAGGATGATGTGCTCGTCGCGGATGCGAATTTTTAATTTTCCAGCTACCGGCAGCAAAATGAGGTTGGCGGCGCCAACTCCGTAAAGGGTAGCCACGAAAGCAACGGCAATACCTTTTCCGACTTCGTCGATTTTGTCCAGGTGCTGCATGACCTGGATCAAACCGAGCACGGCCCCGATGATGCCGATGGTGGGAGAAAATCCACCGGCCGATTCGAAGAGCTGGGGAATTTTCTCTTCCTGTTCTTCTTTGTTATCCAGTTCGAGCTCCATGAGCTTGCGGAGTTCCTGCGGGTCGGTCCCGTCCACCGCCAACATGAGGGCGCGGCGCAGGAAGGGTTCGTGGATGGTGTCAAGTTCTTTGTCGAGCGAGATGATGCCTTCCCGCCGCGCCTGGTTGTTGTATTTGACCAGAAGTTCGATCGTGGATTGCGCATTCTGTGCGGGCTCGACGAACACCTGCGCCAGCCGCCGGAACGCACTCAGCGCCACCGGCAAGGGATACTGGATGAGGATCGCGCCCAGCGTACCGCCAAAAACAATCAGGGCTGCGGTGGGCTGGAGTACCTGGCCGAGATTTCCACCCTCCAGCATCAAGCCGAGCAGGACGCCGCCGATGGCCAGCACCAGACCGCCGAGGGTTGCCTTATCCACGAGGACTCCTATTTCTCGCCAGCCGAGAGGCAATTACCCTCAAGGACGGGCGGAAGGGCGGAACGGTTGTCCTCCCAGACCATGATCCCTTGCAGCACCGAGCGGCGGAACTGTACCACCCGATCGAGGACGTCCTGGGCACTTTCGCGAACGACAATTTTTTCGCCATTCACCAGCGTGATGACGGTATCGGGGGCCTGCTCGACGAACTTAATCAGGTCGGAATTGACCACCAGCGGGTGATTGTTGAGGCGGGTGAGCTGGATCATGTTTGGCTCCTGGACGGAAGAAGGCCCGCCACTTATAAGGCTTCATCAATAAGGATCGGCAGAGACGGCGAGGGCGGGGAGAGAGGGCCAGAAAGGAAGTAGGTTACTTAAGAGCTATGCCGGGTGGTGTCTGTGGAAATAAAGCCCGGACGTGGCCAGCCGATGAAGCAGAGTGAAACGCAATTGGGTTCCGCAGGACAAACGGAACGAGCTCCGGGAAGGTTTCGGGGACGGATCCCAAAATCGGAACCAACAAGGAGCAATTCAATGGCACTCAGTGTACTAAACAATATCGCATCTCTGGCCGCGCAGAACCAATTGACGATTACAAATGGCAATCTGCAGAAAGCCCTCTTTCAACTATCATCCGGGTCACGCATCAATACTGGCGCGGATGACGCCGCCGGCCTGGCAATTGCCGACGGCTTACATGCCAACATTACCGCCCTCACCCAATCCGCCCGGAATGCTAACGACGGCGTGGGCGAACTGCAGGTGGCGGATGGCTCGCTGGCGGCGGTAACCACACTGCTCAACCGCGCCGTTACGCTGGCCACTGAATCCGCCACCGGCACGGTGTCCGATGCGCAACGGGTCGCGCTGAACGACGAATTTACCGCCATCAAAGCGGAAATCGACCGCGTCGGTTCCAAGACGAATTACAACGGTGGGCAGGTGTTCACCGCGAATACTCTCAATGTCTTCCTGAGCGATTCCGGTGCCACCAGCAACAGCCTTATCAGTGTGACCACCGGTTTGTTGTCCTCCACCGGCCTTAGCTTAGGGGGAGCGGTGGCCGCCACCGGCACCCTGACCCAAACGGCGGGCGCGGCTGCCGTTGCTGCCTCCGACCTGCTGACCAACACAGGCGCGATCAACTCCGCCACCGCTGCCTCGGCTACGCTAACCGCCGCCGTCGCTAACCCTATCGTTGCCGGCAACACGGCGACGGTCGGTGGCACGACCTACACCTTCGTGGCTGATATCGCTCACCTTACGGGAGCCGCAAATCAGGTTGTCATCGGGGGCACTAACGGTCAAGCCATTATCAACCTGACGGCTGCGATCAACAACACGGCTGGTCAATCCGGGATCGAGTTTGGAGGCATAACCGCCGCCAATGCTAATGCCACGGCAGCCGTCACAACCCCGGGAAACTCGGGCGTGATAACCGTCACGGCAAATATTAACGGAGTAGGCGATGGAAGCAGCTCCGGGAACTCTGTCGCCCTGTCCTCGGGGAGCGCTAATCTAGTCGCCAATCACACGACTTTACTTGGCGGCGCCGCCGGCGACACCGTAGCGGTTGGCGGCAAAACCTATCAATTCGTGACTAACCTTAGCACCCTTCCGACGGCGAACGAGGTGTGGTACAACGGTTCGGTTACTAACGCCCTGGCGGACCTTGTGCTTGCGGTCAACCAAGGGACTGGCGCCGGAACTAGCTACGGCACCGGAACTATACAAAATGCTAACGTCACGGCGGCCGGAGTTGCGGGGCATTTGGCAACCGAGGTCAACTTCACCGCTAATGTCGCTGGCGCCGCCGGCAATAGCCTCTCTGGGGTGGCAAATGGTAACAACGGCTTCTTTGGCCTGGACTTCGCTGGCGGCGCCGATGCCGGAGCCGCTCCGGTCGCCGTCGCGGGCAATACCGTGACGGTGGGCACGCAAACCTATACCTTCGTGAACGCCCTCAGCACCACTCCCACCGCAAATGAGGTCTTGGTGGGCGCTACGGAAGCTGCCAGCATCACCAACCTGGCGAATGCCATCAACGGCGGGAGCGGCTCCGGCATTACCTACGGAAGTATCACAACCGCTAATGCTTCCGCCACGGCAGTGGCTGGGACAAATGTAACTACTGGGCTAAGCAAACTTACACTCAACGCAATCACTAAGGGCCTCGCCGGCAACAGTATCGCCACGACGGTAACGGGGACGGCCAACACCTTCGGCGCCGCGGACCTGGCTGGTGGCACGGCTGGATCGATCAACGACCTGTCATCCATTGCCGACGCCACCGCCACGCTGGCGACCATCAACACCGCCATCCAAACCGTTGCCGGCTTGCGCGGCACCATTGGCGCAACCGTCAACCGCTTGCAGAGTGCTGCTGGCGTCATCACCAACCAGGTGCAGAATCTGACGGGTGCGGAAGATGGTGTCCGAGCCGCCGATATTCCATCCACGGTGGCGACCCTGGCGAAGTTTTCCATCCTGGAACAGACCGGAATTTCCTCTCTGGCCCAGGCCAACCAACAGCAGCAGCTTGTACTTAAGCTGCTGCAGTAAGCATTCACTCGAAGGGGAGGCGGTTCGCCACCGCCTCCCCTCGACTTTTTACAGAAGAATAGGTGAGTTATGAACGTTGACCCGGTGCGAGCCAGTTCGGCTGAGATTGAGCGTCAGACTCCCGAAAAAAAGGTGCAAGTTGCGCCTCCCCCACCCAGTGCCGCTTCGGGAAATACCCCAAAGACGGAAATTGCCAAGAGACAAAATGCTCCCGTTCCACTTTTAATCCCGGAACATGAAGTCAAAGTGCAGTTGGATACGCCAGAAGATGACATTATTGTTTACCAAGTCTTAGACAAGCAATCGGGTGCCCTGGTACAGACAGTTCCCAGTTCTCAGTAAGTCTTCGATAATGCGAACTGGGCCTAACTGAGAACTGGGAACTGAGAACTGGGAACTGATCGTAAAGAGAGAGGGGAACAACAATGGGAATAAGCTTTAATGCCGCGGCTCTGTTGAACGGGAATGGCATTGATGTCGGGTCAGTGGTGACCGCGATTCTCAAGCCGCAAACCGCCTCAGTGACTACATTGCAGAACCAGCAGACGGATTTATCCACCCAGGCGGGGTTGCTGTCGGGTTATAACAACAACCTCACCAGTTTAGCGGCGGCGGTGGTCGCGCTCGCGAATCCCAGCGGACCCCTGGCTTCACAGTCCGCAACCTCCTCGGACTCCAGCATCCTGACTGCCAGCGCCGCCACCACGGCCACAACGGGCACCCATCAGATCGTGGTGTCCAATCTAGCCACCACAGGCACGCTCTACACCGATCCACTGACAAACGGCACCACATCATTCTTGACGAGCCCCGCCACCAGCGGCGACATCAAGTTGCAGGTGGGAGGGGCGAGTGGCACAACTCATGACATCGTGATCACCCAGGGCAGCAATGACACTCTCAACACCTTGGCGAGTTACATCAACACCCAGAAATGGGGAGTCACGGCCAGTGTCGTGACCGATGCCAATGGGGCGCGCCTGGCGCTTTATAGCCAGTCCACCGGCACCCCGGGAGCATTGGCCATTACCAACAACGACACCGGCCTAACCTTTAATGCGCCCGTGGGCGGAACCAATGCATCGCTGACGATTGATGGCGTGCCTTACAGCAGTGCCACCAACACCGTAAGCGGCGCGATTGCCGGGGTCACGCTGAACCTGGCCAGCGCCGTGCCGGCAACGACAGTGCAGCTCACCGTGGGACCCGACACGGCCCAAGCCACGGCAGCGATCAACAGCTTCGTTACTGCCTACAACGCGCTGATTGGCGATCTCAACACCCAGTTCACGGTGGATCCGACCACCAACACCGAAGGGCCGCTGGGTGGCGACGTTGCCCTGCGCTCATTGCAGTCCAGTTTGCTCAACGATGTGAGCTACTCGATTACGGGAAATAGCGGACTGGTCAACTTGGCCTCGTTGGGCATCGACATGAACAATGACGGAACTCTGACTGTGAACACAGTCGCGACCGATATCCACCCCTCACTCGCCAATGTGCTCGCCACCAACCCGAGCGCGGTTCAGACCTTCTTTCAGAATGCTTCGGGTACTGGCTTTGCCAACAATTTCAACAATGACCTCGCCAACCTGACGGATCCAACCAGTGGCATATTGAACCTCGACATTGCCGATAACACGACTCACCAGAACGCTCTGACCACCCAGATCACCAATTTGCAAGACCGCCTGACCGCGCAACAACAATCACTGACCCTGGAATACGACCAGGTCAATGCGAATCTCGAAGCCTATCCGTCTCTTCTGCTGGAAGTCACGTCTGAGATTGCCGCCCTCAACGGCAACTATTCCTCCACGTCCACCTCGTCCACCACGTCCACCACGACGCCCGCAACCGGCACGTCCACAGGATAAAAGCCATGACGAATCCTCGCACCGTCTATCGCGAAAACGACGTACGCGGCGCCACTGCTGTACGCCTCGTGGTCTTGCTCTATGAACAGATGATTCAGGACCTGACTCAGGCCGCGCAGGCCATCGAGCAAAACGACATTGAGCTGCGGACCAGGCGCATCAACCACGCGATTCTGGTCATCGGGCATCTGCAGTCGCCACTGGACTTTGCCAACGGAGGCAAGGTCGCCCAGGATCTCGACCATTTTTATAACGTTCTGCGCCAAAATCTGGTGCAGGTGCAATTTCATCCTTCGAAAGCAGGGCTCTGCCAGCTAATCACGGACTTGCTGGCGGTGCGAGAAGCATGGATCGAGGTTGAGCGAGCTGAGAAGTCATTGGTCACGACCGCGGCAGTCACGACCGCGGCTAGCGTGGTTCCTTCCGGTGCCGCAGACCCCGAATCCGATCCTGTGCGCATGGACTGGAAGGGATAATGCCGCCGGACGCGCTCGAAACCTTGCGGCAGGTGAATGACAATCTGCGTTCCGCACTGATTCGTCTCCGTCCGGAACGAAAGCACTGTTCGACCATCAGGCCCCAGGACTTCTCTGATTTACTCAGCCAGCTTCTGCGGGCAGCGGAATGTCTGCGGCGCCTGCCGGCACATTCCGAAGCAGCCGTGGCGCTCGAAAAGGAATCACTCGAATACCGCAGCAACCTGGAAAAGCTGAAGCATTTCCTGCCTGACGTGCACGGGCGCCTGCTGGCCGAGAAGTCGCGGCTTGAAACTGCGAAAAACCACGTAGCAGCCGCAACGGCTTGGGCGCGAGCCAGCAAGAAGACGCTTTGAGGCATTGAGCTATTAAATCATTGAGCGATTGAATTCAATGACTCAATGTTCTCCCCTCACTTCAAGTAAGCGAAGAGATTATTCTGCGACAACTTGCTGATGACGGCCAGCGTGGCCTGGGTGTCGATCTGGGATTGGGTGAGATTGGTGGCGGCCGTAGCGAGGTCCGCGCCGCCAAGCGTGTTCTGCTGCTGGCTAATCTGAAGCTTGGCGGTATTGAGGTAGGTGGTCTGCGACTGCGCCTGGTTCATGGCGTTGCCATAGAACACGCGCTGCGCCGAAAGATAGCTGGAGGCTCCGCCTAATGAGCTGACGGCGTCAGCAATGGCGCCATTGGACTGCAAGGCCTGGATGAGGTTGTTGATGGCGAGAAAAACGTCGTTGCCGGCAGCGGAAAACAGTTGCGATCCGGGCAGGTTGACGGCGAGCTTGTATCCACTGCCGATCGATACCTGATTGACATCGCTGTTGCCGGCATAGCGGACACCGGAAGGGACGGTATTATCCACCACGTACGGCGGCGTACTCGTCTTGGTGCCGGCGAACACGTAGCGGCCTTGGTACGAAGTGTTAGCCAGGGACACAAGCTGGCTCTGAATGCCTTGCAGTTCACTGGCGATGGCGGCCCGGTCGCTATCGGAGAGCGTGCCATTGGCGCCCTCGACGCCGAGGCTGATGGCTCGTTGCAGCGCGGTTACGACCGAACTCAGCATCGAATCGGCGGTCGAGAGCTGGCCCTGAACCGCGCCGAGACTCTGCAGATAGCCGCTGTTGAAGGTAGCCTGATCGTTGTTCTCGACCAGCAGGGCAGCGGCGGTCGGATTGTCGGAGGGCTGGTTCACGCTTCGACCGGACGAAATCTCGATCGTAGCCTGTTGCGTTTCCAGTTTTGTCTGGTTGAGTGCCGCCAGCAGATCGGGCATGGGATTCGGATTAACGCGCATGGATGATTACCTCACAAGGGTTACTGCACCGCCGCGCCGAGGCCAAGATTTACGGCATCGGAGAGCAAGGCGTCGACGGCGGAGACGACGCGAGCAGCGGCCTGATAAGCGGTCTGATACTGGACGAGGTTGGCCGCTTCTTCGTCGAGCGATACGCCGGAAATGCTTCCGCGCTGGTCCTGCAGTTGTTGCAGGATCAGGTTGGAGGAGTCGACATCGGCGGAGGTATTGGAAGTCGCATTGCCCACTTGAAATACGATGCTGGAATAGGAATCGATCGGTGTCTGCCCATTGGCCAGGGCCTGATCGGCAACCGCGGAGAGCACGGCCAGATTTCCGTTGCTGCCGGAAGTACCGTCGGAACTAGCGGCAATCAGCGCCGGGTCGGTGATATTGACACTCAGCGCAGCCGCCGCGCCCACCCCGCCCACGGGCGGAGGCACGAAGAGATTGCCGCCTTCATTGCCATACAGATCGACGCCCGTTTTATTGGCGGTGTTGAGGCCGTTGGCGAGACCGGCTGCGAGCTGATCGAGACTGCTCCCCAGGCTGGGAATTTCCTGGTCGCGAATCTGAATAAAACCGGCCAGGCTCCCACCCGTCAGCGAGCCGGTGATGTCCTGGATCCCGGCCATGATGTGCTGCACGCCGTCGCTGCCGAGCTGGGTGGAGAGCGTGTAACTCTGCGATCCGGAGACCAGCGTCGTCCCGTTTGAAGTCGCCAGCGTGATGCCCTGACCGGTCTTAATGACCGAGACATCCACCAGTCCTGAAAGCTGCCGGATGAGGTTGGTTTGCTTGTCCACCAAGGTGCTGGCGTCCAGGTTCGCGTTCTGGAGATTGCTGATCTGCCGATCGACACTGGCGATCTGCGCCGTCAGGGTATTCACCTCGCCGACCGACTGAACGACGTTCAGGTCAAGATTGCTGCGCTGGGTCTGAAGGTTGTGCGCGGTGGTGTTGAAGTCGGCTGCCAGGTTGCCGGCCGCGGTCAGCACGCTCCGCCGCAACTCCAGATTCGAAGGGTCGGGGGCGAGTTGCTGCAGACTGTTAAAGAAATTGCTGATGTCGGCGCCGATGCCGGAACTGGCGCTCCCGAACTGGGTTTGTATCTGTTGCAGTTGCGTCAGCGCGGTGTTGAGCTTGCTCTGCTGCTGCGTTTCCTGATTCAGTTGGATTTCGAGGATGGGATCGCGCAGGCTCTCGATTTTTTGCAGGACCACTCCAGTGCCAACGCTGAACCATCCCTCAATGATCGGGTCGCCTGCCGTCAACACGGGACGCTCCCGGGAGTATCCGGTTGTGTTCGCGTTGGCCACGTTGTTGGAAGTGGTTGCCATCGCCTGCTGGCTGACTGAAAGCGAGCTCAGGGCAATCGAAAGAGACCCGAACAAACCCGACATGGTTATTCTCCCGCCCGAAGCCGGACTTCTGGTCTGAGCAAGCCGGGATCGGGCGTGTAGGTGGGCGCGCAACTGTCGACCACGCGATTCAGGACGGCCAGGCTGCGCTGCAAGTGCCGCAGCAGCGACCAGTGCACTCGCGTGAGATAACGGATCCGAGCTCCGAGCTCCTCCCACTCGGCTTGCAGCCGCGCGGAGTGCTCGGTTTCCGGGGAATTGCCGGATGCGCCAGCCGATGGCGGCGCAGAACGCCGGCCTGCCTCTCGACGAAGCTCGTCTTCGAGGCGGCTCCATTGCCGGCAGAGCTCTGCCTGGTGCGCCGCCCCGCGCGCGATCGCTTCCGCGTCGTTGCGCACCAGCGCCAGGCTGCTGCACTCCAGACTTTCCGCCAAGCTGCGCAACAGCGCGAGCCGCTGCTCGATCAGTTTGCTGAGTTCGGGAAGCGATGTGTCGATATCATCCATGGCGGGACAGCTCTTCGTCAGATCAAATCGTCTTCAGGCCGAGTCGTCAGGCCGGGTTTGTCAGGCCGTTTTTCCAGGCCACGCCTTCATCACCATCATGCCAGGTCATCCAGTGTGTGCTTCGGAGTGTCGGGACCGGGCTCCGGTTCTTCTTCGACCGTTTTCTCGGGCACAGCCGGACGCTTGCGCCGGGGCACCGGGGCATGCTCATCGCCCCGCTTCTCCAGCACGCGCAACAGCGCCGGATCGATCCCGTTCGTGATCAACGGATCCATAATTCACTCCATCGTTCACTCCATGGTTCACTCCACGGCGCACTCCGCTAGCCCTGGGTCCCACTCAGCTCGCCGACCATCGCATCGGCAACCTGGCTGGCAGGAACAGAGTAGTTGCCATTGCCGATCGCCTGCTGCAGCGATTGGACCTTGGCCGCGCGAATCTCAGGCTGCGCCAGAACCTGAGCTTCGAGCGACTGCACTCGCGTCTGATCGAACGAGAAGCGGGTTTGGTCCAGGCCCGAGGTGCTGCTCGCCCCGGTCCCCGCGCCCTCGGTCTGCCCGGCGCGGCCCGTCTTGCCTGGTTCCGGTGGCTCCAGTCCAAACGTTGTGAAATCGACCCTCATAAATTTCTCCAATCCCCTACTGCCTTTTCTATCGGCAGATTCTTAACAAATCTTAATGTGGGGCAGTTCGTCCGCAGACGCATCGCGGCTCAATTCTAAGATCGGCAGAGTTTCGAAAAACTTTAGCGCCCGAAGTGAAACCCCCGTTCAGCTCCCACCCGATACCTTTGGTGGCTGCAAATGGCGCAAGATGAGCTGCGCGATGCCAATCCCACCCCGGGCCGCAATCGACTGCGCCAGCGACTCGGTACCCATGAGGCGATAATCGCTCGCCCCCGGGGTTTTGGCATCCTCGGAGTTCCCCGCAAACGTCTTCTGCAAAGAGTCGAGCACCGGTGTGAGCAGCATGGCTTCAAAGTCCCGCGCGGCCTTTTCATTTTTCAGGACCGCTTTCGCGGCCGGAGGGTTGGCCGTGGTCATATGACTCCGGCTGGCAGAGAGCGAGACATTCATCGGATTACCTAGCATCAGATCACCTCCAGGTCGGCATCGAGCGCTCCGGCCGCTTTGATCGCTTGCAAAATCGAGATCACGTCGCGCGCGGTTGCACCCATGTTCTGCAATCCGCCGACCAGCTGGTCGATGCTGGCGCCTTCGCCGATTTCGAGGCGCCGCGCGGGGCTGTCCTTGGCCTGCACTTCGGTCTGGCCAACGACTTCGGTTTTCCCCGGCGAGAGCGGCGCGGGCTGGGAAACGGAATACTCGGTCGAAATCTGCACCGAGAATCCGCCGTGCAGAATGGACACCGCTCCTAGACGCACGTCTTTCCCCATCACGATGGTTCCCGTACGTTCGTTGACCACGACGCGGGCGCGCCGGTGCACGGAAACGGCAAGGTTCTCGATTCTAGCCAGGACCGCCGTCAGGTTCGCCACACCGGTTGCGCTGGGATCGACTTCCACTCGTCCGCCGTCGCGGGCGCTGGCAACGGCGTGTCCGAATTCGAGGTTGATGGCGTCGGAGATTTCGCCCGCCGTCGAAAAATCCGGCTCGCGCAAAAGCAGCGAAACCGGAGCCAGGCGGTTGAAATCGAAGGCCAGACTGCGTTCCACCCGCCCCCCCGCCGGAACTCTTCCAATCGTTGGGTGGTTCATCTGTTTGCTCGCGCCCGCGCCGCCAACGGCAAACCCTCCCACCGCGATCGGACCCTGGGCGGCGGCGTAGACCTGCCCGTCCGCGCCATAGAGCGGAGTAAGCAGGAGCAGGCCGCCTTCGAGGCTCTTGGCATCGCCGATCGAGGAGACGGTCACGTCCAGTTGCGCGCCGGGCCGCGCGAACGCCGGCAAGCTGGCGGTGACAAACACCGCCGCCACATTATTGACGCGCGCCGTCGCCGCCGGAATCTGCGCGCCCATGCGCTGCAGAATGTTGGCCAGGGTCTGGGTCGTGAACACGGTCTGCTGGCTGTCCCCGGTACGCGTGAGCCCAACCACCATGCCGTACCCGATCAGGGGATTTTCCCGTACTCCCTCGACATTGATCAGATCGCGGATCTTGACCGCGACCGGTTCGTTCGCAGAGAGCGCTCCGGAAAGCGCGAGCAGAAGACCGGCGACAAAAGCGGTTTTCATAAAGCTCCTAGAAATTCAGAATGCGCAGGATAGCGCGCAGCACCGGATGCGGCGGCCGCACCCCGTCCGAGATCACGCCTTTGCCCTTGATCTCCAGTTCCAGATCGCCGATGGTATTCGAAGCGACCGTGTTGTTCGGTCCGATGTCGCCCCGGCGCACGATCCCGCGCAACACGATGGTCTGCTTCTCGTGGTTCATGTTGATGATGCGCTCGGCCTCGACGACCAGGTTGCCGCTGGCCAGAACGGCGACCACTCGACCCGCCAGCGTGGTGGTCACGCTCGTAGTCGAAGAAGCCTGGCCTTTGCCGGACAAGGTCTCGGCCGAGTGCAGCCCGAGCAGGTTCGCGGCCCCTCCAACCTTGAGTTTGCCGGGCAGCGAATCCACGCCCGAGCTGGCGCTGAATGTACGTGCCGTACTCACCGCGCCGGCGTTCGACGAGATCAGGTCCTGCACCACGACGATCGTGATCAGGTCCCCGGTAATCATGGCCTTGTAGTCGGTGCTGAGAGACGCCATCCGTCCCGAATCCACCCAAATACTCCCCAAGGAGAGCGCGGGCGCGGCAGGTTGCGCCATCTGGACACGGGCGAGGTATTTTGCCAGGCTGTCGTTCTGCGAATCCCGCTTCGACGCATTCAGCCAACCCGTCGTCAGCACGAGCAGGCAACACAGCACCGTTTTCACTTACCCCCTCCTTACTGAATTACTAGTTACACTTACTTAATAACTGCTTATTACTGCGGCAAAGCTTCCAGCAGGGCAGGACCGGAAATTCGCGCCCGGAAAACGTGCCCATCCGGGCTGCGCACGCGAATGACTTCGCCTTCGCGGCCACGCTCCAGACAAGTCACGCTCGCAGTCATTCGCAAACGGTTGGAGAGGAACACCGCTGTCGCCCGATCTCCGGCTCGCACCGCGGGTTTCGGCAAGGCCTCCGGCGCCGGGCGCGACCCCGATGCCAGCCGGCACGACCGGGCTCGCGCGCCCGCGTCCGCATTTACAAAGTCACGGACATCGTCACGTACATAGACCAGAAACGGCAGACACTGCCCGGGCTCGCCGCATTCCAGGTGAAATTGGGTGCGTCGAGGACCCGCGTCCCAGCAGGCAGACGAGACCCGCAGCCTCCGTCCGGCAAGCGCCGGGAGAGCCACCGGCAGATCGAGATCCTCGACCCGCGGCAACTGTTGTTCCGAAAGCCCTCGTTCGCGGAGTTCAGCCACCACCGCCTGCCACACTTCCTGCCGCGTTACTGGAGTTGGCGGCGTGCCCGGCGGCGGGCGGGACTCCCCGGACGCGAGCAACGAGCCCGACACGATTCCGAAGGCGAATAGGAAGCGGGCGAAAATAGATCGGGCAATCACTCAGGTCCCTCTACTTTCCCAGGTTGTTGACCAGCTGAAACATTTGATCGGCGGCCTGCACCACGCGTGAACTGGCTTCGTAGGAACGCTGCGCCACGATCATGTTGATGAACTCATCGACCACGCTTACGTTCGACTGCTCCAGATACCCTTGCTCGATCTGTCCCAAACCATCGGTGCCGCCCGGCGTGCCAACGGCGGGATCGCCCGAAGCGGTGGTGGCAAGATACAGATTCTTGCCGACACTGTTTAATCCGCCCGGATTCGGAAACAGCGCGAGTTGCAGGCTGCCCACCTGCTGCGCCGCGGTTTGCCCGGCAAGTGTGACCGACAAAGTGCCGTCCGAAGCGATCGTGATCGAGGTGGCGCCAGCCGGTATCGTCACTGCGGGCTGGAGCGGATTCCCGTCGGAGGTAACCACATTGCCTTGCGCGTCCTGGTGGAAGGCGCCGCTGCGCGTGTAGGCGGTCTCACCCGTCGGCAACAGCACCTGAAACAATCCCTGCCCTTCGATGGCCAGATCGAGCGGGTTGCCGGTCGCACTCAGATCGCCCTGCAACTGAATGATCTCCGACGCGGCAGAGCGCGTGCCCAGTCCAACCTGCAGGCCCGTGGCCACCGTGGTTTGCTGGGAGGCAGCCGCGCCCGGCATCACCATGCTCTGGTAGATCAGGTCCTGGAACTGCATGCGGCGGCTCTGGAAGCCGGCCGTGCTGGAGTTGGACAGGTTATTGGCAATGGTATCCAGATTCGTTTGCTGCGCCTGCATTCCGCTGGCGGCGGTGTAGAGTGCTCGAAACATCGTTTCCTCCTAAACTTTTGCCAGGTCGATGCTGGCGATGCGGTTAAATTCGGTGTCAAACAGCGACATGGCGCGCTGCAGCATTTCGGCCTGCCGCTGCACTCCGAGCAGCGTCACCACCGAACTGATGGAATTCACGTTCGAAGATTCGAGCGCGCCCTGCCTGAGCGTCGATTGCTGCGCGGGTTTCGCGCTGCCCTCGGGGGCGGCGGCGATCAAGGTTTCACCCTCGGAGGTGAGCGTGGTCCCGGGAGCGAACTCTGCCAACCGGATACTGCCCGCGACCGCACCGTTCACCGAGAGCGTCCCATCCGAAGCGATCGAGACTGCTCCCGTCGGAACGCTGATCGCGCCGTTAGCTCCGAGCACAGGATCGCCCGCTGCCGTCACCAACTGCCCGCTGCTGGATACCTGGAAACTTCCGTTGCGCGTGTAGCGTGTACCGCCCTTGGCCTGAATGACAAAAAAGCCGTCGCCTTCGATCCCCACATCAAGCGGGTTTCCGGTCGCTTCCAGATTGCCCGCCGTCATATCCAGGTGCGTCCCTTCGAGCACCCCAAAATTGTTCGTCGCCAGGTTGAGCACATTCGGAACGGTCGGGCGCGACACCGCCATCAGCGACTGGAAGGTTGTCTGCTGACCTCGAAACCCGGCTGTGTTCAAATTGGCAAGATTGTGGGCCGCCACTTCGAGCGCCTGGCTCTGCGCCCGTAACCCCGCGCACGCTGCATAAAATCCGCTGTCCACGTTGGCTCCTTGTGGTTAGACAGGAAGCAAGCCAATCGCCATGACGGTGAAGTGAACGTTTTCACAGATGGCTTTGTTCTGAACCGCTTAGGAGTGGCAGCCGGAAAAGAAACATTGGAAGCGTCTTAGAGTTCGCGGACGGGGAAAACTCTGCCGAGCGTAACCCGGGAACCCGGCAAAGTTTTCTTGAGGAGGTTGGAGGTTTGGGATCAGTGCTTGAGTTGAAGACGAACGACAACCGGTGCGCCCTCAAACAGTAGGATCGTTTCGATGGAACTCCCATCGGCCAGCGAATGCAAGCTGTATTCTCCGCCGCTGATGACGCTCGGCACGCTCAACATGCATCTTTCATCCGTGCCTGCGAGCTTGTTCTTGAAGTTTCCTGCAATCATGTTGCAGATCTCTCCGAGCGCGTCCGCGATCTCTTCTTCGGACTTGGCTGTGTCCCCCAACATGCTTTTGGCAACCTGGCCGGCGGTCTTCGCGTCGCAGCAGACCGTCAGAATTCCGCACAGCGACCCGGCCAAACCGATCATGGCGGTGAATTCCTCGTTCGGCGTGTGCTCGGATTGCGCTACCGGCTTCACCCGGCTTCCCAGCATGATTTCGAAAACTTCCTCGACCGCAAGTTCGAGAATGGGGAGCCAGTTCTCTTCGTGAGACCGCGTGACAAATGAAGTATCTGTATTCATGGTTTCTTCCCCAGCACGGGCAAGACGTGCTCTTTCACCTGATCGGGAGTGAACGGCTTACGGATGTATCCACGAGCGCCGGCCGAAAGCGCCTGCACCACGTGCGATTCGCTGCCTTCGGTGGTGATCATCACGATCGGAACGCCTTTGGCGCTTTCCACCGTGGCGACCTGGCGGACAAACTCCAGCCCGTCCATGACCGGCATGTTGATATCGCACAGGATGAGATCGACCACGTTGCTCTGCAACGCGGCCAGCGCTTCGGCCCCGTTCGAGGCTTCCACAACCTTTTCCAGTTCGATGCCCGCCTGACGCAGCGAACGCTCGACTATTTTGCGCATCACCGAGGAGTCATCCACAATGAGCGCTCTTATCTTATCCATGGTTCCCAACACTCTGCGGTTTTCACGGTCAGGCCACGAAACCGCGTGCCGCCATTTTCTGACTGACTTGATTTACATCGGCAGTTCGACCCGGCGCTTTAGGCATGCGATGACACGCCGTCAACCGCCGCGCACGATGGGCCATGGTGCAGTCGGAACGATGTGTGGTTGGAACTTGGGAGAGCATGGACTTCCGTAACCGGCGAGCACGCAAGGTAGGGACGGAACTCTTGGCGGAGCGTTGCTCCGCTATGCGAGCATACGACAGTCCAGTGCGCAGGCGGGGCCGCGAGCAGTTTGCCCACGGCCCACACCGGCTTCTTCAGTTAGTTCACCGTAAAGTTGGTCTTGCTGGTGATTGTCACTCCGTTGGTTGTGATTCCGATCTTGCCGGTCTTCGCTCCCGTAGGCACGGTCGCCGTCACCTGCGTGTCGGAGTTCACCGTGAAGGTGGAAGCCGCCACGCCTCCAAACGTCACCTTGGTCGTCCCCGTCAGGGCGGTTCCCGTAATCGTCACCGAGGTTCCCACCGGGCCACTCGGCGGAGTGAATCCGGTGATGGTGGCCTCGCCGATGCCTGTCAGCGAGACCGTTTGAGTGCCAGCGCCATCGGTAATGGACAAAGTCGCCGTCCGGGTACCGGTGGCTGTAGGTTTGAAGGTAACGGACACCGTGCAGTAGGCGCCGGGCAGCAAACTGGTCCCGCATCCGGACTTAAGACTGAAGTCTCCGGGGTCCGTTCCTGCGAGCACCACTTTGCTGATCCCGAGCGATGTCTTCTCATCATTGGTGACCAGCACAGTTTGAGCGGGGCTGCTGGTGCCCACCGCCTTCGCAGCATAGGTGATCTTCAGCGGCGAGATACTCACCGGCTGCGTGTTGTTCTGGAAGATGGTTACCCAGTTCTCGGTCGTCCATCCCGCATTGCCGACTACGGCAATGTCGGTCATGCCGTCGCCGTTGAAGTCTCCCAAGGCAATGCCAGCGGAGTAGTAGCCGCCGAGCCACGGTCCGTTCTCCATTTGGAAAGTACCGTCGCCGTTACCGACGAAAACCACCGCCGACCCGAGACTTTGTTCTCCGTTATATTCGGTAGAGCAACTGTTGTTTTGGAGGGCAATCGCCAGATCCAGCTTGCCGTCCTGATTGAGATCGCCGACGCTGATCCAGTATGGATTGAATCCGTTGCTCACATAGCATTGAGCCCATGTGTAAGGAGTGCCCACCGTGAATGTGCCGTCGCCGTTGCCGGTGAAAATCACCAGGCTTCCCCCTGATTCCCAACTGGTGATAGCCAGATCCAGCTTGCCGTCTTTGTTGAAGTCGCCGCCGGCCAGCGCATTCGGATTTACCGGGGAAGGCGTGACGATCGGGGACCCGAATGTGCCGTCTCCCTTGCCCAGCAACACACTGATTTGCTGCTGGGAGTACTCGGCGATGGCGACATCGAGTTTGCCATCATTGTTGAAGTCGCCGATCACGATGTTTCCGCCGTTCGTTCCGCTGGCGCCGGCAGTAACGATCGCCGCACCGTAGACACCTTTGCCTTTATTGAGCAGCACGCTCAGGCTGCCGTCTGCGTTCGAGACTACGATGTCAAGCTTTCCGTTGCCGGTGAGGTCGGCCAACTGAATGCTGTAGGACTGCACCGTGACCCCGGTGGAATAAAATACAGGTGCCTTGAATTTTCCCGTGCCGAGGCCGGCCAGCACGGCAACCACGTTGTTCTCGCACCAGTTTGCTCCATTGTTGGTCAGGGTCGCCACCGCATCTACCTTGCCATCCCCGGTAACGTCCCCTAAGGCGATGTAGTTGACCCCGTTGCCGTTTGCTTGGCCGCAAGCTCCGACCGCGGTGGAAATGGGACTTCCGATCACGCCGTGGGAACTGCCGAGCAGCACCGTCAATCCAACGCCAGTACCGCCGCCTGCTTCCACGATGTCTGGGCTGCCGTCGTTGTTCATGTCTGCCGTTGCGATGCCGTTGATCGGCGCGTTCCAGGTGTAGCCGTAACCCTGACTGTCGTGGAAAGTGCCGTCTCCATTTCCGAGGGCCACCGTCACCCACTGGCCGAACGAGTTGGACACGGCGAAGTCCAGTTTCTTGTCGCCATTAAAGTCAGCTACAACCACATCTTGCGGGTACCCGTCCGTGCTGAATGACGATCCTGCCGTGAAGCCGCCTTTCCCGTTGCCCAGCAGCACCCATACCGAGTGGGTGGAATAGGAAGTCACTACGAGGTCCATCTTCTTGTCGCCATTCACATCGGCGATCACGACGGAATTTAGGACCGAGGCGTATCCACCTAGAAACGCCGCAGTCTTGAACGTCCCGTCGCCATTGTTGAGGAATACGTACGCGCCGTTTCCGGTTGCCAGCACCACGTCTCCGCTGTCCTTGGCGATAAGCTGGCCGATGGCTACACCGGTTGCTCCCCCATTTCCACCCGACTGGTAAAACACAGGAGGTTGGAAGGTGCCGTTTCCGTTGCCGAGCAGCACATAAATACCGTCGAGGTCGTAGTTTGACGCGACCACCAGGTCGGGCTTTCCGTCGTGATTGACGTCCGCCAGCGCGATGCCCCGCGGACCATTGACCGCGACCGCCACTGCACTCTGGAACGTCCCATCACCGTTTCCAAGGAAGACATCGACCGCACCGCTGCCATTGGAAGGATCGATCGTGATCAGATCGAGGTGTCCGTTGCCTCGGAGATCGGCAGTTGCCAATCCGGTGGAAACGGGATTATAAGGGTTCCCCAGCGTCGGATACGAGCCTTTGAGGGTGAAGCCGCCCGCGCCGTTGCCAAGATAAACCGAGAGTGTGTCGACCGCAGCGTTGGTCGAGTAGGTAACGGCGAAGTCCAGATTACCGTCGTGATTGAAGTCACCGGTAACGATGCTGCCCACTGAGCCGTAAAAGCCACTGGTGCCGATGGACACTACCGACTGGAAGGTGCCATCACCATTGCCCAGCATGATGCCCCATCCGTTGGTGTCAGCGTTGCTGTCCAGTGTGATGAGGTCTGGCACTCCGTCATTGTTGAAGTCGCCGACGGCCATCTCCTGGACGGGAATCGGGCTATAATTGGCAATAATAGAACCTCCGTTAAATACGGCCCCGTTCACAAATGTTGCCGGAAGAGGAGTCTGCCCAAAGGCCGCGGACGGCCCCAAAGCGAAGCCCGCCATCATCGGCAGGGCGCAAACAATCTTGGTCAGAACGGGAGCAAAGCGGCATTGCGACGACATCGAAATCCTCCAAAATTATTGATTCGAAACTGTTTACTTACGAGAGCAGCGAGTTTCTGCTAGGGCCTCGGCACCCCACTTGCTCAAAAAGGCCCAGGCTAGTCAAAAGGGGGATTTCGACCGCCTTATCCTCCGCGTATAATGCGGGAACACGCCCTCCCCCGGCAACGGACAACAACGGACATTAGTGGGTATTACAGGATGGGCGATACTCCCGCACGCCAGATAACCGACTACCGCCTTGATTCTTGGAAGGAGATCGCTGCCTTCTTCGGACGCGACGAGCGTACCGTTCGCCGCTGGGAGAAGGAGCGAGGCCTGCCCGCCCATCGTGTTCCAGGTGGGGAGCGTGGAGGTGTGTTTGCCTACACCGCTGAACTGAGGCAGTGGCTCAAAGGACGAGCTAACGAATTGGAGGCCGCCGAATCCGAAACCATTCGGGCAGTTGCCGAGAGTGCAGTTGCCGAGAGTGAACAGATCGAGGGCGTGCCCGCATCCGAGCCTTCGAAAAGCGCGGCTGTCCTTGCCCAGGTTCTCGATCTACGACCTGCTCCCGCCCCACCCAAAACGTCGTTTGCCCGGATTGTGGTTTGGCTTGCGCCATTAGTGGTGGTCGCCGGTTTGATCGCCGTGCTTTCGTTCAGCCATCGCGAGACGCGCTACAAGAATGCACTGGCCGCACCGCACTCACCCAATGCCGAGGCGCAGGAGCTTTATCTTAAAGGCGAGTATCACTGGACCAAGCGCACACCCGAAGATCTCAATAAAGCGGTCGATTACTTTACGCAGTCGATCGTGAAAGATCCCAGATACGCCCAGGCCTACGTGGGGCTAGCCAACTGCTATAACCTGCTGCGCGAATTCAGCGTCATGCCTGCGGATGAGGCCTATCCCCGGGCGCTGGCAGCTGCCCAGAAGGCCGTCGAACTCGACGACACCTCCGCGGGAGCTCACAATTCCCTGGCGTTTGCCACCTTCTACTGGAACTGGGACCCGGTGACTGCCGAACGCGAACACAAACGGGCGCTGGAACTGGATCGGAACTTCGTACAGGGGCACCACTGGTATGCGACATTCCTGCTGACTTCCGGACGCTTTCCCGAAGCTCTGGACCAAATCGAGCAGGCTCGCAAGCTCGATCCCTCATCCACTACGATCCAGGCTGACAAGGGTTGGATTCTCTTCAATGCCGGTCGAAAGAGCGAAGCTTTCGCGCTTCTCAAGCAACTGGAATCAACCGATCCTGCTCTGGCGACGACGCACGGTTACCTGGCTGCGATCTACCTCGACCGCAAGGACTATGAGAACTTCTTGGCCGAATCAAAACAGTCGGCGCAACTGCGCCACGATGAAGCAGCTTTGGCCGTGGCCAACGCCGCCGAGCGAGGTTTCGCCGCCGGCGGGTTAGACGGCATGCGGGAAAACATGCTTCCCGTGCAAAAAGAGAGCTTCGACCGCAGTTTGGGATCTGCCTATGATGTGGCTGCCACCTGCGCCTCGCTGGGCAAGAAGGAAGAAGCGCTGCGCTACTTGCAGGCGGCCTACGAGAAGCGGGAGACAGGCTTGCTGTATCTGAGCCGAGACCCTGCTTTCAACATCCTGCACGACGATTTGGTGTACAAGGAAATCACCGAGCGGGTCGGGGAAAAATTGGGGAGAACTATTGAGTCATTGAATTCAATGATTTAATGCCTCAATGGCTCAATTCTGTCTTTATCCGTTATGCTTGATGCAGACCTATGACCCTGCTCGACGCCCAGCCCTACGACCCCGCGAAGTCGCGGCGGCGGAAGATCAAAATCACGGTCACCCTCGTGGTCGTGGTCGTTCTGGCCGCGCTGGCCTGGATGTACCGCAACTGGCCTGAAGAGCACAGCGTGGACAAGTTCTTCACCGCGCTGCAGCATCAGGATTACGAAACCGCCTACGGCATTTACTTCAACGATTCCGGCTGGCGCCAGCATCAGCGGAAATATTCTCAGTACACCTACGCGGACTTCTATCGCGACTGGGGACCGGGCGGCGAGTGGGGCCTCGTCAAGTCCCACAGGATCTACGGATCGGCCAACACAAAAGGTTTTGGCAGCGGAGGCGTCGTGGTCGAAGTCGTCGTCAACGAGCGCTCCGAGCACGCCCGCATGTTCGTGCAGAAGTCAGATAAGACGCTGACGGTGTTTCCGTACTAAGCCGCCGTCGCCGAAATCTGCGCCAGCGTTTTCTGCAGCGACGCCTCATCCCCCACCGTCACGCAGGTCTTCGAGCGGTCGATCTGCCGCATCAGTCCCCACAGAACTTTTCCCGGGCCGACTTCAATAAACAGGCTGGCTCCCTTATTGATCAGTAGACGCACCGACGGCTCCCACCTCACCGCGCCGGTCACCTGGCGAATCAGGGCTTCGCGCGAAGCCTCCGCGGAAGCGACAACCGCCGCATCAACATTGCAGACCACCGGGCACAACGGATTCTGAAAACTCAGCGCGCCCAGGTCTCGCGCCAGACGATCCTGCGCCGGTTGCATCAGCGAACAATGGAAAGGTGCGCTGACCGGCAGGCTCACGGCCTTCTTCGCTCCGCGATTGGTAGCTAGCTTGATGGCGCGGTTCACGGCGCCGGCGTGTCCCGAGATCACGATTTGCTCGGGCGAATTGATATTGGCCGCCTGGCAAACTTCTCCCTGCGCTGCCTCGTTCAAAATTTCGCTGACCTTGTCGAGCGCAATTCCAATGACGGCCGCCATCGCACCCTGACCCACCGGCACCGCTTCCTGCATGTACTTGCCGCGATTACGAACCGTCCGCACCGCATCGGCAAAGGTCAGCGTACCCGCCGCCACGTGCGCCGAATACTCGCCCAGGCTGTGCCCGGCAACAAAGTGCGCCTTCAAACCTTTTTCCTGCAGCACGCGCCACGCCGCAACCGACGCCGTCAGAATCGCCGGCTGCGTGATCTCGGTCAGCTTCAATTTTTCTTCCGGACCATCAAAGCAAAGCTGCGACAGCTTGTAGCCGAGCGCCTCGTCGGCTTCCTCAAAGGTTCGACGCGCCACCGGATAATTGTCGGCCAGCTCTTTGCCCATGCCAACGGCTTGCGAACCCTGGCCTGGAAAGAGAAAAGCAATGGGGAAAGTTGAACTTGTCATTAAGTATGCTCAGAATATGCTTACGTAGGAACAGCCACGCTCAGTTGCGCCAGCTCACGCTCGATCGTTTCGTTTACTTTGCCCTCGGCGAATTCCGCCGCCACTCGCACCGCGTTCTTGATGGCATTCGTATTCGACGATCCGTGCGTAATGATGCACACGCCTTTTATGCCCAGCAGCGGCGCGCCGCCATACTCGGTGTGATCCAGCCGTTTCTTGAAATCGGAAAACGCGTTGCGCGAAAGCAGCGCGCCCACCTGCCGCGTGATCGTCGCCTTCAAGGTTTCTTTCAGCACGGTCCGCACCAGCCTCGCCAAGCCTTCAGAAATCTTCAACGCAACATTGCCGACAAATCCGTCGGCCACGATCACATCCACATGGCCGTTATATAAATCGCGGCCTTCTACATTGCCAATAAAATTGATCGGAAGCCGTTTGAGCAGTTGAAACGCCTCGCGCGTCAGTTCGTTGCCTTTGCCTTCTTCTTCTCCGATCGAAAGTAGCCCCACCCGCGGATGCTTCATGCCGAAAATCGAACGGCAGTAAATATCCCCCATCACCGCGAACTGTTCCAGATTATTGGGCGTGCAATCCACGTTCGCGCCGACGTCGAGCAGAACGGCCGCCGTGTTATTGACCGTAGGGAACGCCGCCGCCAGCGCGGGACGATCCACGCCCGGCAGCGCGCCCAGCACCACTTTGGCCGTGGCCATGGCAGCGCCCGTGTTGCCCGCCGTCACAAAGCCCGAGGCGCGCCCCTCGCGCACCAGTCGCAGTCCGACGCGGATCGACGAATCGCGCTTGGCGCGGATCGCCTCCACTTTGTCGTCCATGGTGATGACTTCGCTGGCGTGAACCACGTCAACCGGCAGCCGCCGCGCACCGGGATAGCGCGCCAGTTCGGCCCGCAACTGCGGTTCCGGTCCAACCAGAAGCACGCGGACGCCGTGATGGCGCGCCGCTTGCAAAGCGCCTTCAATCTCCGGCTTCGGCGCCTTGTCGGACCCCATCGCATCCAGAGCGATTACGCTAGGCATGGAAGGAAACTACGACTTCTCTTCGACCTCTATGACTTCGCGGCCCTTGTAGGTTCCGCACTTCGGGCACGCGCGGTGTGGCATCTTCTGCTCATGGCAGTTCGGACACTCCGACAGCGAGTGCTTCGAGAGCGAGTCATGCGCGCGCCGGGTGGCGGTGCGCTTCTGGGAATGTCTGCGTTTCGGATTCGGCATGATGATTCCTTTTCAGTTGCCAGTTGCCAGTTCTCAGTTCTCAGTCAACCACGCTCTACTGATAACTGAGAACTAGGAACCGAGAACTCGTCTTTACTGCTCCAGCTTATCGCGTATTTCTTTCAGCGCCGACCACCGCGGGTCCTCGACCTCGTCCACGCACGAGCACTGAATTTCATTCAAGTTCTTGCCGCAATGCGGACACAAGCCTTTGCAGTCTTCGCGGCAAACCGTCTTCAACGGGAGCGCCAGCAGCACCTGCTCGCGCAGCGTATCTTCCAGCAACAACCCTTCGCCCTGGTAGTACCCGATCTCGGCCTCGGCGTCGGTGACCGAAAGCTCTTCGTGTCCGGCGTCGGTTCCGAGCGGCCGGTACAGAAGATCGAAGCTGCGCTCCACCTGGTGCACGACCGGATCGAGACAGCGCGCGCAAGCCACTTCCAGGCTCGTCTCCAGCTTGCCCTTCAGCCGGATGTCCTGCACCACCTTGTGCTTGCCGTGATGCTCCTCGACTAGATCCGCCCGGCCCTCGCTGCGCAGCGGCGACCGCTGCCGGACCTCCGTACCCAGATCAATCACACCCGGGCTGAACTCCTCCCGGAAATCGACCGGGTGAATCTCCAGATCCTCAATTTCGATGAGCATTGGAACCTCCGCCGCCCCCACTCAAATTACCGCAAAGGCCCGCGGAAGTGCGCACAGAGACGAAAGTCTCTCAGGGAGCAATAACTAAGAATAAAGGGCCAAAAACTAGGTGTCAAGGAAGTGTACTCGCTTCGCCTATGTGACGAACACTAACGGCGACAATATTTCCACCTACAGCATCCACCAGACGACGGGTGCGCTGACGCCGCAGGGGCCGAACGTGCCCGCGGGAGAGGGACCTTATCACATCGTGATTTTTGGCTCTCTCCTGTGATGGCCGGGCTTCGTGAATGCGGGGTTGTATGGGTCATCGGTCAAACCAGGTTGGGTGAACCCTCGCTTGCGTTCAGCTTTCGTGAATTGCCTCGCCGAAATCTTCGTTCGAGCGCGGGTCGAGCAACCGCAGCTGCAGCCCTCTGTCACAAACGGAGCGTGATGGGTATCACCTCAGGGCGACTGCTTCTCGCGGCAACATGATCGCATAGAAAAACTCAGGTCGTGAAATCATGTGAGGTTTGTCCGTGGCGATCCTGGTGTTGGGCGGAGCAGGCTACATCGGCAGTCATGCGGCGCGCGCGCTGCGGCGTTCCGGTTATGAGGTCGTGCTTTATGACAATCTCTCAACCGGGTTTCGTCGCCTGGCGCAAGGCTTCGAACTTGTGGAGGGCGACATCGCCGACGAAGCCAAGCTCCGGCCCGTGCTCGCGCGCGTGGACGCCGTGATGCACTTTGCCGCCCACGCCTACGTTGGAGAGTCGGTCGAGAACCCGCGCAAGTATTTCCGAAACAACGTTTTAGGCGCGCTCAGCCTGCTGAACTCCGCGCTGGACGCCGGTATCCGCCGCTTCGTGTTTTCGTCCACTTGTGCCGTGTACGGCATCCCCGAGCAAATTCCGATCACCGAGCAGACGCCGCGCGAGCCGGTCAACCCCTATGGAGCTTCGAAGCTTTTTTTCGAAAACGCGCTCGAGGCTTACGGCCGTTCTTACGGACTACGCTCGGTGAGTCTGCGCTATTTCAACGCTGCGGGAGCCGCCGAAAGCGGCGAGATTGGCGAGCTCCACGACCCGGAAACTCACCTGATTCCACTGGCGCTTGCCGCCTCCACCGAAAACGGACCCGAGTTGCAAGTCTACGGGTCCGACTACCCGACTCCGGACGGCACCTGCCTTCGCGACTACATTCACGTGAACGATCTCGCCGATGCGCACGTCCGAGGGTTGCAATACCTCGAAAGGGGCGGCGGCGAAAAAGGCGACGATTCGCTGGCCGTCAATCTGGGAACAGGCCGGGGACATTCCGTTCTCGAAGTCATCCATGCAGCGGAAAACGCCACTGGACGGCCGGTTCGGCGAAAGATCGGACTGCGGCGGCCGGGCGATCCTCCGGTTCTGGTGGCCGATTCGGCAAAGGCTCAAAGAGTTCTGGGATGGACCGCCAAGCGCAATCTCGCCGACATCGTGTCAAGCGCGTGGACGTGGATGCAAGAAAATCGTGTAAGGCACGCGGCTTAGGCGAATTCCAGGCGCTTTAGCTTGATCCGGTCGGCGCGGACGTGTGCAAGATCGTAGTGCGCCTGTTGCACCAGCCAGCTCGCGGCGCTGCCTCCGAAGACCATGGACAGCCTCACGGCCATTTCAGTGGAAATGCCGCGCTTCTCGTTCACCAGTTCCGACAGGGTAGTGCGCGTGACTCCAAGCGCGGCTGCGGCGTCCGTTATGGTCAGGCCCAAAGGCTCAATACACTGGCGCAGCACAAAGCCGCCGGGGTGCGGTGGATTCTTCATCGGCATGGGTTCAGTCTCCTTTCAGTGGTAATCGGCGTAATCAACATCCAGCGCGTCGCCATCGGCAAAACGGAAGATCACCCGCCAGTTGGCGCGAACCGTCACCGCCCAAGAGCCCTTTAACTCGCCCCTGAGCGGATGCAGCCGAAACCCCGGCAAGTCCATATCCGCGACCGTACCGGCGGCACCGAGCCGAGCGAGAATGTCACGCAGCTTTACCGCGTGTTCCCTAATCACGCCGCGCCGGTCGTCGTCCTCGTAAAGGCGCTTCAATTCCTTGTGGCGTATCGACCGGATCATCCTGTACCGTAACGCGTCACGTAACGGATGTCAAGAGAACCCTCGCGCCGGACATTCCTCCAGTTGTAAATCCCGACTTGTTTCACGTACTCTGCCGCGCATGGGAATTCGAACTCTGTCCGCGTTGTCATGCGTCGTATTGTTGCTGTGTTCCTCTTCGTTGCTCTGTTCCGCGCAGACGACGCCTCACGCCTTCTCGCTGGAACAGGTGATGAGTTCGCCATTTCCAACGAATCTTGTGGCCGCCGACCATGCCGGACGCATCGCATGGGTGTTTTCGACCAGAGGCGAGCGCAACGTGTGGATCGCGGACGCTCCGAATTTTGAGGCCCGGCAGGTCACGCACTACGTGGGCGACGACGGCATGCCGATTGCCGCGCTGAAGCTGACGCCCGACGGACGGGCCGTCGTCTACGCGCGGGGCAGTGAGGCCAATAGTGCTGGAGAAATCGCCGACCCGACCAGCAACGTCGAAAAACGCGTGCAGCAGGTCTGGGCGGTGGATGTGGACAAGGGCGAGCCGCGTTTGCTCGGCGACATGGGCTGCGAGGAGGAGGGATGCGAAGACATCCAGATATCGCCGAGCGGCGAGTTCGCGGTGTGGTCGGCGAAGAAGAATATCTGGATCGCGCCGATTTCCGGCAAGAGCGACGCCAAGGCCAAAGCGCTCGCCTTCGTGCGCGGCAGCAGCGCGCAGCCGAAGTGGTCGCCCGACGGAAAGAAGATTGCGTTCGTCAGCGATCGCGGCGATCACAGCTTTGTCGTCATTTACGAATTTGGCCGCAACACGCTGCGCTACGTCTCGCCCAGTGCTGACCGCGATCTGTATCCGCGCTGGTCGCCGGATGGGAGCCAGCTCGCCTTCGTGCGGCTGGTGGGCAAGCGGATGAAGCAGCCCCTGATTCCGCAGTCGCCGCTGCCGTGGGCGATCTGGGTTTATGACGTAGCAAACGATTCCGGGCGGGAGATATGGAAGAGTGGTCTGGGCTTGGATGACTCGCTGCCGCTGCTAACCGAAGATGAGTCGTTTCAATTTGCCGCAAAGAATCGCATCGTTTTTTCTTCCGAACAAGACGGATGGAACCATCTCTATTCGGTGGCGACAAACGGCGGGCCCGCCACGCTGCTGACTCCAGGAAAATTTGAGACCGAAGATGTCGCGCTGAGTTCCGACAAGACCTCCGTCATCTACTCCTCCAACCAGGATGACGTTGACCGCCGCCATCTGTGGCGCGTCGGCGTTGAAGGCGGAACACCGGAGGCGCTTACTCGCGGCGAGACGATGGAGTGGACGCCGCTCGAAATCGCGGGGAAGGTAGTGTGCCTGGGTTCGACGGCCACGACGCCGGCGATGCCGTACGTCGTCGCATCGCAGGGACGCGGGCACGAACGCGAAATGATCGCAAAAGACCCGCTGCCAGCGGACTTCCCCTCGGCCCAGCTAGTCACACCGAAACAGGTAATCTTCAAAGCCGCGGACGGGTGGGAGATCCACGGGCAATTGTTCGAGCCGAAGCAAAGTGGGCCGCGCCCGGCGTTGATCTTTATTCACGGTGGATCGATCCGGCAAATGATGCTCGGCTTCCATTACATGGACTACTACCACAATGCTTACGCGATGAATCAGTATCTGGCGAACCGTGGGTATGTGGTGCTGTCGGTCAACTATCGGACGGGCATTATGTACGGCCGGCACTTTCGCGAACCGAAAGATGGAGGCCCTCGCGGCGGCGCCGAGTACAAGGATATTGTGGCGGCAGGAAAATATTTGCAGCCCTTGCCGAATGTGGATGCGAAGAGAATCGGGCTGTGGGGCGGATCCTACGGTGGCTACCTCACCGCGATGGGGCTGGCGCATGACTCCGATCTGTTTGCCGCCGGAGTCGATTTGCACGGCGTGCATGACTGGTCGGTGTTCAAGGAAGAAATCCCGGCGGATGCGCCCGATCACGACGACGCCGTCAAGCTGGCGTTTCAGTCGTCACCAAATGCGGCGATCACAACCTGGAGATCGCCGGTGCTGCTCATCCAGGGAGACGACGACCGCAATGTCGATTTCTCGCAGACGGTCGATCTGTTGCAGCGCTTGCGCGGTCAAAAAGTGCATGTCGAGGAACTGATCTTCCCCGATGAGATTCATGGGTTCCTGATGTGGAAGAGCTGGATCCGGGCCTACAGCGCGACGGAGGAGTTCTTTGGCAGGGAGCTGAAGTGAGCTAATTTGTAATTGGTGATTTGTAATTTGCAATTTATGAACAGAACGCCGGGCCCTTTCAAATTACCAATTACAAATTGCCAATTACAAATTCCTTCCGGATCCGCTCCCACGTCGCCTCCAGCGACTCGGGCAGCACCCTGGTTTCGCCGATGACGCTGACAAAATTGGCGTCCGCGACCCACCGCGGCAGAATGTGCATGTGGACGTGTCCAGCCACGCCGGCACCCGCGGCTTTTCCGATATTCATGCCGAGATTGATGCCGTCGGGTCGATAGAGAGAGCGCAGAGCCGACTCCATCCGCTGGGTCAGAACCATCATCTCGTGGGCGGCATCGGCGGGGAGTTTGTGCAACTCGTCCAGGTGCGCGTAAGGCACGACCATGACATGCCCATTCGTGTATGGATAAGTATTGAGAATGACGTAGCAATGCGCGCCGCGGTGGACGATGCGGGCCTGTTGGTCGCTTTCTTTGGGAGCATTGCAGAAGATGCAGCCCGATTCCCGGTCGGCGCCAGTGACATATGCGTAACGCCACGGAGTCCAGAGATGGTCCATGGGGGGAGGTTAGCAGAAGCGGCCAGCGTGGAGCCAATGGCTGTTTTCCGCCAGATGCACAAGGGAAAAGGGCGGTAACCGGTTACCGATCCCGCATTGGGGCGGAAGGACAGCAATGTGACGAGTCTATGAATTTTTGGGCCGCCCGCCGGAATCGCGTTTGACACTGTTCCAAAGCGGTTGCTATAGTCGAAGAGTCCCTATTTGGACGCGGTTTCGAACCAGCTGGAATTGTCCCAAGGTCGTCCGCCAGGTCGGCCTCAACGCAACCTAAAGACCACGCCAGCAGTCCGCTACGCCACGTCCCGCATGAGTCGCGCACGAACGCGTCGACACAGAGGCTATGAACTTGTTCGACGACAGCACCGCTCGCAATCTTGAATCCAGTCTTGAAACCATGACACCTGCACACGACACCCACACCGGCGGCTCGGCCGTAATAGACGCTCCCGAGCAAGCACAACCCTCCCCTGCGGAACCATTGGCTTCCGCCCCTGACGTTCTTGAAAATGAAACTCCCGAAAATTCCGCCCACGAGAATGCCGCGGCTGGCAGCGATGATTTCGCCGCCGCCCTCCAGCACTTCGAGACCGAAACCGAGGAAGCGGTTGGCGACGACCACGTAATCAAAGGCACCGTGGTGAAACTGACAGCGACCCACGTCGTCGTCGATATCGGGGCGAAATCCGAAGGCATGGTGCCGATTGCGGAAATCCTCGATCACGAGGGCAAGCCAAAGTTCGAGCCCGGCGCCGAGATCGACGTGATGCGGGAGAAGGGCGAAACCGAAGAGGGCTACGTCAACCTCTCGCACCTGAAGGCACAGCGGCTGCGGTCGTGGGACGAGATTGAGCGCGCTTACAACGAAAAGAAGCCGATTAAGGGCATCGTCGTGGAACGCATCAAGGGCGGCCTGACCATTGACATTCAGGGTGCGCACGCCTTCCTGCCGGGCTCGCAAGTGGACCTGCGTCCGATCCGGAATCTGGATGGTATGAAGGGCCAGACGATGGAAGTCGCCATCATCAAGCTCAACAAAAAGCGCGGCAACATCGTGGTCTCGCGGAAACAGCTTCTGGAAGAAGAGCAGAACGAAAAGCGCGGCAAGACGCTGGAGCATCTGGAAGAAGGCAGCGTCCTCACCGGGATCGTCAAGAACCTGACCGAGTATGGGGCGTTTGTGGATATGGGCGGAATTGACGGGCTGCTGCACATCACCGACATGTCGTGGGGACGTCTGACGCACCCGCGCGACCTGGTCAACGTCGGCGACCAGATTCAGGTGAAGGTTCTGAAGTACGACAAAGACAAGCAGCGCGTCTCGCTGGGCTTCAAACAGCTCACGCCCGATCCGTGGCTGGATGCGGAGCACCGCTACCCCGTGGGCGCACACGTCCACGGACGCGTGATCAGCGTCACCGATTACGGAGCGTTCGTCGAACTGGAACAGGGCATTGAAGGACTGGTCCACGTGAGCGAAATGACGTGGTCGAAACGGATGAAGCATCCGTCGAAGCTGGTCAACGTGAACGACGAAGTGGATTGCGTGGTGCTGAGCGTGAACCCGACCGAGCGCCGGATTTCGCTGGGCATGCGGCAACTCGCGTCCAACCCCTGGGATACGCTGCACGACAAATATCCGGTGGGAGCGACGGTCGAAGGCCGAGTCCGCAATCTGACCGAGTTTGGCGCTTTTATTGAAATCGAAGACGGAATCGACGGACTGGTGCATGTCAGCAACCTGAGCTGGACCACCCGTGTGAAGCATCCTTCCGAGGTGTTGAAGAAGGGCGACAAGGTCAAGGCCGTCATCCTGGCCATTGAACCGGACAAGCGGCGTCTTTCGCTCGGCGTGAAGCAGATGCAGCCCGACGTTTGGGATGCGTTCTTCGCGCAGCATCGCATCGGCGACATCGTGCATGGCAAGATCCTGCGCGTGGCGAACTTCGGCGCGTTTGTCGAGATTGCCGAAGGCATCGAAGGTCTGTGTCACAACTCGGAAGCGATCGATCCGAACGGACAGCCGATGCATCTGGAACCCGGCAGTGAGTTCGACTTCAAGATCGTCAAGATGAATCAGGAAGAGAAAAAAGTCGGCCTGAGCATCCGGGCGGTCGGCGAAGAAGCGTCGCGGCAGGAAGTCGAGTCCTACAAGCACCCGGCATCCTCCTCCTCAACCAGCACCACCATCGGCGACTTGATCTCGTGGAAACGGGCCGGCGGGGACAGTAACTAACTTCTGCGCACGCACATCGTGGAATTTAAGGTCACCGCCAGCGGTGGCCTTTTCCTTGACCTTGGAGCCAATGGTCTCACAAATGGTTCTTGAGTAGGTTTCGGGAAGGGCACGGCTTCAGAGGCTGCGGAAAAAGTCCTGTTTCGTATCAGGGTATCGCTTCAGCGATACCGCAAGTTCCTCACAGTCAATCGCCCCTTTAGGGGCTGGGCCATCGGGAATGGACTTTTTCCGCAGGCTCTTCAGCCGTGCCGCCCAGAGTCCATAAAGGCGCGGGCTTTAGCCCCTGAGGGCCGGATATCACGGCCTGCTACGTGCCTTGTCCCCGGGCGAGTGAGAGTTTCACTTCCACCTGCTGCCGCTCCTGATCGTTCACCCGGAACATCTGCCGCAGCTGCAGTTTCATCAGACGCGCCAGGAACACTTCGGGGAGTTGCGCGATCCGCGTGTTGTAAGTATTGACGTCGTCGTTGAAAAACTCGCGGCGGTCAGCAATTCGCTCCTCCAGTTCGGAGATGCGATTCTGCAGCGCCAGAAAATTCTGGTCGGCCTGGAGCTGTGGATATCGCTCCGCCACCACAAAAAAAGATCGCAGAGCGCTCGTTAGCAGCAGGTCTGCCTGAGCCTTCTGCGGAATGCTGGCCGCGTTCATCGAAGCCGCGCGAGCCTGCGTCACCGCCTCCAGCGTCTGCCGCTCGTGGTCCATGTATCCCTTGACGCATGCCACCAGGTTGGGAACCTCGTCGTGGCGCTGCTTGAGCAGAACGTCGATATTGGCCCAGGCACGGCCGATTTCGTTCCGCAGGCGCACCAGTCCGTTGTACACGATGACCGCGTAGATCGCGGCACCCGTGACCAGTAGAACGACCGCGGCGTAAGTAACAACCGGCATGAGCGTTTTCGCGTGAAACAGCCTCGAATGTAGCGGATGGGTTGGTCACCGACAAGTTACGCCCGAGTGGATGCGACAGCCCTGTGCCCGCCGTCAGTAATGGGGTGGAGTGAAACGGGGCGACGCGTCGCCAGGCGGAGGCGAAAGGACCTATTTGGCATCGGCTTTGGTGTCGATTTTCAAACTGATGTAAACCTGCGAACGATCGTCAAATTGGCTGACCGTCTTGGTGCCGCTCTTGCGGTTGTTGTACTGCGCATACACTTCGTAATCGACGGTGGGCTGAAGCGCCGGGAAACGGTAGGCGCCGTCCGGACCAACGATATAGGTTTTCACGGAGCGGGTGTGAGTGTTGGTCAGATACACGACCGCGTTCGGCAAAGGATTGTCGCCGCCGTCCAGCACCTTGCCCGTCAGCAGGCGGGTCTTGTCTTCCTTCGAAGAGCGGCCAAACTGCGGCGCTGGAGACGCCAGGACCAAGGTCGAGAAGACCGACGCCGACAACACAACCAGCAGCGAAGACGCAACCATAACCCCAATGACCGCTTTCTTCATGAGCACCCATTGCCGCCTGTTCCCAACCACACTGCGGCCATTACCAGTCTAAATGAAGACCGATGTCGGAACGCTCGTCATTGTCGATATGCACGGTTACTTCGGGGCCCGGCTTCAACTGTTTGCCCGAGGGCAGCTTGTAGCCCTTCACGTCCGCCCAAACGATGTAGTCGGCCTTGCCGACGGGCAATCGCTGGGCAAATTCGCCGGTGTGATTGGAATAGAGCTTCCAGCGGGCTTTTTTCTCGTCGGCCCGCCGGATCTTCACCTTGACCCCGTAAAGCGCGTGCCCGTCGGGGTCCCAAACCCGTTCCAAAGATTAGAGCGTAAGGCTGTGGCTTCTCGCGGCCGCCACCCTGCGCGCTTACAGGGGCAAGCAGAGACGCCAGGAACAAGACCGACGAAGCCATCAAGACAAAGGTCCGGAACGCCCGGATTTGCGCAGACTTTTTCAGGAATCCTCGTCGTCCGACTCTTCTTTGTCGGCGTCTTCTTCGTCGTCTTCTTCGACCTCGTCTTCGCCCACCTTCTTCAGTTCAACGGGATTCACTGTAATCACCTCGAAGTCCGTGCCGCACTCCGGGCAGGAGACGACCGCGCCTTCATCGACCTCATCTTCATCGATGTCGAGATCCGTCTCGCATTCAGGACAGTACACCATGATTTCCTCCACGTTCGGGGTAGCCTGTTATATTTAGTTTCTTCGTGATGGAAAGGTCAAGTGGCTTACCAAGAAAATTCTGAAATGGCCGAGTCTGCCAGTTCCCGTTACCTCTCCACAAGTCTTGTGGCAGCCGTGCTGGTTGTTCTGGCGCTGGCGTTTTGCGCTCCTCTGTGCCTGGCGCAGGAAATGGCGCAGGGACCGGCGCCCCGCCTGGCAGCCGACCCGCACATCGATTCGCACATCGCCGAGGCGATCCGACAAGTTTCGGCGGACCACATCCGCCAGACGATCGAGAAGCTGGTCAGTTTCCAGAACCGGTCCACGATTTCCGCGCAGGACGAGGCATCCATCAAAGCGGGCAAGGGAATCGGAGCGGCGCGAGAGTGGATCAAAGCGGAGTTTGAACGCTACTCCAAGGACTGCGGCGGCTGCCTGGAGGTGAAAACCGACACTTTCACCGAGCAACCCGGCGACCGTATCCCGAAACCGACCGAAATCACCAATGTTTATGCCGTGCTGCGCGGGACCGACCCGCGGCAGGCGAATCGCATCGTGCTGGTAACCGGCCATTACGACTCGCGAAACAGCGATACTTTTAACGCTACCGACCCCGCGCCGGGAGCGAATGACGATGGCAGCGGGACGGCCGTGAGCCTGGAATGCGCCCGGATTTTGAGCAAAAGCAGGTTCCCAGCAACGGTCATTTTCCTTGCGGTCGCGGGAGAAGAGCAGGGTCTGAATGGCAGCAAGCACTTCGCCCAGATGGCCAAGCAGCAGGGGTGGAAACTCGAAGCCGTTTTGAACAATGACATTGTGGGAGGCGACCGCAGTCCGCAACAGGACGCGAGCGTGGTGCGCGTCTTCTCCGAAGGGCTGCCGGCAGCGGCGAGCGAGGCTGAAATCCGGCGAATTCGAATGCTCGGCGGAGAGAGCGACTCGAATTCGCGCGAGCTTGCCCGCTACATCGCCGACGTCGGGCGCTCGTACGATGCCGGAGTGAAGCCGCTGCTGATCTTCCGCCTGGACCGTTTCCTGCGCGGAGGCGACCACTACTCTTTTAATCAGCAAGGCTTTGCCGCCGTGCGGTTCACCGAATTCCGCGAAGATTATAACCATCAACATCAGAACGTTCGTAGCGAGAACGGCATCGAATACGGAGATCTGCCGAAATTTATGGACTTCGAGTATGTGGCGCACGTCGCGCGGCTGAACGCGGCGGCGCTGGCCTCGCTGGCATCGGCTCCGGCGCCGCCCGCAACCGTAAAAATGTTGACCAGGAACCTCGAAAACGACACGACTTTGACGTGGGAACCTTCAGCCGGCGCGGCCGCCAACGAGGTGGTCTGGCGCTCGACGAACGCGCCAGATTGGGAGTACGTCCAAACGATCAGTAGCGGTACGCGTGCAACCCTGAAGGTTTCGAAGGATAATGTGATATTCGGTGTGCGGACGGTAGATGCGGCGGGACATCGCAGTCTGCCGGTTGTACCGGAGCCGGAAAGATAACGCCAGTGAGTCGCGGACAAACCATCTCGTTCAGCTTCCCTCCATTTGCAGGATGGGTGAAGCGCATCATTCTGACTTGCACGGGGATCTACCTGCTTCAAAGGGTGGTGCTCACGTTCGCTCCGGCGGCTGTCGTTCTGATGCGGGAGTGGCTGGCTTTGATCCCGGTTGCCGTAATGCACGGCAAAGTGTGGCAAGTGGTCACGTACTCGTTGCTGCACGCCAGCTTCGGTCACGTGTTCTTTAACATGCTCACGCTCTGGTTTATCGGCGCATACCTGGAACGCGACTGGGGGCCGCGACGATTCATCGAGTGCTACACGTTTTGTGTAGTGGGCGCCGCCTTGGTGACGATTGCTGTCTCCTATACACATTTCCTTGGGATGGACCCGGGAACCGGGACCGTTGGCGCGTCGGGCGGCATTTTCGGACTGCTGATGGCTTTTGGGATTCTTTACGCCGATCAGGAAATGTTTCTGTTTCCGCTGCCGTTCAGGATCAAGGCTAAATACCTGGTTGGCATTTGGGTCGTGGTCGCGATCATTGCGGTTTTTGACCCATCGCAAGGCGGAGTCGCGGTCTTTGCTCATCTCGGCGGATTGCTTTTCGGCTTCCTGTTCGTGAAGTTCTTGCCTTCTCGCGGCCTCAGCTATGCTGCGTCCGAACGTTATTTCAGCCTGCGGAACTCTTACTACCGCTGGAAGCGGCGGCGCGCTGCGAGAAAATTCGAAGTCTATATGAAAGATCACGACCGTAAAGTCACCTTCGACGAGCACGGAAACTACGTGCCCCCCGACGACAACGACAAACCGAATGGCGGATCGAAATCGGGCTGGGTGAACTAGGACAGTCTCACCGCCGAGACGCAGAGGACGCCGAGAAAAGCTCTTCTTTCTTTCTTAGTATCGTGTCCCGTAAATTCGCGACATGGGTTTGGGTTGTCATCCTGAGCGAAGCGAAGGATCTCGTGCATGGCGAATTCAAATACACAGGTCCTTCGCTTCGCTCAGGATGACAGTGTGGATTTGTGCCGTGGACTTACGGGACACGACACTAGTCACGCGTTATCCAAACATCTCTTCAAATCTGGCTACGATGCTTGCCGGAAGTTCCTGCGCCTTACCCTTGAAACCCAAGTCGTGACCAGCGCCTTCCACTTTCATTAACTCGTTTTTGGCCGGGATTAGAGCATTTTCATAGTTCCTGTAATGTTGGCATGGAGTGTCTGAACCAGGCTTGCGCGTTGTCGGCAGTGATGAGAGCGAGGGCTTCGGTGATG
>PKUV01000014.1 GCA_003131315.1 Acidobacteriaceae bacterium
ATTCCTGCACAGAGCCGAAAAACTCTCTAGGGGGCACGCCGCCCCCAGATCACCCTAAGCGTTTGCCAGTCGTCGCATGGGTCTACCGTCCGCCAGGAAAATGCGCTAAAGTAGCCATTAGAAGGATGGCTACGTTTATGCCGCCCCAGTTCGACTGGCTGGACTACAGAGGCGCCGATGCTATCGGCAGCGTAATAGGCCTGTGGTTCCGCTTCTGTATGTCCCTCCTCAGAACCCTGTTTCGATTGGTGATCGGAACAACGACGGCTGTGCGACAGTCCCCAGTGTTAGTACGGAAGTCTGAAAGCTTCGCCGCCAGCAATGCACCGTTGCGGACAGAGCCCTCATCGCTAGCGAGAGTCAGCAGAACGGCGATCTCCACGTTGGTAACGGTTGGGGTGTGGAGTGCGATTACCTGGAAACCAATTTGGATCGCCGCTGGTCCAACGGGCGACAAGATCCTAACGGTGTTCCTACTTTTTGTAAGTGCCGCGTGGCCAGGCTCATTGGTATGGATTTGGCTTTCAAAGCCACAACCGGCAATCGCAGATCGCAGAGCGCGCACATCGCACAACTCAAATCGGGCAAACGCGGCATGAGCGGCCTATGCCCCCGGCGTTAGCATTGACACGCGATTACATGAAATTCTTCCTGAGCGTTTAATTTAAGCACCCCGTTCCCTCCCTCTTTTCCTCGCGCCCTTTTGACACTTCGTTGTCTCTCTCTGAATTCCGTTCGCTCCCGTTTGACAGAACATTTCTTTGGCTCTACTTTCCGCGCATGTCGATTCCTCCTCCGACAGATTTGAGCGGACTGGGGGAGGAACGACGAGCAGAAAGGAGGACACGGTCGATGAAATTCCAGGCCAATACGAGGGGAAGGACACTGTTTGCGTTGCTCGCCATTGCGGTCATCGCAATGGGGCAGTTTGTGTGGGCGCAGAATCTCGGTTCTGCACCGGCCTCAAACGTAGCAGTCCAAGGACAGACGGGCGCGCAGCCAGAAGGTGCGTTTCTGAACTTCATTAACTGGATAGGTAACGTGATTGCCCCAGTCGGAGCCGGCGGCGCAGTTTTGGGAGCTGTGGTGTCCTGGCTGACGGGACGAGGCTTTGGCCGATGGCTGTTCGCGGCCGCGGCCCTGCTGGCAGTCTCAGGTGTCACGCGACTCATCGAGTTCTGGATCACGAGCGGAACAGGTGGGGTGGCTTAGCCACTCACGACGAAATGGAGCATACCGGTGCAGGCAGCCTGCCAAGCATTCCAAAGTCAGCAACGCTGCCTGCCAATTTCAACCCTCGGACTTGCGATCAGCGACTGGATCATATGCCAACCCCGCAATTGCTGAACGACGTGATTTCGCTACTGCTTTTACTGGCACCGTCCGCCGCCCTGGTATCGCTGGTGCTGGCCGGAGTCAACCTGCGACAGGAAGGCGGAACTACGTTCGCAGTCGGGGGCCGCTTCACAAAATGGATGTTCTGGGCGGTCGTGTTTCTCACGCTGCAGCCGCTACTTACCTGGTTCTCTTCTTTCGGAATTAATGTCTCACTACCGGGAGGCGGGATCAGCACACCCTGGTTAGCCAGCATTCGGTCGGACGTAGCGTCTTTCGTCACCAACTTTATCGTAGGGCGAATCGTGCCAACGCTCGCCGCATTCTTTGTGTTGCGAGCGATTCTGGACACCGCATCCGGCGAGCACCCGCTCCCGTCAATTATTGCCGCGATATTTTTGCTCGGTACTCAGGCGACTTTCAACTTAATCCAAAACTACAACACGCAAACGCAGTACGCCACAGCAGACGTGCTTGACGGTCTGTGGAATCACTTGGCTGGCACGATCATGCCCATTGCAGCGGTATTGGCGCTAGTCGGAGCCATTCTGAATTTCGCTACGCGAAAACCATTCATGCGCTTGGTTGCGGTAGCACTCGCGCTGCTGTGCGTATCGGGAATCTGGAAGCTTGTCCTGTCGATGATGTCTTAGGAAACGCGATGAACTTATCTCAAATGTCGTTCGACAACGGTATCTTACATCTCGCGAACTGGCTCGGAAACGTGATCATGCCAACGATCGCGGCAGTTTTCATCATCATGGCAATCGTTCAGTTCTCGAAAGGACAAGAGTTTTCACACAGCATGTATGGAGCCTTGGCGTGTTTGATGGTGTCAGGGCTGACGCGGGCGCTCGAAACGTTTGCATCACAGAGGGCGTGGAATAACCCCGACGTGTACTGGGTTGCCTTGATCGCGCTCATCAACTGGGTCGGGAATGTAATCCTCCCCGTGTACGCAGCGGCCCAGGTAGGTTTAGGGGCACTCCGAATTGGCATGTTCTCGTACATCCATCCGACAAGCAGCTGGATGCGCCACTTCCTCGCGGCGGGACTCTGCCTGATGGTGTCGGGGTTTCTTCGTCTAGCTGAGTTTTTCGTGATCCACGGTACAGCCGGAGTGAGGTAGAGGGAGAAGGGACCAATGGCTCTAGACGTAACGCCAGTCTATCGAAATCTCCGGACACGGGTGACGTTTGCCGGGCTCGAGGCAGAAGACTTGTTTGTGATCCTCGCAGTGGCAGTGGTGATGAACATTTTCGGCAGATTCTTGAATCGGGAAATGTTTGGACTGCCAATGAACATGGTGCTGCAGTACGTCGTTCCGATCATAAGCGTGCCGGCCCTGATGCTGTTCAAGTATGGGAAACAGCGTGGATATCTTTTGGATTGGGTGATGTTCCACGCCAAGCCGCACGTTTACTCGGGGCTGGAACGCGACCGCGAGCTATACCATTTTCACATATA
>PKUV01000025.1 GCA_003131315.1 Acidobacteriaceae bacterium
GACTTTTAACCGGACAGTAGTGATTCTGAGTCAGTGGACGAAAGTGTCGGAGGACGCCGCCAATATTGCGTGGACGCGCCGGCTGTTTGCGAACTTGTGCCCATGGATGAAGCCCGGTGTGTACGTAAACTTCATGAGCGGGAATGAAGAAGAACGGGTTCCAGAAGCTTACCGCGACCGCTGGGAGCGTCTGCGGGAGATCAAAACGAAGTACGATCCGCAAAATCTCTTCCGGCTCAATCAGAACATCCCGCCCTACGGATCAACCGGTGAATGAGCCTCGGGAGTACCTAACCCCTTTCGTTTGCGGCAGCATTTTTGACATAGGTTGCATACAATCCGAATACAATTGACATACCACTTTCCTCTGGGGTACCATGCGCCCACAAACTAGGATTGTCCGGAGGCTTGACGTGAGAAATATTCTTGTTCCACGGTTCCTCGCTGTTGTGCTCCTTCTTGCAGTGGCAGGCCCATTTGCCGCGGCCCAGTTGTTTCCCGGACGAATTACGGGCACGGTTCGAGATTCTCAGGGCGCAGCCGTCGCGGGCGCTACGGTAAAGCTCTCCAATCCCGCAACCGGACAAGAGAGGACCCTCGCCAGCGACCAGAATGGGGAGTTTAATTTCCCGGAATTGCCGCTAGGGACATTTCGACTTTCGGTGAGCAAAGAGGGTTTTCGCACGACGCTTATCAACGACGTCGTGACATCGCAGGGGCAGGTAAACAATGTCAACCCGGTGCTGGCCGTTGGCACCGTAAGCTCGCAAATTGAAGTAATGTCAGCGCCCGCCCTCATTCAGACCGAGACCAACGAAATGGGTGGCCAGTTGAGCCAAACGCAAGTCGAGTCTCTCCCCATTGGCAACAGCGACTACACGCGTCTGGCACTTGTGCTGCCGGGAGTGACCCAGAACAGCAATTTTGCGTTCGCTCAGTACACGATTAACGGCTCCCGTTCGCGCTCGAACGGATTCAACATCGACGGAGTATCCGATACGGATCCATCGACTTATCTTCCCTCTATCAACGAGGGCGGCAACTCTGCGACAGCCGCGACACGCCTGCCGCTGGATGCAATTCAGGAAGTTTCAGTCAGTGCGAACGCGGGCGCGGACAGCGGTCAGAATTCGGGCAGCGTCATGAACGTTATCGTCCGGAGCGGGACGAACCAGATCCACGGATCCGCATACGAATTGCACCGCGATGCAGCTCTGGATGCAGCCAATTACTTTGAAAATCTCCATGGTGTGCGAAAGGCGCCGTTTGTTTGGAACGAATTTGGTGGAACGGTGGGTGGTCCGATTGTGATACCCCACCTCTACAACGGGCGCAACCGCACGTTCTTTTTTGCGGGCTACGATGGGAGCCGTCTCAGGCTTGGAACAACGCTCAGCGGAGTCGCACCGACTCCAGCGGACATTGCGACGGCCACGTCTTTAGTACAGTCCCAGGAAATAACTCCCAACCAATTAGGGCTCAACATCCTGCAACTCTACTCGAACCTCGGGCTCTCAGGTCCATTTGCGGCTGACAATCGCGGGCTTCAAAACCCGAACAGTGGCGTTTTGAAGATCGACCACAGGTTTTCGTCCGCCGATTCGCTTTCTGCCCGATACCTCGATGGACACGGCGAGGATGAATTCCCCGGCGGCGGCCCTGGCCCCGGCGGCGGTTCTCAGTTGAGTCCCTGGTTCGGTGTGACGCCCACGGTGGCCGACAATTTTGCGATCAGCGAAGTTCATATCTTTAACCCGAGCCTTCTCAACACCCTGCGCCTTGGGTGGAACCGATTCAGACAGTTCCAAAAGGGCCGTGATGCGAGCGTCAATCCAGCGACAATTGGCTTCGATACCGGGGTCACTCCTGTGAGCTACGGGATTCCCGAAGTCGATATTTACGGTTACGCGAACCTGGGACTTCAATACGGGGCAGGCGGACGCGTCGCCACGAGCTACCAGATCGCCGACGACGTCAACTGGACGAGTGGCAGGCACGCTTGGAAGTTTGGGTTCAATTTCTTACACGACTACTCCAATTACACCTTGGCAGGAAGCCGCGGAATCTTCTCCTTCACCGGGTCCCAACTAGGTCAGCAGCTGGGTCAAACGGGCGCGCTTGCATCTCTGGTGGATCTGATCGCCGGGATTCCGACACCCGGTCCCGGCGTAACGTCAATTAATCGAGTTGGCAGCTCTCGCGCGAATATTGACCAGAACGTAATCAGTGGGTTTGCGGTGGACACATTTAAGGTCACCCCGCAGCTCACGCTGATTGCTGGCCTTCGCTATGATTTCTTCACTACCGTCAACGAGTCGCGGGGCCGTTTCTCCGCAGTCGATCCGAACCTGGGACTTGTCCCAGCTTCCCAACTGCCGGGAGGCCACCTCTACGACGCCCCGAAAGGCAATTTTGGCCCCCGCGTATCGCTGGCTTGGGCGCCTGATGTCCACGCAATTAGCGGCCGTCAGACTGTTTTTCGCGCGGGATTCGGAATTTATTACGACACGATTCCCCTCACGAATTTTGAGGAAGGACTTGCCCAGAATCCCATCGGCCAAACGGCCGGATATACGATTGTGCCAAGTCCTCCCATCCCCTTCGGAGTTGGAGTTCCCATTTTTGGGACGGGTGCTCCGCAACCGCCTTTCAATATCGTGAGCGTCCAGCACAATCTGAAAACGCCGAACACGCAAGAATGGAATTTGAACATCCAGCAGGAACTGACTGACAAGGTTGTCTTTCAGATCGGATATGTTGGAAATCACAGCGTGCACCAGTTGCAACTTCTTGACATCAACCAGCCTCCAGTCGGCTCAGGCTATGGGCCAGGATGCGTAAATCCGGCGGTCTGTGAGCAAGCAGCGCGGCCGTTCAACGCCAAGTTCCCAACACTTTCGCAGATCAACACGATTTCGACGCCGGGCTTCGCTCACTATCACTCGTTGCAGGCTTCGTTGAAATCGAACAACTTCCATGGGCTAACGACGCAGGTTTCGTTCACGTGGTCCCACAACCGTGATACCGCATCGGAAGTGGAAGATTTTTTTGGGACCAGCGGTTACGTGCCTCAGGATTCGACGAACCTAAGGGGTAGCTATGGTAACTCGGAATTCGATCAGCGAAGGGCGCTCATCATCACTTATGTGTACGCTATCCCCTCTCCCAAGACTGGCGGCACGCTCTCCTACTTGGCGAAGGATTGGCAGCTTTCAGGAACTACCACCTTGCGGGACGGCCTGGCTACGCCGCTGTTGACCTTCGACGACCAAAGCGGAGTGGGCAACTTCCACACTCGCTACGATTGCGTGGGTCCGATTCATTATCAGCTCAGGGATTTTACGCAGCCGTACGCATCCCCCAGCTCTTTTGCTGAACCAGCACTGGGCACCTTTGGGAACTGCCCACGAAATCCGCTCACGGCCCCGGGACTCAATGCCTTTGACATCTCCATGCAAAGAACCTTCAAACTTGGCGAGAGGTTTGGGTTTGAGTTCCGAACCAGTTTCTTCAACGCGTTCAATCACCCGAATTTTGCAGAACCTTCGCCGGGACCGAACGGCGCCACCTTCATCACCGCGACAGCGGATGATGGCAGTTTCGACTCGCATTTCGGTGTGGGCGGACCGCGCAACATACAGTTCATGGGCAAGATCACCTGGTAAGAGGTCCGGTTCAAAGCACCATCCAGCTAGTCGGAAGTCACGGGCGAATCTCAACTGGGTATTCTGCCCGTGACTTCTCTAAAATCGAACTCTTCTCCGGAGGGCACAGTTGAGAAACTGCAGGAGGTATCCGAGCGCGTGGTTGATTGCCATGACGCTAGCTTGCTCATGCCTGAGCTTTGCAACCGCCGCGAAGACACCACCCGTACCAATCAAGATAGCCGTTGACGCCACCCAGGTTTCGCAGCGGATTCTCCACGCAAAACTTGCGTTTACGGTCCAGTCAGGACCCCTCACTCTCTACTACCCAAAGTGGATGCCGGCGGATCACTCCCCGGACGGGCCGATCTGGAACTTGGCAGGTTTGAAGTTCGTTGCCGGAGGGCGGGAAATTCCTTGGCAACAAGACGACGTCGACATGTACGCGTTCAATCTTGTTGTCCCTGAGCGGGTCACATCCATTGAAGCTTCCCTGGATTTCCTGATCTCCGCGCCTGGGTCGACGATTGACTTCAGCGCGTCGGGAGCGTCGAATCTTTTTATTCTGATGTGGAACCAGGTCTGCCTCTATCCGAAAGGTTGGGCAGCTGCCGATCTTGTCTTTGATCCAACACTGGCCTTGCCGGCTGGATGGAAATTCAGCACATCTTTGCCGATCAAGCAGCAATCGGACAACACGATTTTCTTCGCTCCGGTTCCTTTCGATTTGTTGATCGATTCGCCAGTGCAATCGGGCGAGTTCATGAAGGTATACCCTCTGAGTGCCGCTGGCGATCCGCCGCAGGAACTCGACGTGCTGTCTGACGACGCCTGGGCGCTCGATATTCCTGCTGAATTGATCGACAACTATAAGCGTCTGGTCAAGGAAGCGAGCGCGCTTTACCGTTCGCACCATTTTCGCGATTACCACTTTCTGCTGACGTTAAGCGACAACGTGATGGAACTGGGGCAAGAGCATCACGAGAGCAGTGACGACCGGGTTAAGCAGCATTCGATCTCTGACCCGAACGCTCGCCTGCATATGGCGACCTTGTTTCCCCATGAGTTTTCGCACTCCTGGAATGGGCAGTATCGCCGTCCGGAAGGCTTGGCCACGCCCGATTTTCAGCAGCCGATGAAGGGCGAACTGCTTTGGGTTTATGAGGGCCTGACGGAATACCTGGGAACTGTGCTCACTGCCCGCAGTGGGCTGCTGACGGCAGCCCAGTCGCGAGACCGCATCGCACTTGTTGCTTCGATGCTGGAACATCGAGCCGGCCGGCGCTGGCGATCGCTGCAAAATACAGCCAATGCAGCGCAGATCTTATATTTCAGCGTTCCCGAATGGGGGTCTTACAGGCGTGGAACAGACTTCTATCCTGAATCGATCCTGATCTGGCTGGAGGTTGATGCGACGATTCGCAAACTGACCGGGGATCGCAAGTCGATGGACGATTTCTGTCAGTTGTTCTACGCGGGACACGAAGGCGAACCAATGATCAAGACTTACGCCTTTGAGGACCTTGTCTCGACGTTAAACGGGATTGCGCCGTATGACTGGACACATTTCTTCCACGCGCGGCTGGATTCTACGGATCCCGGAGCTCCGCTGGGAGGGGTCAACGGGAGTGGATGGCGCCTGGTCTATAACGACGAGCCCAATGAATTTCTCTCCGCCGAAGACGCCGCCTCTGGGGGCGGAGATTTCACGTCCTCGCTCGGACTGGAAGTCAAGCAAGATGGTTCGGTCGTGGATGCAATTCCGGGGATGCCGGCTTTTGAGAGCGGGATCAGTCCGTACATGAAAATCGTGGCTGTTAACACCCTGCAGTTTTCATTGGACGAATTAAGACGTGCGATTCAAGCCGCAAAAGCGGAAAAAGACGTCATTGCGCTGGAAACAGCGAACGCCGGCAGGATTCAGGTGCACCGAGTTCAGTACCACGGAGGCAATCGCTTCCCGCATCTTGAACGTGCTAGAAATGCGCCAGACTATCTCAGCGAGATCTTGAGGCCCAAGATTGCCGGAGACAAGAATTAGCTGCCTGCAGTGAGTACGGAAGGATTAGGAAGGACGTTCGCGTCGCCGGATTCAGGTTCACTTGGAGATCGGAGTTTCCTGGTTCAGCACCGCGGCCCATCGGCCTTTGCGCTTTACCCAAGTCGTGCTCTCGACGACAGTTCCTTGAGGAAACTTTCTGCTTCCTTCGTGGCCGATGCGAACCGCCCGGTAGAAGAGGATGACAGTCGAATCGGTGGGCATAAATCCGCGAATAGGGCCGAACTCATAATGAGCGATCGTCCGTTCCTTCATCGTTTTCAGGTAGTCTGGCTGCCGCATGATTCCTGATTGAAAGATCATGATGGCGTCGGCGGGCACGAGTTCCTGGAAGGCCTTTGCATCCCTTTCCTGGGCGACGTTCCAGACCAGTTTTTCGAGTTTGATTACTTTCTTAATGATTGCGGCTTGTTCACGGGAGCTTTTCGCAAGTGGTTTGGACATCCGCCGTTTCGGTTTCATAAGGCTTTCTGGAAGCAAGGTTGTGTTCGAACAGTTGTATACCACGGCAATAGAAGATGAACAACGGTACGCGATCACTCCAAGAGGCGTCGTTACGCACTTTATGAGGTCAATTTGTGTTCACTAGCGCAGAGAGCAATTCGATCCGCTCGCGGTTCCCTATATTTCAGAGGAAAGTCTATCTCAATTCGTGTTCACAGGGCGCTTTGAGCGACAAGGTCGAATCCGCCTTGCATGCGCACATTCATTCCTGGCACGAGCAGGGCTCGCCATGGGACCGCTGGATGGAGGAGTACGAAGCCGCTCGGGCATCTTTCGCCCGTTTTATAGGGGCGGCTCCGGAAGAAGTCGCGATCGTCACGAGTGCTTCGGCGGGAATCAATTCGGTCGCAAGCGCTCTCGATTTCGGCCACCGCACCAAGGTAGTGATGGGTGAGTTCGAATTCCCGACCATGGGACAGATCTGGCTTGCGCAGCAACGGCGCGGCGCGCAGGTGCATTTTATTCCAGCAGAACAGGGGAAGATCTCCCCAGACGCCTATGCGCGGGCCACCGATGAACAAACCTGTATCGTTCCGCTCACGCAAGTCTGTTTTCTGAACGGTTTCCGCTCAGAGATTGCTCCCGTCGTCAAACAAGCCCACGAGCGAGGGGCTCTCGTGATGCTGGATGGCTATCAAGACTGCGGGACTCGCCCTATCGACGTAAAGGCCCTGGACGTGGATTTCTACGTCACCGGGGCGCTGAAATACCTTCTGTGCCCCTCCGGGATTGCTTTCCTTTACGTGCGGTCAGGGCTGGTTCGCTCCCTTACGCCGACAATCACCGGCTGGTTCGCTCAGCAGAATCCGTTCGCTTTCGACGTCAAGCATTTTGATCCGGCCGACACGGCCCGCCGCTTCGAGGCCGGGTCACCCCCACTGCCGCACGTTTATGCCATCCAGGCTGCGCTTGAAATTCTTGGGAAAGCTGGCTATGAAAGGATCGCAAATCATGTTTCGGGCCTTGCGGGCGCTCTCATGCGAGGCGCCAGGGACCTGAACATCAGGATCAAGACTCCAGACGACAGCGTTGGCCCGTTGGTGGTGTTGCAAATGAAAGATTCCGACGCAATGGTCAAGAGGCTGGCAGCGCGAAATATCGTCGCATCCAATCGCTCCGATGGGCTGCGTGTGTCTTTTCACCTCTACAACACAATGGCCGATGTAGAGGCCGTGCTGGAGGCTCTGAAAGAGAATCTGGAGTTGGCGGTTTTGAGTTAATCTCGGCCTGAGAACCACGAGTGATTGTCGATAACTGGCGGCGGGATGTGATTTTACGCGTGCCTTCAAACCCCACGTCGCAGATGATAGATTTCATCGCCTGCGCATCGAAACTTTTCTGCTATTGTAGCCTTCGATTACAACTACTGAGGTGCAAGCAATGACCCGAGGAGTTTTCCTATTTTGCCTGCTGTGCGCCGGGTTTGCGACGGCGCAGACCATAGCAGTCCGGGCTGGAAACTTGATCGACCCCGCTAGAGGCTCCGTGACCAAGGACCAAATCATCCTGATACGAGATCACAAGATCACTGGCGTGGGCACTAATCTGGCCATTCGAGGCTCTGCGAAAGATCGATTTTGTCATGAAGAACGGAACGATTGTGCGGCGCCCACAACAGGTCTGATATGAACGGAAAGCTGCCCGATCTGCGATGAACCGAAAGCAAAAGGATTACAACTGTTGCAAAATCGCCTCTCTAACAATGTCGGCGGTGTCAAGCACTTTTGGGGCACTTTGACCACAGAGTTCTAGTTCCTTCGGAGCCACTGAGCGACAGAGCGAGGGTCAAATCGTACGCACGTGCCGACACGGAATGACGGTATACGACCGGCTTTCGCCTGTTTGAAGATAGTGATTTTCGAGACTGTCAGTTGGATATGACCGCGTGACGACCCAAATTCGTCCGCTTATTGCCTTTTAGCTCCCATTGGTGGGAGGCTGCGCCGCAGAAGCAATTTCATTCAATAGAACTCCTACCACCACGCTGTTCGCGATGCGCTTCTGCTCGGAAACTGCTTGGGTATAAATGTTCATGGTGCTCTGGATGGTTGCGTGCCGGAGCAATTCTTGTTGCACCTTGATGTCGGTGCCTGCACCGCGCAACATCGTTGAGTACGAATGCCGAAAAGTGTGCCAACCGATCTTGCCGATTCCAGCCCGTAACGCTGCCGATCTCAAGTAGCGCCGGAGGATGTCCTGCTGAGCTCTCGGTCGGCCAGCCGGGTTTGAAAAGACCCAGTCTAGAGGGCCTCTGTGCAAACTGCGTTTCCACAGTTCTTCCAGAGAACGGGCGAGCCGAGGATGGATGGGCAGTGGATTTTGGGAGGCTTCAGTTTTGGTGTCGCCCGCCCTGCCGTTCACAACTCCCCGCCGAATCAGGACGGTGAGATCCTCCCAGTTGAAGTCCCGCCACTGCAGGCCCATGATTTCACTGGCGCGAAGGCCAAGACATGCCGCAACCATAACCATCGTGTGGTATGGCTCGACCAATTGCGCCAGAAGGAGGCGGATCTCGCCCGGCGTCAGCACGCGCGGTATGCATCGGCGACCGACCCGCTGTCGTACCAGGTCGATGGGATTTCGATCGGTCAGTTCCCATCGTCGTGCGTGCTCATAAATGAGGTGAAACAGGCCTCGAA
>PKUV01000066.1 GCA_003131315.1 Acidobacteriaceae bacterium
TCTCGGCCAGTAGCTCGCGTTTAGACCCTTGCTGACCTTATTCCTACAACTCCCTTGCGGGTTTCATTGCAGGCCGATCTTGCTCGGGCTCCGGGCTCACTGCCAACCGGATAAATCAGTCCAACGCCTCGGGACTCTATCCTGCCTTCGACATTAGCTCCTGTTCTCCTCAACCAGCGCTTAGCTATAGACCCTTGCTAGCCCTCTCAAACTCACCTCGCGGTGGTCTGAGTGACCTCGCTCGAGCCCCGGACGCCGCACCAACCGGAAAAACTTCAGAACGTGTCAAAGAACGATTATGGTTTTACCACTCTTGTTTTTTAGGTCAATAGAATTCATGCATCTCTAACTTCTTATTCCTCAATCGAGTGCAGCTCATGCACAGGCGGGTGACACGGAAGTTGTGCAATCGCCGGCAGCGGACTCGCAAATCCCCAGCATCCATGCGGTTTCCCCCGGTTTCTCCGCGGCAGACTTCCGCTTTCGTCCGATGAGCACATAAGACTGCGACTGTGCAAAACGCCGCTTCATCCGCATGAATCCTGCTTTTTTCGCAATTCGTCCACGGTTCTCACCCAGATACTTACGTCCTGCAATCGCTTTCCCTACAATTTCAATGTGAAAAGGAGTGTGCGATGACGATCTACGATCCTCCCCCCGGCCGCGGCCGAATCATCGATATGCAGGGCGGCTCCCTTGCGCGTCTTTTAGGCGTGGTTTTCATCGGTCTATTGATTGTGATCTTCCTGTTCTCCGCCGTTACCCGCGTGGATTCAGGCGCGGTTGGCGTCTTGACGCTTTTCGGCCGAGTTACGGGCGAGGCTCTGCCCGAAGGCATCCACCTCATCAACCCTTTCAAGACCAACCACGAGCTCTCCATCCGCACTCAGGAGATCAAGGAAACGGCCAGCGTGCCCTCCAGCGAAGGCCTAGTCATGAACCTCGACACGTCGCTGATCTACCACCTCAATCCCGAGAAGGCTGCCGATGTCTTCCAGAAGATCGGGCCTAATTACGCGGAAGTCCTGATCGAGCCCAACGTGCGGGCTGCCATTCGTGAAGCGACCGCTTCGCACACGGCGAATGCCCTCTACACCGGCGAGCGTGAGATGGTGGCCAAGCAGATATTTGACCAACTCTTCAATCTTCTCGGGCAGCGCGGCTTCATCGTGGAAAGCGTCCTGCTGCGCGATATCCAGTTGCCCGCCACACTCAAAGCTTCCATCGAATCGAAGCAGCAGGCTGAGCAGGAATCGCTGGCCATGAGCTTCCGGCTGCAAAAAGAAAAGCAGGAAGCCGAGCGCAAGCGGATCGAAGCCGCGGGCGTGCGCGACTTCCAGCAAATCGTGGCGCAGGGCATCAGTTCGCAGTTGCTGGAATGGAAGGGAATCGAAGCTACGGAAAATCTGGCTAAGAGTCCGAATGCCAAGATTGTCGTGATCGGCTCCGGCAAGAACGGGCTGCCGCTGATCCTCGGACAGTAGAAGCCGCGACAGCAGTAGAAGGGCAATGGCTGGCGGCGGCGAATCCTCTACAATACTCGTCTTGCGGTTGGAGGCATTTTCATGCGAAGCCTGCGTCTGGCGGCAATCATTTGTTTTCTGACAGTTATTTCTTGGGCGCAAACTTCCCGGGCGCAAAGCCCTGAAGAGAAGACGGCGAAGTATCTTGAATCGGTGCGGCATCAGCCGGGGTTGCTGCTGGCATTTCTGCAGCAGATGCCCAAGGGCGGAGACCTGCATGTCCACCTGAGCGGCGCGATCTATGCGGAGAGCATGATCGACTGGGCCTCAGAGGGCGCTCTCTGCGTGGACCGCAGCACTTCGAAGCTGATTCACGCGGCGTGCGATTCTTGCGAGCCCTACAAGAATAAGCCCTCGGTGCGCTGCGCCTATCAGGACCACGTTCTCTACACCCAGCTCGTGGACGCCTGGTCGATGCGCAACTGGCACCGCGAGGAAGAATCGGGCCACGACCATTTCTTCGCCACGTTTGAGAAGTTTGGTCCGGCGATGGAGAAGCACGTTGGCGATGCGTTGGCCGAGGTGGCGTCGCGAGCGGCGGGTGATCGTCTGCAATATGTGGAGGTGATGAATACCGCCGATGGGGCGCAGGCGGCCATTCTCGGCGACAAGATTGGATGGGACATTGGATCGGGCTTTGGATCGAACGCCGACTTCGGCAAGCTCCGCGACAAACTGCTCGCCGGCGGAATGTCGGATATTGTGGCGTCGGTTCGCGGCGCACTTGACTCCGATGAAGCCCGCAAAAAAGAAGTGCTGCATTGCGGGACGGCGCAGGCTGCTCCGGGATGCGAGGTCACGATCCATTATCTGTACCAGGTGCTGCGTGGCTTGCCCCGCGAGCAAGTTTTCGCGCAGATCGTGCTTGGCTTCGAATTGACCAAGGCCGATGCTCGCTTCGTCGGCTTCAACCTGGTGATGCCCGAAGACTATTACGTGCCCATGCACGACTTCGATCTGCACATGCGGATCATCGAGGCCCTGCACAAGTTCTATCCGGCGACGCACGTGTCGTTGCACGCCGACGAACTGGCGATGGGACTGGTTCCTCCCGAGGGGATGCGATTTCACATTCGCGAATCGATTGAGCGCGGCGGCGCGGAACGGATTGGGCATGGTGTAGCCGTCATGAGCGAAAACGACCCGATCGGGCTGCTGCGGGAAATGGCGAAAAGGAATGTGCTGGTCGAGATTTGCCTGACATCGAATGATGTGATCCTGGGCGTGAGCGGCGACCGCCATCCGTTGCCGGTGTACATGAAATACGGAGTGCCAGTGGCGCTCGCTACCGACGACGAGGGCGTCTCGCGCAGCGATATGACGCACGAATACCTGCGGGCGGCGGAGACGTATGGCTTGTCGTATGCCGATTTGAAGCGCATGGCGCGCGAGAGCCTGGAACACAGTTTCATTCCCGGTGATAGTCTGTGGAGCGATGGACGCGAGTTGCGCCGCGCTGCGGCGTGCGAGGACGACAACGCGTCGGGCGATCGCGTCTCGGTAAAATGTCAGAAATTGATTGGGACGAGTGAGCGCGCACGCATGCAGTGGAAGCTGGAGCAGGCGTTTGCTGAGTTTGAGAAGAAGCTCTAGTGTTGTGTTCCAGCTTGTCATCTTGAGCGAAGCGAAAGACCTATGCATTGGGGCGGCTTCAGATACATAGGTCCTTCGCTTCGCTCAGGATGACAGTGTGGGTTTATGCTGCGAACTTGCGCGACACTACAGTTACGTTCTTGCCCATGACACCAGACCTGTTTACTCGCGCTGAATCCGCAGCAGCATTTGTGCTTTCGCAGACCGAACTCCGCCCGCAGATCGGGCTTGTCCTCGGCTCCGGCCTTGGATCTTTTGCCGACGACCTCACCGAAGCCGTCCGCATTCCCTATGCCCACATCCCGACATTCCCGCGTTCGACCGCGATTGGTCACGCCGGACAGCTCGTGATTGGCAAGTCCGGCGACGTCCCCGTTGCCGTGATGCAAGGTCGGGTGCATCTGTATGAAGGCTATTCGGCCGCTGAGGTGGCCTTTCCTACGCGCGTGCTCGGGCGCATGGGCATACGCGCTTTGATTCTCACCAACGCCGCCGGCGGTATTAACGTCGAGTACGGACAGGGCGCGCTGGTCATCCTTTGCGATCACATCAATCTTCAAGGACAAAATCCGCTGACGGGCGCGAATGACGAGCGCTTTGGCCCGCGCTTTCCCGACATGAGTTATACCTACGCCAAGCGCTATCGCGAGATTGCGCTGGAGGAAGCGAAGAAGCTTTCGATTCCGCCGCGCGAGGGCGTCTACGCGGCGCTCGCCGGCCCGAGTTACGAAACTCCGGCAGAGATTCGATACCTGCGCGCAATCGGCGCCGATCTGGTGGGCATGTCAACCGTCCCGGAAGCAATCGCCGCACGGCACATGGGGATGAACGTCCTGGCAATCTCATGCGTGACGAATATGGCGGCGGGAATTCTCGATCGGGCGCTCGACCACGAAGAAGTCCTCGAAGTGGGACGACGAGTGATGGGGCAGTTCATCGCACTGCTGCGGGCCGTGTTGCCGCGGATCGCAGGGGAATTGCAGACGCGGGGCTGAAGTTTGCCTCGCAACAAAAAAGAGACGCGGCAAGCCGCGTCTCTACTCGTCTGTCGCTAACTTCAGTCAGTTCCTAAAAAGTCACTTTCAAACCTAGTTGAAGCACCCTTGGCCCGCCGCCGCCGAGACCGGGATTGGTTTGGGCCACGTCGGGAGTCTGGGTAAGTGCGCCTGCGTTTCCCGACGCGCTAAGGTCGATGACGTGGTTGGGCTGTGCGAAATTCGGATGGTTCAGGACGTTAAAGAACTCGGCGCGCAATTGCAGTCCTAGCCGCTCCGTCACCTGGGTGTTCTTGGTGAAAGAGAAGTCAAGATTTTTGTAGCCCGGACCATAGATGGAATTGCGTCCCAAGTTGCCGAAGGTGCCGTCAGCCGGCTGAGAAAACGCGCTCAGATTCAAGTAGCCCGTCGCCGGGCTCCAGTTATGCACAATCGGATTGACTCCCGGAACCACGTTGGGGCGCTGGTTGTAGTAGTAGCGTCCGCTGTTGTCGTAGGCAGTTACGATGGGAATCGGGCGGCCGCTTTGCAGGCTGGCAATCCAGTTTAACTGCCAACCCGAGCCGAGCTTCCCAAGGGCGTGCCACGCGGGCAGATCGTAATTGATCGCGGCCGTAAAACGCTGCCGCGTATCGAAGCTTGAAGGGCCGTGTTCCGCCTTCAGATTGCTGGGGTCCTGAGGGAAAGCGACAGCGGGGGCGAAGTCGATGCCGTCGGAAGCGTCGTCGAGCGACTTGGACCAGTTATAACTGGCAAAGCCAGAGACGCGATGCGCGTTCTGAATTCTCAAGGTCGTCTGCAAGGCGTGGTAGGTGGATGAACTGATCGGCGTCAACAAGTCGATCGCACCAAAATTCTGGTTTGGACGGGTATCCGTCGCATCGGGTTCGTTGGCGTCGGTGAGGCGCACTAACTTGGTCCCCTTGCTGCCGACATAGCCGATTTCAACCGACGTATTGTCCGCCAGTTTCTGCTGCACGTTCAGGTTAAAGTTCTGGGTGTAGGGACTGTGAAACTTATGAGGAGTCCCAAAAATGGAATAGGGGCCGCTGGTGGCTACGGTCAGGATTGGGGCGGTCGGGTCGGGATTTGTGCCGTTAAAGGCGGTCGGGTCGAAGTTCATGGGCAGTACAGGCTTCGGCCCTATCGGATTGGTGACTACTCCGGCGGAATTGGTGAAATTTGCGATGAGAAGATCCTGGGGCACGTAGTCGTAAAAAATGCCGTAGCCGCCGCGGACCACGGTGTTCTTGAGAACATTCCAGGCGAAACCCACGCGCGGACCGAAGTCGCGCAGATCTTTCTGGTAGAGGCCATTCAACCTATGCGTGCCTACCATGGCCAAGGTTCCATCGGGCGCCAGGTTTGAGAGGAGATTGTTCTTCTCGCTCAGCGGGCCGAAATACTCCCAACGCAAGCCCACATTCAAAGTGAAGGTCGGCGCGAGACGGTAGTCGTCCTGGGCGAAGAAGCTGAGACCTTTGTTGTAAGTGGTGCGCTGGGTGTTGCCGGTATCGACCCCGACATAATAGCAATAGCAATTGTCCTGCGCGCCGCCGGTATAGAAGTTCGCTAGAGCATCAACAACGGGATCGTATTGTGGGTTAGGGGTGCCGTCGATCAGACAGGGTACGCCCAAGCAATTTCCCGCCGTGAACTGATAAATGCCGCGCTCCAGGTTGTCATTGAAGTTACTGATGGCTGCGCGGCGGAACTCTCCGCCGAACTTGATCGTGTGCTTACCTCGCAACCAGGTGAAGTTATCGAGGATCTGGTAAGTCTGGCTGGTGCGTCCGCGGGGAACGCTGTAGCCGATCGCGCCCAGGTTTTCGATCCCGGTAAAATCGAACTCCGGAAGCCCCAGCTTGCCCGTGCCGAAGTTGAGGCCGTTTGCCACGGGATCCCAGTTTGCGTTCACCGAACTGAACGAAGTGCGATAGCGGCTGTAGCCGAAGCGAACCTCGTTGATTTTCGAGGAGGAAAGAGTGGAGAGCCAACTAAACGAGAGTATCTGCACGCGGGTTGGCGAGGTCTGCGCGAAAGCTCCTAGACGCGATCCGGTGCCGTATCCACCAGGGGAGCCCAAAGGAAACTGCTGATAATTCCGCGAGAAGGCGTAACGGCCAGTGAGAAGCTCTCGATTGGAGATGTTGTGATCGACCTTCAGGATCAGGTTGTCGCCGCTGTTCTTGTCACTCACCGAACTGGCTATGGTATTCGTGTCGCTCTGCGGATAGAAAGCCATGATGGCATCGAGGCCGGGGTTGATCACGCCGCCGTTGAGGGCCTGTGCGATCGAACGCGCCTGGGAGATTTGGTATTTGGTGGGAACGTACAGCAGAAAGTCCGAGCCGACGCGCTCGCGCTCTCCTTCGTAAGCGCCAAAGAAAAAGGTCTTGTCCTTGACGATCGGCCCGCCGAGGGCAACGCCGAAGTTATTGTTCTGGAACACCGATTTTCGCGATTCGGTATTGAAGTAGTTGCGCGCGTCCAGGCCGCTGTTCCTGAGGAACTCGAAGGCGGAGCCATGCAGTTTGTTGGTTCCGGAACGGGTGATGATGTTTACCACCGAACCGCTGTTCCTGCCGTATTCGGCGCCGAACTGCGACTCCAAGTTGAATTCCTCGATGGCTTCAACCGGCAGCAGCGCGGCGGGGGCGCCGCCGATACCGGCCTGGTTCAGGGCTGAGTTGTTGAAGTAGGGATCGTTGTCGTCGGTTCCATCGAGCGTGTAGTTGTTGGAACGGTCGCGGTTGCCGTTGATGTTGAACTGGCCGAAACCTCCCTGCGTTCCCGCGACTCCTGAGGGGTCCACCGTGGTGCCGGGCGTGAGAGCCACGAGCTTTCCAAAATCGCGGCCGTTCAGCGGGAGTTCGTTCACGAGTCGCCGTTCCACAACCTGGCCGAGGACATCGCGCGTCGTTTCGATTACCGGCGCTTCTTCCGTTACCGTTAACTGCTCCTGCCGCTTCGCTACCTTGGTCAGAGCGAAATTCGCGGACGTGTCCATCCCGACGTTGACCTGCACATTCTGCGCGGTCGGGGAGAGTCCCGCCGATTCTGCTCTTACGGTGTATTCGCCGGCGGGCAGTTCGGCGAGCACGTAGGCTCCGTCCGGTCCGGTTGTGGCTTCGCGTTGCTGGCCGGTGCCGATATTTTTTGCGGTGACTTTTGCTCCGGCGATTACGCTGCCGCTCGGGTCGGTTACCGTGCCGCGGATGGATCCGCGAAAGCTCTGCGCCCATGCGGATGTGGCGATGAGCAACAGTGCCGCTACGCCGATTTTCAGGATCGAGATTGCCAGTTTCCGTTGACTTGTGCTGCTTCTATGCATGATCGGTTCCTCGGGTAAAGTCCGGTTTGAAATCGCTTTTCGTCGTGTTTCGAATCTCGTTTCGAACTCAGTGCCCCTTGCGGGGTATGAACACCGTTTGCGGCGGACTTATTTCGTACGCCGCGGCGAAGCTTGCCTGGTTGAGCGCAAAGCTGGCTCGTCCGCGCGAATCGATGAACAGCAATGGCTGTTTGAGCGGCACATCGCTGAACGTCCTGACGAACGGCATCTCGACTTCGCGTCCTGCGATAGTAACCTTCAACTTGTCGCCGCGCTGATAGCCGAGCTTCAGAAAATCGTCGGCGCTGATGTTCGTGATCAGGTTGCCGAACGGGCCATCCAGGGCGATCACCTCTCCGGTCAGACCTTTGTCGTCCACTCTTGCAGGTTTCAGATCGAGCCGGACCAGTTCCTTGATGGCGGGTCCGGCCTGAGTCCAGTCGTCGCCGCGCGCGATGTGAGCGCCGACGGGAGAGAAAATATCCCGGCCATGGAATGTAGAGGAAAGTTTGGCGCCGACCATCCAATCGGGGTTGGTGACCTCGCGGATGCCTTCGATGCCATCGCGGTCCTCGACCATCGTCATCAGGCCGTTGTCGGGCAGCACGAAGAATTGTCCGCGTTTCGATTTCACCACCACCGCCTTGCGCGAACTGCCCACGCCGGGATCGACCACTACCACAAACACCGTTCCGGCAGGGAAGTAGGGCGTGGCGCCGAACAGGAAACGAGCGCCGTCTCGAATGGAAAAAACGTTCACCTGATGGGTGAGATCGACAATGCGGAGGTTGGGCGCGATGCCGTACATGACGCCCTTGCAGAGAGCCACCGAATCGTCCAGGACGCCGAAATCGGTCATGAAGACGACGGTTGGCGGAGGTTGCACGGCCGATGGCTGCGCCAGAAGAGGACGCGCGGCCAGAAATAAAAAGGCGGCCGCCATGACGAACCACAAACAGAACAATCGCGCCGATTTTCCTGCCGGAGTTAGTGTCATCCGCATAAAGTCGAACTCTCCGAAAAGACTACTAGTTTATTAGGGATTAAGAAAAACGCAACTGCGGTTCATGACTCAGCTACAGAAAAAGAGAAAACGATGCGCCATCATTACGCTCCCGGCATCTATAATCGGGGCGGCAATAGATCAGTCGGAAATAAATCAATACAGGAGAGAGCTAGCGATGTCCAACGTCATTCCTGAAAAATACGCCGACCTTTTCCAGAAGCGCGCTTTCGCCAGTCTTGGCACGCTCATGCCCGACGGACGGCCGCAGGTCACTCCCGTGTGGTGCGACTTCGACGGCCAACACGTCATCTTCAACTCGGCGCGCGGACGTCAAAAAGATCGCAACGTGCGCCGCGATCCGCGGGTTGCGCTGGCCATTGTCGATCCCGACAATCCCTATCGCTATCTGGAGATCCGCGGCACCGTGGTTGAGATTACCGAAGACGGCGCCGCCCAACACATCGACAAGATGGCGAAGAAGTACATGGGAGTCGACAAATACCCGTACGCGCAGCCGGGAGAAGTTCGCGTGCTTTACAAGATCCGGCCTGAGCACACAACCGTGATGGGCTAGACGATGCCTCAGTGTGGCGCGGACGCTCTTGTCCGCGAACTGTGGCAGTACTCCTGGACTGCGGTCTCAGGTCGGTTACTCAGACTTTGTTGTCACCGGCGCGCGGACAAGAGTGTCCGCGCCACATGAACCGCTACTTTTCTCCGATAACCTTTCTTCATCAAACGAGTCCAACTCTCGATGGAACTTCGGAGGATCCTTTTCCGTATTAGAAGACGAGAGTCGAGGGATCGTCGTCATTGTTTGTTTCCTGGGGGAGGCGTTTATGGAAGTTGGAAAAAATGACCGTGATGGTTTGCACGCGATCAATGCTCAAGCCAATAGCATTCCGGCGCAGCAGGTGGTGAAGGCGGCGCACGAAGAACTCCTCCAGCTCATGCGGCAGCGTGCCGAGATCATGAAGCGCATTGGCACGGTGAAGCAGACCATCGCCGGATTGGCGAATCTTTTCGGCGAGCAGGTGCTCGGCGACGACTTGCTGGAGCTGATCGACCGCAAGCCCAATGGCCGTCAGCCCGGCTTTACCAAGGCGTGCCGAAGAGTACTCATGGAAGTCCGGCGTCCGCTGGGAGCCCGCGAGGTTTGCGTGGAACTGGAACGATATGCTCCGGCGATCCTGGCGCGGCACAAGGACCCGCTGGCCTCGGTCACAACCGTTTTGAATCGTCTGGTGGATTATGGTGAGGCCCGCAGCCTGAGCAACGATCGCGGCCGCCGAGTCTGGGAGTGGATCAGCGAAAGCGAGCCGGCGGCGGACGCGATGCCTTCGAGGAGAACGGCCTAATGCCCAGCCCCTGAAGGGGCGTCCGATTTCGAAGAACATACGGCATCGCTAAAGCGATGCCCTGATACGAAACCCGAGTTTTTCAGCAGCCTGCTAAGCCGGCAACAGCCGTCCTTTTTCCAGATGCCGCGTCACGTGCGCATACCCGGCCGCGTGCGGATCGTGCGTCACCATCACAATGGTCTTGTTGAAGCTTTGATTCAACCGCCTCAGAATCTCCAGGATTTCCGTTGCCGAATTACTATCGAGGTCGCCGGTAGGTTCGTCGGCGAGAATCAGCGTGGGGTCGCTGACGATAGCGCGAGCTATGGCGACACGCTGCTCCTGTCCACCCGATAGCTGCTTGGGAAGGTGATGGACGCGATCCTCGAGTCCCACGAGTTTGAGGGCGGTCATCACGTGATCGCGGCGCTGCTGCGGTGTCATCCTGGTCAGCAGCAGCGGCAACTCGACATTCTCAAATGCCGTCAGCACCGGGATCAGATTGAAAGTCTGAAAAACATATCCGACGTGAGTGTTGCGCCAGTTGGCGGACTGCCCATCGCTCAGGCGAAAAATGTTTTCGCCCATCACCAGCAGTTCGCCGGAAGTGGGGCGGTCAATGGCTGCGATCATATTCAGCAGGGTCGTCTTCCCTGACCCGGAAGGCCCCATCAGCGCCAGAAACTCGCCGCCGGCGATGTCGATGGAGACGTTGTCGAGCGCGGTCACCTGGAAAGCGTCGCGCTTGAAAATCTTGCTCACGCCACGGGCCTGGACGACCTTGCTGCCCACGGCCGGTTGTGTCGTTGGTGTGGTCATTGTGCTCATGATTGCCCCTTGATACGAATCTTTTGCCCGTCGTGCAAATCCGCGGGCCCCACCGTGATTACGCTTTCGCCGCCCACCAGCGAGTCCACCAGATAGCCTCCCGAACGCTGGCCCTGAACATGAACCTCCCGGCGGAGAGCCTTGCCGTTGAAAGCGAGCAGCACAAACTTCTTCCCATCCTTGTCGCGCAATGCGGCGGTGGGCACGAGGACAAAATTCTGTTTCGTGCCGGCGTTCTTATCGTCATTCGCCTTCGCCTTGAACTGCACGGTTGCATTCATTTCCGGCCGCAGGTAGGAATCGGGTTTCAGGATCTGAACCTTGACCTGGACTGTCGCTTTCTGGCGATTCGCTTCCGGCGACATTTCGGCGATCTCGCCTTTGTAGGAGCGATCCTTGAACGCATCCAGAGTGACGATGCCTTCCTGCTTGGGAGATAGTTTGGCAAAGTCATCCTGCGCGATATCGAGCTCGACCTGAATGTCCTCCAGATCCGCCAGGGCCACCACCGATCCGCGCGGGCCGCCTTCGGCGCCACTGGCGAACTGAGCGGTAACCAGTTCGCCCTTCTCTGCCGTGCGCTCCAGAATCGTGCCGCTGACGGGTGCACGAATCACCGTCGCATCGAGTTGAGACTTGGCGTATGCCATCTGGCCTTCGGCCTGCAGCAGGTCGCCGCGAGCACGCTCAACTTCTTCGGACCGCGGCCCGAGCTGCGCCAGCCGGAAAGCCTGCTCCAGCGAATTCATTCGATGCTGCGAAGCGTCGTACTTGGCGCTGGCATCGTCCAGATTCTGTTTCGACATGACTCCCTGGGCAGCGAGATCGCGCGTGCGGTCCAGTGTGATCTTGTCGTTCATCGCAGTGGCCCGCGCCTCCGAAAGGTTGTGGTCCGCTTGCTGAACCTCCTCTGGGCGCGACCCATTCTGCTGTTCGAGCAGCCGTGCCTCGGCGCTCTCCACCGCGCCTCGAGCCTGTTCATACTGGGCGCGGAATTCCTGGTCTTCCAGCCGCACCAGAACTTGTCCTTCTTTTACCTTGTCGCCTTTTTCCACGCCAATCCACGCCACGCGGCCCGTGACCTTGGAATTCACGCTGATTTTGTGATGAGCGACAATGTATCCGCTCGCCGAAAGCACGGTGCTGCCCGCGACGTCACTGCCTTCCGCCGTTGCCCGCGCGACTTCCACTTCCGGCGTCTCCGAGGCGAGCAAACGGTAAGCCAGTGAGACCAATCCCAGCAGGACGACCACGGCGATTCCGCCCAGAATGAAGCGGCGCGACCACGCGGGCGGTTCTCCGCCTCCGTCGCGCAGCGAATGATCGATGCGCAGACTCCGCAGGTCTTCGTGTTTCGTATCCGTGGGTCCGGTTTCCGTGGGCATTGGTGGAAGTACGCTCCCAGTTCTTTACTGGTTCAAAATCGATTGCCGAATAATTGTACGAACTCTGTAGCAACTATAGGGCTGCGGAAAAAGCTGGCCTTCGATGCCCAGCCCCTAAAGGGGCGTCCGATTTCGAAGAACTTACGGTATCGCTAAAGCGATACCCTGATACGAAACCCCAGTTTTTCCGCAGCCTGCTAGGCCCGCAGCGAGGTCAGAATATCCTGCCGCGCCGCATGCCAGGCGGGCGCGAAGCCTCCCAGCAAGCCCATGATCAGCGCAAAGCCCACCGCCGCCAGCGCGACTCCCCAAGTCAGGTGCAGGCTGAAAACCGTTTCGCTGAAGGTGAGGGAGTTGCCGATGCCAGTGCTCATGCCGTTGAACGGCAATATCAAGACAATCCCGACGATTGCTCCCAGCAGCGAAAGCAGCAATGCTTCAATCACGAACGACGTGAGAATGCTCGGCCGGGAAAATCCTATGATGCGCAGGGTTGCGATCTCGCGAGAGCGATACGCCACCGCTGCATACATCGTATTCATGGCGGCGAAGCTGGAACCGATCGCCATGATGATCGCCACAAACGAGCCGATAAATTTGATCGCTCCACCCGAACTTGTTTGCTTCTCGTAATACTCGGTTTCGAGCGTGCCCTCGAGCTTCAGCCGCTGATCGTCGCTGACGCGGTGTTTCAGCGCGTCGGCTGCAACCGGGTCTGTGGCGCGCAGATACGCGGACGAATAGCCTCCCTGGCGGTCGAAATCCGCGGCGATCTGGTTGACGTCGCCCCAGATTTCCGAATCATAAGCGGTGCCGCCGGAATCGAACACGCCCACGACCTTCCACTGTCCCTTGGCAAAGTCAAGATTGTCGCCGACTTTCGCGCCGGAAAAACGATTGTGAATGGACCGCCCGACGACCACTTCGCGTTGTCCTGGCGTGAACCAGCGGCCTTCGGCCAGCTTTGCACTGGGACGCAGAGTGAGGCCCGCCGGCATCAGGCCGCGAACCGAAACGTTCACTTCACCGGTTCCATCCTTGCGGGGCAGCACCACCACCACTACCCATTCACCGGAGGCAAGCGGTTGTCCCTCTTTATCCGTGGCGATACCCGGCAGCGTTTTCAACGTGGGGAAAAGATTGGCGTCGAAGCCTCCCGAAAGCTCTGCCGTGGAGCCCTTGCGCATGACGAGCACGTTCACAGGATCCCCGCTGGCCATGAAAGCCTTCTTCAGACCCGTCAGCAGCGCCATCAGGAAAACCGCAGTGGTCACGGTGAGCGCAATACCAAGAGCCGTCATGATGGTGAGGCCCTTGCGCAGCTTCAGATTGCGAATGTTATAGCTGATCGGAATCGCCATGCTGTCCCTTTGCTACCCGATGTAGCGCAAGCCCTCCACAATATCCAATTTTGCCGCGTGGTAGGCAGGAAAGATCGCACTGAGTATTCCCACCATCCCCGCAACGAAAATGGCGAGCAATAAAGTGGGGGGCGTCACTTTCATGCCAGCAAAAAACATACCCATGCCGGGCGCGTGCGCGAGACCCGAAACCACTCCGAGCGCGAGCAGGCAGCCCAAAACGCCGCCGGTCAAAGCCACTAGTACCGCTTCGCCAATATACAGCCTCAAGATCGCCTGCCGCGTGAATCCGAGCGTCTTCAGCACCGCGACTTCGCGAGTCCGTTCGCGGATCGACATGGCCATGGTGGTGGCCGAGACCAGCAGCGTGGCAAACACCACCGCGAAGCAGATGCTCAGAATAAACGCTTTCACGTTCCCAATGCTGTTGATGAAGCTCAGCTGGAACGCTTTTTCACTCTCGGTTTTTGTGGGTTCCGGAGAATTGCGGAACATGGCATCCACCGCGGAGGCGACCGTGGCTACGCTACTGGGAGAATCGGTGAGGATATCAAAAATGCCCGCCTTCCCGTTGGAGAACGAGACTGCTTCTTCCACGTACTTCTGATTGAAGTAAACGGAATTAGTGGGTTCCGGCGCCGTATAGATCCCGCGAATGGTGAGCTCAAGATCCACGGGATAGATGGTGCCTTTGAGCACGATGCGATCGCCCAGCTTCCAGCCATATTTCCTGGCGAGTTGGTCGTCGACGATCGCGCCGGCGCGATCGCGCTGCCAGGCCAGCAATTGATCCGTGGGCATCTTGAAGTCGGTGAAGATTTTGAGGATTTCCTCCGGGTCGGTGCCGAACTGGGCGAAGAAATTCTCCGGCTTGGCATCTTTGTATTGGCCTCCAAACCAGTTGTTAGGGGCAACGGCCAGCACGCCGGGAATGGCCCGGATCTTTTCCCGGTAAAATGACGGCAGGGATTGGGTCAGCGAGACGCGATGGCGGGTGATCAATCGCTGCGCGGACTCGGCGCTGCCCTTGTCGATATAGAAGGCGTGCCAGATGGTCATCATCAGAGTCAGCAGCAGCAGCGAGAACGCGATGCTCAACACGGTCAGGATGCTGCGCCGTTTGTTGCGAAACGCGCTTTTTGTCACGAAGCGGGTTAATGTCATGCGACTCCGGAAGGCCCACCAGTTGATAAGAGAATTCCCCGAGAAGGGACAGCCAGCCCCATTTACGCTAGCCCTGAGGATAAAGCAGGGGTCGCGGTAAGGACAACTGGCTTTGATCTTCATTTTCGCGAACGAAGCCGGGCCAGACAGCCTCAACGTGTCTATTGTTATGCAGGGCGCAATGCTCAGGGGACGCGTTCGCCCCAATCGCGGAACTCTGGTCCGACCTCCGTATCACGTCCAAGCGATAGACTTTCCCAGACATTTTTCAGTACTTTCGTAACTCTCAGTCGGGCAGTTGAAGGCGGTATTCTAGTTTTGATTCTCCCCCTGTTCTTAGCTAACTCCATATTCAGGGTGTAGTGCGGCTTGTCACCGCGAGGCGATTGTAATGGCGATGATGTTTGGCCGGTTCGAAATCCAGAGTGAGCTTTCCAAGTCAGAGACCGCCTCGATTTATAAGGCGATGGACACGGAAACCAACCAGGTCGTGGCGCTCAAGACGCAGAGTCTGGAGCCGCTTGGCGACCGTGCGGACGCGTTTGTGGAGACTCTGATCGCCGAAGGCGAGAGCACGCGCGATCTCGCCGGCCAGAACATTGTCCTTCTCTATGGCGCGGGCGAGATCGACGGCCAGTTCTGCGCGGCGATGGAGTATATCCAGGGCAACAGCGTCGCCACCATGTTGGCGCGCAAAGAAGGCTTCTCCATCTGGGATCTGCTCGACATTACCCGCCAGGTTTGTGCCGGTCTGGAGCACGCCGCCTCGAAGGGTGTGGCCCACTGTTCGCTGGAGCCCGCCAAGATCATGGTGCAGTGGGACGGGATGGCCAAAATCCTCGGCTATGGCATCTCCAATATGAGCCTCATCGAAGCGGAATCGGGGAAAGGTTTGGGCCGGCTCATGCCCTACTGTTCTCCCGAACAGATCCGCGGAGAAGCCATCGACCTGCGTTCGAACCTGTTTACCTTAGGCGCGATCCTCTACGAGATGGTGGTTGGCCGGAAGGCTTTCGATGCCGCGGACCCGGTTACGCTTGTCAGCCGGATTGAGAATGAGATGCCCGCCAGTCCGTCTGCGGTGAATTCCAAGATTCAACCGGCGGTGAGCGCGCTGATTATGAAAGCGCTCGCCAAGGATCCGGCGGAGCGTTATCAGAGTGCGCGCGAACTGGTGGATGACCTGGAGAAGTGCAAGGAAAACGGCAAGAAAGCCGCCACGGATACCAAAAAGACGACCCCGGCGCCGAATGTTGCCGTGAGTCGTGCAGCTCGTACGGCGGCGGCCAGCAAGTTTGTCTCGGCAGCCTCAAGCGCGGCCACGCCCGAGCCTTCCGCTCATTCCGTTTCTCCTAAACCTGTTTCTCCTGTTTCTCCGCGAATGGACGCGCCGGTGTTTTCGCAGACCGATTCGCCAGCAGCCGAAACCAGAGCCGCTGCGGCCGCTGCGGGCGCAGTGACCGGAGGGAGTGCCAGCCGCGTATCCAATGCTGACTCTGATGCGGGCTTTGGCTCGAACTTTGATTCGAAATTTGACTCGAAATCCGATTCGAAATCTGGCGCGCGACTCATCGATGATTTTGAAGTAAGTGCTCCCGAATTCCAGTCAACGCCCGGCCCGGTTCTATCGGCGGCGGTGGTGGAGCAGGAATCCGAACAGCAATCGCCTCGCGTGGCCGTTGATCCAATGATCTCCGAGCCAGTGGCGGAATCATCCGGCAGAAGTTTTTCCGACCTCGCAGAGATGCCTCCGCTCAAGGAACCGGTTTTCGCGCCGCCAGCTCCCGAGCCCACTGAGCCGTCGCGTCCTGCGGTGCAGATCAACCCGCGGAAAGAAGAGAAACCAAGAATCCAGCCGCGGGAAGTCGCGGAAAAGGCAATCCATCAAATCGCCACCGTTCCGCCGCGGCTGATGATCTATTCGATCCTGGGCGCGGTTGGACTGATCCTCGTGGTTGCGATCGCGCTCTTTTTTCATGTTCGCTCGGAAGACGATGGTTCCACGGCTGCTCCGCGGCCGACGAAAGCCGCAAGCCCAACCCAACCGGTTGCCCAGACTCCGGTGGCGCCACGAATCGAGAAGCCAGCTCCGCCCGCCCCGCCGATTGCGGAAGCGCAACCGACCCTGACGGTACGCCAAGTCGAAAAGCGCAGCTCGAACAGCGGTCGACGGGCGCCCGCTCCGGCCCCGGTGGCGGTCGTGATTCCAGGCCAGGCGCTGATCGACTCCAGCCCGCAGGGCGCACAGTTTCAGGTCGATGGAAAAAGCGATCCGTCGTGGGTTACGCCGTTTAATGTGATGGGTTTAAGTCCCGGTAAGCACATCATATCTGCAAGCAAGTCCAGCTATTCGTCCGAGATACGGTCAGTCGATGTTGCTGCCGGCAGCAAGTCGTCTCTGGTGCTTCATTTGTCGCCGGTCAATGCGGTGATGGTGGTGAACAGCACGCCGTCCGGCGCCGACGTCATCGTGGACGGCAAGCCTACCGGACGAGTCACCCCGGTGCAGTTCGCCGTGGAAAAAGGAAACCACACAGTTCTGTTGCGCAAGCAGGGATACCTCGACGAGACCGTCACTGCCGATCTCGGTCCCGCTCAGAATTTCCAGTACTCGCCCGCGCTCAGAGCGCTGGGCAATGCTGAGGACATGCGGACCGTCGGCAAGTTCAATAAGATGTTTGGACACGGCGGAGACAGCAAGGCTGGCATGGGTTCCATCGGCATTCACACCCAGCCGAAAGGCGCACAGGTTGCGATCAATCAGCATGTCCTCGATAAGACGGCGCCAGTCGACGTCATGCTGGGACCGGGGAACTACATTGTGGATATCACGCTGACCGGTTTCAAGCCGGTCCACAAAGTCGTGAGCGTCGACAAAGGCGGCAAGGCCGCAATCGACGAAATTCTTGAGCGGCAATAAGCGGCGATTCGGCGAGCCTCTGGTCACACTTCTGGTGTGGCGCGGACATTCCCTTCGGCTTCCCTCGCGAAAAACTCAAATGCAAAGCGCTGCATAAATGATCAATCGCAACTTAATCGGAAATGAGCCGCCACCGGCCTTCGGGAGGCGCAGTCTGGAAGCAGCGGCTCCCAGTCGCTTGTCACCTAGAGCCGTGATCCAAATCACAGCCTGCGGTTCCGGGTGTATGCAAGATAGGCTCAGGCAAGAGGGAGTTACATCGTGTCGTCGCAGTCTACGCCGGGCAAGTTGAGTCCCGATCTGCTGCAGGCCCTGCACGGAATCAAATCGGTTCGGCTGTTCCCGAAAGGCGCCATGCTGTTTCAGCAGGGTTCCGCGGCAACGGGCGTTTACCTGGTGGAGAGCGGCGAGGTTCGTGTCCTGCTGCCGACCGGTCAGAGCCAAAAGCAGCTTCTGGAGGTTGCCGGTCCCGGAGCTATGCTCGGGCTTAGCGAGAGCATGACCGGGGAAAAGTATCGGATTACCGCTGAAGCGGGCGAGCAAACGACGGCGGCTTTCATTCCGCGCGAGGAGTTTCTGGAGTTTCTCCGTGAGCACTGCGATTTCTGCATGCAAGTGGTGCGGCTCTTGAGCGAAGATTTGCACGCACTTTACCACAAATTCCGCAGCATTAGTGCTCATCCGGGACGTCCGCGGCACCGTCCTCTGGACGAGCAGTTGAACTAGATCAGGTCTCAGGTCTTAGGTGTTAGGTCTCAGGTTTCTTCCTCCACGCTAAAGACTGATAGCTGAGACCTGACACCTGCCTCCTGCGACCTGCCTTCTCTAGTTCGCCTTGAAGTTGACCGTGATCTGCGTCTGGATTTCGACTGGATCGCCATCGAGGTAGTACGGCTTGTATCTCCATTGGCGGACAGCTTCCACTGCGGCGTGCGCAAGAACGGCGTCTCCACTGAGCACTTTCAGATTGGTGACGTTGCCCTCTTTGTTGATGGTGGCTTCGATCTGCACTGCGCCCTGGGTATGAACCGCGAGCGCGGCTTGCGGATACTTTGGTTGTACCCGCTTGATCAGAAGTCCCTGGGACACACCCTGGGAAATTCTTAGTGTTGCCAGCGAGGGCTTGGGAAGGCTTGACGATGCCGAAGACATCAGGCCGCTCAAGTTGCTATCGTTTGCGGATGCAACGGAGAGCGGGCTGGGAAGCTGAGGCGCGGACTCCTCGGCTTGGGCCTTTGTTTTGGCTCCCGCGGCGTTCGACTTCACTCGTATGGGTGCTGAATCGGGTTTCTTCGTTCCCGGCTCAGGGATCGCGGCGATCCGAATCACCGGAGAATTGCCAGCGCCGGCCGACGGCTTGTCGAGCGGCGCCGCTGTAGCCGTTTTGGGGGCCAAGGTTTGGGTTGCGGAACTCGCCCGGTCGGGTGTGCTCGTCGAAGGCGCCGCCACTGGGGATGACATGGGCGCCAGACCAGGAACGGGCTGCCCCGAGTTCTGTGGCGTGCTTACGGGCTGCGGAGCTGGGGCTGTGCTGGACTTGCCAAGCGTCCCATAGCCAAGGTAGCCGAGCGCGGCCAGAGCCAGGACAGCCACAGCTGCGATCAGGATTTTCTTGTTGCCGCCCGATCCGCCGGAACTTTCTTCGCTCAATCCCCCAAAAGACGGGGCATCGTTAGTGCTCACCGAACTGAACATGGGAGCGGGAGCGGCGTCGTGCGACGGATTGGCATGAGATGGACTGGCGGGCTCCGATTCAACGATCTTGTTCTCTTTCGCTGGCGGAGCCGTTACTTCTTTTGCCGGAGCCGGTGCTGCGGCTGATCCCGGAGCCGACGTGAAAGCGGAACTCGGATTTTGGGCTGGTACGGACGCGGCGGCGATTATTGCTACTTCGTTCTTGATTACGTCATTCTTGACTACGTCATTCTTTACTACACCCGTGGAAGTGGGCTGCCGCGCTTCCACTGCCGGCTCGGACGCGATCGTAATCTTGGTTTGCGCTGCGGGCGCAGGAACAACCGCTGGTTTGTCCTCAACTTTTGCGGACGCTGTCATTGCTGGAATTGCCGCCGGACGCGTCTCCGGAATCATCGCCGGCAACGGAGTTTCAAATTCATTAAGCTCGGGACGGCTTGGCGGCGGAGCCATCGCTGCAGCGCCTCGACTCGCCGGTTGGAATGAACTGCCGGCGGATACAGGAGCTGTTTTTGTGGGCATTGCGGGAGCTGCCGCGCTGGTGGCACTGGCGCCGGCGGCATCGGAGTTTTTCCGCAGCAGTCCTCGCGCGACCCGAAGCGTCCCCTTTGCCTGCTCGACGTTGATCGGCTTGGTGAGCACAAGGTTGGCGCCGATGCGATAAGCCTTGGCCACGCCCGCTTGTCCTTCGACCAAAGCGATGGCCAGCGAGCTCTGATTGGAGCTGGAGTTTCTGGCGCTCTTGAAGAGCAGGGAAGCGTTCTGTTCGTTCTCGCAGTCCACGACGATGGCGTCGTAACGCTGCGACATCAACTTCTTGACCGCGGCAAACGGTTCATGAACCGGCTCTATGGTGAAGTCCAGTTCATTGAACACCTGACTGACGACGCGAGCCAGTTTTTCATCAGGGCAGAAAAGTAAAGCTTGGTAACCCATAATGAGGTCATCCTAGGTAATGTGGTGGGTACCGGCAAGTTACGTGGGTAATTGAATTGCTGTCGATTGGGCGGCAGATTTCGCAGGCGGTCGTTGATTGTGAGAGCGGATTGTGAGGGCGGATTGTGAGGGCGGATTGCGAGGGCGGATTGTGAGGACGGCTGTCGTCTACGGTCAAGGCCGCTGAAAGTCGACGATCACGACGGTCTGGAAGGGCTGAGCCTTTCCGTCGCGGACGTAGGGCCGATAGCGCCACTGCTTCACGGCTTGGATGGCGGCGGTTGCCAGGACAGCGTTTCCCTCGACCAGTCGCAGGCCCTCAACCTTGCCGTTCTCATCAACGACCTCCTTGAGGACAACCGTTCCTTGCGCGTCCCCCGAGCGCGCTTCGACTGGATATTTCGGCGGAACGCTGTGAGCCAGCCGTTTTTCCGCACCCTTGGAAGAGAGAATGATTGCGCTGTTCTCCCCTGGTAGTTGGGCGTCGGACGAAGTCGCAGCGGCGGCGTCTTTCTTGCTGTCGCTGGGTTTGCTGTCGCTGGGTTTGTTAACCTCAGGCTTGGTGACAACCGGTCCAGTTGTGGTTGTGGCCCCGGAAGTCGGCGTCGCAACTGCCGTGCCTGGCGTCGCTGCCGGCTGGGCAGAAACAGTCGCGGCGGCGGACGTTGTTGCTGAACTTGTTGCTGAACTTGTTGCAGAATCTGGGACCGTTGATTGTGTCTGATTCGGATCGGTGGGCGATCCCGGCGCAGGCGCCGAGGTTGTGGCCGGAGCCAATTGAGCCGAAGGTTTCGCGGGATTTGGCGCGGGATTTGGCGGCAGCGCCATTCCGGCGAGGGCCAGCACGCGATCAATCTGCGGTTGGGCGATGGCTCGGAATCCGGGCTGATACGTCCACGCGGCATAGAAGCCGCCGGCGGCGAGCGCGAGCATTAGCAACGCGACCAGCGGACCGCGTCTTTTCTGCTGGCCTTGCTGGTAGGACGAAAAGACCGGGGCGACAGATTTGGCTGCCGGCTGATCCGGCGCTGCTTTGTCCAGTCCCGAACTTTTTGGTTCCGATTCTTCCTGTTCCGTTCTCTCCAGTTCCGCAAGCACCGGATCGTCGGAAGGTTTTACTGGGCGCGCGGGTTTCGAATCTACCGAAACAGCTCGAGCCGAAGATGACTCTGACAAAGAGGATGCGGAAAAAGATGCAGACGGCGGATTCAACTTTGGAGTAGCTGGTGTGGCATCGATTTCGTCTGCGGCGGAATGCATCTTCGTCGTAAGGGTTGGCGCGGAGAGCGTCGCGGTTAAAGCAGCGGTTCGAGCAGCGGCCGGTGCGGCGCTTGGAACAGCGGTTGGAACAGCGGCTGCAACGAAGCTTGGAGCGGGGTCCGCAAAGTTCGTCAGTTGCGAAGAAACGGCTGCGACTGCGGCTGCCTGCGCGCGTTCTTCGCTCATGACCGCGCTGGGCATGGCCGCGCTCGCAGTCTGCGCGGGAATACTCTCGTTTGTCTGCACGTCTTTTCGCACACGGCTGACCGCGGTGCGGATGGTGCTCCGGGCCTGGTCTTTCGCGACGGGCTTGGTCAGAATCAGTTCTGCGCCCAGGCGAAAAGCAGTTGGCAGACCGGCGCGGCCATCGACAATGGCGATCGGGACAGGGTTGTTGCCGTTTTTTCCGCGACGGCAAACGTCAAAGATCAGCTTGGCGGCGGGCAGATTTTCGCAATCGACCAACACCAGGTCGAAGCTTTGCGAATTGAGTTTTTGGGCAGCGGACACTCCGTCCAGGGGACGCTCGCAAGTCACTGACATCTCTTCCAAAACGCCAGTAATTGCGCTGACTGCCTGATCATCCGGCGACAACAGTAGGGCATGAGGCATAGCTCTCCCATGCTAGGAACCGCCGTCGAAAGCCGCAAGTTACCGGGGTAAGTGGGCGGCTCCCTATAGTTTCAGGGGAGCCGCTGGTTTCTTCCGACGGCCGACTCAGGTTGAGGATAGACAATCGAACCGCGAAAGGCTGACTTGTCGGCGGGCGCAAAATCGGGAAATGGCAGCTTGTGTTGGTCGCGCCATTGCTGGACCTGCTGCTCGGCGGCGCCGGCTTTCTCCTTGTCGAGGCCGGAATCGCGCGAGAAGTATACGGTCTGCGACGGGAAGGCGAAGCCGCTGCCCGATTTCTCGACGATATCCATGATGCGCAGCAAAAGATCTTCGCGGATGGCCGTGAATTCCGCGAATTCGCAAGTGAGTATGTAGCTGAAGATCTCAAGGCTCAAGGCGCTCTTGTCGAAACTGGCGAAGCGGATGCGTGCAGAGTCGCTTTCAACTTTCGGGTGTTCGTATAACATGCGGCGGACTTCAGCCAGCAGATAGCGCAGTTGGTCCGCCGAGGTCTCACACCTGATCCCGAGCGTAGGATTGAACAGAATTTTGTCGCGACGGGTGAGGTTTTCGATGTTCATGGTGGCGAGGGCACCATTGGGAATGGAAAGCTCGGTGCGTTCGTCGGTGCGAATGCGGGTGGAGCGCAGGCTGATGTCTTCCACAGTTCCGACGCGATCGCCGAAGCGGCAGTAGTCGCCGACGCGGATGACTTCGTCGGCCAGAACGGAAATTCCGCCAAAAAGATTCTCGAGTGTCTTCTGTGCGGCGAATGCGATGGCAATGCCGCCGATGCCGAGGCCGGCGAGCACGGTGGTCAGGTTGAAGCCCATGATCCCGAGCGTAGCCAGGATGGCGACGATCACCACCAGCGCTGCCAGCAACCGCTCACCTAGCACCATCAGGGTTCCGGCGCCGATGCGGCCCGCGCTGACGGCATGGATGCGCAGGCGCTGCATCGTGAGGCTGGCGGCGCGGAGCAGAAACCAGAAGAAGCCGATGCTGATGAGAACGGCGATGGTCCGGTAGTAATAAAGACGTGGCAGCAACGGCAGACCGAGGTAGGCGGCAATTTTGAGGTGAGCAAGCGCGCTGAATGAGACCAGCAGCGGCTTGGACATGCGGTTGTAAGAGTGCAGATTGGGGCGATTTCTGAACTTGAGCCAAAGCCGTCGCGGAATCGCCAGCAGCAGAACCACCGCCCAGCCGATCGCGAGCGCCACTGGAATCGCGGCGAAAAGCGCCAGCCATTGCCAGAGCGGCATCCCGAGAAACACGTTTCGCACCAGGCTTTGTGGGAGTTTGTTTTCGACCTGGTGAGCCTCAAGGTTGTCGTACAGCTCAGGGACTTTGCTGAGCGTCTCGGAAGAGAAGAGCCAGATTTTTCCGGAATTCGGATCCCCGACCCGGACGAGAACAACGGGAACATCCGCATCGCTATTGGAAAAAATGCCGACGGTTTGCTGATCGGTGCCACCGTAATCCAGACTGCCTTCGGGACTGGTGCTGAGCCGCCGCAGGCTGCCCACGAAGGTGCGGTCCATGAGCACCTTCAGCTTGTCGGCCAGATCCGGACCCTGCGATTGGCGGCGCGCGGCGCTCATTTGCAGGTAATCGGCGGCGGTCTTGTAATTTCCGGCCTGCGCGGCTTGCAGGAATCCAAGCACGGTTCCCGAAGGCGTCTCACGTCCCAGTTCATCGGCGGACGCTGGAGTTGGTTCCTGAGCCTGTGCCCCACCCTTGAGCAGGCTGGTCACTGACTGGGCCATCAGCCCATGGAGAGAAATGGAAACGACAAGAACCAACAGCGCCAATTTTTTCATCGAGCTTCCAGTATGGGTAGTGGGCTTCGAGCTTCGAGCTTCGAGTAAACCGGTTTGCCCGCAGCTCGCGGCTCGAAGCTCGAAGCTTATTTACGCCACTACCTCTTTGGACGATAAATGTCGGTGGCCTGTCCGTAGAAAATTTCCGCCGATTCCATCATTGTCTCCGATAGCGTTGGGTGCGGATGGATGGTCATGCCAACATCGGCCGCCAGCGCGCACATTTCGATGGCCAGCACGCCTTCGGCGATCAGTTCGCCCGCGCCCGCGCCTACGATGCCGACGCCGAGCACGCGTTCCGTTTTCGGATCGATGAGCAGCTTGGTGAGACCTTCGGGGCGGTCGAGTGTGATGGCGCGCCCGGAAGCGGCCCACGGGAACTTGGCGACCGTGATCTCGCGTCCTTGTTCCTTGGCCTGCGTTTCCGTCAGTCCCGCCCACGCAATCTCAGGGTCGGTGAAGACGACCGCGGGAATCGCGTTCGGTTCGAAAGCAACCTTGTGACCGGCGATGGCTTCAACGGCGGTGCGGCCTTCATGCATTGCCTTGTGGGCCAGCATCGGTTCGCCGGCGACGTCGCCGATGGCGTAGATCGTGGGATCCGCGGTCTGCCGCTGCTCGTTGATTTCGATGAATCCCTTCTGGTTGACTTTGACTTTCGTCTGGTCGAGGCCGGGGATCTCGGAATTCGGCCGGCGTCCCACTGACATCAGCACGCGGTCAAACATCTGCACCTGCTCTTTTTCTTTCACCGCCGGACCTTCGAGCGTTACGCGAATGCCAGTCTTCTCGTCCTTGAGCGACTTGACCGTCGTGTTCAGCAGGATCGCGGAGAAAAGTTTTTCCAGGCGCTTGTGCAGAGGCAGCACCAAGTCGCGGTCGGCTCCGGGCAGCAAGCCCGGCATCATTTCGACACAGGTCACCTTGGCGCCGAGCGTGGCGTAAACCGATCCCAGCTCCAATCCGATGTAGCCGCCGCCGATGACGAGTAGCGTTTTCGGAATGTCGGGCAGATCGAGAGCGCCGGTTGAATCCATGAGGCGCGGGCTGTCGAGCTTGAGGCTCGGCACAACGGTCGGACGCGATCCGGTTGCGATGATGATGCGGTCAAAAGTCAGGTTTTCTTCGCCGCCGGCCGCGGTCTTCGTAATTTTTAGCGTGGTGGAATTCACGAACGCCGCTTTACCCTGCACGAACTGCACCGCGCGCTGTTTGGATAACTGTCCAAGTCCACCGGTCAGCTTTTTGACGATGCTCTCTTTCCATCCCCGGAGCTTGTTCAGGTCAATTTTGGGCTCGCCGAATTCGATGCCCCAGTTCTTCGCCTGTTCGGCTTCTTCGAGCAGTTTGGCCACGTGCAGCAGGGCCTTTGATGGGATGCAGCCGCGATACAGGCAGACGCCGCCGGGGTTCGCTTCCGGATCGATCAGCGTAACTTTCATGCCCAGGTCGGCAGCCAGAAATGCGGCGGCATAACCGCCGGGCCCGCCACCAATCACAGCCACACGGAGATTCGATGTGTTCGACATTTCGTTACCTACCCTCAATCACCAACTTTGCCGGCCCCAGCGAAAGCAAAAGCTTTAACGCAGAGAACGCGGAGAAAAAAACCAAAGCAAGCTGCGCGAAGTACTACTCACGTAAACACTGCGTATCCTGCGCCCAAATCCAGAAATAAGAAGTTCTCCGCGAACTCTGCGGCGAACTCCGCGTCCTCTGCGTTAAAGCCTTCGCTCGGGCCCGGATGACTTTTACCATGGGCCATTATCCCTGGACCGAAAGCAGGAATGGCTGTTCGAAGGCTTCCGCGATCCAGCGCAGAAAGCGCGCGGCATCGGCGCCATCGATCAACCGGTGATCGTACGAGAGTGAGAGCGGGAGAATCAAGCGCGGCTCGAATTTGTTGTTCACCCACTCCGGCTCCATCCGCGAACGCGAAAGGCCCAGAATCGCGACTTCGGGATGATTCACGATGGGAGAAAACCCAGTGCCGCCGATTCCGCCGAGATTGGTGATGGTAAATGTGCCGCCTTCCATCTCCTCGGGAGTGAGCTTGCGGTCGCGCGCTTTCTTGGAGAGCTGCGTCATCTCCGCTGCCAGTTCGACGATATTCTTCTTGTCCACGTCGCGAATGACCGGCACCAGCAGTCCGCGATCGGTGTCTACCGCGACGCCGATGCCGATGTACTGCTTGTAGATGATTTCTTCCTTCCCCATGTCAATCGAGGCATTGAACTGGGGAAACACTTTCAGGGCCGACGCGCAGACTTTCAGCGCGATCGCCGTCACGGTCATCTTGCCGCCAGCTTCTTCCGCTCGCGGCGCGAAGCGGGCGCGCAACTGTTCGAGTTCGGTGATGTCGGCGCGATCCTGCTGGGTGACATGCGGAATCGTATTCCACGCCTGCCGCAGGTGCTCGGCGGTTTTGCGCCGCACGCCGCGCATTGAAACCCGTTCCGTCTTGCCCCACTTGGCGAAGTCGGGCAGTTCGGGCTCGGCGAAAGTTCCGCGTGGAGTTTGCGCCGCCGCTGCCAGAGTATTCTTGGCGCACAGCTTCACGTCGTCTTCGCTGATGCGACCGCCCGGGCCGCTACCTTGCGCGCTGCGAATATCCACTCCAATTTCGCGCGCCAGACGACGCACGTGCGGCGCCGCCGGCACCGGATCGCGGTCCGTGCCGGCTACCTTACCCAGTTGCACGGGCATGCTGAACGCCGGTGTCGCGGCTTGAGGCCGATCCGGTGGCAGCGCCTGTTCTTCAGTTTTGCCCTCGGCGCGCATGGCCAACTGGAACGCGAGCCGCGCCGCTTGCTGTCCGGAGATGTGTTCCACCGGTTCGTGTCTGCGAGCAGGTTCCACTGCGGCTACACCGCCCTCCAGCGTAAAGATGACCTCGCCAACTTTGACCTTCTGACCCTCTTTGACCTTGATCTCGCGCACTACGCCGCTGACTGAGGAAGGAACTTCGACAACGGCTTTGTCGGTTTCGAGCTCCATGATCGGCTGGCCTTCAGAAACGGTCGCGCCCGGCGAGATCATCAACCGCACCAGATCGCCGGAGTCGATGTTCTCTCCCAATTCCGGCAGCTTGAACTCGCTGGCCGTGGCCTCCGAAGCCGTGGGCGTCGCTCGCCGCTCCGGCTGAGGTGCAGCCGCCGGCGCTGGCTTCGCTGGGACTGCTGGGACTGCGCGGGGCTGCGCCGCCGTTTTCGAAGCGGGCGCTGCTCCAGTCCCGGTCCCGTTTTCGACGGTGAAGATGACCTGCCCCACCCGCAACTTGTCGCCTTCTTTTACGCGGACTTCTCCGATGGTGCCAGTCACCGACGAAGGCACTTCCACAACCGCCTTGTCGGTCTCGAGCTCCATCACCGGCTCGCCTTCGCTGATGCTGGCGCCCGGCTTGATCATCAAGCGGACCAGGTCGCCGCTCTCGATATTTTCGCCCAGTTCGGGCAGCTTAAATTCCGTCGCCATTCTTTCTTTGTCCTTCGCGCTCTTTAATCCCGTCTGTGGCGCCGCAAGTTCGCGCCACAAATCCATATTGTCATCCTGAGCGAAGCGAAGGACCTGTTTTTTGCCAGCGCCGCGAGACAGCACATCCTTCGCTTCGCTCAGGATGACAACTCAAACTAGATACAACTCAAACTTATGTCGCACATTTGCTGGACGCCCTTTAGCTGATGGCCGGGTTGCGTTTCTCTGGATCGATCCCAAGATCGCGGATTGCTTTCTCCACCAACTTCGCGCTAACACCTTCGGCGCCGTCTTTCTCGCCCGCCAGCGCGTGCAGCGTAGCGAGCACAATATGCTTTGCGTCCACTTCGAAGAAATCTCGCAGGGATGCACGATTCTCGCTGCGCCCGAAGCCATCCGTGCCGAGCGACATCAACTTGCCCGGAACCCACTGGGCGATGCTCTCCGGCAGAACCTTCATGTAATCCGATGCCGCAATGAATGGGCCGGACCCACCCTTCAGTGTCTGGGTGACGTACGGCACCTTCGCTTTCTGTGTTGGGTGCAGCATGTTCCAGCGCGCGCAGTCGTTCGCATCGCGATAGAGTTCCTTGTAACTGGTTACGCTCCACACATCCGCCGCCACGCCATAGTCCTTTTCCAGAATCGCCTGCGCCTTGAGCACCTCAAACATGATGGTGCCGCTGCCCAGTAACTGAGCGCGCAGCTTCGCGTGTTTCTTTTCAGAAGCCCGATAGCGGTACAAGCCTTTGAGGATGCCCTCGCGGATGCCCGGCTGGCTGGGCATCTCGGGCATCGGCAGCGGCTCATTGGTGACCGTCAAGTAATAGAAGATGGATTCGCCGTCGACGTACATGCGCTTGATGCCGTCCTGGATGATGATGGCGATCTCGTATGCGAAGGCCGGGTCATAAGCATGCAGATTCGGTACGGAGAGAGCCAGCACGTGGCTGTGTCCATCCTGATGCTGCAGGCCTTCGCCCGCCAGCGTCGTTCTTCCCGCCGTGCCGCCGATGAGGAAACCACGGCAGCGCATGTCCGCCGCGGCCCAGATCAGGTCACCGATGCGCTGAAGTCCGAACATCGAGTAATAAATAAAGAAAGGAATCGTGTTGATGCCGTGATTGGCATACGCGGTACCGGCGGCGATAAAGGAGCACATCGATCCCGCCTCGGTGATGCCCTCTTCCAGAATCTGTCCGTTCTTCGCCTCCTTGTAATAGAGGAGCGTCGCCATATCGACCGGCTCATAGAGCTGGCCCACGCTCGAATAGATACCGACCTGGCGGAAGAGCGCCTCCATGCCGAAAGTGCGGGCTTCATCGGGAACCACGGGCACGATGAAGCGGCCAACTTCAGGGTCGCGCAGCAGCTTGGAAAGCATGCGCACGAAGACCATGGTGGTGGAAGCTTCGCGGCCCTCGGTGCCCTTGTAGAATTCTTCAAAGAGCGATTCGGGAACCGGCTTCAGCGGCGTGGCGCGCACCTTCCGCACCGGCATGTAGCCGCCCAGTTGCTTGCGGCGTTCCTGCATGTACTTGATTTCCGCGCTGTCGTCGGCGGGGCGATAGAAGGGCGCTTTGTGAAGCTCGCCGTCTGGAATCGGAATGCCGAAGCGCGACCGGAAGATTTGCAGCTCTTCGTCATTCAGCTTTTTCTGCTGGTGCGTGATGTTCTTGCCTTCGCCCGCTTCACCGAGTCCATAGCCCTTGATGGTTTTCGCGAGAATGATGGTGGGAGATCCCGTGTGCTCAATCGCCGCCTTGTACGCGGCGTACACTTTGATCGGGTCGTGACCGCCGAGCCGCATGCGGGCGAGTTGCTCGTCCGAAAGGTGCTCGACCATCTTCAGCAGCCGCGGATCAGTGCCGAAAAAATTCTGCCGGAAATACGCGCCGCTCTCGACAAAATATTTCTGATACTGGCCGTCGGTGATCTCGCCCATGCGCCGGACGAGCAAGCCATCGCGATCCGCCTGAATGATCGGATCCCAATCGCCGCCCCAGATGACCTTGATCACGTTCCATCCCGCGCCGCGGAAAATCGCTTCCAGTTCCTGGATGATCTTGCCGTTTCCGCGTACCGGTCCGTCGAGGCGCTGCAGGTTGCAATTGACGACGAAAATCAGGTTGTCGAGCCGCTCGCGCGAAGCCAGCGTAATCGAGCCAAGCGACTCCGGTTCGTCCATTTCGCCATCGCCGAGGAACGCCCAGACTTTGCCGCCGGTCGAGGTTTTCAACCCGCGATTTTCGAGATACTTGATGAACCGCGCGTGATAGATCGCCTGAATCGGACCCAATCCCATCGACACGGTCGGAAATTCCCAGAAGTCGGGCATGAGCCAGGGATGCGGATACGACGATAGTCCGCCGCCTGGTTTCAACTCCCGCCGGAAATTCTCCAATTTTTCTTTGGGGATGCGGCCCTCGAGGTAGGCGCGGGCGTAGATTCCGGGCGCGGCGTGTCCCTGGAAATAGACAACATCGCGGTCGCCGGATTCGGTGGAGGCGTGAAAAAAGTGATTAAACGCCACTTCGTAGAGCGTAGCCGCCGACGCAAACGTGGAAATGTGTCCGCCGATGCCTTCTTGAATCTTGTTCGCCCGGACAACCATGGCCATGGCGTTCCAGCGCACCAGGCTCTTGATGCGGCGCTCCATTTCCTGACTGCCGGGGAATGGGGGCTGGGCTTTCGAGTAGATCGTATTCTGGTAGGGAGTCGTCGCCGTGAAGGGAAGATTCACCCCGGCGGCGCGCCGCGCGTGCAGCGCCAGTTGTTGCAGCAGCCGGCCCGCCCGCTCCGGTCCGCCTTGCGAGAGTACATAGTCGAGCGAGTCCAGCCACTCGCGCGTTTCCAGGACTTCGATTCCGTTCGTCTGTTGCGTCTCAGCCACTCTGCCCCCACGAATAAAAATGCAATTCCCCATCATAAGCAATCGGGAGGAACTTTGCTGGGCGGCCGGCGAAACAGATCCTATTCCAGCGTCACCGCTTTCACCAGGTTGCGCGGATGGTCCACATCGAGGCCGCGCTTGGCGGCGACATAATAGGCAAACAACTGCAGAGGAACGATCTCAAGAATCGGCGACAGCAGTTCCGGCGCCGCAGGAATAAAGATGGTGTGGTTCGCCAACTGCGGTACGATTGTGTCCCCTTCCGTTGCCAGCGCGATCAATGTCGCACCTTGCTTCTTGAACCCTTCCATGTTGCTGACGTTCTGGTCGTAGCGCACCACGGAGCCCGCATCGTTGCGGTCGCAGGTCGCGATCATGACCAGCGGCAAGCGGAAATCAATCAGCGCGTTCGGCCCGTGCTTGGCTTCTCCTGTGGGATAGCCTTCCGCGTGGATGTAGGAAACTTCTTTCAGCTTGAGAGCTCCATCCATCGCGATCGGGTAGTGGATGGCGCGGCCGAGGAACATGAAATCGTCCACGCGATAGTAAAGCTCCGCCAGCTTCTCCACTTGATCGGACGCCGCCAGGATCGTTTCCGTCTTTTTGGGTAGCGCGAGAAGTTCGCCGATGTAGCTCTGGGCCAGCGCCTTCGAAACCTTCTCCTTGATTTCGCCGAGGTACAGCGCGAACAGAAATAGACACGCCATCTGCGCGGTGAATGCCTTGGTCGAGGCGATGCTGATCTCCGGGCCAGCGTGGGTGTAGATGAAACCGTCGGCTTCCCGCGCAATCGTCGATCCTTCGACATTCGAAATCGCGATGGTGCGCGACCCCTTCTGCCTGGCCTCGCGCTGCGATGCGGTCGTGTCGGCCGTTTCTCCCGACTGAGTAATAAAGATGCTGAGTTCACCCCGCCCAATCACAGGGTTACGGTATTCGAACTCGCTCGCGTAGTCCACATCGACCGGCACACCAGCCAGTTCCTGCATCATGTACTGGCCCGTCATCCCCGCGTGACGACTGGTCCCCGAAGCCACAATGTTAATCCGCCGCAGCGCGCGCAGTTCCTCACGCGAGATATGGATCTCGTCCAGCTGAACCCGTCCCTCGGCCAGCGAGATGCGAGGTTCAATGGCCCGCCGCAAGGCGTCGGGCTGCTCAAAAATCTCTCGAATCAAATGATGCGGAAATTTGCGCGTCTCAGCCATTACGCTCCTTCAACGTTTGTTTCGTATCAGGGCATCGCTTTAGCGATGCCGTAAGTTCCTCGAAATCAGAAGCCCCTTTAGGGGCTGGCATGGCTACCGTGAGCATTCCACGCCGCCGACAAAAGTCCGCAACACTTCGCCTTCCGGGCTCAGGACCACGAAGTCCGCGTCGGCTCCCGCGGCGAGAATGCCCTTATTCGCGATTCGCGCCACCCGCGCCGGATTTTGGCTGGCGGCCGCCACTGCCTGGGGCAGATCCCATTCTGCGAAACGCGCCAGATTGCGTACGGCACGGTCCATGGTCAAAACGCTTCCGGCCAGCTTGCCGTCCGCCATGCACTTGCCATCGCGAACATCCACTTCGAAAGATCCAAGACGATAACGGCCATCCGGCATGCCGGTCGCCGAAATAGAATCGGTGATGAGTACAGTCTGCTCCGGGCCTTTGGCGTTAGCAAAGAGCTTCACGATTGCCGGATCGAGATGAACGCCGTCGGCGATGATGTCCGCGCTCAAGCGACGATCCGTAAGCACCGCACCCAAAATGCCCGGACTGCGATGGTCCAGCGGACGCATGGCATTGAAGGTATGCGTCGCGTGCCGTGCGCCCGCCGCAATTCCGCGTTCGGCCGCCGCAAAATCGGCGTCGGAATGTCCCAGGCTCACGCAAACGCCGCGCCGCGCGGCTTCGGCAATGACCTCGGGCGCGCCCTCCAATTCGGGAGCAATCGTCATCATGCGAATGCGGCCGCGCGCCGCCTGCCAGAACCGCTCGAACGTCGTCAGCTTCGGAGCCAGCAAATTTTCCGGCGGGTGTACCCCGCGACGCGCATGGCTGATAAATGGCCCCTCAAGATGGATTCCGAGCGGAAGGGCTCGACTCTCGCCATCCACATTTTCGTGCTCGCGCTTTTCGATCGCATCCGCCAGCCGTTCGAGCGCCCGCAAGGTCGCGTCCATCGGAGCGGTGACGGTCGTTGGGAAATAACTCGTGACCCCATGCCGCGCCAGCAGTTGTTCGATCGCCGGCAGCGCCTCGGCGCTATCGTCCATGACGTCATATCCGGCGCCGCCGTGAATGTGAAGATCAACGTAACCCGGCGCCATCACGCGATCGCCGAAGTCCAACGTAGAAACTCCCCCGGGGACCGGCCGGCTGCTCCGACCGGAAATTTCGAGGACGCGTCCCTGCTCGACGAGCACGAGGGGATGCTCGACGGCGTCCGTCGGAGTCAACAGCCTTCCAGCAGTAAAAGCCAGCATAGAAACGTTTTAATAGCGGTAAAAAGACGACTGTGACCAAGATTGTAGCAGCCTTTGCACGTCCGCCGGCAGGCGCTACGGGGCGCCTCGTCAGCGAAACAATCTCTTCACTTCCAGTGAACGTTCCAGGGAACGGTACAGCGTGGTCGTGTTAGAAACTTGGCACTCCCTGAAATCAGCGTCAGCCATAACAGCCAGGATTATCGTCTGTTCCCGACAGGCACCGTGCAGCCCACGCGAGCAAATCACCAGACCGCAGAATGCTATACTGTCTGAGTTCGAGTCGCCACGTCGTTCCTGTGGTGGCCGTCATTCAGTCGTCAGTCGGGGAGTGGCTCAGCCTGGTAGAGCACCTGGTTCGGGACCAGGGGGTCGGAGGTTCAAATCCTCTCTCCCCGACCAATCTTTCCTGGAATCAATCAATTACGAGCACAAGAAGCGTGATTTTGGTGCCTAGTTCCGCGGTTCTACGCTCCACCTCTCCAGCGAGTTTTCCGTTTTTAATCAATGACTTAGCAGCCACAATGAACCCCTGGGTGAAAACCAGGGGTTCAAGAGTTGCTACAGAGAGCTTCATAGGGTGGCTCGAAGTCGAGCTTAAGTAACTGCTGTGACTCAAGAAGGGTTTCAGTTTTACTGTGTCATCGATTAGGTGTGTTTCTGGATTTGTGCACCTCCGCTCGTCGGCTAGAGCACTTTCACCGATAGTGTAAGCTAGACATGGCGAAACTCCGGCGACGCGAGAGAGATGGCGCGAGCCTACGATGATGATTTGAGGCGGAAGTTTTTGGCGGCCCAGGAGCGAGGCGAAGCGGGGCTGCGGAAGTTGGCTGCGCGCTTTGGGGTCAGCTATGGGTGGGCGCAGAAGGTGCTGCGGCAGAAGCGGCGGACGGGGCAGGCTGAACGGGTGCGCCATCGGCCCGGGCCGCGGAGCCGCATGACCCCCGAGATCGCCGATTACATTCGGGTGCAGGTGGCGGGCCAGGCCGACCTCACGCTGGCCGAGTTGCAACAGAAGCTGATGTCGCAAAAGAATCTGCGTTTCAGCATCGGACGGCTGTGGAAACTGCTGCGGATCCTCGGCCTGCGGCTTAAAAAAAGTCGCTCCACGCCGCCGAGCGCGATACCGAAGCCAACCGGAAACGGCGTGAAGAGTTCATCGAGAAAATCCGCACGACTCCGCCGGACCGCCTGATTTATCTGGACGAAAGTGGTGTCACGACGCAGATGACGCGCCGCTATGCTCGTGGTCTGGGGGGGGCGCGCATCGCGGAAGCCACGCCCGAAGGCCGCTGGAAGATTCTGACCATCCTGGGCGCGATGAGCACGCGCGGCATGATCGCTGCCATGACCATCGAGGAGGCGACCGACCGCGACATCTTCCTGGCCTATCTGGACCAAGTGCTTTGTCCGAAGCTGGGGCCCGGCGATGTTGTGGTGATGGACAACCTCAGCTCGCACAAGGTCAAGGGGGTGCGCGAAAGGATCGAGGCGGCCGGAGCTGAGCTGCTCTACCTGCCGCCCTACTCGCCGGACTTGAACCCCATCGAGAAGGCTTGGTCGAAGCTCAAACAACTGCTCCGCTCGGCCAAGGCACGCACCAAAGAAGCGCTCGATCAGGCCATTACTGAGCTGCTGCCACAGATCACCGCAGAAAACGCCCAAGCATGGTTCAGGCTCCGCTTAGGCGCAGTATAGTATCTGTGAAAAT
>PKUV01000149.1:0-9428 GCA_003131315.1 Acidobacteriaceae bacterium
GGCTGGATTCTCGGGCATTTCATTCCACCGGGTTGCCCGAAAACGAGTTCTCACGCACACACTGAAGCGCTGGGGCTAAGTTAGGTCGCCCCTCCGGGGCTGGATTCTTTTCGGCCTGTTCACCCTCACGGTTGACGTTCCAATGCGAGCAACTGCTCTTTCCGCTCGATGCCCCAGCGGTAGCCTCCTAATTCGCCATCCTGGCGCACTACGCGATGGCAGGGGATCGCGACCGCTACTGGGTTGGTGGCGCAGGCTCGGGCTACGGCTCGCGTGGCTTTTGGCATGCCGATCTTCTTGGCCACGGCGCTGTAGGAACGCGTTTCTCCGCGGGGAATTTTTTGCAGACATTCCCAGACGCGGCGCTGGAAGGCAGTGGCTCGGATGTCGAGAGGAAGAGATGGATTCGTCTCGCGCCCCTCTATCAAGCGGGTGAGGTTCACGCGCCATTCGGCCATGGCGGCGTCGTCGCGGCGGCGAACCGCGAACGGAAACTCTCGGATCAATCCCTGCTGGAGCTGCTGATCGGAATCCGCGAACTGGATGGCGCAGATGCCCTTGTCGGTGGCGCCTATCAACATGCGTCCTAGAGGCGAGCTGGCGATGGTGTAGCGGACTACGGCGGCCACAGCGCCGCGACGATACTTTTCCGGGGTCATGCCGAGGTGGGCGGCGGTGCGCTCGTAGAGACGGCTGCTGGAGCCGTATCCGGCGGCATAGAGCGCGGTGGTCACGGAGTGGCCGGCTTGCAAATTTTGTTTCACCTGCCGCAGGCGGCATGCGTCGATGTAGGCCTTGGGCGACACGCCGAGCACAGACTTGAACGTCCGCTGCAAGTGGAAAGAACTGCGGCGGAATTCCTTGGCCAGCAGGCTGAGCGTCAGGCGGTCTTCGATATGTTGTTCGATGTAGCGGCACATCGCCCGAACCAGCGCGGATTGCGGATTTCCGTCCACCGCCTTCGGACGGCAGCGCAGGCAGGCTCGATATCCGGCCTGCTCGGCTTGGAGAGCGTGATCGAAAAAGCTCACGTTCTCGCGGCGCGGGCGCTTGGCGGGACACGACGGACGGCAGAATATACCTGTGCTCGACACGCCAAAAACGAAGGCGCCGTCGAGTGAGGCGTCGCGATCGACGACGGCTTGCCAGCGGCGGCCCTTGATTTGCTCCAGGCTTCGTGTTGACGTTGGCTTCATCGCTTCTTCTTCTGAAAGTATCGCATTGGTGGCCATGCGGGTAACATAGGGGAGTTGGGCCGCGTGGGCTATCCGAATGTTGCGGTCAAACGAATTTCGCGGCAGGGCCGACTTATTGCGGCTTCAAGGAACGTGCAGTTCGGTGTGCCATAGAGGGGGTTGCGGTGCGAAGAGAAAAGCTCGAACCACAGGGGCCACAGAGGAACACTGGGGAAACCCTGCTGCCGGGACCTGGTGAATGATGTACTATGACGGACTCGTTGCGGAAGAATTGAATTCAAGAATCTGAGGAGGACCCTCGATGAAATGCAATCGCAAGACGATGTGGCTGGTTGTGCTGGCGGCTCTTGTGGCACAGGCCGGCGCGCAAGTTCTCACCGCCGATCAAACGAAAAAGCTTGCTCCGAACTCGTTTTTCTTTGCCGGCCAGAGCGCGTCCGTGCAGCAGCGGAATGCGGCCGGCTTGAAGAACTCCGCCGGCAAGCTGGTGCTGGCGGGGCTGGTGGATACATCGGGGTATTCAACCGCAATCGCGGAGAAATACCAGGGTTTCCTGATCACCGAGACCAAGCTCAGCTTTGACGGAGCTACGCTCGATCCGGGAGAGTATGGATTCGGCTTCAAGGATGGCAAGTTCACCGTGATGAACGTGGCGGCAACGGACGTGTTCTCGATCGCCAGCCAGAACGACGATCCGCTCAAACACCCGGTTCCCCTGAAACTTGAAAAAGACGGCGCTGCGTACCGGCTGTACGCCGGGCGGAAGTATGTGGTCGTGAAAGTGGATTGAGGCCAGGTTTCAGAGTTTCAAGGTTTCAGGGTTTCAGAGTAAATCGGGCGTCTCGACTGTCCAGCCGGGCGGGGACGCCCGGCGCTCCACCGGCGTTGGACATTGCCCGTTCCCCTCAATAGAATCTGAGGTTGCATTTACCTGGCGGCAAACTCCGATGAAACTTGTGACCTTCGAAAACGCTGCGCGCCAATCCTGCATTGGCGCGCTGGTTGGCGACCATCAGATTGTCGATCTTCACCTTGCTTGCGCGCTCTACCTGCGCGACGTCGAAAGCGAGGCCATTTTCTATCGCATGGCCGATGCCCTTGTCCCGGCCGACATGCGGGCGCTGTTCCGCGGCGGAGACACGAGTCTTGAGGCGGCGCGCAAGGCTCTCGACTATGTCGTCCACCTCGGCGCGGGCGGCGCCGACGTCACCGGTGTCGTCGGTCCGCGTGGCGAGAGGCTGCTCTACTCGCTGGGCGACATACAGCTCAAGGCACCCATCATTCCGAAGAAGTTTTTTCACACAGCCGGCAACTTTCGCGAGCACCACGAAGAGGCGACGAAAGCCGGCTTTTCGCATCCGGTCATGCCGTGGATCGTTTTTTTTCAGAACACCGACGCGATCATCGGACACGACGAGCCAGTGATCTATCCCGAACACCTGACCCAGGAACTGGATTACGAACTGGAACTGGCGGTCGTTCTAAAGAAAGCTGGCAAGCACTTTACGCCGGAAGAGGCGTCCAGCTACATCGGCGGCTACGTAATTTTCAACGACATTACGGCGCGCGACATTCAGCGCCGCGAAATGAAATCGGGCGTGTTCAGCTTCTGCAAGGGGATCGACACCTTCTGCCCGCTGGGGCCGTGGATCGTGACCGCCGACGAAATTCCCGACGCGCATAACCTGGCGATGGAACTGCGGGTGAACGGCGAGTCGCGGCAGCGCTCGCATTCGAGCAAAATGTCGGTCAAGATTCCGGAGATCCTCTCGCACTACTCGCCGATGGGATACAGCGCGGGCGACGTTGTCTCGACCGGAACAGTGTCGGGGGTGGCGGCGTTTTCGGGAGATCCGAAGGCGTGGTACCTGAAGCCGGGCGATGTGATGGAATGCGAGATTGAAAAGATCGGCGTGCTGCGGAATCCGGTGATCTCGTGGGAAAAAGCGTATGGCCAGAAACCGGCGAAGAATTTGTAATTTGGTAATTTGTAATTGGTAATTTGAAACCGATCCCGCGCTACTTAACACGATGACTACAAATTCTAAAATCTGGGTCAGCGAGCTCAATGCGCGGCCGGAGGTACGGGGCGCGTTTCCGGAAAATACCATCCGGTTTTACGACACGACGCTGCGCGATGGGGAGCAGACGGTTGGGGTCGTGCTCTCGCCGCAGCAGAAGCTGGAGATCGCGCACAAGCTGGATGAGCTGGGAGTGAGCCGCATTGAAGCCGGCTTCCCGCGCGTTTCGGCGGAAGACGCGGAAGCGATTCAGCTCATGCAGAAGGCGGGCATCAAGGCGGAGCTCTGGGGATTTTCGCGCGCGGTCAAAGCCGACGTCGAAGAACTGGTGCGGCTGAACCTTCGCTATTCCGTGATTGAAGCGCCCACCAGCGCGATCAAGCTGAAAGCGTACGGCATTTCGCGGGAAGAAGTGCTGCGCCGAATTCGCGATGCGGTCTCGGCGGCGCGCGAGGCCGGCATCACGGTCGCGTTCTTCGCCGTCGATGGAACGCGCACCGAGTTGGAATTCCTGAAAACCGTTTACCTGTCGGCGCTCGATGCAGGCGCGAAAGAACTGGTCGTCGTCGATACGATCGGGGCCTGCGGGCCGGAGGCGGCGGAATATCTGACGCGGCAAGTTTGCCAGTGGGCCGGCAAAGGCGTGCCCGTGCATTTCCACGGACACAACGATTTCGGCATGGCGACGGCCTGCGCGGTGGCGGCCGTCCGCGGGGGAGCAAGCTGGATCCAGGGCACGATCAACGGCATGGGCGAACGCGCGGGCAATGCCGATATCGCCGAGATTGCACTCGCGCTGCGCTGCCTCTACGACGTACCGGTGGTACTGAATCTGGAAAAGGCGCGCGAGGTTTCGGAGGTGGTGAGGCGGGCGGCGGGGTACACGCTCGAGGCGTGGAAGCCGCTGGTCGGCGAAAACTTGTTCATGCGCGAAAGCGGCGCGGTGGCTAGCCAGTTCCATCTCCCGGAGGCGATCGAGCCCTACTCGGCGGAAATTGTGCAGGCGGAGCGCCGGATCGTTCTCGGCAAGAAAAGCGGGCTCGACAGCATCGAACTGAAATGCAAGGAGCTCGGCGTTACGATCACGGCCGAGCAGCGTGGTCCGGTCCTGGCTGCGGTCAAGCAGGCCGCGGTCAAGCAGGCTGCGGTCAACAAATGCGGCTTGGTAAGCGACGATCAGTTTCGGCAGATTCTGGCGGCCATGCACATTGTCTGAAATCGGGGTCTGAAATCGGCCTGAATCGGGGCACATCTCCAAAGGCCCTGGCCGGCGCTGGTTCCCGGGCGATTGTTGCGGGCGAACTTACCGTGGTAACGCTCGTGTCGTTACTCATTAAGTGCAGATGCTTGCACCCGCCGGTTCAGCCCGATCCCGTTTCCGCTTACTAACTCCATTTGCAACAAACACTTACAGCCTCCCTTTCGTATGGTTTCACGGGTGCACTATTCCTTCATGAAGCCCGGAACGTATAGGGCGAGCTGGGTGCAACCTTGACGGTCATTTACAGCGCTGAGTGCGTAGCTTCTCGAACAAAGATGCGGCCGGCAGCCATGCTGCCCCTGCTGGTGATTTTGTTCATCGTCTCCTACGGCATTCTGACCATGCTGGTTTTCGAGCAGGGCCAGACCATCGAATCGCAGCGCAGTTTAATCCGCGAGATGTTGAAGGACAGCACCCAACTGGCCACGCTGAAGGGCAAGCTGGCCCGAGACGACAGCAAGCGGTTCCACGACAAGGCGTCTGCGCAGGCGGATCACAAGGACGCGGATTCCGGCAATCCGGCGGCAGGGGTAAAAGGATCGGACAAAGAAACAAAGCGGCCCGGTAAATCGGCGCACTCCATGAAGGAAGTTCCCCGGAAGCCGGCCGCGGATTTAGAGGATGTGCGGCGCTCCACTCGAGTGATCTAACGGTCGCACTAGCGGGCGCAGTACGGATCAGCGAAAGCGATACGGATCTTAGAGAGAATTGAGAGAGAAACGGTTCTGTGAAAACGCGGCCTTATGTGGGGGCCGTGATGCGAGCGAGACCCAATCATGAAAGCCCTGGCCCTAGCCCTAGTCTTGTCTCTTCCCGTCCCGAGGTTGGCACCACCAGCTCAGCTCTCCCCCACCCCCAGCCAGCAACCGGCAAAGAGAAAGGGAGGGCAATGGTACTTCGCCGCAACCGGGCACGCCGTGTATTGCTACGGACCGGTGATGACCATGCCCCAGGGGCAAGGGGTCCTATTGAAGGTTGCAACTTTTTGCCGTGGCGATCAGATCATGGTACCGCTGAAAGACTAAACTCGCTATTTGCGCGAGCCTCTTGACTGGCCGCTCCGATCAGGAGCCACGATCGGGAGTAAGCCGGGTCAATCCTAAACCTGCGCGCCGGATCACTCTACACAACGTATGCCCCCGCGCGCTTCCCCTATAATTGGTAGTCAGAATCCCGTTTTGGCGGGGGCCCGTAGCTCAAGCGGATAGAGCATCGGATTTCTAATCCGAGGGTTGCAGGTTCGACTCCTGCCGGGCCTACCAGATTGTCCTATGGGAGTCGCCCGTTCGTGCCATTCCCCCCGCGGCGAGCAGAACGTAGAGTGGTTGTGAGCAGACTTCGGGGGAGGGCTGTTCGACGAGCGTCCCGTGACTCTAACCGAGTCGGGGCGCTTTCGTTTTTGCGGCGCATTTGACCCCGTCCTGCAAGCGTGCGGCATATTGCCCTTACCTCACGCCTTCGGCACGATCTTCTTCGGTCTCATCATCTCCCACTCCTTCTCCGTCAGCTCTCGTCCCAGGGCCGTGAACTCGCCCGCCCCTTGCAGCCACTCCCCGCCATCCATGGTCACGACTTCTCCGTTTACATACCCTGCGCCATCGCTAACCAGAAATGCGGCGAGGTTGGCAAACTCCTCCATCGTCCCAAACCGTCCCAGAGGATTTCGTTTTTTTGCCGCCTCCTCCAGTTCCGGACGCGGCAGCAGACGCGAGAACGCGCCCTCGGTCGGAATCGGCCCCGGCGCGATGGCGTTCATCCGAATCCCGCGATCGCCCCACTCGACTGCCAGGCTCCGCGTCAGCGCCTGCATACCTGCCTTCGCCACCGCCGATGGCACCACATACGCCGAGCCCGTCGTCGTGTAGGTGGTGGTCACGTTCAGCACCACGCCTCCGCGCCCCGCCGCCAGCCACCGCCGTCCGCAACCCATCGTCGTGTGCAGCGTGCCCATCAGGACAATGCCAATCACCGACTGAAACGCCCCCAACGACAGCTCTTCGGTGCGCGCCAGAAAATTTCCAGCCGCGTTGTTCATGAGCACATCGAGCGGACCCTCGGCCCAGACGATCTCGATCATCTCTTCGACCGCCGCCGCGTCGCGCACGTCGCAGGGACGGGAGTGGATCTTGCCGCCCGTGCGCTCGCGTAACTCCTGCTCGGCTGCCGCAAGAATTTCCTGCCGCCGCCCGCAGATATAAACTTCCGCGCCCAGTTCCAGAAACCGTTGCGCCGTAGCCTTGCCCAAACCGGTGCCGCCGCCGGTAATAAGGATGCGCTTGCCCTGAAGCAGATCTTTCTGGAACATTGATCCTCCTACGCAGCCCCTAAAGGGGCGTCTATGTTCGAAAACTCTCGGTATCGCTAAAGCGATACCCTGATACGAATCAAAATTCCCCGGCCGCCTTCAGAGACGCTCTTTCTTACTGGGTACTGGCCGCTGGGTACTGCCTTGCCCGAGCCTTGCCACTGCCCAGCGCGCGTGTTCCGCGACCACCGGGTCCGAATCTTCACAGAGTTTTTTTAGCGTCGGCACAAATTTCTTGTCGCCGCTGTTCGCCATCGCAATCACCGCATTCCGCCGCAGGCCGGAAAGCTTGGCGCGCTTCACTGGCGATTCGCGAAACACCTCGAGAAACCCTTCCTGTTGCATTTCGGCCAGCCAGTCGAGCGCAGGATTGACCAGGTCTTCCCGTGGCTCAAACTCCTCGGCGGAAGTCAGCGGGGCTTTGCGGTTCCACGGGCAAACGTCCTGACAGATGTCGCATCCGAAGACGTGCCGTCCCATGCCCGAGCGCAGCTCGTCTGGAATCTCGCCCCGCTTCTCGATGGTCAGATACGAAATGCAGAGCCGCGCATCCAGTGCGCCGGGCGCAACAATCGCCTGGGTTGGACAGGCTGTAATGCAGCGAGTGCAAGTCCCGCAACGATCCGGCGCAGGCCGGCCGGCCGTGAGCTCAAGCGAGGTAAGGATCACTCCTAGAAACAGCCACGATCCAAGCTGCTGGTTGATGATGCAAGTGTTCTTGCCGATCCATCCGACGCCCGCGTATTTGGCGTACACGCGCTCGATGAGCGGGCCGGTGTCAACATAGGAACGAAGTTGGAGAGAGCTACCAGTTGCGTCGAGTAGTCCGCGCAACTCATCTTCTATCTGCTGCAGGCGGCGCAGGACGGCGTCGTGGTAATCTTCGCGGGCCCAGGCGTAGCGCGAAATCCAGCCTCGGCTCGCATCTTCCTTCCGCACCTGAGTCGAGTAGGGATGCGCGGTGTTGTAGTTGATGGCGCACACGATCACGCTGCGCGCCCAGGGAGCGACTCGGGCCAGCGACGCGCGCTTCAGTTCCCCGGTCTCATCGCGCGCTTCCATGTACTTCATTTCGCCGTGCTTCCCATCCGCGATCCAAACGGGAAAGACATGCAACTCGCCGAAGTCGCGGACCGGCGCAATACCGCAGAGATCGAATCCGGCGTCGCGCGCGCACCGCTTGATGCGGGTTGGAAGGTCGGTCAACAAGTGGGCAGGGGCTCGCGGCCAGTTCGGCCGCTGGGCGGAACTCACATCCTCCAGAAAGGCTACCACTTTCACAGTGCTTAATCTGGCTGGTTGAGGGCTGATTTTCTAGCTTTTGCGCGCGCGCCCAGGCGTGGTTTTCCTGGCGGCAGAGGTGAAGTGCTCGATCCGGTTGCGGCCGTTATCCTTGGCCGCGTAAAGGCCGGCGTCGGCCTGATTCAACAATGCTTCCAGTTCGTTTTTCCCATCGGTATTAGAGACGGCGACTCCCATGCTCATGGTGATGAGTCTCTCCTCGCCGGAACAAACCACGGGTGTATGGGCAACAACTTCGCGCAGCTCATTCGCGCGCAGCAGAGCGTTGGGCAAATCACAGTTGGGCAGAATCATAAGAAATTCTTCTCCGCCATATCGGCCAACACCGTCGTAAACGCGGAGTTGCGCCCGCAGCCGCCGGCCGATTTCCCGGAGCGCCTCATCGCCAAAAAGATGGCCGAGTGTGTCGTTCACGCTCTTGAAATGGTCGATGTCGCCAAGAACCACTCCTACCGGCTTGCGCTCCCGGCGCGCTCGCTCCAGTTCCCGCTGGAGCATGTCGAAAATCTCTCCGCGATTCATTAATCCGGTGAGGCTATCGTGGGTGGCGGCGTGGCGCATGGATTCCCGAGCGGAAACCAGTTCTTCCTGAAGGTCGAGGATCCGCTTACCGACCAGCAGGCGCGCCTTTAATTCCAGCTCATCAAAGGGCTTGGCCAGATAGTCGTCAGCCCCGGCTTGCATGGCGTCGAGCATGTTCTGGCGGCCCTCTTTGCTGGTCAGCAGGATGACGTAGACATAGGGACCGGACAATCCAGCTTTCCGGATGCGCTGGCAAAGCTCAGTGCCATCCAGATCGGGCAGCACCCAATCGAGCAGAACGAGCTTGGGAGCATCCGGCTGCTGCAGGATTTGCCAAGCCTCGGAGCCGGTCTCCGCGAGGGTGACGCCAAAACCCCAGCTTCGCAAATGATCGCCGATCAATTTACGGTAGACAGCGGAATCATCGACCACCAAGGCCTGCATGAGTCTTGAACCTCCGACCTCCGCTGCGCCAAACTCCCCTGCGCCAAAGAACGAACGGCTGCTCATTCACACCTCCGTGGCAGGTCAGTACCCATGAAACCGGACCCCACCATCACAAGACCAAGAGGTTGCTTGAGGGGCCTGGCAATTGGCTGGGCCGTGTATCCAGAGGTACGTTTTGAAGAATCGGCAAACGGAGCTAGGTGCTTTAGAGCGGTTTCACGGAAAGTGTAGTCCGGTTTACCCGAAGGGGGTTGCGATAAATGAGAAAAGGCCGAACCACAGGGGGCACAGAGGAACACAGGGGAAAGAACACAGAGGAAGCCCTAGATGCGAAGTGCTGGGTTTGAATCGCCGGCGGCAGAGTCGGTCTACGA
>PKUV01000149.1:9483-22382 GCA_003131315.1 Acidobacteriaceae bacterium
CCCGGCTCTCCACCCGCAAGCCCATTTTCAGGCACCCAAAGCCTCTTCAGCGGCCCTGTCGAGCAAGCTACCAGGCGTTTGCCCGCAGGGGTTGCCTAATCGCTTGGGCTCCTATCCCGCCTGAGGGTTGACCCAGGCTTCGCCAGCGGCCTAACATAGCCGCGGACGGCACTGAGGCCTCCGCAATGATCGGCCAGACAGTCTCCCACTATCACATCCTGGGAAAGCTCGGTGGTGGTGGCATGGGCGTGGTGTATGAGGCGGAAGACACGCGCCTGGCCCGTCACGTCGCCCTCAAGTTCATTCCCGCGGAGATGGTCCACGACCGCAAGTCGCTCGACCGCTTCGTGCGCGAGGCCCGCGCCGCTTCCCAGTTGAACCATCCCGGCATCTGCACCATCCACGATATCGACGACAACTTCGGACATCCCTTCATTGTCATGGAGAAGCTGGAAGGGGTGAGCCTGAAGGAGCGGATTCGCGGGAAGCCGATGGACGTCGACGAGATCCTCGACATCGGCATCCAGGTGGCGGATGCTTTGGCGGCTTCGCACGCCAAGGGGATCATTCATCGCGACATCAAGCCGGCCAATATTTTTGTGGCGCAGAGCGGTCAGACAAAAATCCTCGATTTCGGATTGGCCAAGTCGGCGCGCGAACCGGGATCGAGCGACGCAGCGATGGAAGACTCGATGACCGCGGTGGGCGTGATTCCCGGGACAGCGGTTTACATGTCTCCGGAGCAGGCGCGCGGCGAAGAACTGGATCCGCGGAGCGATCTGTTCTCGCTCGGAGTCGTGCTTTACGAAATGGCAACCGGCAAGAAGCCTTTCGCCACCGGCAACGTGATCACCACGCTGGACGCGGTCCTGAACCGGAAGCCGGTTTCTCCTCTTCATCTCAACCCCGCGCTCCCCACGGATCTCGAAGGCATTATCGGCCGAGCCATGGAAAAAGACCGGGGCCACCGCTACCCGAACGCGCTGGCGATGAAGGGCGATCTCCAGTCGTTGAGGAGGGTAACGGAATCGGGGTTAACCAAGACCGGGGCGCGGCGGCCAGCCTTGCCGTATCGCCTGGCCACGACTACGTTTCAGACCTCGAGCAAATTTTCAACTTATCTTCTGCTGGGAGTCAGCGCGCTGCTGCTCACGGTTTTGGCCGCGGTAGGAGCGTGGTGGTTCAAACAGCGTCAGATGGCGGGCGGCGGCGCGCCGAAGAACACCATTGCGGTGCTGCCTCTGCAGAACATGAATGGCGACATCAGCGTGGAGTTCCTTCGCTTCGCGCTGGCCGATGAAATTGCCAACACGCTCACTTACACCCGGACGCTTGATGTTCGTCCATCCGCGATCACGCGAAAGTTTGTAGCCAACGACGTCGATCCGCAGCAGGCGGGCCGGGAAGTGCACGTCGCGAACGTTCTTACCGGACACTTCCTGAAGCAAGGCGACCGCCTTCTGATTACGCTCGAGGCGATACAGGTGGAGGGTAACAAGCTTTTGTGGCAGACCAACGTGACCGCTCCAGCTCAGGACCTGATCGCATTGCAAGCGCAGATGGCTGCCCAGATCCGTCAAGGGTTGCTGCCGGCGATTGGTGCGGCCGGCGGTTTTCTCGATACCGGCACGCGCCCAAAAAACGCGGAAGCCTACGATCTCTACCTGCATAGCCTCGCGCTGCCTCACGATGCCGGGCCGAACAAGGATGCAATCGCGGTTCTGGAGCATGTTGTCGGCGTGGACCCAACCTACGCGCCGGCATGGGAACAGCTCGGATTGCGTTGCTACTATGACGCGGACTATTCCGATGGTGGCGAGCCGATGTTCCAGCGGTCTAACAAAGCCTGCGAACGTGCCATAGAGCTCGATCCGAATCGGGTCGTTGCCGCTGGACAACTGATCACCAACCGCGTGGAGCGAGGCGAACTCGGCAAGGCGTACCAGGCGGCGCAGGCGCTGGTCAAGCGTCGTCCGGAGAGCGCTGAGGCCCATTATGTGATGGGCTATGTCTATCGTTATGCCGGGATGCTGGAGCAAGCGGCGAGTGAATGCAACACTGCGCTGGCCCTCGACCCTGGTAACTATGCCTTTCGTTCCTGCGCCTGGGCGTTCATGGAGATGGGTAAAACCGAACGGGCTGCGGATTTTGTTCGTCTGGATGCCGGTTCGGAGTGGGCCGCGTATGCGATGCCATCCATTCTTCTGCGCGAGGGAAAGATTAGGGAAGCACGCGAGGCCGTGAAACAGATGCCGAGCACGCCGCGCTATCACCGCGATCTACTGGAGTCTTGCCTGCAGTTGCGTCCAGCCGCGGATCTGGACCGGATTGCGCACGAAGCGGAAACCAATCTGCCCACCGATCCCGATCCTGAGACGTGGTATTACGAGGGAGCAATCCTCGCGTACTGCGGCAAGAAACAAGCGGCTCTCCATCTGCTCCAGAGCGCGGTCGAACAGAACTATTGCGCGTACGCGAATCTGCTTTCCGATCCTCTGCTCGCAAAACTCCGCACAGATACAGCGTTTGACGAAGTGTTGACCTCCGCAGGCGCTTGTCAGGAGGCGGTGCGGGCGGCAGGCAACACGCAGGGCCCGTAAAACACAATTAGTGTTCGAAGAAGCAGCGTGCAAGCTGGTACAATCCCGCTTGTCGAAATGGTTTCTCTTCCGCTAATTTCTCCCGCAAACATCTCTCAAGAGGATCTCTCATGATTCTTATCCGAAGTTTTTTGGCGTTCATTGTCGTCGGCTGTGTCATTGGCTGTGCCTGCCTGACGGAAGCGCAAGAAGCGCAAGAAGGCCGCTTACTGCGTTTCCCCGACATATATAAAGACAAGATTGCATTTATGTACGGGGGCGATCTCTGGCTGGCGTCAAGCTCGGGAGGCACGGCCCGCCGCATCACTTCTCATCCTGGGCAGGAACTATTTCCAAAGTTTTCGCCGGATGGAAAGTGGCTGGCATTCACGGGCGAGTACGATGGAAACTTCAACGTCTATGTAATGCCGTCCGAGGGCGGTCAACCGAAGCAGTTAACCTTCTACCAGGGATCGGCGCAGCCGCTCAGCGACCGCATGGGTGTGCTCAACCAAGTGATCGGCTGGACGCCGGATGGTAAGAGCATCGTCTTCCTTTCGCGTCGCGACGCTTCGAACGGCTGGATCAAGCGTCCGTACACGGTGAGCATCGATGGTGGACTGCCGCAGCCCATGCCCATGGACGAGGGCGGCCTGCTCTCATTCTCAGCGGACGGCACAAAGATCGCTTACAACCGAATTTTCCGTAATTTCCGGCAGTGGAAACGCTACACCGGCGGCTTGGCACAGGACATCACCATCTACGACATCAAGAATAATGTCGTCGATCAGGTCATCCCGCACACGGATTACACCGATACATTTCCGATGTGGCGCGGGAACACGATTTATTTCACTTCCGATCGCGGGCCCGGACACCGGCTCAATCTCTACAGCTATGACCAGGGCAGCAAGCAGATCGAGCAACTTACTAAGTTCGACGAATTCGACGTCATGTGGCCGAGCCTTGGTCCCGATGCGATTATTTTTGAGAATGGCGGCTACCTGTATACGTTCGACCTGCAGACGCGGCAGCCGAAAAAACCGACCATCTATGTGAGCGGCGAGCGCGACCAGGCCATGAAGCACTGGGTGAGCGCGAGCCGGCAAATCACCGACTTCGACATCGCGCCCGACGGTAAGCGAGCCGTGCTCGCGGCGCGCGGAGAAGTCTTCACCGTTCCGGCGAAGGATGGAAGCATCCGCAACCTGACGCATTCTCCTGGCGTTCGCGAACAACATGTAGCGTGGTCGCCAAATGGGCAATGGATCGCTTACATCTCCGACCGCACCGGTGAAGATGAGATCTACATCGCTCCGCAAGACGGACTGGCCGCCGAAGAGCAGATCACCAGCGGGCACAAGGGTTTCATGTTCCAGCCGGCGTGGTCTCCGGACAGCTCAAAAATCGCCTGGGCGAATAAAGACCTGAAACTCTGGTATGTCGATATCAAGGAGAAAAAGCCCGTCGAAGTGGACCGCGGCAAGTACGGCGAGATTCAGAATTACAGCTGGTCCCCAGATAGTAAGTGGCTGGCTTACGATAAGAATTTAGAGTCCGGCTATTCGGTGGTGTATCTGTACGGTTTAGCCGACCGCAAGATCACCGCCGTGACTTCAACTCTTAATAATAGTTACGCCGCAGTATTCGATCGTGACAAGCGATACTTATACTTCCTTTCCGACCGCGACTACAACGAAGTGCTGGGCAACATCGATTTCGAGTTTGCGAATCCGAAAACGACCCGCGTTTACGTGGTCACGTTAACAGCCGACGAGCCTTCGCCCTTTCCGGCCTTGAGCGACGAGGTGAAGGTGAAGAGCGAAGAGCCAGCGGCGGCCGCGCCGGTGCCCGAGTCGGGCAATAGTAGTAAGAAGAACGCGAAGCAAACGCCAAACAAAAAGGAACAGGAAAAAAAGACCGAAGAGAAAGCCGCGCAAACCGAGACCAAGGAGCCTCCGAAAGTCTTCAAGATCGATCTGGACGGCATCCAGAACCGGATCGTAGCGCTGGCGGTTCCACCCGCGGTGATTCGCAGCCTGGACGCTTCCAAAGACGCGATCTACTACTCGACTTCACCCATTCCTGGGCTGTCGGGACCGCTCGCCGGAGAGAATCCGGCGATTCATGCCTACGATTTGAAAGAACGCAAAGACAAAGTGCTGTTGGACGGCGCGGATCGTTTCGCACTTTCCAGCGACGGCTCGAAGCTTTTGTACCGCGCCGAGGGCGACGGACCAGTGGGAATTATCGATGCCAAGCCCCCGGACGCGCCGCACAAGGTTGGAGATGGCGCGCTCAAACTGGACGGCATGAGAGTTGAGGTCGATCCTTCGCAGGAATGGAAGGAAATGTTCAACGAGGTTTGGCGGCAGGAGCGCGATTACTTTTTTGAGGCCTCGATGAATGGAGTGGATTGGCAGAAGACCAAAGATCAATATGCTCAATTACTCCCGTACGTAGCCGATCGCTATTCGCTGACTTACATCATGGGCGAGATGATCGGGGAATTATCGAATTCGCACACCTACGTTGGCGGCGGCGATTTCCCGGACCTGCACCCGGTGAACGTTGGATTGCTGGGCGCGGACTATGAAGCCGACTCAGCCAGCGGCATGTACCGGATCAAGAAAATCTTCACCGGTGAGAACTGGGACGCGCACACCCGTTCTCCCTTGACCGAGCCGGGCGTCAATATCAAAGAACGCGATTACCTGGTCGCGATCAACGGGCGGGCGCTGCGCACTCCCCAGACTCCCGACGAATTGCTGGTGAACACAGCCAATGAAGTGGTCACGCTCACCGTCAACTCCAAACCCGCGGCGGACGGCGCGCGCAAGGTGGTGGTGAAGCCGATTGGCGACGAGTACAGCTTGCGCGAGTTGAATATGATCGAGACCAACCGCAAGAAGGTGGACGCGGCCAGCGGCGGCCGCATCGGCTATGTCTACCTGCCCAACATGGGCGACGAAGGACTCAACCAGTTTGTCAAGCAGTACTTCCCGCAGATTCGCAAGGAAGGCATTGTCTTCGACGTCCGCTACAACGGCGGCGGCTTCGTGGACCAGCTCATTTTTGCGCGGTTGCGGCGCGTACTGGCCGCCATGAGCCCGGCGCGCAACTGGGAACCGGGCACGATTCCGGCCAACGTCTTCTATGGATACATGGCCTGCGTGACCAATCACTACGCGGCGTCCGATGGAGACTTCTTCAGCTACTTCTTCAAGCAGTACAAGCTGGGACCACTTATTGGCGAGCGGACCTGGGGCGGAGTGCGCGGTATCCGCGGCAATATGCCGTTGATGGATGGCGGCTACATCACGCGCCCGGAATTCTCTCTGTATGGGCTGGACAGCAAGTGGCTGATCGAAAACCGCGGCGTGCAACCCGATGTGATGGTGGACAATCCACCGGACCTGGTCTTGAAGGGACAAGATCCACAACTGGAAAAAGCGGTGGAGATGCTGATGGAGCAGATCAAGGCGAATCCAAAGAAACTGCCGGCGCGGCCACCGGATTTGCCGACTTACCCGGAGGGGCCGGGGCTGTAGCGAAACTCTGATTGCTCCTGCGGAGACGGGGCAAGCCCCGTCTCTACAGCCGGACAGGAACATCTGCAACAAAGGGAGTCTGACTTTCCGCTTGCCAACCGGTCGGTCGGTTCGGTACTATCACGTCAACTCTTTGGTGCAACCGTGACGAATGGACAGAGGCTCCTCCGAATTATTATTAAAATCCCGGAGGTACGTGTCCGTCTCGGTGCGGGGGAAAGAGTGAGCTGAGAAATTAGAAATCGTAAGTGCTCCCGAATCCCACCCGCCAGAAACGCTGGCAAGGTGGGTTTTGTTTTTTCCGAGGGGTAGCTTTTCGACGTTCAGCCCCTAAAGGGGCGTCTGATTTCGAAGAACTTACGGTATCGCTAAAGCAATCTGTAAAGGATGTGGTGGAACTTTACAGCTAAAGCGATACCCTGATACGAAGCCTGAGTTTTTCAGCAATCTGTGAAGGCGCTCGCATAACGCAGCACTTGCGGCATGCCTGAAGGCATGCCCTGATACGAATCGCAGTTGCACCACGGACTGGTAGGGAGGTCTCATGACGGATCAGAAAACCACGCCGGCCATAAGCAAGACGAAGACAGTGACCATGACCGGCGCCAGTATTCTCTGGGAATGTCTGGAACGTGAAGGCGTGAAGCACGTCTTTGGCTATCCTGGCGGCGCTATTCTGCCTGCCTATGACGCGCTGAAGCACAGTAAGATCCATCACGTGCTGGTGCGCCACGAACAAGGGGCAACCCACATGGCCGACGGCTTCGCGCGCGCCAGTGGACAGGTGGGAGTTGCGGTCGCAACCTCGGGGCCGGGAGCGACCAACATGGTCACCGGAATCGCCACCGCCATGCTCGATTCCATACCGATCGTCTGCATCACCGGCCAGGTTGGCAGCAAGCTGATCGGGTCGGACGCGTTTCAGGAAACCGACATCACCGGCGTGACTCTTCCGATCACCAAGCACAACTATTTGGTGACCCACGCGAGCGAAGTGGCGCGCACGATCCGGGAAGCTTTCTACGTGGCGGGGTCCGGGCGGCCGGGGCCGGTGCTGGTCGATATCACTAAAGATGCGCAGCAGGGTTCGTGCGAGTTCGACTGGGAAGCGGCCAAACCGCAATTGCCGGGTTACCGCCCCGACCTTTCGCCCGCTCCGCAGGAGTATGAGCAGGCGCTGGCGTTGATCCACAATTCGAAGCGGCCCGTGATTCTCGCCGGCCACGGCATCATCATTTCTGGAGCCATGCGCGAGGTGCGCGATTTTGCCGAGCGGGCCGGCATCCCGGTCGCGCTCACGCTGCTCGGCCTCGGCGCGCTCCCGGCATCGCACCCGCTCAATCTCGGCATGATGGGCATGCACGGCGAAGCTTGGGTGAACCATACAATTCAAGAAGCGGATCTGCTGCTGGCCTTCGGCATGCGCTTCGACGACCGCGTCACCGGCACGCTGAAAACTTACGCGCCCAATGCAAAAAAGATTCACATCGAGATCGATCCCGCGGAGATCAACAAGAACGTGAAGGTCGATGTTCCGCTGGTCGGCGATTTGCGGGAAGTTTTGCTGGAATTATTGCCGCACGTTGAGTCCATCGACCGCAGCGAGTGGTTGGATCATATCGACAAGCTGAAGGGCGCTTCCGCCGTGCGCGACATTCAGAACCTGCCCGACAGCGGCCATCTCTATGCGGCGCACGTGATCAACGATTTGTGGCACCAGACGCGCGACGGGAACACTATCGTCGTAACCGACGTCGGGCAGCACCAGATGTGGGAGGCGCAGTATTACAAGCATGAGCATCCGCGCACGCTGATTACTTCCGGCGGACTGGGCACGATGGGTTTCGCGCTGCCCGCCGCCATCGGCGCCAAAGTCGCGTGCCCCGAGGCCGAGGTCTGGGTGGTGGTGGGCGATGGCGGATTCCAGATGACGATGTGCGAATTGGCGACGCTGGTGCAGGAAAATCTGAAGATCCATATCGCCATCATCAACAACGGCTTTCTCGGCATGGTGCGGCAGTGGCAGGAATTTTTCTACGAGCGCAACTATCAGGCGACGCCCTTGCTCAATCCGGATTTCGCACGGTTAGCGGAGGCTTACGGCATTCGGAGCGCGACCGTCTCGAAGCGTTCCGAGGTTGTGCCCACGGTACAAGCGGCGCGCGCGCACGAGGGGCCGATGCTGATCAATTTTAAGGTTGAACAGGAAGACACCGTCTATCCGATGGTTGCGGCCGGGGCTGCGCTGCACGACATGATTCGGCGGCCGAGCCCGATTGTCGAGACGGCGGACGACAAGTAAACAAGCTCTTAGCTTTTGGCCATTGGCTTCTAGCTAAGAGCTAAGAGCTAAGAGCTAAGAGCCAGACGGTCAAAAACTATGCTGAATACATTCATGGTGTACGTCGAAAACAAACCGGGTGTGCTGACCCGCGTGGCTTCGCTGTTTCGCCGCCGCGCCTTCAATATCGATTCGCTGACGGTGGGGCGGACTGAAAAGCCAGAGGTGTCGCGCATGACCATTACCGTCGACGCCGACCGCGACCAGGCCCGCCGCATCGAAGCGAATCTGTACAAACTGGTGAACGTGCTGCTGGTCGAGAACATCACCAATCAACCGGCCATCATCCGAGACCTGGCCTTGATCCGGGTGGCGGCCACTCACGATGCGCGCTCCCATGTACTGGAACTCGCCAGCGTGTTTCGCGCGCGTGTGGTCGATGTCTCTGCCGAATCGTTGACCATCGAAATCACCGGCGCAGAAGACAAGATCGACGGACTGCTCGAAGTATTGCGTCCGTATGGCGTATTGGAGATGGTGCGCACCGGTATCGTCGCCATGCGACGTGGCAGCAAGTCCGCCGCCTCCACGACGGAAAGCACGGCGCAAGCCGCCGCAAATGACGATGTCTCCTACTCCGTGTAAGACAGCCGATTCGCCAAAGACTGGAAGAAGACTGGCAGTATCAGCTCTCCGCGTCGGCGATACCAAGCTCTCCCGATCCGTTGGGCGTAGTCATTCCGAAAGGACCCGAATCCTCTCGGGAATGAAGTAGAGATCCCGTCCTCTCTCGGGGCGATGGATTCCTTGCCCATCCCTGAAGTCCGGACAAAAGTTCGGACAACAAGTTCGCACAAAGTTCAGGCGCAGGACTGCCCGATCCCCCATTGGAGACTTTCGAAGGTGCCGGGTGCGCCCCCTTTGGGCCCCGCGAATGCTCCATCGCAAGAATGATCGAGTCTCACCGTCAGAGCTTTTTAATCGGATCGGGAATTTCCGCCGATGGGTTGCTTGCGGGAAGTGAAAATCGAGACCGCCCGGCACCTTTGCACTAAAGCGAGAGAAGGACGGCGCCGATGGAGAGGATATTCGTATGAACGATTCCGACGACATTGTCAAAGAGTTTCTGGTTGAGAGCTACGAGAACCTCGACCGTTTGGACCGGGACTTGATTACGTTGGAGAAGAATCCCAACGACCGCGAGATCCTGGGAAGCATTTTCCGCACGATTCACACCATTAAAGGTACGTCGGGTTTTCTGGCATTCGACAAGCTGGGAGCCGTGGCGCATGTCGGCGAAAGCCTGCTGGGGCGGTTGCGGGATGGCCAGCTCGTACTGGATCCGGAAATCACGACCGGCCTGTTGGCGATGGTGGATGCCGTTCGTCAGATGCTGGCGAGCATAGAAGCCACCAGCGTCGAGGGCGAACGCGACGACAGCGAGCTGATTTCCAGGTTGACTCGCCTGCAGCAGCCGCCCGAAGCGTCGGCGAAGAGGGAGGTTGCGCCCGTGCCGGAGAGCATTTCCGAAACGGCCGCCTTGGCGCCTAATATCGGCGACATTCTGATGCAACGGGCCGGCGTCACGCCGGCGGAGATCCTGCTCGCGGCCGAGAAGCAGAAAGAAGGCGACCCGCGCCACATGGGCGAGATTCTGGTGGAACAGGGCGCGGCGCGGCCGGCCGATGTCGTGGATGCGCTGCAGGTGCAGCAAGCCGCACGCGGGCAGAGTGCCAGCGACAGCACCATCCGGCTGGATGTCGCCTTGCTCGACCAGTTGATGAACCTGGTCGGAGAACTCGTGCTGGCGCGCAACCAAATCCTGCAGTTCGCCAACAGCACCGAAGAGAGCGGCCTGCTGGCCACCAGCCAGAGGCTCAACCTGATCACGAGCGAGTTGCAGGAAGGGGTGATGAAGACCCGAATGCAGCCGATCGGCAACATCTGGAGCAAGTTGCCGCGTACCGTGCGCGACCTCGCCCTGGGCTGCGGCAAGCAGGTGCGGGTGGAGATGGAGGGCAAAGAGACCGAGCTCGACAAGACGCTGATCGAGGCCATCAAGGATCCGCTGACCCACATAGTGAGGAATTCCGTGGATCATGGCATCGAACGCCCTGAGGTCCGCCAGGCCGCCGGGAAAGATCCGGAGGGCCGGCTGTGCCTGCGCGCGTTTCATGAAGGAGGACAGGTCAACATCGAGATCAGCGACGACGGGGCGGGTCTCGATCAGGACAGGATTCGCAACAAGGCGGTGCAGAAGGGCCTGGTCTCAGCCGACCAGGCGGGCCGCATGACCGATCGCGAGATCGTCAATCTGGTTTTCCTGCCGGGCTTCTCCACGGCGGAGATAGTGACCAACGTGTCCGGCCGGGGGGTGGGCATGGACGTGGTCAAGACCCACATTGAAAAAATTGGCGGCACGGTAGACCTGCAGTCCAAGCCGGGTCAGGGCGTGATGGTCCGCATGAAGATTCCGCTTACCCTGGCCATCATTCCCGCTCTGATTGTCACCAGCGCGGGCGAGCGCTATGCCGTCCCTCAGGTCAACCTGCTGGAGCTGGTCGGCGTGGGAGGCGGAGCGGGGCGGCAGGGAATCGAGATGATTCACGGCGTACCGGTGTACCGCCTGCGCGGGCGCCTGCTGCCGCTCGTCTATTTGAACCGGGAACTGCAAACCGACGCGAAAGCCCCGGACGCCACGAGCGCGGCTCCCGCCGCGAAAACGGACCTGCTGGATTTCGCGAAGGCCCGATACGCACACGAGGAGTGGCTGGGCCGCTTACGGCAAGTGCTCGACGGCGCCACCACCATGACGGTTGAGCAAGCCGGTTCGCCCACGCAGTGTGCGCTCGGCAAGTGGCTCTACGCGACGGGCCTGAAGGAGTACAGCGGTATCCAGGAGATGCCCCAGGTGGAAGCGGCCCACAAGCGCTTTCATGAACTGGTGCGGGAAGTGGTCGCGCTCAAAGCGCAAGGCGACACGGCGGGGGCGGAGCGCGCGTTCACCGAGGTGGGGCCGGCTTCGCGGAAAGTTGTCGAGCTGTTGACGGCGGTGGAACGGAAAGTCCTGGAGTGCCAGAACGTGAACATTGTGGTGCTCGAAGCCGATGGCCGGCACTTCGGACTGGTGGTGGACGAAATCAACGACACCGAAGAGATCGTCGTCAAGCCGCTCAGCAAGCATTTGAAAAACATCAGCGTCTACGCCGGGGCCACCATCATGGGAGACGGCAAAGTGGCGTTGATTCTGGACGTGCTCGGTCTGGCTCAGTGCTCCAGGATTCTCGCCGAGGGACGGGAGCGCCTCCAGGGCGAAGAAGTCCAAGCCACGGAGGAAGGCGCGAACGGGAAACAAAAACTGGTGCTGTTCGCGGGCCTGGGCGGGGCGCGGATGGCGGTGCCGCTCAAGCTGCTGGCTCGTCTGGAAAACATTCCGGGAGCCCATGTCGAGCGCTCCGGCAATCAATGGGTGACCCAGTACCGCGGGCAGATTCTTCCCCTGATCCGCGTCAGTCATGCGCTCGAAGAGCGGCGGCATCTGCCGCCCGGCGAGGACGTGCTGTCGTTGCCGACCACCTCCATGCTGCAGGTGCTGGTGCTCGAAAACGAACATCAGTCCTTCGGGCTGGTGGTGAACCAGATCCTCGACATCGTCGAAAGCACGCTCCAACCCCAATCTCCACCGACTCGCATCGGCGTGCTGCATTCCTCCGTGATCGAGGACCGGGTGACCGAGTTGCTTGACGTTCCCGCCCTGCTGCGCGCCGGAGAAGCGTACGAGCCGGCGGAGGCCCATGCGGCCAAGAGTTGAACTTATGACTGAACTTACGACTATGACAAGCGCCCATCAATTCTGCACGTTTTACCTGAATCACTTGCTGTTTGGAGTGGAGTCGCAAAAGATTCAGGAAGTGGTCACTTACCGCGAGATGCGCCCGGTTCCTCTGGCCCCGCCGGTGGTGATCGGTCTGATGAACCTGCGCGGACAGGTGGTGGTGGCTCTGGACTTGCGCCGCCAGCTTGAACTGCCGGAGCGTCCCTCGAACATGACCCCGGTCTGCCTGGTGGTGCGTGCGGCCGGAGGTACGGTGTGTCTGCTCGCCGACGAAGTCGGCAACGTAGTGGAGGTTGAAGAGCAGACCTTCGAACCCTCGCCCGAGACGCTGTCGAAGCGGTTGCGGTCGGTGATTCTGGGGGTGCACAAGCTCGAGCGCCAGTTGATGCACGTCCTCGATACCGATCAGGCATGCGAGATCCAGGCAATCGGTCAGGGGCAGAGCAGCGGGGCCTGAGTCGCGCGCGGCCTAAGAAATATTACCGGCAATTTCGATTGCTGCGTTCTCCAGGCGAGACGCGGTCGCGGTTTGGTTTCGGAGGGACAAGGGCGAGACTGCACGGGGCTGTGTAGTGGCAATTCTTCTCATGCACCGTGGCGTCATCCCTTTTGTTCTTGGATCGGCGGTTAAGAGCCTGTGGTGAAAGTCGATT
>PKUV01000149.1:22421-27328 GCA_003131315.1 Acidobacteriaceae bacterium
ATCACGCGGTCGCGGCACTAGTCGAGTGAGCGCCAGGCACCAGGAACTCACAGTGCTGGTTTGTAAGGACCGGACGCGCTTCAGCACTCGATGGTCTTCGGCTTCCAGCTTACCGATTGAGACTCAAATTCGGAACCGGTTTCGAATTGGGTCTCGGTGTCCCCTCGCCAAGTTCAGGTCGCAGCCCTAAGTGTAATCCTTGTCCGCCTCCCGCCGATCTTCCTCCCAGAAGCACATGCTGTGACCGCATAAGGAGAAACCAATGGTTCATGCCGGCAAATACGCTGCTTTTTTTCTCGCGATTCTTTTACTGGGCCCAGGTGCTGCGGTTCGAGCACAGGATTCCGCGCCTGCCGACGACTCGGCTCCCGTGGAGGCGTCTTCATCCAAGCCAGTGTCCAAATTCTACCCGCTAGGCAAAACGGAACAAATAAGGCGGGGCCTGGACGCGAAAGGGCTCGCCATCAGCGTTAACCTGGTCAACGACTGGTCCGCGAATGTGCGTGGCGGCGCCATCTCCGGCGTCTCCTTTGACCAATACTCGCTGGATGTTGCGGGCACTTTGGACACCAAGAAAACTCTTGGCTGGAACGGCAGCGATGCGTTTATTCGTGTGAAGAACCACCTTGGAGACAACGGCCCCACCGATGTTGGCGACGCACAAGGTTTCTCGAACATCGACAATGTCTCCAGGACCCATCTTTACGAGCTTTGGTTCGAACAAAAGCTGCTAACGGATAGGTTGCGTTTCAAGGTTGGCAAAATCGATGCCAATGCGGAATTTGCCGTCGTTCAAATTGCTGGAGACTTTCTCAATTCTTCGATGGGCTATAGCCCAACCATTGTGGCCCTGCCGACCTATCCCGAGCCCAAGTTGGCGGTGAATATAGCCGTTCGTCCCAAACAGCATTACCAGATCGAGGTGGGAGTGTTCCGTACCGATCGAGACGGCGAAATGTTGATCGTCGAAGGGGGACGAGATTGGAAGCTGGGCGCCCGGGAGTTGGGCGGCCGTTCCGCGTTCGGGGGTTGGCGACTGACAGGGCCGGTTGCCGCTTTCGATGGATCTCACCTGGCTGGCACTCAAGGTTTCTATATGGTGGCCGAACAGGCACTGTGGAGCCGCAAGCGATCGGAGCCTGAGAGCGAAGAGAAGGTGTCTGCATTCCTGCAGTATGGAAACGCCGACGCCAAGGTCAGCCCGTTTACTCGTCACTTGGGCGGTGGCATCGTCGTGGAAGGTCTTTTAGCCGGCAGACCGCACGACGCGATCGGAGTCGCTGCCACCTCGGCGCGTTTTTCGGATGACCCCTACGCTGGGTTCCAGGAAAATGCGGAAACGGCGGTCGAGCTCTACTACAAGATTAGCGTTAAGCGGTTCCTCTCGATCGTGCCGGACTTTCAGTTTATCCACCACCCAGGCGGCCTGCGAAGCCAGCAGGACGCGGTAGTGCTGACGCCACGTTTGAACATCTCCTTTTGACCGCAACCGGGACAGTTTTCAGGAAAATTTCGGACTTTCCCGGTAAAGTCCGCGTAGCTCCTGCCGATGAACAGTTTGATTGGCACGCAGATCAAATGTTTCCTCGGAAACTTTCTCTGCGCGGCGGGCGAAAAATCTAAAGCAGGCGAGAATCAGTCTCTCCGGCTACATCGCCACAAATCAATCCAGGGTTTTGGAGGCTCCAAATGATGTCTAAATTGAGTTTGAAAATGAAGTTGGGAGTAGGTTTCGGCGTGCTGCTGCTGCTCATCGCGGTGATGGGCTACCTCAGCTACTCCTCTGCCAAGCGCTCTAGTCTGGTCTCGGAGGAGGTTGCGAATGACACGGCGATGACGGATTTATCCGGAGACGCCGGTATGGCGGCCACGAAGGAAATGTCTGGCGCGCGCGGATTCGCGCTCTCGGGCGCAGAGGAGCAGCAGCAGGAATACCAGGACGGTAAGAAGCAAATTGCAGACATCATGGACAAGTTGACCAAAGCCCAGATGGACGATGAGGAGAAAAAAATCGTCTCACGTATGCAGCAGTTTTCCGATCAGTTTGGAGCCAAGACAGCAAAGGCGATTGAATTGCGCCGCAACGGAAAAGAGAAGGAAGCGGCGCAACTCCTCTTTAGCGGGGATATGATCGAGACCCAGACAGCGCTGGCTAACGCGATCAAAGAATTTGATGACAAACAGAACAAAGATAGAGAGAAAAGCATAAGCGAACAGAGCGCCGCGGACGGCCGGGCTGAGACGATGGCGCTTGTTCTGGCCGGGGTTGGGATCCTGCTCGGCTTGGTCGTGGCCGCGGTCATCGTTCGCTCTATCACCGGCGCCATTGCCCGTATGGTGGCCTTGATCCAAGAGGTGGCCGCCAACAACCTCGCCGCTGAAGACATGCAAATTACTTCCGAAGACGAAATCGGCAAAGCGGGTGCCGCGCTCAATGGGATGAAGAATAGTTTGAGCGACATGATCCTGGCCATCACGGAGAACGCGGCGCAGGTGGCAGCGTCGAGCGAGGAACTCTCCTCTACCAGCCAGCAGATCACGGCCAATTCCGAAGAAACGACGGCGCAGGCGAAGGTGGTTTCCGAAGCCGGCGGTCAGGTCAACACCAACCTGCAGACGCTTTCCTCAGGCGCTGAGGAAATGAATGCCACCATCGGCGAGATTGCCAAGAACGCAACCGAGGCGGCGCGGGTGGCGGGCGAGGCGGTCGCAGCGGCCGAATCGGCCAACCAGACGGTATCGCGGCTGGGGGATTCGAGCGTCGAAATCGGAAAGGTGATCGAGGTGATCACGTCGATCGCGCAGCAGACCAACCTGCTNNCGCTGAACGCGACCATCGAAGCGGCTCGAGCGGGCGAGGCGGGGAAGGGGTTCGCGGTGGTGGCCAACGAGGTCAAGGAACTGGCCAAACAGACCGCGAAAGCCACGGAGGAGATCAAGCAGAAGATCACGGTCATCCGGGATAACACCAGCGGGGCGGTCGCGGCGATTGGTGGGATCAAGGGAGTGATCGACAAGATCAGCCATATTTCCACCGTTATCGCCACCGCAGTCGAGGAACAGAGCGCGACGACGAGCGAAATGACGCGCAATGTATCGGAAGCGGCGCACGGAGCGAGCACGATATCGGACAACATCAAAGGGGTTGCGGAAGCGGCGCAGAGCACCTCGACCAGCGTCGGCGAAGCGCAGACGGCGACCGAGCATCTGGCGCGGATGGCGAACCAGTTGCGGGAGCTGGTCGGCCGCTTCAAAGTCGGCGCCCAGAGCCCAAAGAAGCGGGATGAAGCCCCCTTGATGAAGGCGGCAAGCCGTGCTGCCGGTGCGCGCTGAGAAGGCGGTTGTGGGAGCCCTTGAGGGCAGCAGCGCTTTAGGACATGAGACATGCCACCATTTCGCATATTAGTCGTCGATGATTCGGCGGTCATTCGAAAGGTGCTCAGCAATCTGCTGGCATCCGACCCGGAGATCGTCGTCGCCGGCACGGCGGGAAACGGCAATCAGGCGCTGGCCCGGATTCCAGAGGTCAAACCGGATTTGGTCACACTCGACATTGAAATGCCAGGAATGGACGGGCTGGAAACCCTGGTCGAGATTCGCAAACTCTATCCAAAATTGCCGGTGATTATGTTCAGTACTCTTACCGAGCGTGGTGCGACTGCAACTCTGGATGCGCTGGCGCGGGGCGCCAGCGACTATGTGACCAAACCCTCCCATAGCGGGGGCTCGGATACCTCGCGCGAGCGGGTGCGGGAAGAACTGATTCGGAAGATCAAGTCCTTGTGCGCCGTGCGCGTGCCGCGGCCACGGCCTTGGCCAACGCCCACCCTTGTCTCCGCCCGCCCGCAGGCACGGATCGACGTGGTCGCCATCGGTACGTCGACCGGTGGACCGAACGCGCTGACTGAACTGATCCCGCAACTCCCCGCAGATTTTCCCGTGCCCATCGTGATCGTGCAGCACATGCCGCCCCTGTTTACGCGCCTGTTCGCCGACCGTCTCAATACACTCACCCGGCTCGAGGTGCAGGAAGGCAAGGAAGGGCAGAAATTGCAGCGCGGTCAAGTCTGGATTGCGCCCGGCGACCATCACATGACGGTGGTTCGCAAGGGGACGGAAATCGTGCTGGGTATCAACCGTGGTCCTCAGGAAAATTCCTGCCGTCCGGCGGTGGATGTGTTGTTCCGCTCGGTGGCTCAAACCTATGGTGCGAACGTGCTGGCGGTGGTGCTTACCGGCATGGGGGTGGACGGCACTCGTGGGTCGACCGTCATACGGGAGGCGGGCGGGGAGGTAATCGTCCAGGACGAAGCGTCCTCGGTGGTTTGGGGCATGCCCGGAAGTGTCGTTGCCGCCAACCTGGCCGATCGCATATATCCACTGGGCGGCATCGTGCCGGAAGTTGTGCGTAGGGTGTCGATGCTGAGAGCTTTCGCCAGCGCTGCTCGCCCGTGAAGAACTTGAGAATTCACTAAACGATGCCCGGAAGTTTAGTCGGCGAAAGATGAAACGATGCCCGTCGAAATTGCAAAAGCGAAGCCTGCCGTGACTCCGGACTCCAACCCGGGCGATCCGGCGTATTTGAAGATTCGCGATCTGATTTACCGGATCTCTGGGATCTATCATCCCGAGGAAAAGCTCTATCTTCTGATCTCACGTTGCGCGCGCCGGATGATCGCGCTCGGCGTGGCCAGCCCCCCGGAGTATTTGGAACACCTCACTACGCGCGGAAACCGCGAAGCGGAGCTGCGTCTGCTGCTGAACGAAATCACCATTGGCGAAACCTACATGTTCCGCCACCCCGCCCAGCTGGAGGCGCTGCGCAACGTGATTCTTCCCCAGATCCTGCAGGTCAAAGGTTTGATCAGCCTCAAACGTCTGCGCTTCTGGTGCGCCGGCTGCTCGAC
>PKUV01000115.1 GCA_003131315.1 Acidobacteriaceae bacterium
AATGCCCAGCCCTTTCCTGTGCTAATTTGTGCTACCACCCAGCACCTTCAGACCTTTTGGCCCCTCTGGTCACTCTTAGAATCAGCAACTTACTGATTCTAAAGAGGCTTAAGCGGTTCGATTCCGACCCGCGCCTCCACATTTTCCCTGTAGTTGGCTGATTCGGGAACACCGCTCTTCAAATTACATCCCGGAGGCCTCATCGGAACCGTCGAGCAAATCGTTGCGGCCTGCATGTGTGGGCTGTTAGGTTCTCTGCATGGGTTCGGTCTTCATGGTTCCCGTCTTAACTCCACACGGCCATCTCACCTTGATCGAGGATCGCGACGCGCCGGCTCTTGAGCCCGAGCTTGCTCAACGTCTACAGGATGCCTTCGTGCGTGGATCGGGCCATGGTCTTCTCCAACTCGGAGCGAGTGAAGTTGGAGTCGCACTTCCCCCCGTCTTCTCCTATTGGCGAGAATTCGCCGCGCGGTATGTGACGGCCCTCTGCACTCTGCCGGATGATGGGGCCCGGTCTACAAAGACGCATGCTCCGTCTCCGCCCGATGCGGAACTGGCTTGGTTGGCTCTCGCGGCGCCTCCGATGACTGGAGCGGAGTATCTGACGGCAACTGTTCTTCAGTCTCTCTGGCAAGCACTGGACAGCGCTTTCGGGCTGGAATTGTCCGAATCGAAGCGCGGCGTTCAGGATTTCTTGAAGCGGCGCAACGCGGCGTGGAACCTGGTCGGCCGCGTGCATTTCAACCTCGCCGAGAACCGCAAGGACGAGGCGGCCCCATTCGCTTTTCTCGCGACTTATACCACTCGACTGTCGGCACACGCCAAGGCCCAACATCTTCCGCTAGGGCAGGCTCTGCGCGAGTATGCGGGCGCGGCCAACAAGGACCGGCTGTTGTCGTTGCTTCTCCCCGTTCAGCGAGCCTCGGAAAGCTGCCCGTGGCTGAAAGCCATGGTCGATGCGGGCGAAATCTTCCACCCATTGCGGTGGAGGCCGTCCGAGGCCATGCAGCTTCTAAGAGATGTCCCGCAACTGGAGAGTGCGGGCGTATTGGTGCGGATGCCGGCGACCTGGCAGGCCAACCGGCCTCCGCGCCCGCAGGTGACGGCCAAAGTCGGCGGCAAGGTGCTGTCGGGAGTGGGCCAGGATGCACTGCTCGATTTCCGCATGGAAGTCACGCTCGACGGCGAACCATTGACCGATGCCGAGGTGCGGGAGTTGTTGGCTAAGGCGGATGGGCTCGCGCTGGTTCGAGGGCGCTGGGTTGAAGTCGATCGCGAACGATTGAGCCGAATGATGGAATATTTCGGCCAGGCCGAGCGGATCGCTGCCGAAAGAGGTCTCAGTCTTCAGGAAGCCATGCGCATGATTGCTGGGGCGGATGTCACTGCGGGCGACGAATCTGCCGCCAACGAAGCGGACTGGGCGCAGGTCGTCGCGGGCCCGTGGCTGGCGGAGACTCTGAAGGGATTGCGCAGTCCGGAGGGATTGGCTGGCATCGATCCCGGTTCGGCCCTGCACGGTACTCTGCGACCCTACCAGCAAGTGGGCGTGCGCTGGCTTTATCTGCTCGCAAAGCTCGGCCTCGGGGCCTGCCTCGCCGACGATATGGGGTTGGGCAAGACCATTCAAATACTCGCGCTGTTGCTGGTGCTGCGAAAGCAAAACCGCGGCGAACGGCAACCCAGTCTTCTGGTTGCACCCGCTTCGCTTCTCGCCAATTGGGCGTCGGAGATGGAGCGGTTTGCGCCGAGTTTGAATTCGCTCATCGCTCATCCGTCGGCGCTGCCCTCGGCCGATCTCATGACGCTCGCGCCCGGGCGTCTGCAGGATGTGGATCTGGTGATTACGAGTTACGGATCGTTGCTGCGCATTCCATGGATCGCGGAAACCTCCTGGCGCTTGGTTGTGATCGATGAAGCACAAGCCATCAAGAATCCGGATGCCAAGCAAACCCGAATCGCCAAGACGCTGAAGGCGCAGGCGAAGTTTGCGCTTACCGGCACGCCCGTCGAGAACCGGATTGGCGACCTCTGGTCCATCTTTGATTTCATCAATCCAGGGCTGCTCGGATCGTCGAAGGAATTCTCAAACTTCGTGAAGCGTCTGGAGGATCGGCCGCACAATCCCTACGCTCCACTGCGTGAACTGGTGCGCCCCTACATTCTGCGGCGGCTGAAAACCGACAAGACGGTGATCGCGGACTTGCCGGACAAGACCGAGGTGAAGGCGTTCTGCCAACTCAGCCGCAAGCAGGCTGCGCTCTACAAACAGGCAGTGGACGAACTAACGGAGGCGCTCGATGAAGCCGAGGGCATCCGCCGCAAAGGTTTGGTACTGTCATTCCTGATGCGGTTCAAGCAGATCTGCAACCACCCGTCGCAGTGGCTGGGCGACGGCGCCTGGAGCGAAGAGGACAGCGGCAAGTGGGCGCGCTTGCGCGATATCGTCGAAGTCATCGCCGCCAAACAAGAGAAGGTTCTCGTCTTCACTCAGTTTCGGGAGATGACGGCTCCGCTCGCGGCCTTTCTTGGATCGATTTTCGGGCGCGCAGGGCTGGTTCTTCACGGGGAAACCGAAGTGAGGAAGCGCAAGGATCTGGTACGCCGGTTTCAAGAAGACGAAGCTGCGCCTTTCTTCGTGCTCTCGCTCAAAGCGGGCGGCGCCGGCCTCAACCTCACTGCCGCATCCCATGTGGTTCACTTCGACCGCTGGTGGAACCCCGCGGTTGAGAACCAAGCTACGGATCGCGCTTTCCGCATTGGACAGAACAAGAACGTGCTGGTACACAAGTTCGTCTGCCGGGGAACGGTCGAGGAAAAGATCGACCAAATGATCGAATCAAAGCGGCAGCTTTCGAAGGACTTGATCGAGGGCGGCGCTGACCTGCTCCTGACTGAATTGCAAGACGAAGACCTGCTAAAGTTGGTGGCGCTGGATCTCAATACGGCGCTTAAGGAGGCGTGATCCATGTACGGCGGCTGGGGATGGAGACCTTATGTGTCGGTGGCGGAACGGCGGCTACAAGCCTTGCGCGAAATGGACAAGCGCAGGAAGAAAGGGCACTCCGTTTCGCCGGTGACGATTGAAGGGCGGACGATCGTCCAGACCTTCTGGGGCAAGTCGTGGTGCGAAAACCTCGAACGCTACAGCGACTTTGCCAACCGCTTGCCGCGCGGGCGAACCTACGTGCGCAATGGTTCGGTGATCGATCTTCAGATTTCTTCCGGTGAGATCAAGGCGCTGGTCAGCGGTTCGGAGATTTATGAAGTAGCAGTGAAAGTCGCCCCGGTCACGAAGGTGCGCTGGCGGTCCATTTGCAAGGACTGCGCGGGCGCGATTGATTCGTTGATCGAGCTTCTGCAAGGACGTTTGTCCAAGGGTGTCATGGAACGCATCTGCCAGCAGAATGCCGGCCTGTTCCCTTCGCCGAAAGAGATTAAGCTCTCGTGCAGTTGTCCAGACTGGGCCGAGATGTGCAAGCATGTCGCGGCGGTCCTTTACGGCATCGGTGCCCGTTTAGACAAACAACCTGAACTCCTTTTCAGGCTCCATGGGGTCAACGAAAAAGAGCTGATCGTCCACGCCGATGCCGCGCGTCCGCTGGCAAAGAAGGGACCGGGTGCAGCAAAGATCCTCGGAGGCGAGGACCTTTCCGAACTTTTTGGATTGGATATCGCTGCAAGCACCGCCACCAGAACCGGACCTTCTGTGTCCGCGTCGGCCAAGGCGAAGCGATTGAAGGCCAAGGCAAAGAGCTTGAAGGAAACGAATCGGAACAGGAAAACAACGCGGCCCGCGAAGAAGATGGCACGGCCTTCAGTGAAGGATGGTATGGACAGAGCTGCGAGCAAGCAGCCCTGATGCGCGGCCCAGTTGTGTAATGCTTCTGGAGATGACGAAACGGGCTTAGCCCACAGGTGGCTTCCCGAACTTCAGCCTTTCGTTTCCGCGATGACGCGGACATGATGTTTCCTGCCCTCGGCAACCATGCGATCGAAGTCGGTGAGATTTCCGTACATGGGGTCGATGTTTCGGTAGTCGGCAACGTCGTAGCCGAAATCGACGTGTGGCGAGGGAAAGCGGGGAGTGATCCAGATGGCGTCGACGCCCAGTTCATGCAGGTAACTCATTTTGGAGTTGATGCCGTTGAGGTCGCCGACGCCGTCGTTGTTGCTGTCCGCAAAACCGCGGGGCTAGATTTCGTAAAACACGGCGTGCTGCCACCACTGATGGCCTTCAGCATCGACCGGTTTGGCTTGAGCAACGGCGAAAAGGGAATAGAGCAACGTCAGCAGCAACGGCAGGATCAGCGATGGCAAGAGCAGCGACGACCGCCTGGATATGAGTTTTCTCTCCCGGGAAAAACATAAAGCGGTCGCGGAAAGTTAGCAAATGGACACGCAACCGAGAGAACCTAGTACGACCAGCATCTTGTGTCCTCCGTCACTGAATTGAACTGGATGGAAGAGTTATCCTTCGAACTTGCCGGAGGTGCGTTCCGATGAAAAACCGCGGGGAGTTGTACTTATTCGGTTTGTTGCTTGTTCTATCTGTGCCGATTGCTGCGAATTTCAGGTTGCGGGCGAGCGCCCAGTCGTCCGTAGGTGGCCCGGTTCTGCCGGTGGGCAAGACCATTCAGATCAAGGCTCCTCTTGGCCTCCCTCCTGTGCCGATTCCGGCGGATAATCCTCCGACCGAAGACACCATTGCTCTCGGCCGCCGGCTTTACTACGACTCGCAGCTCTCCGTGGATGGCACGATCTCCTGTGCGTCCTGCCATGCACCGCAGTTTGCCTTTTCCGATGAACACCAGGTCTCGATCGGCGTCGGCAAAAAAACCGGCACTCGCCACTCGCCCACGGTAATCAATTCCGCCTACAACGCTCTGCAATTCTGGGATGGCCGTGCCCCCAGTCTCGAAGAGCAGGCCAAGGGGCCTATGGCCAATCCGGTCGAAATGGCACACTCGCTCGACGGAGTTGTGAAGCGCGTCCAGGCGGACCCTAAATACCTTGCGCTCTTTAAGAAAGCCTGGGGTACGGACCAGATCAACATTGATCTTGTCGCCAAGTCCATTGCTTCGTTCGAACGCACTGTGCTCGCAGGCGATTCGCCCTTTGACCGCTTTTACTATGGACATGACAAGAAGGCGCTTTCACCGGCTGCGCAGCGCGGCCTGAAGATCTTCACCAACCCGAAGAAGGCCAACTGCGAGGTATGCCATACCATTGGCAAGACCAGCGCGCTCTTCACCGATAACAAGTTCCATAACCTCGGCATCGGGGCGGATACGCGCGGCAATCTGAATGACGTCGGCCGCTTCAGCCAAACCAAGAGAGATGAGGACATGGGCGCCTTCAAGACACCTACCCTCCGCAATTTGGCGCATCGCGCGCCCTTCATGCATGATGGGAGCTTTCCCACGGTGAAAGATGCCCTCGCGCATTACATTGGTGGCGGCAATATGAACGATCACCTGGACAAGCAAATCCATGCGCTCGACTTCCTCACCTTTGACGAGCGTGATGATTTGCTGCAGTTCCTCGATTCTCTGAACGGTAAGCTGCCCGACAACGTCGGCCCGCCGCCGGACCTGGCAGCCGCGCCGAAGACCACCAAGACTTCGGGCAAGTGACTGCACTCTTGCCCAGCGTCTTCTCTAGTACCGTGATCGCGTGATGAGNNCATACGGTGGAGGGACGGGCGTATCGCCCGTCCAGCCGGGCGGCGACGCCCGGCTCTCCACCAGCATCATGACGGCCAAATGAATCCCGAACATATCCGTGTCATACCAGCCGGCGAGCGTCTGCAGGTAACCCATTGCTGGCAAAATGGAGCAGCCGCGGCCCACAGGCAGGCGCAGTATTATCTGGTGTAAGGAAGTCGCGGATCTGTCTGGCGTCCGGCAGTCCCTGGTGATTGGCGCCTGGGAGATTGCCGGACCTGAGAAAACGGAGACTTGCAAATGAAAAGAAAATTCCTGCTGGCCGCAGCGTTCGTTCTAGTGGCGATGCTCTCGCAGTCGCTCGTCGCCGGTTCCGACGGTCGCAATTCCGACGGTCGAGGTTCCGACGATCAAAGTTCATGGCAGCACGATCTGCTCGCTTGGCGCGCTCAGCGGGCAACCAACCTCCAGGCTCCAGAAGGCTGGCTTTCTTTGATCGCCCTCGGGTGGCTGAAGGAAGGGGACAACAGTTTTGGTTCCGCTGAAGACAGCCGCGTTCAGATCGCGGGAAAGGGGCCAGCGCACATTGCGATTGTGCGCCTTGAGAAAGGTGCGCTGCGCTTGCTGCCTCCGGCCGGGGGTTTCCCTAAAGACCTTCTGGTCGATGGTCAACCCGCGAAGGAGCAGGCCCTGCTTGCCGACGATGCCGACAAAGCCTCGAAGCTGACGATCGGCACGCTCACCATCATTGTGATCCATCGTGACGACCAATTCGCTCTGCGCATCAAGGATCTGCAAGCCCCCACGCGCGTCGCCTTCCACGGATTGCGCTGGTATGCGCCGAGTGCGGCCTATCGCGTTCACGCGCGCTGGATCCCGTACAACCCTCCCAAAGTGCTCGACATCCCAACCGTCCTCGGCACCACGACCCATCTTCCCGCACCCGGCGTTGCCGAATTCACTCTGGATGGACAAGTTCTCCGGCTCGAGCCTGTGCTCGAAGATCCGAAGTCGACCGATCTTTTCTTTATTCTTCGCGACGCCACCAGCAAAACCACGACGTACGGTGCGGGACGCTTTCTGTATACCGAACTTCCCGACCACGGCGTAACCCAGCCCGGCGAAGTCTGGCTCGATTTCAATCGACTGGAGAACCCGCCCTGCGCATTCACCGCCTACGCGACGTGTCCGTTGCCTCCGGCGCAGAATCGCCTCAGCGTCCCGATACCGGCGGGCGAGCAACGTTACCACGATTGATTAGGCAATATTGATTGACGGAAATCGTGGATAATATCTCTTTCAGGAATGCAACTTCATTTACCTTGGTGTGGGAGTCCTGCATGAGATGGGTGCTGATTGTGCTCGCCGTCGTCGGTATCGCCGCTTCTTCGCTCGCGTTGCGCGAGCATTACCGCACCGACACTTCACCTTGCAGCATCAATGAACGCTGGGACTGCGGCATCGTGAACCACAGCCCGTACGCCATGCTTTTCGGAATTCCCGTGGCCGTGATTGGCATCGCCGGATATCTGCTGCTCGGCGTGCTGGCTTTCATGAAAGCTTATCGGATGACGTTGGTGGCCGCACTTGGTGGCCTGGGCTTTGCGCTCTATCTCGCCCACATTGAGTCCGCGGTGTTGGGCGTGTGGTGCATCTACTGCGTCATATCGCAGGGAGTAATTTCTCTGCTGAGCTTGCTGGTTCTGGGTAGAGTGATCGTCGGCTTAATAAGCCGAGTCTGGGCAGAGTGATCGTAGGCTCGATAAGCCGAGCTCGGTGAGCCGATCGCAAAAGACGGCCTGACCAAGTTGTTCAGAAGAACGGCATCACGCGAACCGCCGCATCCTCTATTCGTGGTCCTTTTCGGTTGCGCCCAGCTTCCACGCCATCTGGCGCAGCATTCCCAACCACATATCCGTATCGTTTGCGTTCAACTCCATGCGCCGGACCATGCGCCGCAAATTCTCCTCCGTCGCCGCTGCTGCTCGTGGCTTCACGTATCCGCTGGCGTCCAGAACCTTCAACAGCACTTGCGTCAGCCGCTCCACGTCTCCCGACGTGGCGGAAGCATTTTCTTTTTTCCCGGGCGCAGTCTTTGCCGCCGCTGTCTTCTTTCCTCGCACCAGTTCGTACAGGCAGACCGCCACCGCCTGCCCCAGATTCATCGAACCGTGCTCTTCTCGCGTGGGAATCCGCATCACCCAATGGCAGTGGCTCAGTTCCTGATTCGATAGCCCGAACCTTTCCGAGCCGAACAGCAATGCCACGGGTCCCGTCTTCAGTTGCCGCTTGATCGCCCGCGCGCCCTCATCCAGCCGCTGCAACCGATGCTGCAAATCCCGCCGAGCCCCGGCCACGGTCGTGCCGACTACCAACTTGCAGTCCGCGATTGCTTCGGCCACGCTCTCGTACTGTTCCGCCTTCGCCAGCAACCCCGACGCGCCCACCGCCGACCGCGCCTCTCGAAACGCTACTTCGTAGGGATTCACCACCCGCAATCGCCGGACCCCAAAATTACTCATGGCTCGCGCCGCCGCCCCAATATTCAGCGGATTCCGCGCTGCCACGAGCACCACTCGGAGATTATCGAGATTGCCTGTCATTGATATGAGGATATAAGACCTTCATTCTACGGTGCCTGCACCCCGCATCCCACTCCCGGCAGCGCCTGCGACTTCTGTCCTTGCGGAGCATCCAATCAACAGTGCTAGGATAGAAGTCCCGCCCCAAGGAGACCATACGGTCCACCCTGACGGGGAACCGATAGATTTTTTAGAACTCTGGAGGATGAATGGCAAGCAACACCACCGTCGAAGTCACCGACGCTAATTTCGATTCCGATGTATTGAAGTCCGACAAGCCCGTGCTGATCGATTTCTGGGCCGCCTGGTGTGGCCCCTGCCGCGCCATCGCTCCGATCGTCGAAGAACTCGCCGGCGAATATCAGGGTAAAGTCACGTTTGGCAAAATGGATGTCGACCGCAACGCGGCCACGCCCATGCGCTACAAAGTCACCGGCATTCCTACCTTGCTCGTTTTCAAGAACGGACAGGTCGTAGAACAGCTCGTCGGCTACCGCTCCAAAGACGACATTCAGAAAGCCCTGGATCGCCACCTGAGCTAAGCTGTCAGCTTTCAGCGTCAGCTCTCGAACAAATAAAGGCACGGGCGCACACTTGGCCTTTTGCCGCGCGGAAGCGAGCGCGATTTACTGGCAACTGACCACTGACCACTGACCACTGCTCTTCAGTACTTCCGCAGCACGCCAATCACCCGTCCCTGAATCTCGACCGACGCCGCAGGCACAATGATGGGTTTCATGGCAGCGTTCGAGGGCTGCAGACGAATGTTCTCTCCCTCGCGAAAGAACCGCTTCAGCGTCGCGTCCGTCGAATCGAGCAACGCCACCACAATATCCCCGTTGTGCGCCGTTTTGGTCTTCTCGACCAGCACGTAGTCGCCATCAAGAATGGCTTCGTCCTGCATGGATTCGCCGCGCACTTGGAGCACGAACACTTCCTTCGAGCGCACGAAATCCGCCAGCGAGATCGTCTCGTTGTGCTCCACCGCCTCAATCGGACGCCCCGCCGCAATCCTTCCCACCAGCGGCAGCACCACCGCCGTGTTCACCGCCATCGACTGCTTCAACTTTCCCCGCGGCGGCAGCAGATCAATCGAACGGCTGCGGTTATAGTCCCGCGTCAGCAGCCCTTTTTTCTCCAGATTGGTAACGTGCTTGTGCACCGTGGCCAAAGAACTCAGCCCCATGCCTTCCTTGATCTCTTCAAACGAAGGGGAGTATTGTTTCTCCGCCACGAAGCGCGAAATAAAGTCATACAGCTCGCGTTGACGCCGAGTGATCGCCATGCGCGCAGCATAGGCGAATGTATGGCGAATGTCAATATCCACGTAGGCACGGACACCCTCCTTCGACTTCGCTCAGGACCCGTCCAGCAGGGCCGAGCCCCATAGGCGCTAACTTATGGCAGAATTCCTTCCGAGTGGCCCGTCATCCAGGAGGTATACGTCCGACCAAGCCGCCAAGACATTAACGAACTCGGGGCGAGGAACTACGAGTAAAGCGTCAAAGAAGACAGTTTGCCAACTTTCCGAGCACGGCACAGAGCCTACTCAGGTTTTCCTGTGTAGTGTTGTTCGCGGTGGACATCGGCATGGTCTTCCAAGGATTCCAGGTGAGTCGTAACTTCAGCGGGCATCCCCAGTTCGACCGGCAGGCGTTCTTCAAGAATGGTCGCGAGGCGGTGGGCCTCGCTGACCGAGGTCAGGCGCGGGAACAACAAGTGCACTTCGATGATCTGGCGGTATCCGGTGGTCCGGAAGCGTACGCCATGGTATTGAATGGCCAGTTCCGAGCAAATTGCATCCAGCTTGTCCCGAATTTTCCGGCCGTCTTTCGGATCGGAATAATCCAGAAGCCCGACTGCCGAACGCCAGACCAGGTGCCCTCCGGACCAGAGGATATTTGCCGCGACAGCGATGGCCACCAGGGGATCGAAAGGTTTCCAGTGCGTCAGCAGCACCAGCCCTAATCCTCCCACAACGCCAAAGCTGGTCCAGCTATCGGTCAAGACGTGTTTGCCATTGGCTTCGAGAATGAGTGAATTGATCCGCCGGCCGGTCCGCAGGAGATAGTAACCGAGACCGGCATTGAGTATTCCAGCCATCAGAACCAGCAGTGCGCCTGTTCCCACGTGCTCCAGCTGTAGCCCGGCAATCCACCTCCTGATCGACTCAAAGAAAATTGCGATCGCGGCCACGACGATCATTGCTCCTTCAAATCCAGCGGAGAAGAAGGTGATCCGCTCGTAACCGTAGAGGAATTGGGAGGAAGCTGGTTTTGTGCTGAGCCGAAGACTAAAACTGGCAAACCCAACGGCGATCACGTGGATGACCGACTCGGCTGCGTCGGAAAAAATGGCCGCCGAATGCGTCATGAAATAGGCTGTGGTTTTACCGATCAGCATTACCAAACCAAAGATCAGGGAGAGACGCATGGCGAAGCGCGCCTCGCGCAACTCCCGTTCGTCTCTCCGTGTTGTGGAGCTAACCGTGGCTTGCGTAGACACGCTCTGTATCCCTGGCTGAGAAGCTTAGCATTTGGCGCATAGTTCCACAGAAATCGCACTACAAGATGTGATGTTGCTCACGCACCAGTCCGGCGGGCTTGGTGATTCTGAACGAGTGGTCGGCTACCCGGAGAGCGAACGTCCAGGAACGAGCGCACCTCCACCATTACATGTTGAACGTCGGCTTCCAGCCCAAACAGCTTAAGTTAGCGCTTACGGGGCAAAGCCTCGCCGACTTCTTTCAGCATTAGCGGCCTTTGTTCTGGCGAACCGCTGAGTGCTTACCGCCCTACTCCGCCGTAACGCCCTTCAAAAACACGTAGTAAAAATCCACGCCCCGGGCAAACGCCTCGACCCCCGTCCGCTCATCTTTTCCATGCGCCCGTATATCGTCCCGGTCGTACTGCTCGCCCGACACACAATACGTCGGCATCCCCGCTGCATTCGTGTACACGCCATCCGACGCGCCTGTGCTCATGTTCGGAAGCACCGGAATCCCCGGCCACATTTTCGCCACGATCTTGTCCAGCGGTTCGAACACTTCCTTCCGCGGAGCCGGCGGCACATAACTATGCCGGTCCGATCCGTGATCCATCAGCGCGTTGTTGTTCTCGCGGAACTGCACTTTAACCTTTGGATCGGCCACCACTTTCTCCAGCGTCAACCGGATTTCCTCGAGCGTGTGTCCGGGCTCGATGCGGCAGTTCACGTTCGCCTGCGCCATCTGCGGCAGCGCGTTGTTGGCATGGCCTCCGCTCAACCGCGTTGCCACGCACGTCGTGTGCGTGGTCGAGTTATCCAGCGGATCCTTCGACAGCCGTGCCACCGCCTCCACGTCCGGAGGATTCTTCAGCATCGCCACCAGATCCGCCGCCCGCTGCCCCGTCGCCATCTTCACCTGCCGCTCGTAATAGGCGCGCGTGATGTTGTTCAGCTCGAAGGGGAACTGGTAGTGCGCGATCCGCGTCAACGCACCGGCGAGTTCGTAGATCGCGTTCTCCGGACGTGGCAGCGAACTGTGGCCGCCCGGATTGGTCGCCGTCAGCACGAAATCGCCGTACAATTTTTCGGTGGCGTTCACTTCCATCATTACCGGCTTGCCGTGATCTGCCAGCACGCCGCCGCCATCGTGGTTGAGCACGAACTCCGCATCGATCAGTTCGCGATGATTCTTGATCAGCCAATCAACTCCATTCGATGTGCCGCCTTCTTCATCCGCCGTCATCGCAAGAATAATGTCGCGGCTCGGCACGTATCCTTCTTTCTTCATGCGGATGAGCGTGGCCGACATGATCGCGTCGCCATCCTTCATGTCGCTGGTGCCGCGCCCGTAGTAGTATCCGTCCTTCTCGATAAACTGAAACGGATCGGTCGTCCAGTCCTCGCGCCGCGCTTCCACCACGTCCAGATGCCCGATCAGCAGCACCGGCTTGTGCTTGCCCGATCCATGCAGCCGCACCACCACGTTCTTCTTGCGGTCATTGGAACTCGGACCCAGCACCTGAATGTCGCTCTCCGGAAATCCGGCGTCCCGAAACCGCTGCGCCATCGCTTCCGCGGCCGCCGTCACGCTGCCCACCGAATCCGTCGTATTGATCTCGATCAGCTGTTTGAAAATGTCCAACGCCAGCCGCCGCGTAGCCTCGTCCGCTGGCGCTGTTTGTTGCGCCTGCATCGAGACAGTAAATACCAGACAGAAAAACAGGGCCAGCCACCATTTTTGAGATCCCACGTCCACCCTCCACAAAGATTTCGGCAAAAAAGCTCGGTCACACGCTGAGGCTGAAAGCTAACAGATTCGTTTCGCAAAACCAAGCTTGCTCGGCTCACGTGCCAGCGACTTTTGAGTTGCAATGTCGAACCACTGACGCTACCTTCCCATTTACCGCCTGACAAATGACGAGCCCGCATGACAACCGGACGAAAATCGCGACCGCCAGACTGGCGTTGCTCTTTTGTGTTTTCTTCCTGATCGCGTGCGGCCTGGGCTACCCGGTCCTCAACCGATTCGACCCGCGCCAGACGCCGGGACTCTCCGACGTTAAAATCTACGCATCGCTCGTAACCGGAACAGCCAGCCTTGACGCCGGGCACGTCCGCTTCCGCGTACTGGTTCCGTGGCTTGCCAAGCCCTTTTACCTGCTCGCCCAAAGACGATTCGCAACTTGGGATCCGGTGATGTTCGGACTTCTCGTTGCCGACTCTTTGTTCGTTGCCGGAACCGCCGTTCTTATTGTTATTCTCGGGGTCATTCTCGGGAACCGTCAGACGGGCAGTTCCGCAGCAGGCCCGATTGGCGCTTTGCTCTACCTCGTCAACTTTGCCGTCCCGAATCTTCGCCTGGCCGGGCTGGTCGACGCCGGCGAAGGCTTCTTCCTGCTGGCACTCCTCTGGAGTTTGTCGGAGGGTGAACGGTGGGCCTTGCCCGTGATCGCCGTGCTGGGAGCACTGACCAAAGAATCGTTCATCCCCTTCAGCATCGTGCTTACATCCGCCTGGTGGTTCTCAACCCGGCTCGATCGCAATCGCGCTCGAAGTCATTTCTTGCCGGGCGCAGCCTGGATCCTGAGCAGTTGGGTGCTAAGTCTCGCCGCGATGATCGGCCTGCAATGGTCGATCACCGGCAGGTTTGTAAGTCCGCTGGAGTTTGGTCTCGCTCTTCATCGCAGCGACGACTACCTCGGCCACTTCGCTTCCTCGCTCCATGATCGAAATCTCTGGTACATCTTCTTATGGCTATTGCCCACCGCCATCCCGAACCTGAAGCGCCTTCCAAAATCGTGGCTCATTCCAGTCGGCGCGACCTGCGCCATGGCGTTTGTGCTGGACGCGTATTTTGGGGGCGCGCCCGGGACCGTTGGCAGAGCGCTCTTTAGTATCGCCGGTCCGGTGCTCAGCCTGTCGTCCGCGTTACTCCTGCTGCGGATTTCCAGCTAGCGTCAAGATTGTTGGGTACGCCGTCCAAAGGTTGGTGGACGGATCGAAGCGCGGCGACGCCAAGAACAGCTCGGCGACATTTTTCGCTCTACGCTCTTACTCTATACTTCCACCAGCTCCCGCTCCTGGCGCGTGTTCCACAGCGGCGCAAGAATACTCGATTTCAGAACTTCCGACTCGGCTCTCACCCAGTCTTCCAGCGCTAGTCCTTTCACCTGTCCGCGCTCATCGTAAATCTGGCGCGCACGCAGCCGTATTTTTCTCTCCAGCAATTCCACCATCAGTTTTTGCCGTTCGTGAGTTCTCGTTACGCTGTCCACTGCTGACACCCCACAATTCATCTGTCTACAAATATTGTAACCGGTGAACTGTTAAAGGGTCATGAAGAAGAGGGTTACTATCTAATTTAGAAGAAAATCCCCCGTGGAGCGGTCGCCGCAAACAACCAATCCCGGCAGTTGGGGTCTTGGCCGCCGCCTATTCCCTGCGCTCTCCACAATTGTGCAAATAATTGCTCCTACCCCCCGCAACCCCCGTAAGCCGCCGTTTCACCCCGGCAAAGTTTGGTACCGGGCTTGCTCTTACTCTTCCCGGAGGAGCCAACATCCTCGGCTTTGTCCGCGGATGATCTCTCGCTTCCTCCACAGTCTGGAGACCTTGCGATGAAAAAGGCCCTGTTCGTGCTCTGCCTACTTTCCGCCACTGCGGCATTTGCGCAGTATGGTGGCGCATCCTATATCAGCAGTGAGCCGCATATTCCCCAGTCGCCGAGTCATCCGGCGCACGCATCTTATGCGCCCATGTCTCAGGAACAGACCGTCCTCGCCACGTCGAGTTACTCCTCCGCCCAGGGAGAAAGACCGGCTTCGGATTTCCCGCAGCAAGAAGCCGTTTCTCTCGGCGCCGCTGCCCGCGAACTTAGGAATCAGCACGCCCAGCCGAAAAAATCCCGCGTCGTTTGGGTAAACCAGTAGAGTGTGGCGCGGACACTCTTGTCCGCGCAATCTCGAACTGCAATCTAAGAGATGAAAAGGCCGCCGTTTTGCGGGCGGCCTTGGCGCAACGTCGAAAAACTTCGCGCCCCGCTTCCTGCGAAACATACTACTTTCCCGCCCCACCACTCTTCAGCACCAGCACCAGAATCCGTCCATCGGAGTGAAATTCCCCGCCCGTTGCCGTCTTCGCCTCGGTTACCGGATGCGTCGGAACAACGTGTCCCCGCGTCGCCACCAGTCCCATCCCGGAGAGCGTCTGGTTCAGAAACTCGCGCTCGCCATCGATCGCCGGATCGATCTTGTGCGTCACCCCGTTGTTCCTCCGATCGCGCTCGAACCCGATATCGTGCGTCGCGGCAACGCACCACAGCGGCCGTCCATTCACCTTGTACGGCGACTTCCACACCCGCAAATGATTTCGCGACATAATCACCCGCACTGGCTCCGCGTGCGCAAACCCGTAATCCTGCGGACGATCGAACAAATACAGCGTGCTCATCGGCATCGTCAGATAGTCCTTTTTCTCGAGCGTAGCCATCAGCCCCGACAGCACCGTGCTCTCCACCGATTTATCCACCTTCACCCACGCCGCGGTCGTGAACGCTTTCACCATTTCTTCTTCCGTCCCGACGATCAGGATATTCACCATATCGCCCGGGCTGTGGTTCTGATCCGTAACCCGCCGCGGGATCGAATCCAGCAGCTTCGGTGTAATCGCCGGCATTGCCGTTTCCGGTGGACCGCCCACCACTGTCGCATCTGCGGCGCCCAGCCCCTCATTCAACACTTCGATCTTCACCTGGAAACTTCCCGTTGCCCCCGCCGCGTCTCGCATGCTCTGGTTGATTCCCAGAAACAGCCGCCCCGCTACCGGGGCGGTATACGTGGCGCTCGCTCCCACCTCAAACGCCTCCGCCGCATCGCCCGATCCCAGCCGCCCAATCAACTCCCCGTGTCCCCCGTTCGGCACCGCGTATTCATGAATCACATCCGCAAGGCTCCGCGGGATTCCTGCCGGGCCAAAATGGTTTCCCTTGGCATAAGTGATCGTCCCCTTCGCCGTGATCTGCAACTTCTTGCCGCCGCGCAAGTCGATGTTCGTATCCATCCACTGCTTCGACCCGCTCACTTCGACCGTGTACGACGGTGTGTGACAGGAAGCACTGCTCCCCTCCGCCGTGGTCGCGGCCGTCGTCTGTGCAGCCTGCGTTTCCGCAGCCGCCGCTGAATCCGTCGTCTGTTGCCGCCCGGACTCAGCCCAAGTCGAGCCCACCATCACTACTGCGAAAATCACCATGGCGATCGTCGCCAGCACGATCCGCTTCGTCGTCTTCATATAAATTCCGTTCCTCACTAGCCATTGCACTCCGATGCTCTTAAGAAAAGAAATGTTACCCTAGGAGAAATTCAATGACCATTCTGGACTTCACCGCCGTCGTCGCGATCGTCTCCTTCGTCGCGGGACTTCTCGGATCTCTCACCGGCCTCGGTGGTGGTGTCGTCCTCGTGCCCCTGCTCACCATCTTCTTCCACGTGGATATCCGCTACGCCATCGGAGCCTCGCTCGTCTCCGTGATCGCGACCTCCTCCGGCGCTGCCGCCTCCTATGTGAAAGAAGGATTCTCCAACATTCGCATCGGCATGTTTTTGGAAATCGCCACCACGTTCGGCGCGTTGCTCGGAGCCTTCCTGGCCACCCGGATTCCGACCAGCGCCTTGGCGATCATCTTCGGCGCTGTCCTGCTCTACTCGGCGTATCTTTCCCGCAAGCCGCGCCCGCAGGCCCAGCGCAGCCTGCCACCCGATCCGCTCGCCACCCGTCTGCGGATGAACGGCAGCTTCCCCGACCTCGAAGGCCCGCGCAGTTACAACGTCCAGCACGTCCCCACCGGCTTCAGCCTCATGTTCGGCGCCGGCGCGCTCTCCGGATTGCTCGGTATCGGCTCCGGAGCCGTCAAAGTACTCGCCATGGATCAGGCCATGCAGATCCCCTTCAAAGTTTCCACCACCACCAGCAACTTCATGATCGGCGTGACCGCCGCCGCCAGCGCCGGTGTCTACCTCAGCCGCGGGTACGTCGATCCCGGCCTCGCCATGCCCGTCATGTTAGGTGTCCTGGCCGGCTCCTTGCTCGGCAGCCGCATCCTGGTCAAAGCCGAAACCAAATCGCTCCGCCTCGTCTTCAGCGTGGTGATTCTCGTTCTAGGCCTGCAAATGCTCTACCAAGGATTCTGGGGGAAAATCTGATGCCCGCCGCCCCAGCGCCCGCGCGCCAACCTCATCCGTTCCAACCCCAACCGTGGAGAGATCGCCGCATGGAAGTCATCCTCGGCAACCTGCTCCGCGCCGGAGTCCTGCTCTCGGCGGCTGTCGTTCTCTCGGGAGCGTGTATCTACCTCTCCCACCACGCGCACGAACCCGCCGATTACCGCATCTTTCGCGGCGAGCCCTCCGAATTCCGCACCATCCCCGGAGTCATTCAAAGCGTCATCAACGGCCGAGGCCGAGGCTTAATCCAACTCGGATTGCTCCTCCTCATCGCCACCCCCATCGCCCGCGTAGCCTTCTCCATCGTAGGATTCGCCATCGAACGCGATCGCATGTACGTAGCCTTCACCCTGATCGTGCTCGCCATCCTGCTCTACAGCCTCCTCGGCTCCGGCCTGGGCACCCATCCTTAGGTGATGTAGATCACGGCAGGTTCAGACACCAAGACTCACAATAGATATTGGCTCGGACGCGATGAGTTCCGAGTCTGACGAACACGTCGCCATGATGGACATAGAGGAAAAACGAGAAACTGGCGCCAGCTTGATATTCCTTGGGCTGGGGATCTGGATGATGGATTTGCTCGTGGTCTTCTTTCTGCCGTCCGGTATTAAGTTTGGGCACTATGCGACGTTCCTCGACATCATCATCGCGATGGGCGTACTGGGCCTGGTTCTGCTGATCATTGGCTATAAGGTACGGGGCAAGTCCAGCGCCGAGTAATCTTTCGAATTCCCGACACGATGGAAGGAAACTATGGCTTACTCATACTTGGTTCTGGGAGCCGGACGGCAAGGCATCGCCGCGGCATATGATCTGGCGCGTTTTGGCGAGGCCTCGCAAGTTACGCTGGCCGACTTCAATCGAGAACGAGCGCAGGCTGCAGCGGATAGAGTGAACCACCTTGTGCGCAACCGAATCGCCGATGCGATCGGGTTGGATGTCCGCGATGAAGGTGCTTCGCGCCGCACGCTGAAGGGTTACGACGTCGCGCTGAGTGCGGTACCGTACTTCTACAACCTCGACTTGACCCGGGCAGCGATCGAAACTGGCGTGTCGTTCTGCGATCTGGGCGGCAACACGGAGATCGTCCGGCAGCAGCACGCGCTCAATCCGGAGGCATGCCGTGCGGGGGTGAGCGTAATCCCCGACTGCGGCATGGGACCCGGCATAGGCAATAACCTCGCAGTCTATGCCATGGAACTGGTGGGCGATGCGGAGGATGTGTATCTCTACGACGGTGGCCTGCCACAAAAGCCGCAGCCCCCTTGGAACTACGCGCTGACGTTTGCCATCGAGGGTTTGACCAATGAATATTACGGAGGAATGACCGTCCTGCGGGATGGCAAACTGTTCCACGCACCCTGCTTCACTGAATTCGAGATGAAAGATATTCCGCCGATCGGCAAGCTGGAGGCGTTTCTGATCGCGGGCGGCGCCTCGACCGCACCGTGGAGCTTTCAAGGCAAGCTGCGCACCTACGAACTCAAAGTGTTGCGGTATCCCGGCACCTTCGCGCAATTGAAGGCTTTCTCCGACCTCGGGCTATTCGACCTCAAACCAGTTCGTGTGAACGGAACGGAAGTGGTTCCGCGCGAGCTCTTCAATGCTTTATTCGAGCCTCAAGTCCGAATGGACGACCGAGTGGACGGCGTACGGGACGTGTGCATTGTTCGGGCGCACGCGAAAGGAAAGAAAAACGGGCAGCCCACCGAAGCAGTCGTGGAGGTCATCGATTACTATGACGAGGCTACCGGATTTACCGCGATGCAACGGATGACGGGTTGGCACATTTCAATCGTTGCCGCGATGATGGCGAAGCACGACATCCCAACCGGCGCGATACCGTTGGAGCTGGCAGTGCCGGGCAGGGCTTTTGTGCGCGAAGCGAAAAGGCGCGGATTCAAGATCTCGGAACGCAGTGGGCCGGCCGAAGTAGTCGAAGAAGCGTTCGCCCAGATGGGTTAACCAGATCCCAGGATTTGCTTAAGAATTCTTAGGCACCCTGCGGGAAATGCAGGAGGCCCGGCCATTCGCCGTCGAGCGGCGGCTGAGCGAGTGACCTCACTCTTGGCATGGCCGGGCCCCAATTTGCGGTATTCAGTTTTTAGTCCTCCTAAATCATTACTAGACCCTTCTGACCTCGGCTGTCGGTGACAATTATCACGAATGCACGGTCAATTCGCCGTCGATTCTGGACCTCCGTCCTGTGCGCGCAATCAGTGACGAACCACTCGAACACGCCGGCCGGTAACTGCAGCGGCGAGTGACTCCAATCACAGGTTTGGGTGAGCAAGGGCACTGCGGCACCTTCCCAGAACAGCAGAAAATACTGTGGGGGCAAGTTCGGGACGTCTGCAGTTCCAGGCAATCGGGATGGCTTGAATTTTGCGCCCAGCTCAGCTCCCCGCGATTGGCTCCAAGGGCACCGGCATCAAGGAGGATTCAAAATGGCATCAAACACTCTCACCATCACCGATAATCGCACCGCCACAAACTACAGCCTGCCGATTGAGAATGGCACGATCCGGGCCATGGACTTGCGGAAAATCAGGACTGGCCCAGACGATTTTGGGCTCATGACCTACGATCCCGCGTTCATGAATACTGCGTCCTGCCACAGCAGCATCACCTTTATTGACGGCGAACGCGGCATCCTTCGCTACCGGGGCTACCCCATCGAAGTGCTGGCGGAACACTGCACCTTCCTCGAGGTTGCCTACCTGCTGCTGTTCGGTGACCTGCCCACTCCAGAGGAGCTGAAAACCTGGGTCAACGAAATCACCCATCACACGATGTTGCATGAAACGACGAAGAAGTTCATGGAGGGCTTCCGCCACGATGCCCATCCGATGGCCATGCTGGTGAGTACGGTGGCAGCCTTGTCCACCGTCTATCCCGAGTCTAGAAAGATTCACGATCCCGCCAACCGGCTGCTGCAGATCAAACGGCTGATTGGCAAGATGCCGTCCATTGCGGCCCTGTCGTACCGGCACAGTCTCGGTTTTCCGTACGTTTACCCGGACAACGATCTCAGCTATCCGGAAAATTTCATGAACATGTTGTGGAGGATGGTTGAGCCGAAGTACGTGGCCCATCCTGTAATCGCCCGCGCGTTGGACATTCTCTTCATTCTGCATGCCGACCACGAGCAGAACTGCAGCGCCAACGCCATGCGGGCAGTGGGCAGCGCCCAAACCGATCCGTACCTGTCAACCGCAGCCGCGGCGGCGGCCTTGGCCGGACCTCTGCACGGCGGAGCCAATGAGGCCGTTCTGGAGATGCTCGACGAAATCGGCTCCAAGGCGAATGTCCCTGCCTACATCAAGAAGATTAAAGAAGGACACGGCAAGCTGATGGGCTTTGGCCACCGCGTCTATAAGAACTACGATCCGCGCGCCAAGATCATCAAGTGGACGGCGGAGAAGGTATTCGCAGTCACGGGCGGAAACCCCAAACTTGACATCGCGCTGGAACTGGAGCGAATCGCTCTTGAGGATGAATATTTCGTCACGCGCAAACTGTATCCCAACGTGGATTTTTACTCGGGAATCATCTATCAGGCCATGGGCTTCAAGCCGGAAATGTTTACCGTGCTGTTTGCCATCCCGCGCACCGCAGGCTGGCTGGCCCAATGGCAGGAGATGCTCACCGACCCGGAGCAGAAGATCGCGCGTCCGCGGCAGATCTACACCGGACACGAAGTACGGGAGTTTGTGCCGGCTGAAAAACGCACGCCGGTCTTGGCCACGACGCGTTAGAGCCTGGCGTCTTTGTGGTGCTGGCGCGGATCCATGATCATCAATGGCCGGTGGCCCACGTCTCCGGGCGGGAGCAGACAATTTCGAGGGTGCCCCATTTCTCGTGCTTTTCGAGAAGTGGGGCCTTTTCGCTGCAATTGCCTAGTCCGTTGTTCGATACTTTTTTCATTACCGTTGGACGGTATGCGCTGTCACGCGCCTACGCCTTCGGCGACGCCGGTCCGGTGAAACTGAACAAGGGGCAAGTCCTCAAGATGAAGGTTCGAACCCCGGCGGCGTAAAACAGGAACCCACTCCGGTGCTGGCCGTCCAGCGGCCCACTTTTCGAAAGACGCGAAAAGCGGGGCACCCTCGTGTTCTTCTCTGCCAACAATAAGAACAACCCGCGCTACACTTACACGCCGGAGATGGGTGCCACCCGCCAGCAGCGTCGGGATTGTCCTGCTGAAGGCGGCGAACAATATTGTAGAGGTCTTGGGTGGCGGGTGTGGTCCAGCGCAAACGCATTACGGCCGCAGTATCTTTTGAATCTTGGCGCCGACTTCGTCATGCTCCACAAACTCCCCGCGGTCGGCAGCCGCCATGCCAAGATTCACGGCGTCGATGAAACGGGTGTCGTTTTCCAGATAGCGGCTCAGGACCTGCTGCGCCAGTTCGTCGGTTTTCAGCCCTCGCTGGGCGGCGATTTGCGCTAGTTGGGCTTCCTTCTCGGGCTGAAGACGCACTTCCATGGTCACAGTCTAGGAAGGTTTGCGAGGGCTGTCAAACAGTCGGTAGGATAGCTATAGGCGTGGGGAAAATCCGGACACCCTGGCGGACTGGTGTGACTTGAACGATACCCTACATCCTTGGAATGTGTGGCCCACCATCACTGTGAATCACGAGGCGATGTGAGGTGAAACATTGCAGTTCGAAGGCTCGCAGAATACGCTCTGCTGATGAGACATGTGTGTGCCGTGGCCATCCTTCTGGTGCTTTTCGCGACTTCGTGCGGACGACCCGAACCGAAGCTGCCTCAAACCGAGCCTGAAAAAATACGCTCCGACGCGGAGCAAAAACTGGCTGAGTTGAAGGGATGGTCGCTCTCCACCGAAACTGACCCGATGGACAATACGCCGACCGTGTATCTTTCGAAGTTCGCCGAGAGCGGGCAAGGCGGAATGCTCACAATCCAGTGTATTCGTCGCAAGACCGAGTTGGTCGTGGCGACTGACGACATCCTCGACAACGGTAACGTGCGGATGAGATTCGACGATGCGAAGCCGCAACAACAGGTTTGGAGTGAGTCGTCCAACCACAGAGGTTTATTCGCACCCGACCCTATCAGCCTCGCCAGGCAGCTCACTAAGATGGACTCGTTCCTGTTCGAGTACAGACCGTTCCAGAAGCAGCCGACGACCATTGTGTTCAAAGTTAACGGATTGGCCGAGATGCTCAGCTCAGTCGCGGAGCCCTGCGGATGGGCCAAGATTGACCAGGCTAAGGCGAGCGCCAACGCCGCTGCAAAGGTTGAGGCTGAACGTGCCCATAAGCGAGACCAAATGATTCGAGACATGCTTTCAAAACACGTCGAGCCTTGCCACGAAGAGTGGCTACGGGTGCAGGGCCGTTGGTGCTGGTACGACGCAGGAGACCCTTATTTCAAGAACGGTGGAGCACCGGCGGAAAGCAGGGAGGCTGCGCTCGAAGATGCAATCCAGACGGCCAAGTCGGGCAGAGTGTTTGCACGTGAGATGGAGAAGATCGACAGCGAACTCAAGTAGCAATGCGGCTGAGGACGCGGCAGTCCCTCCCGCATTGGAAGAGAATTTCTTACTTTGTCACTTTCAACGTGACTTGGATTCCACCGATTATGTCTTCAGGGCCTATGTGAATAGGTTTAGGGGCAATTGGTGAGCGGGCTACCAGCATGAGCGATAACTCCGCAAACTGATTGATGCAGGCGTGCAGGTAGTCGAGCGTGTCGGGCTCTGAGGTTCGCTCATGTCGACGGGATGATGCAGCACTTAATTCTTCCAAAGAATTGAAGAAAATGCCTTGTGATCGCTTGCTCCTAAACTCTGCGGCGTCTCGGGGAAGCGCGTAGTAAACCTGCGGTATCGATAAGCCGCCGGAGAGGTTGCGTACATCTTGCACAGCAAAAGCAATATTCGCCGCTTGTTCCATGGGTGCGACGTGTGTGAAGAAATTCCGGTAGTTGGTGAACGTCGCCAGCCATCCACGAGAAGATTGATCCGTGGCCCGCAGGATTTCGTCGGCCAGTGGATCACAGGAAGGATTTTCATCAAGTGATTTGAGGAGTTTACTCAGCCTCCTCACTCCGACTCGCGAGAAGCAGAAGGCCGCGGCGAATTCGGCTAGAGTGTCGCGTAGGACGGCCATTTCCCAAAACAAGGCGTGAATGGCTTTGTAGACTTCAAAACTGTTCGTGTCTTTGAACGCTTGATAGTCTTTGGCTTCACTTTCGTGAAGGCGACCACGCAACTGAACGCTGTATGCCGTTAGCAGGTCATGAAGGCGCATCTGACTGTACCCAAGGCTGGACGCGATGCGGGACGCCACGTCCATCAAAGGCATATGACCGCTCGTGCCAGCGGCAAAAGCGATTTGTCGCCACTGCTGTTGGACATCCCATACGAGCCAACCTTTAGTTGGACTAATTGCACGAAACTCTGGGCGACGCAGTCCTTGCAACTCTTCAGGACCCACTACAAACGTGGCGCCTAGAATCGGAAAACCTTCCTTTCGAAGAGCATCAAAGAGGTTCGGATAGGTACTAATGCGCAACCTGCAAATACTGCGGCCAGCCATCCCGGCGTTAATCTGGATGTCGGGTCCGGGTTCGTTGACTGCAACAACTCCGCCAGCGATCCATACGAGCCTCAGCACTTTGTGCCATTCTGAGTTTGAATTCATCGCATGTTCAGTATCTACTACTCCCAAGAATGCTCGACTCGTAATTCCCTACATCGAGAGCCCGCCGCGCGAGGACGGCGATGCGATACCAGAGTTTCTAGCGACGAGTCAGTTGGCGCGTGGTCGCCAACTCGGGAACTACCCCAGCGGCTTGCGGGGTTTCCTCTTGCTAGGACTGATGAATCCATAGCGAATACAAGGCGAAACTATTATACTCCGGCTGTTGATGAAGGCCGCAAGTCGGGTGGCCCGGCCTTGATCTGGGACTATAGCCTTGGAGGCAACGTGCGTCGTCACGTGAGGATGGAGTCGTCGAGTCGTTTGCGGCGGAAGTCGGCTACGTGTTGCACGAACGCCATGATCAGCGGGTGCGGGTTGTCCTCGCGTGACGAAAGTTGCGGTTGGAACAATGTCGCGATGTAAAACAAGTGCGCGGGAGATTCGATGGCCCGGCATTCTTCCTTGGAGCCGCGGGCTACGACCGGAAAGCCCGCTTCCATTGCCATCCATTCGAACTCGGGATTCAGTTCGTAGTTGCAGAAGAATTCTTCCTCGATCGTTTCTTTTCCGTAATACGCCGCGAGGTAGGAGCCGGGACGGAGGCGGATCTGGCTAACTTTTCCGGAGAGCTTGGGCGCCTTCGGATCGCGGTTCGGAACCGCGCAGGCAACGGGATAGATGACGATGTTCTTGGCGTGCGGGTCTTCTTCGGCGGTGGTGGCGTCGTGGACGCCGAGCACGTTGCGGGCGCACTCGATGAGCGTGTACTGGAAGCCTCCGCAGGTGCCGAGGAATGGCCGGTCGTGGACGCGGGCGAACTCGATACCTTTGAGCATGCCGTCGAAACTTTTGTAGGGGCTGCCCGCCGAGGCCCACAGACCATCGAAGGAATCGAGTGTGGCGGCAGCGCCCGGTTCGAGGAGCGAAGGCGTCGGAAGCCAGGCCGATTCTACTTTGAGTTGGAGCTTCCGAGCGGCGTGCTGGAGCGAATCGTTGGTCGCGTGATGGGAACGGAATTCGGGATTGAAGTCACCGAGAATGCCGATCCGGACGGGTTCGGTCACAAGCGACATTCTAAATTAGCGGTTCGCACTTGGCGTTGAGCAGTTAGCTACCGGCTTCGTCACGTTCGAAGAAACGGTCGAATAACGCCACGAGCCACGAGCTACGAGCCAAGAGCCTCCGTCGGCTACAGCAACTCCATCTGCGCCAGCAGCATGTAGAGGCCGAGCAGCGTGATGGCGGCGCCTCCCCAGACCATGGCGGCGGATTTCCACGCCAGCGCGCTGACGAATTCCTTCTGGCTGCGGAAGGAGATCACGAACGTACGATCATTTGCGCCTTTCATCAATACGACGGGCGGAGTGAGATTGAAGTCGGATGGCTTGAGCTGGTTTTCGTGCAGACGCTCTTCGTGCAGACGCTCTCCGTTGTGGGCGGAGACTGGCTCGGGCGGTGCGTTCTCTTCGACGGCTACAGAGTGGTACGGGACGCCGGCAGCGGACCACGCCTCTGGTTTGGTGATGCCGGCGCGAGTGAGCGCAGCCGCGATTTTCGACTGCTGGCTCATATCTTGACTGATGGATGGAGCCGCGCCAGTGGCAAGTCTGATGATCTGCGGAGCGGGAAGCCGCTCCGAACAATTGCCTGGCGCCAGGTTGCGCGGCGAAAACGGACGCACCTGGACGCCCGGATTTTCCGTGAGAGTTCCGGCGATGAAGAGCGCGTCTTCGGGCTCGATCGAGTGTTCTTCGATGCGCAAGCGGCGGGCCGGAACGACGCCGTGGCGCGAAAGAAAAACGCTAACGCGCGGCGGAACGTCGTCCAGGCTCGAGGAGAAAAACGATGCGCCATATTCTTCACGAAAGTTACAGTGCAGGTCGAGATCGGCTCCGAGAGGTTCGATGAGCAACTGTCCGGTCGAGTCGTCGATGAAGAAGGGCAGATGCAGAGTTTCGTCCGCAACTTTTTCCCACTCCTGTTTCTTGCCCTCGCGCTGCTGCCATGCGGTGGTTTGGTATAGAAAGCAAGGCTTGGCGGTGATGGGCGCCGACATGGTGTAAGGACCGGAAGCCACGCCGCTGACCTCGACCAGTCCCAAGGCGGCGCTGCGAATCTTGGAGGTTGGTGTGGTAAGCAACAAGCGCTTGCGGGCGAGCAGATGGAATCCGAAAAAGAAAAAGTACAAACCGCCCGCAATCGCGACCGACGAAACAATCGTGAGGTAGTTGATCGGGATGAAGAGGGAAAGGCAGACGGTCACAGTGCTTTTCTGGATTGCCTCGGATGATCTGATATGAGGATAAGAAGAGATTTGAAAAACGACACGGAGAAAGAGACGGGATGGGCTTACGGAAGTAACGTTACGGACTGCGATTGCAGCGGAGACGAGGCGAACCTCGTCTCTACTAACCGTGTCTCCTAACTATGCGGTCACAGCTCGAGCTTTCAGAATGTCGGCTACGACCGCCATGGCTGCATCTACTTCGGCGTCGGTGTTGTAGAAGTGAGGCGAGAAGCGCACTCCGGCTTTGGGACGCCAGTCTACGAGGATGTCGCGGGCGAGGAGCTCCCGGCTCACCTGTTGGGAATCGGGCATGTCGATGGAGACGGTGCCGCCGCGTCGCTCGGGATCGCGGGGAGTGTTGACGCGCCATCCGTGCTGGTCGGCGAACTCGATGAGCCGCGCGGTCTGACGTTTGGATTTCTCGCGGATTTTTTCTACACCAACTTCCTGAATGATTCTTAGGCCGGGACGCGCCGCCTCGATCGCGGGAATGTGTGAGGTTCCGTTCATGAATCGGAACGGAGGATCGGCGTAGCGGATGGGACCGGTTTCGAAGGCAAAAGAATTTTGGTGCGCGAACCATCCGGTAAGCTTCGGCTCCAATTTCTTGCCGAGGTCGGGGCGGACGTAGAGGTAGGCAACGCCGGGACCGCCGCAGAGCCACTTGAGCACGCCTCCGCAGGCGAAGTCCGCGTTCAGAGACTGGATGTCGACGGGAACGGTGCCGAGAGACTGGAAAGTGTCGAGGACGACGTGGGCTCCAACTGTGTGCGCTTTGTCAATGATGGCTTTGGCGTCGTTGATGTAGGAGCTGCGAAAAATAACGTGAGAGATGGGGACGATCAGAGTTTGCTCGTCGATGGCGTCGAGCAGGCGATCGGTGGGGACGGTGACGCCATCGTCGGTCTTGACCATGTGAACCTGCGCGCCGTACTGCCGCTGCGCTTCCCAGAAATACATGACGGAGGGAAAGTTCATGTCGCTGTAAACGACTTTGTTGCGCTTTCCGGTGAAGTCGAAACAGGAAGCCACTACGGCCTGGCAGATGGTGACGTTCTGGTGGAGAGAGACGGAATCTTTGGGCGCGTTCATTAGGGCGCCGAGTTCGTTGCCGACTTCGATGGCGAGCATCCACCAGCGCTCTTCCCAGGCGCGAACGCCGCGAGTTGCCCAGACATCGGCGTAGGCACGGAGCGCGTCGTAAACGGCGCGAGGCATGGCTCCAAGGGAGTTGGAGATCATGTAGTTGGTGCGCTCGAGGATGGGAAACTCGGAGCGGTAGCGCAGGAGATCGTCGGGCATGGAGGTCATTGTAATGCGGGACAGCTTTTCGCTCCTAAGCTCTTAGCTTCTGGCTCTTGGCTTCCCGTCTTTCGCTCTTCGCTTAGCTATCCGGGGACCTGCTTAATCAGAATTTCTACGGGACGGGTTCGCTGGTTTCCTCGGACCGCTGGCTTTCGTTTCCACGCACGTCCACTGCAGAAACTGAGTAGATATAGGTTTTGCCTGAGGCGACGGCGAGGTCGCGGTACGACGGCGATTTCACCACTTCGGAATTCAGCTTGACCATCACCTTGACTTCGGTGCCATTTGTTTCGCTGCGATAGACGTTGTATCCCGCGAGATCGGCGTTCGTGACCGGCGCCCAGATGAGATCGATAAATGGTTTTTGTCCTTCGCCTGAGTACGCCGCCTGCAACCCGGCGGGGACAGAGGGCGGGAAGACGTCATGGGCGATGATGCGCACTGGCGGAGTGTCGTCTCCCTCAACCTGCACCTCGTTGTCGGGCCGTTTGACGATGCTCACCGCGGTGATGCGGTAGAGATAGGTCTTTTCCCATTCGAAGCTTGAGTCCGTGAAGTGCGCAGGGCCAGGCTCGCCCAAGGGGACTTCGCCTGCAATCGCGTCTTTGCCGGAGCTTTCGTCGCGCCGATAGATTCGATAACGATGTTGAACGCCTGTGGAGTTCAGTGATTCGGCGGCGCTTGTCCATGTGAGCACGACGCCATCGCCGGTGAGTTCGGCGGCCAGATCGCCCGGCGGAGGCAGGGTCATGACGGCGGGCACGCGCACGCGATTCGATAATCCCGCCCCCCGGGCGTTGCGGTTCAAGACCTCGACGGCGTAGGTGACTTCGGTGGCCGGGGCCTGCTGTTGCATGGTTGAGGGCAGTGTGTCGGTGTAGGTCTGAGGGGCGGGGCGCGGGGCGCCTGACTTCTGCGGGGCGGCAGATGGTGCGGGTAGCATGGCGGCGGGATTCCCACATGCGGTGATTTCAGGATCTACGCTGCGGCAGACGAGGGTCGGACCGAGGTAGCGTACGCTTTGGCGGTCGGTGGTGAGCGTGGGCTCGCTCCAGTTCAGCGTGACGCGATTGCCTTTGCGGCTGGCGCGCAGATCCGTAGGCGGCTTGGGCAGTTCGAGCGATGGCGGCAGCGGCGGTCCGGTCTGGGCGCAACTGGCCAGCAGCAGGCAGAGTGCGGTCGGCGCGATAAACTTTCCAAGATGTACTTTCATGCGGAAAAGGAAAGAGTATCAGAGGCAGAGAGCGGGAAGGCGAACTTTGGACTCGGTGAATTCTAGCAGGCTGCGGACGACTCGATTTCCGGTGCCCAGCCCCTAAAGGGGCGTCTGATTTCGAAGAATTTTCGGCATCGCTAAAGCGATGCCCTGATACGAAGCGCGTCGTGGCTAACGCGATGGCCTGCTACGGAGCCGGAGTTTTTCCGCAGTCTGCCAGGCTCCGCGAACAGCGCGGACAGGAGTGTCCGCGCCACACGGACTCTCATCCCGACAGTTCGCGCACGGCTTCGCGAAAGACCTTGCTGTGGTAGTCGACGTCCTCCGGTGCGGTGGCTGGCGACATCAGCGCCATGTTGTGGAAGGGCGTGAGCAGGATGCCGCGATTCATGGCGTAGAGATGCATGAAGCGTTCCAGCTCGAAGTCCATGGCATCGTGGGCTTCGGTTCCATTCTTTGGCTCGTTGGAACTGAATAGATACTCGGCGCGGCAACCGAGGCGCGTGACGTGCCACGGGAGACCGAAATCCTGGATGACTTTTTGTACGCCGGCGGTCCAGCGCTCGGCCATGGGGATCATGCGGTCGAAGGCTTCTTTGGTCAGAACTTTTGTGAGCGTGGCGCGCATCGCAGCGAGGGACAAAGCATTGCCGGCGAGGGTTCCACCGATTCCGCCGGTATCGCAGTCTTCGAGGCTGTGGCGCTCAAGAATCATGTCCGCGACTTTTTGGGTGAAGCCGTAGGCCGCGCCGGGGAGTCCGCCAGCGATCGGCTTGCCGAAGACGAGGAAGTCGGGGTCGAGGTTTTCGGCGCGGGTGTAGCCGCCGGGGCCGGCGCAGATGGTGTGCGTCTCGTCGATGATGAGCAGAGTGCCGTACTTGCGCGTGAGCTCGCGCAGCGCATGGTGGTAGCCGGGAATGGGATGCACGATGCCAACGTTGGTCAAGGCAGGCTCAGCCAGCACGCAGGCTACGTCGCCGTGAGCGAGCGCCTGTTCAAGAGCGGGGACATCGTTGAATTCCACGACGCGCGTGGTCACGGAAGGATCGACCGGTGGGCCGATGTTGCCGCGTCGCGCTCCGGAAGTGCCATCGGGATGAAGCGTGATGAAAGTTTCATCGACCGTACCGTGGTAACACCAATTGAAGACGAGGATTTTTGCGCGGCCGGTAATCTGGCGCGAGAGGCGAATCGAGAAACGGTTAGCGTCGGTGGCAGTCAGCGCAAACTGCCAGTAGGTCAAGCCGAAGCGCTGCTGCAGTTCTTCGGCGACAAAGACGGCATCTTCGGAGGGCAGCATGAGGGTGATGCCGCGTTTGACCTGCTCCTCGATGGCTTTGGCGGTGGCGAAGGGAGAATGTCCGGTCATGGCGCCCGTGTCGCCGAGGCAGAAGTCCACATAGCGATGGCCGTCGACATCGTAGAAGTGCGCGCCCTGGGCGTCGCGGACAACGGGTGGAAAAGCTCCAGCCCACTTCACCATCCAGTTCATGGGGACGCCGGAGAGCAGCGACTTCTTGCCGCGCTCGTAAATGGATTTCGATTTAGGGCGCTCGTCGACGAAGCGCTTTTGCTCGCGCTCGGTGAGGGATTTCAGGCGGTTGCGGTCGAGAGTAGACATGATTGCGGAAATCAAAGGCTACTAGGAAGCGGCGGGGCCGCCAGCATCTTCTTCGATTCGTTCGCGGTAAAGGAACCACATGATACCAAAAATCGCCCACAATACAAGGGTTTGAAAGATGAGAGCGTGAGCGTGAAACGTTGGCTCGATTTTATTCACAGAATACAGTGCGGTATTCCAGGATACATGGAAGACAATGGGCAAGATCAGATTCTGGCCGCTTACAAAGTAGAGAGTGGCCAGTATCAGCGAGATTGCGACGAGGCCTATAAAGTTTATTGTGAACGAGAACAGGGACACCCGCAGAATCAGCTCATACAATGCAAAGTGCCAGATTGCCCATACAGCACTCACAACCGCGAATGCACGGCGCAATGAGTTTCCCTTGCTCAGCATCGGCAATAGATATCCCCGCCAGCCAATTTCTTCCCAAAGGGGGGCAAGAAATAAGTTCAGCAAGAAAGTTTTTGAAAATGTGACAATCAGAGTCTTGTCAAGAGAATTAATATTGATGCCGTCTTCGGCCCAGAGCATTACCAAATTAAGGGCGATTGGGATTGTGATCGCAAACAGGCAAAGGAGCTTTGAGCACCGAGGAAGGCTGAACTGCACGAATAGAGGGCGCAGCCCTCTTCCGCCCGCCAGCAGCATCAAGATCGCAACCACGCCCGGTGCGATATTTCCGAGTAATGCTAATGCGCCTTCGCGTGTCAGCTTGACGGATAGAGCGAATACCCTGAACTCTACGGGGGAACTACCTGCTCTTGCAGCAAATATCCAAGCCGTCCAAGAAACCGCGAACGTAATAAAGCAGTATGCTATGGCGATGTTGTTCGCACGGTCCCTAGTCCTCATTGCGCTTGGGTTCCAATCACAGAATTGTCCCCCCGCTAACAACACAACCTGAGGCTGTGTCCCCTGTGGTTGAGAATTTCTACAGGATGTACCGCGACAGATCCTGATCCTTCACGATCTCGCTTAGCATCTTTTGTACGTAGGCCGCGTCTACCTTGAACTGTTCGCCTTTTTTTTCGGGGGCCTCGAAGCTGATTTCGTCGAGCACTCGCTCCATGATGGTGTGCAGACGGCGGGCGCCGATGTTTTCCGTGCCTTCGTTCACGCGAAACGCGAAGCGCGCGACTTCTTCGAGCGCGTCGGGCGTGAACTCCAGCTTTACGCCTTCGGTTTCGAGCAGCGCGATGTACTGCCTGGTCAGCGAAGACTTCGGTTCGGTCAGGATGCGGACGAAGTCTTCCCTGGTGAGCGACTGCAGTTCCACGCGGATGGGGAAACGGCCCTGCAGTTCGGGGATCAGGTCGCTCGGCTTCGAGACGTGGAACGCGCCCGCGGCCACGAACAGGATGTGGTCGGTGCGGACCATGCCGTAACGCGTGTTGACGGTGGTGCCTTCGACGATGGGAAGGATGTCGCGCTGCACGCCTTCGCGCGAGACGTCCGGACCGTGGCCGCTTTCACGGCCGGCGATCTTGTCGATTTCATCGAGAAAGATGATGCCGGAGTTTTCCACGCGGTCAATGGCGACGCGCGTGACCTGCTCCATGTCGATCAAGCGCTGCTCTTCTTCCTGGATCAGGTACTCGAAGGCCTCGTTGACCTTCATCTTCCGCTTCTTGGTGCGCTGGCCGAAGATGTTGGGCAACATGTCCTTGAGATTGACGTCCATTTCCTCGACGCCCTGGTTGGAAATGATTTCGAACGACGGGAAATTGCGCTCGCGGGTTTCGATTTCGACGGTGCGGTCGTCGAGTTTGCCTTCGCGCAACTGCTGGCGCAATTTCTCGCGGGTGCGACTGGAGGATTCGGTCAGGCTGGTGCCGGCGTCGATGACCACGCCTCCCGCTGAGCTGGAATCCGCCGGACGCGGCGAGATCGGAGGCAGAAGAATATCGAGCAGGCGCTCTTCGGCGTTGAGTTCCGCTTTATCGGAGACGTCTTCCAGTTTTTCTTCGCGGACCATTTCGATGGCGATCTCAACCAGGTCGCGGATCATGGATTCCACATCGCGGCCGACATAGCCGACTTCGGTGAACTTGGAAGCTTCGACCTTCAGGAACGGCGAGTTAGCCAGCTTGGCGAGGCGGCGGGCGATTTCGGTTTTGCCGACGCCCGTAGGGCCGATCATGATGATGTTTTTGGGGATGACCTCTTCGGCCATTTCGGGCGCGAGCTTCTGCCGGCGCATGCGGTTGCGCAGGGCGATGGCGACGGCGCGCTTCGCGTCTTTTTGTCCGATAACGTACTTGTCGAGTTCGGTGACGATTTCGCGCGGCGTCAGTTCGTCGAGCGTGACTTGTTCTTCTTCGGCGGTTCCGGGTAAATAGATGGCCATAAAAAATCAGGTGTCAGGTGTCAGGTCTCAGGTGTCAGGTTTTGGTTTCCCTGAGACCTGACACCTGAGAGCTGAGACCTCAACTCACAGCTCTTCAATCGTAATCCTGTCATTGGTATAGATGCACATCCGGCCGGCAATCTTCATCGCTTCTTCGGCGATTTCGCGCGGCGAGAGCTGGGTGTGATCGGCCAGGGCCTGCGCTGCCGCCTGGGCAAACGGGCCGCCGGAGCCGATCGCCGCAATGCCGGTATCGGGCTCGATCACGTCTCCCTGGCCGCTCAGCAGGAACGTCGTATCCTTGTCGGAAACCAGCAGCAGGGCTTCCAGATGCCGCAGAAATTTGTCGGTGCGCCAGTCTTTCGCGAGTTCGACGGCGGCGCGGCCGAGGTTGCCGTGATACTGCTCCAGCTTGGCCTCGAAACGGCTGAACAGAGTGAAAGCGTCGGCGGTCGAGCCGGCAAATCCGGCCAGAATCTTGTCCTGATAGAGGCGGCGAATCTTCTTAGCTCCGTGCTTGATGATGGACTCACCGAGCGTGACCTGGCCGTCGCCGGCCATGACAACTTTATTGTCGCGGCGGACGCAGAGAACCGTGGTCGAACGGATTAGGCGGCGAGTGGGGGCTTGGGCGGCGGATTCGCCGGCCGTCACTTCTAATGTGTTCTTCTTCATGGGCACAATCGTTGATTATACAGCCCAATCGACGGCTGGATTCTCATTCGCGCATTCCGGCGAAAATGTAAGAGGATATCTTCGTGGCCACCGTCACGAATGGTTGCATAAGCGATCTCAGCTCGATTCCGTCAAAATCAAGCGAGATCCAGACGACTTAATTCAGGATCGCTGGTTTGGCGTCCGGCGCACGCGGATTTTTTGATCGGTCACGACGACAAAGCAACCCGCCCACTCGCTGACCACTTCGCCCTGAAATACTTCTTCCAAGCGTTCCAATAACCGCAACCGGCTGGGCGAGTGCAGCCGAACGAGCACGATACCGTGGTGGGTACCAGGCGTGAAGCGACGGCTGTCCGAGAAATCCAGGTCTTGTGTGATGAGGGTGCGGCCTTCTCGCTGGGCCTGTGCCCAAAGCTCGGAATCCTCGCAACCCGAGAGGTTCTCTTGTTGGGCCGTATGAACGTCGTGTCCAAGCTCCCGGAGACGAGTTGCGATCCGCAGCGGAAGGTTCTCGTCGAGCTTGGCTTTCATTGGACGTTAGGAACGGCCGGGACGGGAAGGTCCTCTTCGGCCGAGGCGGCCGCGAACGCGATTGCCGCCCGGACATCCTCGGCTTTGAGACTCGGGAAGTCGGCGAGAATGTCTTCCGCCGCATCGCCAGCCGCAAGACTGGCCAGCACGGTCCGGAGTAGGACGCGTGTGCCCTTGAATACCGGCTCTCCGCCGCAGATTTCGCGGTCTCGAACAATACGGTCGCCGAAATGATGGTGAGGTGTGACTGTCCCGCTCATGGGCCTACGCCTGATCGCATTTTATCACCGGCTTGCTAGACGGCTTACTGATATGCAAGACCGGCCCGAGCTCAATTTGTAATTGTAACAGCGGTGGTAGACGCTCATTCGCCGCTGGAGATCACGAGTGTTACTGGGCTGCCATGCAACTGCCACAGAGTTTCGCTTGCGGAGTCCGTAAAGGTTTGCCGCAACGTTTACAGGGAGGACCGTAGAGCGAGAGCGCATGGTGAAAGACGGCATTGGGATTAGTTTCCCTAAAGCCGGTGATTCTTTCGTACTCTGCCAGAGAGTTGTCGAAGCGCTCCTTCAAATTGTGTTTGGTGAGGTCCTGCTTGGACAGAACCTGGCTGAATTCCGCGGGGTCGAGCATGGGTACTTCGCGTTTACAGCGCCAGCACCATAACATCTGCATAGGCGGCATTCTAAATCTTTACGGACGAATTTGTGGCGGACGGGCGGGGCGCCCGTCTCTCCAGCGACGCAATGTAGAATTCAAGTACTGGAGCCATTCTCTTTTGTCATTTTTGGACGAGTTAAATCCGCAACAACGCGAGGCGGTCGAGACTACCGAGGGGCCGGTGCTTATCCTGGCCGGGGCGGGCAGCGGGAAGACTCGCGTCATTACGTTTCGGATTGCCTATCTGATCGAGAAGATGGGCGTGATGCCGGAATCGATTCTGGCCGTTACTTTTACCAACAAGGCTTCGTCGGAGATGGCCGAGCGCGTGGAAAAGCTTGTCGGCGGGCTCAGCATTGCCAAGCCGGTGATTTCCACGTTTCACTCGTTTTGCGTGCGGGTGCTGCGGCGGGACATTGAGGCTTTGCGGATTCCCTCTACCGTGCCCGGACAGCCGTCGATCGGGCTCACGAAAAATTTCGTCATCTACGACGAGAGCGATCAGCAGCAGGTGGTCAAGGGCATCATCCGGCGACTGGGGCTGGACGACAAGCAATTGACGCCGCGCAACGTGCTTTCGCGGATTTCCTGGGCCAAGAATCACATGCTCGATCCGCAGGAAATCTACCTGCAATCGGGGGACCCGAAGACTGAAAAGATCGCGCACATTTTCGAGGAGTACCGCAAGGAACTGCGCAAGGCGAATGCGATGGACTTCGACGATCTGTTGCTCGAAGCCATGCGCCTGCTCAAGTCGGTGGCGGCGGTGCGCGAATACTACAACCGGCGATTCCAGTACCTTTTGGTGGATGAATACCAGGACACGAACCGTCCGCAGTACGAACTGATGCGGTTGCTGGCGGGCGACGGGCACAACGTCTGCGCGGTGGGCGATGAAGATCAGTCGATCTACTCGTGGCGTGGGGCGGACATTCGGAACATTCTGGAGTTTGAGCGCGACTTTCCGGAAGCGAAAATCGTGCGGCTGGAGCAGAACTACCGCTCGACGCAAAACATTCTGGAGGCGGCGTCGACGGTGGTGGCGAACAACGTCCGGCGCAAGGGCAAGAATTTGTGGACGGCACGGCAGGGTGGGGCGAAGATCGGCTACTACGAGGCTCCGGACGGCGAGAACGAGGCGCTGTTTGCGGCCGATACGATCAACCGCTACGTGCGGCAGGCAGGCGAGAACGGCGAAACGGCGCGAGCGGCCGTGCTCTACCGGACGAACTCGCAATCGCGATTGTTCGAAGAGGCAATGCGCCGCTATCAGTTGAAGTATCACGTGGTCGGCGGCTTCTCGTTCTACGAGCGGGCTGAGATCAAGGACTTGACCTCGTACTTGAAGGTCATCCAGAACCCGGATGATTCGGTTTCACTGCTGCGCGTGATCAACACACCAGTGCGCGGGATCGGCAAGACGACGATTGAGATGATAGAGCGGCTCGCGCTCGAAACGGGATTGTCGATGTGGGGCGCGGTTGGCGAAGCAATTACGCGGCAGTTGTTGCCGGCGCGGGCGTTGGCCGCGTTGAAGAGCTTCCGCGAGCTGATTGAGGACGGGCGCGCGATGCTGGCGGGGACGTATGGGGAGCGGGTGGAGGAGACGGCTGGGGCGAAGACGGGCGGCGATGCGGGGGACACTGCCGAGCTGCGCTCGGCTGGGACGGGCGGGACGCCCGTCCCCACAAAACCCGGCGCCAACACCGATTTCGATCCTGGCAACTTTAGCTTTGATTTTGCCGCCAGCGATTCTGCGGGTGAGGACGTCGCTCCCTCCACTGATGATGCGGCCGATGAGGCGGTCGAGGGTTTCCGGACTCCGGGCGCGGCGGCGAATACCGCCGAGATTCTCAAATTCCTGATCGACCGCACTGGATACATCAAGCAACTGGAAGACGAGGACACGCCGGAGTCTTACTCACGCATCGAGAACCTGCGCGAACTGGTGAATGCGGCCATGGACTCGCGCGATCGCGGGGAGACGCTCGATCAGTTTCTCGATCACGCCGCCCTGGTTAGCGATGCCGACCAGTACGACGAGCACGCGCAGATCACGCTGATGACTCTGCACGCGGCCAAGGGGCTGGAGTTCCCTCTGGTGGTTCTTGCCGGAATGGAGGAAGGCCTGTTTCCGCATTCGCGCACCATGCTCGAGCCCGATTCGATCGAAGAAGAACGGCGGCTCTGCTACGTCGGCATGACGCGCGCCATGGACACGCTGATTTTGTCGCGAGCCGTGTATCGGCGGCGGTATGGGACTGATATGCCCGAGGCTAGCGTGCCGTCGCGGTTCCTGGAAGAGGTTCCGCCGCAGTTGGTGGAAGAGATGGGCGGATCGCGGGCGAGTCGCCCGCGGCCACACGATCGTGTGGGGACGGGCGCCCTCGCCCGTCCAGCGGGGCGAAGCCCCGCAGCCGCCGAAAGCACACACTACTCCTACGAAGACGAAGACCAGAGCGCCACCTGGAACCCGGCGCGGGTCAAGCCGAAAACGGCAACTCCGCTCGGGAACTACAACTCGATCGACAACATTGCCGAGTTTTTTACCTCGCGCGGCAAGAAGTTCAATGTTCCGAAAATGCCGTCCGAAGAGCCCAAAGGCAGGCGGGGATTCCGTCCCGGGCAGAAGGTGAAGCACCCGAAATATGGGGAAGGGACGGTGTATCGGCGCGAAGGGGATGGGGAAGACGCCAAGATTACGGTACAATTTCCTCGCTTCGGTTTGAAAAAGCTGGTGGAGCGGTACGCCCAGCTGGAGCAAGCTTAGAGCTGCGGGCCGCGGGCTTCGAGTTTTGAGATACGCACCAAGAATTTCAGAGAGGATTTAAAACGCACTGATGGCAAACACAAAGACGCTCACCAAAGACGAACGTAAGAAGACCAAGCGAGCCGCCCGCAAGAAGATCAAAGCGGAAAAGCCGAAGAAGCCCCGCGATTACGCGCGCGGATCGAAGAAGCGCAAGGTGAAAAAGCTGGCACGCGGTCAGGCGAAACGGTAAGCCGTTAGCCTGAACTGTGAGCATTTACGGGCATGGGCCAGCGCGCCCATGCCCGACTCCCGCTGTGAGGAGACAACGAACTCTTGTCGCAATCATCCCCTGAGCCAGCAGCCGGCGTCGTCCGCACTTCTAACAGCCAGCTTCTCTGTTGCAAGTCCATCGACAAACTGATCTCGGAGTCGGAGAACCCGGAAACCCGGCTCAGCAAAACGCTCGGCCCGTGGTCGCTTACAGCGCTCGGCATCGGCGCCATCATCGGTTCGGGAATCTTCGTGCTTACGGGAACGGCAGCGGCCGGAGAATATTTCCAGGCGCCTTCCCTCCTGCATGCGCAGGCGCTCGATCTGATTGTGAATTTCCTGCGCACCGGCAGCACGGCCGGAGCGCTCATGCATGGCCGTCCGCCCGCCGGGCCTTCGATTGCAATTTCGTTTTTGCTGGTGGCGATCGCCTGCAGTTTTGCCGGATTGTGCTACGCCGAGTTGGCGTCGATGATCCCCATTGCGGGCAGCGCCTACACCTACTCGTACGCGACGCTCGGCGAAATCTTTGCCTGGATCATCGGCTGGGACCTGATTCTCGAATATGTGGTCAGCAACGTGGCGGTGGCGGTTGGCTTCGCCGGTTATACGAAGGCGCAATTCGCGGCGTTTGGTGTCATCTTGCCGGACAAATGGGCGAGCCCCGTCTGGGCCTCGGGACAGTGGACGGGCGCTTACTTCAATCTTCCCGGCTTCCTGATCGTTTTCATTCTCACACTGCTGCTGGTGCGCGGAGTGAAGGAATCGGCCGAGACCAACAACATCATGGTCGCCATTAAGATCGGCGCGATCCTGACCTTCCTGGTTGTCGGTGGAATGCTGGTGAAGCCCGCGAACTGGACGCCCTTCGCACCTTCTGGCTTTGCGGGGATCGTGACGGGCGGGGCGATCGTTTTCTTTACCTACATCGGATTCGATTCGGTCTCGACCGCCGCCGAGGAATCCCGCAATCCGCAAAAAGACTTGCCCTTCGGCATTATCATGTCGCTGATTGTCTGTACTTTGCTGTACGTCGGTGTCGCTTTGGTGCTGCTCGGCATGATGAAGTACACGACCTTCGTTTCCGGTGAAGCCGCCGAAGCGCCCGTCGCCTACGCGATGAAGTATCTGGGAGTGCACCCGCTCTTCCGGTCTGTGATTGTGATTGGAGCGCTGACGGGGATGATCTCTTCGTTGCTTGTGTTTCAGTACGGGCAGGCGCGGATCTGGTACGCCATGTCTCGCGACGGCTTGTTGCCGAAGTTGTTCTCGGCAGTGCATCCGAAGTATAAGACACCGCACTGGTCCACTTGGATCGCCTGTTTTGCGGTGGGAATCCCCGCCGGGCTCGTGGATATTGGGGATGCGGCCGACCTCGCTAACATTGGGACGCTGTTTGCCTTCGTGCTGGTTTCGTTGGGGGTCATCTTTCTTCGACGCAGGCAGCCCGATCGCAAGCGTGCGTTCCGCGTGCCCTTTGTGCCGTGGTTCCCGCTGATCTCAGTGGTTCTGTGCGGCGGACTGATGTTCGGGCTGACGCTCATTACCTGGCTGCGCTTTGTGATCTGGCTGGCGCTGGGGCTGGTGATCTACATCTTCTACAGCCGCCACCATAGCGAGTTCTGCAAAGAGAAAAAAAACGGGTGATCGGGTGATCGGGCCATCGGGTGATCTGGATTCTGATTTTGAACTCAGATCACCCGATGGCCCGATCACCAGATGACCCGATCTTCACATCACCCGATCCTTTAGAATCGTTGCATGCCTTCGGAGCCCTCCCGCTTCGTCCTCTCGCTCCCCAAGGCCGAGCTCCATCTGCATCTCGAAGGCTCAATCGAGCCATCCACGCTGCTGGAACTGCGTCGACGTCACGGGATGGGCGGGGCCTCGCTCGCCGAAGTCGACCAACTCTACAACTACAAAGACTTCACGGGTTTCCTCACGGCTTTCAAGGATGTGACGGGACACTTGCGCACTCCCGAAGACTACGAGCTGATTACTTGCCGGCTGATGGAGCGCCTGAAATCGCAGAACGTTCTGCATGCGGAGGTTATAGTTTCGGCCGGCGTCTGCCTTTGGCGCAAACAGGATTTCGCCGCGATTTTCGAGGGGCTAGAACGTGGCCGCGAGCGCGGCGAGAAAGACTTCGGCATTTCGCTGTTGTGGATATTCGATGCCGTCCGGCAGTTCGGCGCCGACAAAGCGCAGAGCGTGCTTGATCTCGCCATCCATTTTCGCGAGCGCAACGTGGTTGGCTTCGGCATTGGCGGCGACGAGCGCGCGGGCCCGCCGGAGTGGTTCACGGCGGTTTACGCTCGCGCCGCGGAGCACGGTCTTCATCTCACGGCTCACGCCGGTGAAAAAGCCGGGCCGGAGTCCATCTGGGGCGCGCTGAACCTCAAAGCGGAACGCATCGGCCACGGCCTTACCGCCGGGCAGGATCCGGAATTGATCGAAGAGTTGGCCGGGAGCCAGGTTCCGATTGAAATCTGCGTGACCAGCAATCTGCGGACGGGCTGCTGCACCGAACTCGCGCAACATCCGGTGCGCCGCTACTTCGACCAGGGCCTGATGCTGACCCTCAACACCGACGATCCCGCCATGTTTCGTACCTCGCTGGTCGAAGAGTACTGTCTGGTTCAGGAGACGTTCGGCTTCACCGACGAACACCTGCGAGAATTGGCGCGCAATTCCTTCGAGGCGTCCTTCCTGCCGCCAGAAAAGAAAATAGAATTTCTGAATCTGTTTGACTCCGCGGCCCTGCGGTCGTGAGGCGCGTCGTTCGCTGGTCGCTGTTCGCTATTCGTCGTTCGCTCTTCGCTTCCCAAAAGCCGAGAGCCGATCAGCGAAACGCGATCCTCCCTCGCCTATAATGTCTGCCTATGAAACTCGAAGAGAAAATTGCTGAACTAAAAAAACGAGACCAGATGGCTCAGGAAGGCGGCGGAGCGCAGCGGCGCGAGCGGCAGCACAAAGAGGGCAAGATGTCGGCTCGCGAGCGCATCGAATTTCTGCTCGACGAGGGCACCTTCGAGGAAACCGACAAGCTGGTCACGCATCGCTGCAACGATTTCGGCATGGCCGAGCAAAAATATTACGGCGACGGTTTCATCACCGGCTACGGCCGCGTGGAAGGACGGCTGGTCTTTGTCTTTGCGCAGGATTTTACCGTGTTCGGCGGCTCGCTCTCCGAGGCCAACGCCGGGAAGATCGTCAAGATCATGGACCTGGCGGCCAAGATGGGCGCGCCGGTCATCGGACTGAACGATTCGGGGGGCGCGCGCATTCAGGAAGGCGTGATGTCGCTGGCCGGCTACGCCGACATCTTTTTGCGCAACACGCTTTATAGCGGAGTGGTGCCACAGATCTCGGCCATCATGGGCCCGTGCGCGGGCGGCGCCGTGTACTCACCCGCCATCACCGATTTCATCCTGATGGTGGACCAGACTTCGTACATGTTCATCACCGGGCCAGACGTGATCAAGCTGGTGACGCACGAAGAGGTCACCAAAGACCAGCTCGGCGGAGCGCACACGCACAACGAAACTTCAGGCGTGGCTCACTTCATGTGCCGCGATGACGCCGAGTGTCTGTCGATGGTCCGCGAGCTGTTGAGCTTTATTCCGTCGAACAATCTGGAAGACCCGCCGCGCAAGCCCTGCACCGACCCGATCGATCGCCTGGACGAGAAGCTCGACACGCTGATCCCCGATCAATCGAACATGCCGTATGACATGAAAGACGTGATTCACACGGTGGTGGATGACGGCTATTTTTTCGAAATTCACGAGCACTATGCGAAGAACATCGTTGTGGGCTTTGCGCGCTTCAACGGGAAGCCGGTCGGGATCGTGGCCAACCAGCCCGCGATGCTCGCCGGCACGCTCGATATCAATGCGTCGGTGAAGGGTGCGCGCTTCGTGCGCTTCTGCGACTGCTTCAACATTCCGCTGGTGACGTTTGAGGACGTGCCCGGCTTCCTGCCCGGCACGCAGCAGGAATATGGCGGAATCATCAAGCATGGCGCGAAGTTGCTGTATGCGTTTGCCGAGGCGACCGTGCCGAAAGTGACCGTGATTACGCGCAAAGCCTACGGCGGCGCGTATTGCGTCATGGCGTCGAAACATATTCGCACCGACGTGAATTATGCCTGGCCGAGCGCTGAAATCGCGGTGATGGGGCCGGAAGGCGCGGTGGATATTGTCTACAAGCGCGAGCTGGACGGCGCTGAAAATCGCGAAGCGGTTCGCCAACAGAAGATTGAAGAATTCCGCGAGCGCCTGGCTAACCCATACGTGGCGGCTGATCGCGGATTTGTGGATGCTGTGATTCAGCCGCGAGAGACACGCAAGAAGCTGATCCAGGCGCTGGCGATGCTGGAGACCAAGCGGGATAAGAATCCGCCTAAGAAGCATGGGAATATTCCGCTGTAGATAGCTCTCAGCTCTCAGCCGTCAGTAGAAGCGACTTGACCGGAGCGACTGGGGTACCCCCCACCCCCCCCTATTTTATTAAAATCCTCATTTTAAAGGAGTTAATGCAAAATATTCATAACAAAGGAGTTACCGGCCTCTTTTTCGGACTTAGTCTTTAGAATCAAGGAGTTGGACTTACTAAGTCGCGCAAAATATAGATTTCAAAGAACTTACGTAGAAATCGGCGCGGCCGCACTGGACTGCAACCTAAGTTCTATTATAGCTCTTATTGTCAAGCGTCTTGGCGTTCCAATTCGTCAAATACTTCGTCTGCCGGGCGGCCTGCGCCTTTTCGAGCTTGCGCAAGGCCGCGGCGAATGCTCGCCACTACCTCGAAGCGGACTTTTTCTTTGCGCTGAAGATACTCGACAATTTCGAACAGGTTGCGGGCCTGCGGGTTGCCGGAGGGGCTCAGCATCCGCATCAGGCTCTTGGCAGAGTGGTGCGTGGCTTCTGCGAGTTTGGCAAAACCGATGGTGGCGTTAATGTAATCGCGCAGCACAGCCTTGCCGGTTTCGATGTCTCCAAGGACAAAGCATTCGACACTTTCGCGCAAAAGTTCCTTGCGGAACGCAGCGTCGCGCTTTACGCGGGCTTGTATGGTTTCTTTGAAACTGCGGGTTAAGGGCATGGGTAGTGTCGGTTTGGAGTAGATCATCGGGGGAAGGGAATTGGCTCGACTTTATTGGGGCTGGAGGGCGAAACGACAACTCCAGTAATTTCCTTGAACGTGTCAGCATTGAAGTGAAGTTGCTTGCACAACGCCTCAACTGTCAATTCGATTCTAGTTCCCAGCGAGTTCAGTGCCGTGGCAAGGACCTCTGGTTCTTGGAAAGAGGGTTCCTCGGGTTCACCATGAGTGGGCCATCCTTTCCAAGCCATGTGCTTACACGCCTTTCGATATTCAACGGCTCCGAGCAGCCCTAGCTCGTATGCCCGTCTGACAATGGCCGATGCGCTAGCACGCCAACGTCGCTTTAGCGCGAAAATATGCGGCCACGAGAAAGATGCGACTCGAAAATCACGGGCGAATGCTTTGCGCGGCAACAAGAACGCACTAGCGAATCTATTGGCCGCCATTTCGGTCTCTACACTTCCGGTGTGGATGCCGGGATGCATCACGAGATGCCCGCATTCGTGGGCGATGTCAAAATTCCAGCGCGATGTGCTCCGAATAGTCTGATTCAAGAAGATAATAGCCGTTGGGCCGCAACGCGAGAAAGCGTCCACCTTTTTTGATTCAGCCAGATGAGGCACAACGATCACGCCAGCATGTTCCATGGCGCGGCAAATCTGCATGAGTGGACTATCAAGAGAGAGCTTCCAATGCGTGCGGCATTGTTCGGCGGCGGCTTCGATTTCTTCAGCGCTGGAAACCGAAGCTGGTATATGTGGAATGTCTTGAGCAGGGAAACGAAACAGTAATTTTAGTTGGGCAATTACCATGCCGATCAGCGTTGCATGTGCTCGAATCTTGTTCTTCGTCCGCTCAGGAGTGGAGCGTCTATGCCTAAAGCTGCATTGTTCCTCGCGGAACACGTCTTCGATTTCACCATAAAAGAACTCAGGCTCGAATCCGAGGACGGAGCCGAACGCTTCAACGAGATCGCGAGAGGGATTCTTCTTGCCTGCTTCGCACAAAGACACCAATGCAGTGGAGGCCGATACCGCTTCACTAACTTCCTTCTGTGTCAGACCTTTAAATTCTCGCGCAACCTGTAGTCGCTCTCCCCAAAAAACATCCCGTGCTCGTGCTTCCCAAAGTGATCCGCTATACGCCAGCGTTTCGGTCATTGCGTCTTCTTTTTCTTCTCTTTCTTCTTGTCTTGCTGTTCTTCTTCGGTTTCCAGCGGCTCAAGTTCAACAGGCGCTAGATCAACTGGCTTGGTTTCGATAGGAACAACATTGCTGGGGGCGGTGCCAAATGGGACGAGATGGACGCCGACTGCTTCCCCTGCTTCATCCAATTCCACAAGTTTGACAGTGGATACCTGACCTTCACGATCTGTCTCAATGGCAAGCCTCAGAATCTTGTCTAACGGGCGCAGTCCCTCGAATAGTTGACGCTGTTGTAATTCCCCGTAGGTTGTAATGAGATAGTTGTCTGGGGGATCATCGGGGGCCCCCTTATAAAACCTGATTGGAATGCCGTCAATTGCGAAGGTGAAACGAAGTTTGGGCGCTTCTGCCACAAGACTCAACCAGAGTTGCTTCTTTGACAGTTCCCTTATCGTGAAACACGACCGTACATAAACCCGGCAACCGTGAGACCATTCATTGTCCCCGTTGAGTGGGTCGTACAGAGCCAACGTGTTCTTGCGCACGTCACGCAGAGCGCTAGCAATTACCGATAGACGCTCATCTGTCAGGGATGGATACTTATCGTAAGGCTTAAAATCGTCGTCCATGCGAATGAGTATACACAGGACTAGATATTAGCGCAAGGAAATTTACGGCTTTGTAAATCTTTACTGGGTGATTAAATATTTACACGGTGCGAAATTATTTACATGGCTGTAAAGAATTAACCATCTGTTTCCTGACCGCAAGTCCCACTCATTCGCAAAAGCGCGAATGGGTGCGGCACCCCGAGGTTAGCTGGGGTACCCGCCACCTTCAAAGCTCTTTCAGAAACTTCTCCAATTCCTTAAGCCCGTCGTAAACCTTCCTCGCTGAAGTTGTGAATCTAACATCGCTCCGCCCGTAGGTGGTGGCGAGGTATCGACGCAACTGATTGAACCCCAATTCAACGACACGGCCCGTTTCGATGAACGCCACGTTGCTTTCATTGAGATTGTTAGCTTGGCAGAACGTTCCCCGCGATAAAGGAGTACCGTTCGAAGACTTGAATCTTCTTTCCCGATGAGACTCCAAGAGATTTCCGAGCGTACTCAGCAACAGTTCACGGGTTTGCTTTACCACCTTCTTGTCGTTGCCCTTAGCCATGTACGGCCTCCTCTATTTGGGGACGCTGAAAATGGCGATTCGCTTATCGCCAATATTGATAGTCTCAAGCAACGTGCCTACAAAAATTCGCTTATCCCCTTTTAGGACTGCAAGCCTCCATCCCTTGCCCTTCGTCATCCTGTCACCGCGCTTAGCTTTCTTGCCCATGATCTGAATCTGATCTGCCATTGAGTGTTCCTCCGCGAAGATTTTATTGGGGACCGAACTACGCCAAGGGGAAGGCCGGAATTATCTCACAGACAGTCGTATAATCGGCGGGAAAATGCCCGCTGGCAGGCGGGCTTCGCTGAAACTATCGGCGTACAAATCCTATGGTAATAAATCTTTCTGGGGCTAGACCTTGTCACTGAACTCCCACATCGAATGGACCGACGCAACATGGAACCCCGTCCGGGGCTGCGTCAAGATTAGTCCTGGGTGCAAGCATTGCTATGCCGAGACGTTTGCGGAGCGGTTTCGCGGGGTTAAGGGGCATCCTTATGAACAGGGGTTTGATCTGCGGCTGGTGCCGGAGAAGCTGACGGAGCCTTTTGGATGGCGGTCTCCCAAGTTGGTGTTCGTGAATTCGATGAGCGATCTGTTTCAGACGGGAGTGCCGGATGAGTATGCGGAGGCCGTCTCGCGGGTGATGGCTACGGCGAATTGGCACACCTATCAGGTGCTGACGAAGAGGTCGGAGAGGCTGCTGCAGTTGCTCAAGGGCAGGTTGCGTTTTGCGGCGGAGCAGGAAAATATCTGGTGGGGCGTCAGCGTTGAGGATCGGAAACATGGTTTGCCCCGAGTGGATCATCTTCGACAGGCGCCTGCGAAAGTCCGATTCCTATCCATCGAGCCGTTGCTGGAAGACCTCGGCGAAATCAACCTGTCAGGCATTACCTGGGCGATTGTCGGCGGCGAGAGCGGGCCGGGGGCACGTCCGATGAAGCGGGAGTGGGTGGTCTCCATTCGGAAGCAGTGCCGGATGCAAGGCGTGCCCTTCTTCTTTAAGCAATGGGGCGGGGTGCGAAAAGCTAAGAACGGCAGATTGCTCGATGGGCGGACTTATGATGAGTATCCGGAGCGCGTTCTTAGAGCTGTGCCGGAGAGAGCGGAGTGCCTTGCTTGGGCTGAGGAGTTCGGGAAAGGCTTTCAGGATTGGGCGCTGGCAGTGGGGTGATGCTGACTGCGTCGCGAATTATCGAGCTTTGCTGGATTTCGCGGAAACTGTCGTCCGGAGTACACCAGAGAAGGTTACGGTAGCCGAGAAAAGGCGGAACCACAGGGGACACAGAGGAACACAGGGGAAACCCTAGGCGCGAGGAAGTGCGGTCAAAACGTAGAGAGTCCCGAGGTGATGTTGAACTCATTCTTCTCGGCCAGTAGCTCGCGTTT
>PKUV01000171.1 GCA_003131315.1 Acidobacteriaceae bacterium
ACATATCATGTGCTAACGACACGGTGGAATTTGCTGGTTGCGGAAAGGGGGGCGCAACACTAGAATGCCTCTCTCTGTCGCTAGCCTTCCTTTCTCGCTAGCTATCCGTTCCACAACCAGGAGGCAACATGAAACTGAGAACAACCGTATGGCTGCTCGTCACGCTCTTTGCCGGCGCCACGCTGTGCTTCGCTGCCGACCCAAACATCGGGACTTGGAAGCTCAACGAAGCCAAATCGAAGATCGATGCGGGACTCCCCAAGAACCTTACCGTTAAGTACGAAGCCGTTGGCGACAGCATAAAAGCCACGGTGGACGGCGTTGACGGTAAAGGGAAGCCCACGCATAACGAGTGGACGGGCAAGTATGACGGCAAAGACTATCCGGTTACCGGCGACCCGTCTTCCGATATGCGGTCGCTCAAGAAGATCGACGACCGCACCCTGGAGTTGACCGTCAAGAAGGGCGGCAAAGTTACCATGACCGGTCGAGTCGTTCTCGCGGCCGACGGCAAGAGCCGCACACTCACTGCGAGCGGGACCGACGCTGCGGGCAAGAAGATTCAGAGCGTTTCCGTCTACGACAAGCAGTAAATGATTCGCTACGAGCTTTGGGCTGCGAGCGCACACGGGGCTGTCTGTCCGTGGCTCGCAGCCCGAAGCTAGGATTACACTAACGACGGCGTGTCCTTCCCCGGCTTCACTCCCCTCCGAAATGCTAAGATTTCGCCATGCCATTGCGCAGCAAACTTAAGAACGTGAGGCGCGCGGCGGGAAAACCCGCGGCGGGAAAAACTCGCGGGCGTAAGGGCGAGCCGCACACTGCGGCGGAACTGGTCGTCATTACCGGCATGAGCGGATCGGGGAAGGCTTCGGCGCTGAAGGCCTTCGAAGATCTTGGCTACTATTGCGTGGACAATCTGCCGGTGGAGTTGATTCCGCGTTTTGCCGAACTGGCGTTGCAGTCGGGAGAGACTCCGCGCACGGCGCTGGTGGTGGATGTGCGCGAGGGTTCGCAACTAGAGAAGCTGCCGGCGATTCTAAAGTCGCTGAAGCGGACGATGCCCACGCGGGTGATCTATCTGGAAGCGAGCGATGCCGCGTTGCTGCGGCGTTTCAGCGAGACGCGGCGGCCGCATCCGCTGGGGACGGGCACGACGGTGCGGGCATCGCTCGGCGCCGAACGGCGGCATCTGCGGGCGATTCGCAAGATTGCCGACCTGGTCATTGACACTTCCAAATTTAATGTTCATGAACTGCGGGCGCACTTGACCGACCGCTTCAAACAGCAGTCGGGGAGCCAGCAGACGATTCTGGTCTCGTGCGTGAGTTTCGGATACAAGCACGGATTGCCGGAAGATGCCGACCTGGTGTTTGATGTGCGCTTTCTGCCCAATCCTCATTTCGTGCCGGAGTTTCGCGCGCTGACGGGACGGGATCCTCGGGTCGCCAAATACATCCGATCGTTTCCGCAGACGCAGGAGTTCATTAACCGCATCTCCGAACTGCTGATCTATTTGCTGCCGCACTACATTCACGAGGGAAAAAGCTACCTAACCATCAGTTTCGGATGCACGGGCGGACAGCACCGCTCGGTGATGATCGCCGAAGATGTAAGCAAGCGGCTGCGCAAAGCGGGGTACAAAGTGAAGGTTGTGCATCGAGACAGTCCGAAGTAGGAAAGACGCCGGTCGCTGTTCGCTTCACGCTGTTAGCCCTTCGCCTTGGAAGGTCAGCAGCTAGAGCCGGCATCCCGTCGCCCATGTAGAATTGAGCCTTAGACGCATGGCAACCTCCACAGTGGCGGGCGCGAAGAGTGAAGGAACACCAGCAAAGCCCCGTCCACTGACCCGCCTGCTGCGTTACGTGCTGCCTTACTGGTGGCCGTTTCTGGCTTCGGTGGCGCTGATGGCGCTGGTGGGGCTGTTGGATGCAGGCCGGGTTCTGCTCATCGGCCCGATCTTTGATCGCGTATTGAATCCAGGCTCCCAGGGAAGAACCATCCAGTTGTTCAAGCTGCCGGGTACCGAGCGCTTTCTTAATCTCCAGCAACTGGTTCCGTCGCACTTCCAGAATCCATGGACGGTGGTCGCCTTTGCGCTGGTGGCAGCCACGGTATTGAAGGGGATCTTCGACTACGCCGGAACCTACCTGGTGAACTACGCGGGTTTTGGGATGATCACGGACCTGCGGGACGATTTGTATAACGCCATCCTGCGGAGTTCGGCGGCGTTTTTCGCGAAACACACCACGGGCACGTTGCTCTCGACGATCGTCAACGATATCGAGAGGGTGCAATACGCGATGTCTTCCGTGCTGGCGGAATTCCTGCAGCAGTTTTTCACTCTGATCTTTACGGCGGTGGTGGTGGTTCTGCTGGGAGGGAAACTGGCGTGGGTGCTGTTGCTGTTCGTCCCGGTGATTTTGTACTCGTCGAGAAAAATCGGCCGGCAAGTGCGCAGCACGACGCGGGGCGGGCAGGACAAGCTGGCCGAGATCCAGAACATTCTGCACGAAACGATTACCGGGAACCGAATCGTCAAGGCGTTTGGCATGGAGAACTGGGAGGTGGAGCGTTTTCGCGCCGCCGCGCGCCGGCTGTTCCGGGCGAATCTTCGGCTGGTGGCGGCGTTCGCGATCAGCTCTCCGCTGATGGACATTCTGGGCTCGATTGCAATTGCGCTGCTGCTGCTGATGGGCCGGGACGCGATCAACAAGCACGTTTTTACGGCCGGAACATTTCTGGCCTTCATTGTGGCGGTGTTCAAGCTGTACGACCCGGTGCGCAAGTTCGCGCAGTTCAACAACAATTTCCAGCAGGCGGTGGGAGCCTCGTCGGAAATTTTCCGTTTCATGGATATCGAAGACGAAGTGCGGGAGAAGCCGGGAGCGAAACGGATGGGGAAGTTTGCGCGAGCGATCCGGTTCGCGGACGTGTCTTTCTCCTATTCCAATGAAAACGCCGAGGATTCGCCGCTGGTGCTGCATGACATCAATCTGGAAGTGAAGGCGGGCGAGGTGCTGGCGGTGGTGGGATCGAGCGGCGCGGGCAAGAGCACGCTGGTGCACCTGATCCCGCGCTTCTTTGACGTCAGCCGCGGGCGGATTCTGATTGACGACAACGATGTGCGGGATGTGACGCTGGCGTCGCTGCGATCGCAGATCGGGATTGTCACGCAGGAGACGGTGTTGTTCAACGATACGGTGAGGAATAATGTCGCCTACGGCCAGCCGCATGTATCGCAGAAGCAGGTGGAAGAAGCGGCGCGAGCGGCGCGAGCGCATGGATTCGTTCGCGGGCTTCCTGACGGGTATAACACGATGATCGGGGAGCGCGGGGTGCGGCTTTCGGGCGGGGAGCGACAGCGGATCGCGATTGCGCGGGCGATCCTGAAGAACGCGCCAATTCTGATTCTGGATGAGGCAACGTCGGCGCTGGACAGCGAGTCAGAGTCGCTGGTGCAATCCGCGCTGCAAAATCTGATGAGTGGGCGTACTGTGTTTGTGATTGCGCATCGGCTCTCGACCGTGCGCCGCGCGGATCGTATCGTGGTACTCGAAAACGGCACGATCAGCGACATTGGCGCGCATGAAGAGCTGATGCAAAAGTTGGGCACGTACCGGCGGCTTTACGAATTGCAGTTTGCCGAAGCCGACGCGCCGCGTGCCGGAGTTGTGCCGCGGTAGTTTCGATTCGGCAAAGGAACAGGGCCCATGCCACTTCGCTCCATGACGGGATTCGCGCAGGTCAAAGGGCAGGTCAATGCCCAGCTGGCGTTTGCGCTATCGCTGAAATCAGTGAATCATCGTTTTCTGGATCTTCACTTCCGGCTGCCGTCCGATACCGACGCGCTGGAGATGAAGCTGCGCCGGATTCTGAAAGAGAAACTGGCTCGCGGCCACGTGGAAGTGATCCTTAACCTGGATCGCTCGGGCACGAACGGGGTCGCGCTCAACCGGCAGCTGATTGCCGGCTACGTGGAGGCGTTCCGCGCGGCAGCCGATGAATTTGGGGTTGAGGGTGAGCCCGACCTGAACGTGGTTCTGAGGATGCCGGGCGCGATGGATTCGGGGGCCGAGAAATCGGGAGACGAACTGGAGACGGCGGTGATGGCGCGAGTGGAAGAAGCGCTTTCCCGGCTGAATGAGATGCGCGAAGAAGAAGGCCGGAGCATCAGCACCGAGTTGCGCGCTCGCATGGCGAATCTGGAAAAAGCGGCGGCGGGGGTGGAAGCCCATCGCAGCACCATTCTGCGCAGCTACTCGGAGCGGCTGCAGTCGCGCATGATGGAGTTGCTCGGCGCACAGGTGGACAAAGAGCGGATCCTGCAGGAAGTGGCGGTGCTGGTGGATCGCAGCGACATCCAGGAAGAGCTGGTCCGGCTGAATGCGCACGTGAAGCATTTTCTCGGTTTGCTCGACCAGGGTGGCGAGGTGGGCAAGAAGATGGACTTCCTGCTGCAAGAAATGAACCGCGAGGCGAACACGCTGCTTTCGAAGACCTCGGGCCTGGCGGGCGAGGCGTTGAAGATTACCGAGACAGGCCTGCTGATGAAGTCGGAGATCGAGAAATCGCGGGAGCAGGTGCAGAACCTGGAATGAGCATCGTTTACATTGTTTCCGCGCCGTCGGGTTCGGGCAAATCCACGCTGGTGAACGAACTGTTCAAGATGGTTCGTCACCTGGACTTCTCGATCTCGTACACGACGCGCCCGCCGCGCGGAAGCGAACAGAACGGAAAGGAATATTTCTTCGTCTCACGGGAAGAATTTGAGGCCATGATCGCGGCCGATGAGTTTCTGGAGCACGCGGAAGTTTTCGGAAACTATTACGGTACGGCGTGCCGCTTTCTGCGCGAGGCCGAGGCGCGCGGCAACGACCTGCTGCTGGATATCGATGTGCAGGGGGCGAGGCAGATCAAGGAGGAGAAGATCCCGGACGCGGTGAGCATCTTTATTCTTCCGCCGGACCGGGAGAAGCTGGAATGGCGGCTGCGGAACCGGGGGCTGGATTCGGAGGCAGTAATTCGTCGCCGGTTGGACACGGCCCGACGTGAGATTGAGAATTACTCGAAATACGACTATATATTAGTAAACAACCTGCTTGAGCAATCCGCGGACGAACTAAAGGACATAGTGCTGGCGGTGCGGTTGCTGCGAAGCGGGGCGGAACCTTCCGGGGAAGAAAAGCGGCGAGTGGAGAGCGCACAGGCTTGCCGGCTGGAACAGGCGCGCGAGCGGGTGCAGCCGATTCTAGCTTCCTTTAACCCGCAGGCGGTAAAGGGCACATGAAGTTTTGGGGGAGAGTGCATGAAGCTGATTGAAGGGTTCGACAGCAACTATCGCTACATTCTGGTAGCGGCGCGGCGGGCACGGCAACTGCAAGGCGGCGCACCGCCGGTGATCGATACCGGATCGCGCAAACCCTGCCGCATCGCGCAGGATGAAATCAAGGCCGGCAAGGTGAAATGGCTGATTCCGGAGATTCCGAAATTGCCGGTTGTGGCCGCGAGCGAGACTCTAAGCAAGGTGTTCGCGGAAGACGCTTAGATATGTATCGCCGGCAATAAATAAGTGCCGGCGTTGTTTTTTGCGCCGCCAACGCGGGGCTGAATCTCGCGCCAGGTTGGCGATATCAACTCTGTAGGCGGGGCCGGATCTTGAAGCCGTGGCCGCCGCCTTCCTGCTATGAAAATTGCGCTGGGCGTGTCCGGTGGGATCGCAGCTTATAAGGCGGCGGAAATTGTGCGCCTGCTGCAGGACCGCGGCATTCGTGTGCAAGTCGTCATGACGCGAGCGGCGCAGGAGTTTGTTCGTCCTCTCACGTTCGCAGCGCTCTCCGGAGAAAAAGTCATCACCGACCTGTTCGGCTCGGACGAATTGCAGGCGAATGTCGAGTCGGCGATCGAGCACATTGCGATTGCGCAGGCGATTGATGCGCTGCTGGTGGCTCCGGCAACGGCCGATGTGCTGGCGCGCTTCGCGCAGGGAATTGCGAACGACTTTCTGAGCACGCTTTATCTCGCGACCACCGCTCCGGTGGTAGTGGCTCCGGCGATGAACGTCAACATGTGGAATCACGCGGCCACGCAGGCGAATCTGGAAATTCTGCGGAAGCGCGGCGTTCGCATTGTGGAGCCCGGCAAGGGCTATCTGGCATGTGGGATGACCGGGTCGGGGCGGCTGGCGGAGAACGAGACAATTGTGGCGGCGGTGATGGAAGCGCTGGGCGCCTCGCAGGAGCTGGCGGGCGAAACGGTGCTGGTAACGGCGGGGCCGACGCGGGAGAAGATCGATCCGGTGCGGTATTTGACGAACCGGTCGAGCGGGCGCATGGGCTATGCCATTGCGGAAGCGGCGCTGCGCCGCGGAGCGCGCGTGTTGCTGGTGAGCGGGCCGACTGCGATTGCCGCTCCGGACGCGGCGGAACTGACCTGGGTGGAGACAGCGGAAGAGATGCTGGCGGCGGTCTTGAAGTTACTGCCCGAGAGTACCGTGGTGGTCAAGACAGCGGCAGTGGCGGACTTCCGGCCGAAAGCGGCGGCGGGGCAGAAGATCAAGCGCCAGGGCGAGATGACGCTGGAACTGGAACCGACGGCGGATATTCTGGCGGAGGTGGCGCGCCGGAAGACAGCGCAGATCGTCGTGGGATTTGCGGCCGAGACGGAGAACGTGCTGGAAAACGCGCGTAAGAAGCTGGCGTCGAAATCGTTGGATGCGATCATAGTGAATGACGTTTCGCGCGAGGGCATTGGTTTCGATTCCGACCGTAACGCGGTCACGATCATCTCTCAGAGCGAAGTGATCGAGGTTCCCGAGACCTCGAAATGGGAAGTCGCGCAACGCGTGCTGGACCAGGTTGTGAAGCTGCGGAAACGCAGCGGCGTCGCATCCCGTTAGCACACCTATAGACCACAAAGTCACAGAGTGCTTTGTGATCTCTGTGGTCCAGAAAAAGATCTTTACCACAGGGGCACAGAGGTACACAGGGGAAACCATTCTTTTCTGATTTCTCCGTGACTCTGTGTCTGTGTGGGGAAAAGTTGTTATCCTTATCCGCAATGCCCCACGTCCTCGACCCTGAACTTCGACACGCACTTGCCGCGCGTATCCGCTACTACAACGAGATGGGGATCTACGACTTCTACCGGCGGCCAGTGTCGAGCGGCGTGGGCGAAGTGCCAATTGCAGTGGGCGAAGAAGAAACCGCTGTTTCGACAAATCAGACAGAATCGGGAGAAGCAATGAGTCCACGGAAAGCCACAGCGGTCGCCATGCCGGTTGTGGAAGAGAATATTTGTGAGGCGATCGCGCTGAAGCCCGAGCAGAGTGTGAGCGATCCGGTGCAGGCGCTGAAAATAATCCGCGAAGACCTGGGCGACTGTACGCGCTGTGTGCTCCACAAGCAGGGACGGAAGCAGATTGTGTTTGGCGTTGGCAATCCGACCGCCGAGTTGATGTTCGTGGGCGAGGGGCCGGGCGCCGATGAAGACGCGCAGGGCGAACCTTTCGTCGGGCGCGCCGGGCAACTGCTCAACAACATGATCAAAGCGATGGGGATCGAGCGCGAGCAGGTGTACATCGCGAATATCGTGAAGTGCCGCCCACCCGGGAATCGCACGCCGGAGCGCGAGGAGTGCGCGACCTGCTCACCGTTTCTGATGCGGCAGATCGCGGTGGTCAAGCCAAAGGTGGTGGTCGCGCTCGGAGCGGTCGCGGCGAAGACGCTGCTGGCGATGAATGCTTCGATGATGCAATTGCGCGGGCGCTTTTACGACTTCAGGCCGGCGGGCGTGCGCAGCAACGATCCCAACTGGGATGGATGCAAGCTGGCGGTCACCTACCATCCGGCGTTTCTGCTGCGCGATCCGAGACAGAAGGGCGAGGCGTGGAAAGACTTGCAAATGGTGATGAAGGAGTTGGGGATGAAGCCGCCGGTGGGGAAGAACGCGCAGTGATCCCGCAACGGCCCGGGGCTGAAAGAGAGTTCTGAGTGGAATCTCATGGCAACACTGAACTTCTCATAAATGATTTTGCAATCCGCTGTTTTCGGGATGAGGGTGACGAGGTTTACATTGCTGCACGAATGGCCTTTCGGGCTGGGTTAGCCGCGAACTCTCTTTGGGGAAGTCAGCAGACCGTCGAGAAGTACCTGAAGTGCATTCTTCTGCTGAATCGGATCCCCGGGAAGAGGGTGTTGCATGATCTTCGTAAAGCCCTCAATTTGATCAGAACGTCCGACAAAATCTTTCTTGATCTCTCACCTCGAACGATGAATTTTGTTGAGCGTATTGACGAGATCGGGAGGTTCCGATACCTCGAGGTATCGCGAGTTGCGTATGGTCTAGACATCGTTAACTTAGATCGAGCGGTGTGGGAACTTCGTCGTTACTGCACACTCTCTGAGGCACCAAGACTCGTCAAATTACGGCAGGGTGTCATAGCGCCCAAGTACCGGCTGGACAGGGGATATCTGGAAAGAGTGATGGACGATACGGGGGACCCTGCGCATGAGCCATTGCTCTGGAACAATGCCTTCTTTGGAAGGAGACACAGACGAAAAATCAGCATGAAGACATGGTTAAAGGCCACAAATGCGCCCTTATACCTAAACCCGCAGATACTGGGTGAGATTCTGAAATATATCCACCTTCCCGACTATCTGATAGACGGCTACCGGGCCCATAAGAAGCCCGACTAGACTACCTTCGTCCTGTTGTTTGTTGGACGCACATGCCCCTCTTCTGCGACGTCGCTCTTGCCGTGCCGCTCGACATGGTGTTCACCTACGCCATTCCACCGGGCATGGAGCCGGTCGTTGGCGGGCGCGTGCTGGTGCCGTTCCGGCAGCAACGGCTTTCGGGCATCGTGGTTGAATTGCATGACCGTCCGCCGCAGGTCAACGCTTCTCAAATAAAGATCAAGAAGGTGATCGAGGCGCTCGACCTCTCGCCGGTTCTTGATGAACATCTGCTGAAACTTGGGAAGTGGATTGCCAGCTACTATCTTGCGCCGGTGGGCGAAGTCTTTCGTACCATGCTGCCGCTTTCGGCGGAATTCAAGCGGGCGGTCGCGTACCGCATCACCGATGAGGGGCGGTTGGCGCTGCATCTGGCGGGGATGTCGGGGTCTCCGGCGCGGTCGAAGCGGACGCCGGAACAGCAACTGGTTGAGTTTCGCGTGCTCGATTATCTGGCGGAGCGGGAGAGCGTACGCGAAGGTAATTTGCGCGGGGCGACGCGGGTGGGGAAGGCGCTACTCGCGGGGATGGTGCGGAAGAAGTGGATTGCGCGCGAGGATGTGTCGGCGGCTCGGGATGCGGCGCGGCTGGTGAAAGTGGCGGTGCTGCTCGGCGCCGAAGCTGCGGAGGCCTCGCCTCCGCTGGACGGGCGGGGCGCCCGTCGCTCCACCGACAAGAAGCTTAATGAGAACCAGCGGACTTTGATTGAGGCGCTCGCTGCTTCTGGCGGGCGCTTGCCCGTCGAGGTTTTGCGCGGGTTGGATGTGCCGCGCACTACGCTGGGCACGCTGGTGCGGCGCGGGTTGATTGAACTGGTGGACGAGACGCAGGACTTCACGGATTCCGGCGTCAAACTTTCAAAACTCAAACCTCGGCAGTCTCCGTTTGAGTTCGAGTTCAGCGCGGCGCAGAAAGAAGCGCTCGGCAAGATTGGCGAGGCCGTGGGATCGCGCAAATTCGCCGGTCTGCTGCTCCACGGCGTCACGGGATCGGGAAAGACAGCGGTGTATCTCGCCTGTATGCGGCAGGTGCTGGAGCAGGGGCGGTCGTCGATCTTACTGGTTCCTGAAATTGGTCTGACTCCGGCGGTGGCGGCGGATCTGCACCAGGTGTTCGGCGATGAAGTTGCCATCTTGCATTCGGGGCTGTCGGATGCGGAGCGGGCGGAGCAATGGCATCGCATCCGGCGCGGCGAGGCGCGGGTGGTGGCGGGAACGCGGTCGGCGGTGTTCGCGCCGGTAAGCGATCTTGCGCTGATCATCGTGGATGAAGAGCAGGATTCGTCCTACAAACAAGAGGAGACGCCGCGGTATCACGCGCGTGATGTGGCGGTGATGCGGGCGAAGATGGCGGAAGCGGTCGTGGTGCTGGGCTCGGCCACGCCTTCGCTGGAGTCGTACTACAACGCGAAGAAGAACAAGTATGCGCTCGTGGAGTTGCCGGACCGGGTGGAGATGCGTCCGCTGCCGGAAGTCGAGATTGTCGACATGCGGCAGGAGTTTCAGGAGACGGGACAGGAGCAGGTGATCTCGCGCAAACTGGCGGAGGAAATCCGCGAGCGGCTGGAAAAACAAGAGCAGGTCATGGTGCTGCTCAATCGGCGCGGGTATTCTCCGGTGGTGTTGTGCCGCGCGTGCGGCAAGACGTTGCAATGCAAGAACTGTGCCGTCTCCATGACCCACCACAAGCGCGAGCGCAAGATGGAATGCCACTATTGCGGGCATGTCGAGCACATCCCCGACAAGTGCGCGCATTGCGGCAGCGAGTACGTGTACTTTGTCGGAACGGGATCGGAAAAGCTGGAAGAGTTGCTGCACAGCATGTTTCCGCAGGCGCGGATTGGGCGGCTCGATCGGGACACGGTGCGCGGGCGGGAAGATTTCGAGCATGCGCTGAACGCGCTGAATGAAGGCGCGCTCGATATGCTCGTGGGCACGCAGATGATTGCGAAAGGCCATGACATTCACGGCGTGACGCTGGTCGGCGTGGTTGGAGCGGACATGGCGCTGGGGTTGCCGGATTTCCGCGCGGCGGAGAGAACTTTCCAATTGTTGACGCAAGTGGCGGGGCGCGCGGGACGCGGACAGTCTCCGGGGAAGGTTGTGCTGCAAACTTATTTTCAGGAACACTACGCGGTGCAGTTTGCGGCGCGGCACGATTTTGCCGGGTTCTACGACAAAGAGCTGCAATTCCGCGCCTGGATGCACTATCCGCCCTACAGCGCGATTGCGAATGTGCTGATCCGCAGTGAAGAGTTGGATGAGGCGCTGACGTGGTCGGGCGAACTCGGGCGCTGGTTCGAGAAGACGCGGCATGAAGGGATACGCGTGCTCGGGCCAGCAGCAGCGCCGATTACGCGGTTGAAGCGCGATTACCGCTATCACTTCATCCTGAAGTCTCCCAGCCGCGAGAAGATGAATGCGCTTTTGCGCGCGATGCTGGCGGAAGCCGCGGCGCGAAAGATCCCGCGAACGCAGGTGATTGTGGATGTGGATGCGGTGTGGCTGATGTAAGGGCGTCGTTGGTCGCTGGTCGTCGGTCGTTCGCGGATTGCCGAAGATGCTGAGGTTCTTGGTCTCGGCGAAAAATACTAACAGAGATTATTTGCGATGCAGCAAGTGGCGAACGCCGTCGCGGAGGTCGTGCAGCGTTTCCCGGCTTCCGTCGCGGATGTCTGGCCATTTCTCCCGTCCGGAATCGCGGGTGATAGGCGCTGGCGTGAAAGCGAATACTAAGATTGCAACCGCACAGACAGCGAGCCACTTTCGTGTAGTGGAAATGTCTGGACGACTCGGAATCGGCGGATGCCGGCTGGTTAGCCACAGCACTACTGCCCAAAGCAGCCAGCCGATCCAGCAGTACTTGGCAAGCGGGACGAGTGCGAACACAACGGCTAGCGAAACCCATCGGTGCAGTTTCGGAAACACCGAAAACAGAATGTGCCCACCGTCGAGTTGGCCGCCTGGCAACAGGTTCAGTGCCGTCGCGAACATCCCCACCCATCCGGCGACCGCGATCGGATGCAAGGACAGCGACGCCAGCGGCACGTTGAGGTGCAGCAGGCGGGCTGCAAGATGAAAAGCGAGGGGGAATCCCGGTCCAATTTCGAGTGGCGTGTTACTGAGCACTAGCGGGTGCGAGAGCGAAAGTCCCATTAGGACAGCCGCACATGAAGGGACAAAGCCCGCAATCGGACCGGCAATCCCGATATCGAACAATGCAGTGCGATTGGGGATCGGGCCCTTAATGCGGATGAAAGCTCCGAGCGTGCCGATCAAGCTCGGAAATGGAATGAAGAATGGCGGCGTCGCATACACGCGATAATGCCTGGCGTAGAGGTAGTGTCCCATCTCGTGCGCGAGCAGTATGAACATCAGCGTGAGTGAAAAAGAGATCCCATGCATCAGTCTTGCTGGAGCCTGCCACATCCACTCCACTGGGAATAAAGAAATGCTGTCGTCGTTGAACGAGAAAGCCGGTTGGTGAGCCGCGAAATTGGCGTAGATGCGGGCACCCACGACCAGGGTGCTAAGAAAGGTCGCAGCTAGGAGGAGGATACACAACCACCAACGCTCGCGCGGCGGCTGGATGATCCAGACCCGGGGCTGGGGCTGCGGTTTCCATTCGAGGGCGGCCGGAAAAGGGGATGTGGGTTCGGACATGGGAACCTGAGGTCAGAGGTTAGAGGTCAGATTGCAGAGGCGAAGAACCCATTGCAGTACTTACCTCTGCAATCTGACCTCTCACCTCTGCAATGCTAATCAATCGATTGCAGTTCCTTGCCGGGCTTGAAGCGGACGGCCTTGCCGGGCGGAATGGAAACTTCGGCGCCGGTGCGCGGATTCCGTCCGATGCCGGTCTTGCGCGGACGCACGTTGAACACGCCGAAACCGCGCAGTTCAATGCGGTCGCCGGTGGAGAGCGCTTTCTTCATGCTCTCGAAAACGGTTTCGACGGCGAGCTCCGCCTTGGTCTTGGTGATCCCGGTGCGATTGACCACTTCGTTGATGATGTCGAGCTTAATCACTGCTGTCCCCCGTCTCCCGAGGATTGGTGTGCCTCAAGTTATTGATGCTAAGGGAGATAGGGCGGATTGTCAACCGGGGGATCAATCTCGTAATATGGCAGCACCAGCCGAGCAGATTTGTAATTGGTAATTTGTAATTTGTGATTGAAACCCCTGCCCATTCGGGGTCTCGATCTCAGCGCAAAATTGCCAATTACAAATTACAAATTACCAATCACAAATTCCCAAGGAGTTTCATGATCAAGAGTGACCGCTGGATCCGGCGCATGGCGCAAGAGCACGACATGATTAATCCGTACTCTGAAAAGCAGGTGAGCGCGGGAGTGATTTCCTACGGCGTGTCGAGCTACGGATACGACTTGCGCGTGGCCGACGAGTTCAAGATTTTCACCAACGTCAACAGCACGATTGTCGACCCGAAGCATTTCGACGAGCGCTCGTTCGTGACCGTGAACGCCGATGTCGCCATCGTGCCGCCGAATTCGTTCGCGCTGGCGCGGTCGGTGGAGTACTTCAAGATTCCGCGCGACGTGCTGACCATCTGCGTGGGCAAGTCCACGTACGCGCGCTGCGGCATCATCGTGAACGTCACGCCGTTCGAGCCGGAGTGGGAAGGGTTCGTTACGCTCGAGATCTCGAACACCACGCCGCTGCCGGCGAAGATCTACGCCAATGAAGGGCTGTGCCAGATTCTCTTCTTCCAGTCGGACGAAGTTTGCGAGGTCAGCTATAAGGATCGCAAGGGAAAGTACCAGGCGCAAAAGGGGATTGTGCTGCCGAAGCTGTGACGGGCAGCACTCAGCACTCAGCTCTCAGCCGTCAGCATTCAGTGCGTGCGAGGTGCAAGTGCGTGTAACCAGGGCGAGGGCACGCGAGAAACAAGTACTCCCGATGCGGCGTCGGATTCTAATTGACGGATATTCGGGCTGTCTTGGGGCGAATCCGTGGGAAAGTTGTTCTGCCCGCAATCATGTTGGTGCTGACGACCATCCTGTCGGACACTAGTTGAGGACTATCCCCGTCCCTCGCCGGCCTGCTAGAAAATAATAGTGCCGAAGCATCGAACCGCCGTACCTCTCGTCGGGCTCTTTCTGTTCCTCGGCACTATGGCACTTTACTACCCCGCGCTACAAAACGGGTTCGTCAACTACGACGATCCCGCCTATGTGACCTCGAATTTGCATGTTCAACAGGGGCTGACCTCACGCAGCCTGGCGTGGGCTTTTACTTCGACTGCAGAAGCCAATTGGCACCCGCTGACGTGGATTTCGCACATGCTCGATGTGCGGTTGTTCGGGCTGGGGCCGGCGGGACATCACGCCCAGAGCGTCTTCTGGCATGCCGCCAACGTGGTGTTGCTGTTCCTGCTGCTGGCGAAGGCGACCGGATTCGTGGGGCGTAGCACCCTCGTGGCCGGGCTGTTTGCCATCCATCCGCTCAACGTGGAGTCGGTGGCGTGGGTAGCGGAGCGCAAGACCGTCCTCTGCACTTTCTTCTTCTTGCTCACCTTGGGCGCCTATGGCTGGTACGTGAAGAGGCCGCGGGCAAGCCGTTATCTGCTGGTCGCGCTGCTGTTCGCTCTGGGGCTGATGGCGAAGCCCATGGCGATCACGCTCCCGTGTGCATTGCTACTGCTGGATTTCTGGCCGCTGCAGCGGTTTCCGGCGACACCACTTTCCATGCTGGTGCTCGAAAAAATTCCTCTCTTGGCGCTGTCAGCGGCCAGCGCGGCGATTACGCTCTACGCGCAGCGCACGGGTGGTGCCCTGGGATCGACCGAGCTTTTGCCGCTGGCGATGCGGGTGAAAAACGCTATTTACTCCTATTTCATTTATGTGGAGAAGGCGGTATGGCCGTCGCGGCTGGCGGTGTTTTATCCCCATCCCGAGGGATCGCTCGCGCTCTGGAAAGTGCTGGGCGCCTCGGCGGTGCTGGCTGCGGTCACGGCGTTGTTCTGGCATTTCCGCGAACGCCGCTATCTGCTGGTGGGCTGGCTGTGGTTTCTGGGAACGCTGGCGCCGGTGATCGGCATCGTCCAAGTCGGGCGCCAGGCATGGGCGGACCGGTACGCGTATCTTCCTCTTTGGGGATTGTTCGTGATTGGCGTCTGGCTGCTTTCTGAAGCCGCCGCGCGGATTTCGCTAAGCCGGGCGGCGCAGGTTGCCATTGCGTTGGCCGTGCTGCTGGGCTATTCCGTAACGGCGCACATCCAGATTGGATACTGGCGAAACAGTTACAGCCTGTTTGCCCATGCCATTCAAGTGACGGACGCGAATCCGATCGCCGAGGGGAATCTGGGATCGGCATTGATGGAAATGCGACGCCCAGATTTGGCCGTATCCCACCTGGAGCGTGCCATCCAGTTGATGCCCACACTCGCGACCCCGCACTACAATCTGGGCACACTGCTGCATCGGCAGAATGAACTGGATCGAGCACAGCGTGAATATCAACTCGCGCTGAAGTATGCATCGGACGAGCGGGAAGCCGCGCAGACACACAACAATCTGGGCGTGCTCTTCAATCAACTCGGGCGCCGGGATGAGGCGGCAGCGGAGTTCACCGCGGCCATTGCGCTGAATCCGTATGAGCAGAATAGTTTGATCGGCCGGGGCATGATCGAGCGCGAAGAGGGCAAACTCGACGCCGCTTTGCAGGATTTTGCGCGGGCAGCACAAGTTGCACCCTCGCCGCTGGCCTTCTACTGGCAAGGTCGTGTTCTGGAAGAAAAGGGACAACTCTCAGCCGCCGCCGAGGCCTATCGAACCGCTGTCAAGCTGGCGCCCAACTTCGGGGACACGCAGGTGAGATTGGGAAACGTTGAGAAAGCGGTGAAGTGAGGTCCAGAAACCCGTGTCAGAAGCGCAGCGCTCAGCGCCTAACGCCTACTTCTTCCCGTTCTCGCCTTCCTTGAACATGTACTTGATGGCGGGCTTGTAGATCATCAGGTTGGCGGAGCCGGTGCGGTTCAGCTTGATGCAATGTTTGTCGTACCACTCGATATAGCCGCGGACTTCCTCGCCGTCGCGCAACACGATGACCATGGGAGTCTTGGTCTGCATCTGCTTCTGATAATAAAAATTTTCGGCGTTGGTCTGCTCCGTGGGCGCGGTCTTCTTGATCGGAGCGGCGGAACGGTCCCGATCTCGGTCTCTGCGTTCGGCGGGCGCGTGGTTGGGGCCGTGGTTGTTGTGCGCGTGATCGGCGCGAGTGAGCGTCGGGCGGATCAGCTTGCGATTCGCGAAGCTTTCCTGATCGGCGGATTGTTCCGCTGGTATGGAGTCGAGGGCATCTTTCAAATCGCACCACCTGCGCGCTGGGCGGGCAGAATATGCCACAACACTTGAGCCTGTGATTGTGGGTCCAGAGGTGTGAACTGAGGGTTACGGTATCACAGCGGGCAGGGGATGACAATATTTTCTGCGGTGTCCCCGTCCGTGCCGTCCCCGTCCGTGCCGTGTTCTTAGCAAATTAAAATG
>PKUV01000062.1 GCA_003131315.1 Acidobacteriaceae bacterium
GAACATGCACGGCGTACAACAAAAACCCCGATCCTCGCGGATCGGGGTGAGTGGATTTGGTCGCCCCGTGCGTTTAGTAGGTGCGTGCCGTAAACAGCTGCCGGTAACCCAGGCTTTCCACGTCGCGGAACATCGGCGTTCCGGGCGGCAGGCCTGACGGAAGGGTGAAGTCCGAGTCGAAAATATAGTTACGTGTCGGCGGCGAATACACCGAGTAGGTGCAGCATTTGAATGTCCCGGTGTTATAGGTCGCGTAGTACAGGCTCACCAGCGAGCCTCCGTAATTCAGCGTGGATGAGCTCCAGTCTTCCAGGAAGCGCAGGAAGTTGTGGACTCCGCCATCGGTGCCGAAGGCGTAGTCGGTGGAGTTCTCCCATGCCGGGAACGGGAAGGCAATGTTTTTCCCGCCAGCGACCGCCACCCGGTAATACGTGGTGCTGGCCGTACGGTAGCTTGAGGGATTCGTGGGGTCGGTGGCCATGCTGTTCAGGTCCGACCATTTATTGGAGAGAATCGTGACCGCGTCGGCAATGACCGCTGCTGCGGAATGCCCCGCCATGTCCGGTCCCGGTCCCGCAGAGGTCGCCCCCGTAAAGAACGTGTCGGCCGGATTGCTGTTGTAATTACCCTGGATGTACACCGGATTCTCCGCTGCCACCGTGAATCCGCCGGTGTTCGGTGGTCCGGCCGCAGCCGTTATCAGCGGTACGTTGCCGAGCGAACCATCCACCAGTTTCAAGACGTGGCGCGCCCCGCTGACCCAGTTCTTGCGCGCGGTGCTAACGCAACTGGCGATTCGCGGAAGGTAAGGATTGTCAGGTGTGGTCAAGATGATCTGGACATCCTGGTTTACCGCGCCGGTGATCTGTCCAGAAGTTGTGTTGAGCGTGCCGCTCCACTGGCCCAATCCCAGGTTCGCCGTGCCGTACTCGTCCAGCACTGCATTCTGATTGACGTCCTCGGGGGAAAGCGAGTGGCCGGCCGGAACCGGTTCCAGCAGTCCGTTGGGCGCACCCGCGGCGGTGCTGGAATTCACCACATCCTCCAGCCCCGCGTCCCCGGTCTTGTAGCCTGCGGTGGGGTTGGTCAGCATTCCGCGGCGATCGGAGAAATACAGCACGTATCCGTTCTGCGCGACATAGTCCACATTGCTGCCGCTGCTTCCGATCGATCCCGCCAGCCATCGCTTCAGGTTGCCTACATCGATTTCAACGGCATTCATCACCCCGTTGGTGGTGCAACTGTCGTTGCCCGACTTCGTGTCCCGAGGCTCGCCTTCGCGGGCATCATAGAAGTTGATGGGATACCAGTTGTTCACGCTGACGCTCTGCCCCGTTGAGGTCAGCCTACTCCCCGCCGACGGTACCCCGGTGGCAGTGTTGGTGGCGCCGAAATATGGGCTGGTGCTCGCCGCATCGGCCAGAATTTCCGGAGGCAGCGGATTGCTCCAGCCTCCTGTGCAGACGGTGTGAGCGGGCGGCACGGGCCCTAGGTTCCAACCAGCGCAGACTGGCGCAATACCCACAGTATCGAGCGTGCCGCCGCTACCGTTACGGTCCGCCGGTTCTTGCAGCAGCAAAATCGCGTTCGGATTGATCGGGTTGGCAGTTCCACCCGCAGGCGTCCCCCCTCCAGACATCGTAGGCGCGGTCGTGCCCCGCGCAAATCCCAGTTGCAGCCACTCACTGGTTACCGGGTGCCAGACGCCCGAGGCGTCCTTGTACTCCACGCGCAGGTAGCCATCAATCAGGTTCCAGGTGGCGGTATTTGCTGTGTTCGAGATGGCGACATATGGAATGGCGGGCGTGGCCGGGCAACCGGCAGGCAAGGTGGTGCCAGGAATGCCGGAGCAAAGCGCAAAGGTCGGGTTTGGCGCGGCGCCCGCGGCGAGCACCGGCGCGTATGGTGGCCCAGTGGGCACCAGTGTCGCGGCCCCGGCCTGTGGTGTTTGCGGAGCGAAAAGCCAGTCCGGGGCTAGGTATTGTGGAACGCATGCAGTCGCGCCGCACTTGACGACCGGACAGGCTGCGCCCCCGCACGAAGTTGTGTCCGGAAGATACCCGTTCGAGGCGGCGGCAAAGTACAGGTTGAAGTTGCTGCCAGCCGGTGGCGCTCCCATTGACGCGGGGTAATTGGGCGAAGCTATCGCAATTCCGTAAGGATTGCTGGCAGTCCCACCCGTTGCCAGCGCCTGTGCAGTCGTAATGTTCGCCAACCGGACGTTGTTCGCATCCGCAACACAGCCCAAGCACAATTCCGCCGGATTGTCGCTCAGCAGCACGCGAATCTGCGCCAGGTTATATTCGCGCGATTGAGTCAGCGCGGTCGTGTCGGTCGACTCTGGCCGGCGAATAACTTCGTTCGGCAAGACGCCCGGAGCGACGAATGGCATCGACAGTTTCTTGGCCCCCGTCCCCGGGTTCGTGGTACTTCCATAATTCCCGTTGATCAGCATGTAGTTAGTGCCGGCGGGGGCGCCCGACTTGGAAAAAGGATTCCAATAGGTGCCGTTATAGGTCGACTGCGCCGGACTTCCCCCCGCACCCTGCACGCTGCCATCCCCGTATTGACTACCGCCGTTCGTAGCCTTGGTCACACAATTCGTCGTCGAAGTGCTGCAACCTCCGACGGTAGTCGGAATGTATACGTTGCCGGTGTCACTGTAGGTACTGGCCGACAACCCGTTCGGAAGCACCTGGGTGACAACGTTCCCGTAGGCCTCCAGTTTGTTGTTGAACGTCAGCGTGTTGCCGCTTGCCACGCCCAGGTATAGATCAGCGTTGGTGTGCACGCGTCCGGCAAAAGTGAGATCGGGGCTGTTGAAGAACCCGCAATCGCCTTCGCAAAACACTCCGAACTGGAACACCGGAATCAGCGCCACCTGCGCGCTCCGCGTCATGCTCACTTCCTGCCCACCCGTTAAGGCCGCTGTCGCCAGCATGTTCACCGGGATGATCTGCGCCCACAAGCCCTGGTTCGATCCGGAACTGATCTGTCCCCAGTGCGCGGTAAGCGTTCCCGTGCAACCCGACGCCGGCGCCACCGTATAGTCTTTCCAGGTGACTCCCACCATTGTCGGCTGCATCGTGCTGACGTTGCAGATTTGGGCGGCGGTGGGGGACTGCGCGTTCTGGAACGTCGCGGCCAGATCGGAGGCCATTTTCTCGATCCCACCCTCGGCGCTGTGATAGGCGGCGTTGTTCTGCAGATCGGTTCCGCCCACCTTGCCTTCGGTGTTGACCATCATCATCAGCCCGATCGCGATCCCCGATAGCAGCAACAGCAGCAGCAAAGATGCAATCAGCGTGAATCCTTTGGTGTGCAGTCTCGCGCTCTTCATTCCGTCACTCCCCATGGTGTCAATCCCCATCGCTTCGCTCCCCATCGTCTTATTACTCGCCTTCTCCATCACCGCCGCTACTGGGGATAGTCGTTGGTGTAGGTCAGATTCCGTGCGCTTACCGATGTCTCCAAATCCAATCCCTGATAACCCTTCGTGCCCTTCAGCGCGCTATCAATCGCCATGTGCAGAATGTTGATCTTGGTGATCTGGTTGGGCAGAAGTCCATTCGAAGCGGTATCGTTGGCATCGCCAGAGCCAGGGTTGGGCTGGTTCGTCGCCGGCGCCGCGGTGGCGTCGTTGTAAAGGTCATAGCTGAACTTCATGTAAACCACGCTGTCCGCCACCGGCATCGGAGTGTGTCCATTCACCTGCCGCATCAGCCGCGACGGGCTGACGGTGTTGTCGATGTAATAGGTGACCGCCAGGATGCGGCATGGCCCCGTTCTTCCGCATGGCGCCGCGGTAGCCGCTCCGGTAGCATTCAGCGGCACGCTGTTCAGGCCGGTGCCGGTGGTCTGGTTCATATGCAGCACGTCGCCGTTGGCGAAGGGGACGACGAAGGTGTTTGCGGCCGACGAAGTGATGGTGCCCGCCGTGACTTCACCCACCATAGGGGTGCCGTTCAAGGTCATCAAGACCAGATCGCCAGGCGTCAGCCCCACCACCGCATCGTTCACGTTTTGCGGCGCGACGCCGTTTTGCGGGGTGACGTTGCTCGGCAAACAACCCGGCGGCGGCCAAGGCGTGACCGGCACGGTTACGACCGGCGCGAAGGTTACTACCCCCTTCGCCGTGACCGTTGGTGCGTAGCAGTTCAAATAGAAAGTGGTGTCCGTATACACCACCGTGACCGCATCGGTGGCTCCCGCCGGGGTGCTCGTTATCGGCCCGACGTTATATCCCGGGAGCAGCCCGTAAAGATAGGGCGCGGTGCCCTGCTTGGGATAGGTCGCCGGGGCGATGTTGGTGCTGCCGAGGTAGCACTTCCCCGTCTGATCGCAGCCATACACCGGAGTGATCGTGGACGGCAGGGCGATAGCCGCAGCGTTGGGCAGGCCCGCCCCGGCCAGGCTCAGGTCCCGCGTCAGCATGTTGGCGGTGGCCCGAAAATCCTGCTGCATCTCCGCCCGCTGCGTAACCGTCCAGGTCGCGGCCACACCCTGGCTGTAAAGCTGCACCGCCGCACCCAGCACAATCGTTCCGAGTGCCATGGCGATCACCATTTCCAGCAGGCTGAATCCACTCTCGCGCTTTGTTGAACGATCGCTCATAACTCCCCTTTACTGGTACTGCGAAATGAACGAACTCAGAACGTAGGTTTTCTGCTGTTTCATCTGAGGAGTCGAGTACTGCACCGTGATATTCACGCCTCGCAGCGTAGTCACCGGGGTGCCGGTCGGTCCGGTTAGCGCCGTGATCAGAATCGTGCGCTGATAGCCAGTCAAAGGGATCAGTACATCGTCCGTGTCCCCATAGACCCCACCGGGTCCTGGTTCCCTTAAAGTTTGCTCGGGCTGGCCCACGTCGTAAGTGGTCCCCAGGATGCCGGCGTAGGTTCCCGTCGTTATCGCCTGGTACATCGGTTGCGGAGTACTCGGATCCGCGAAGATGCCGCAGCTGCTGGCGCCGCTGATGGGGCAGTTGGGGGAGCCCACATTCTGAATGTCGTCCCAGCTTATCTGCGAAGTGTTGCGCGCGGTCACGATACTCTCCAGCGCCTCGTTCGCCAGTTCCTTGGCGATCATGTCCTGCTGCGACGTCTGCGTCGAAGCCATCGCCAGCCCGAACACGCCCAACAGACTCACCAGTCCCACCGTCAGCACGACCATCGAGATCATAACTTCCAGCAGCGAAAATCCGCGCTCCGCTTGCTTCCGCACTCGACCATTCCCGCCGCGCCTGATTATTGACGTAGCCATTGATAGCCTCCCAAACCATTGCTGTAGATCCGCCATCCGCGAATGCGGCCCGTTCCGCCCCACAGCGTCACCGCCCGCGAACTCATCAGATCTCCCGGACGCGCGATGTACACCACGCCTCCGTCCCAATTGCCCGCGCACTTTCCTGTAGTGTCATTCTGCGCCGAACCGTCCGGGCAGAAGTAAACATACGTTAATCCTCCGGTGGTGTTGCTCCCCGTATAGCCAAAGTCAATCGCCGCCGTCCCCGTTCCGTAGCTGTCCGGACCCGGCGTGGGGAACCCTGTTTGCACGTTAAACGTCACATCCGTCGGCAATTGATAAATCACGGTATTCTGCGCGCCCTGAAATCCGCCCGTTAGCGTCGGGGCCACCGTGATCGTGTTGGGCGTGGCAGTCGTGGAAAAAGTCACCGAGTACGATGTCCGCTGCGACACCGCGTTGTCGCGCGCCAGACGCATCGCCGACAGCGTCGTGTTATACGCATTGGTCACGCGCTGCTGCTTCATCACCGGCGCCAGGCTGATAAACGAGATCGACGCCAGGACGATGATGATCGCCACCACCGACAACATTTCGATCAAGCTGAAGCCGCTCGCCCGATGCCTGCGACGCCCCGCATTTGTTTCCAGGCTTCTCATAAGCATTTGCCGTACCTGTGGCTCCCCGCTCTGTGAAACAAGATTGTCAAAACAAATTCGTGGTACTGAAATTCGTCAGTCCGGTATCTCCCGCGCCCCTTTGCGGATCACCGTCCCGATACCTGTCTGACTAACTCGATGGTAGGAACTGTCCCGTAGTACGTCAAAGTACCGGGGTACACCGGCCCTTCGTACACTGTCTTTTCGTAAGGTAATTGCAGGAGAGTTACGATCGTGCCATTCGCCGCCCGTTTGCGAAAGCGCACTCCCTATTCAGCACGCCCCCGCCGTATGCTCGGAATGGAGTCTGCTAATTGAGGCTTGCGCTCAAAGAAAATCCAACCAACGTTCTGTCAGCTTATTCCCCACCAACAGAAATCGAAAGATGACTAAAGTTGTGACCTGCTGCGCGCTCTCAAAAGCCGGAGGAAGATTGCGAAGGGCAAGAACATGAAGAAGGTCCAAATTGCACCACCACCGTGACGCAGGTAACTTGTCGTGGGCACCGACCCTCTCTTACCATGCTGTCACTATGGATCTACGCGCCCTCGTGGTGTGCCCGGATCAGGACTCAGCCAGCCTGCTCATGCTCATCCTGTCCGAGTTGGGGATGGCGGCCGAGCATACGCCCTCGATCTCCTGCGGAGTAGAACTGCTCGACAGCCAGCGCTTCGACGCCATCGTCCTCGACTATCGCGCCGACCAGACTTCCGCGGAATTCCTGACGCGCTTGCGTCAGTCCGCCAAAAACCGCGCCAGCATGCTGATTGCTGTCGTTGATGGCGATTTCAACGCTCGCCCTGTGTTCGGACTGGGCGCCAACTTTGTTCTCTATCGCCCGCTCTCTTCCGAGCGCACCCGCATCAGTTTGCGCGCCGCCCGCAGCCTTATGCGCCGCGAACGCCGCCGCGCTCCCCGCACGCCCGTAAGTTCGACCGTCAACGTCGCCTATCCGGGAGCGCCCGAACTCAACACCGTTTTGACTGACCTCAGCGAAGGCGGAACTTCGATCCACACCGCCAACCGCCGTCTTCCGCCCGCGTGCAAGGTTTATTTCGAGTTCGCACTTCCCGATCAGCAGCAACGGGTCCGCTTGTCGGGGGAGGTTGCGTGGCAGGACGCCAGCGGCCGCACCGGAATTCGTTTCCTCGACGTGCCCCAGTCTTCGCGCCGCCTCATGCAGACCTGGCTCCAGCAGAATAATGCCCCGGCAACCGGACTGCCGGCCCAGCCGCCGGCAAGCAAGTCCTCTGCGACGCAGTCGTTCGCGGCCGAGTCCCGCCCCAGGCGCGAGAAAAGGCCCGACTCAAAAGATGCCACCCTCGTCTCCAATGCCGGCAACCGCCGCGGAGAGCAACGTTTCGCCTGCAAACTCGGAGCGGAAGTCTACAGCCTGGGCACCAACGTCCCCAATCGCTGTATCCTGTCCGACATCAGCGAGGGAGGTTGCTACGTCGAAATGCCATCCCCACTCTCCCGGCAGTCGGGCGTGGAGATTTTAGTCCGCACCGCCGACACGAAATTGAGAATCAGGGGTCAGGTGCTGGCCACCCATCCCGGTTTCGGCATGGGCGTGCGCTTCATGTTCCAAGATTCGGTCGAGCGCGAAGAAGTTCTGCGCCTGCTCGCAGTTCTCGCCACCGGTCCGTCGCTGGACGAACACCATCGCTGAGCGGGAGTTCTCACTCCACTGAGTTTGCAGTTTGCCCGACGTCGAGGGAACGCCCGCTACGCCCGCTGCTCTTTCTCCGCCACTGCCCGGCGAAAATATTCCAGCGAAAGCTTCAGCCCGCTCTCCAACTCCACTTTTGGCTCCCATCCCAGCAGCCGCTTCGCTTTCGAAATATCCGGACGCCGCTGCTTCGGATCGTCCTGCGGCAGCGCTTCGAACTTGATCTGGCTCGCCGACGCCGTCGTCGCAATCACTTTCCGCGCGCACTCCAGAATCGTGAACTCCGTCGGATTCCCAACATTCACCGGCTCATGCTCCGGCGATCGCGCCAGCCGCAGAATCCCATCCACCTCATCGCTCACGTAGCAGAAGCTGCGCGTTTGGCTGCCGTCGCCATACACCGTAAGATTTTCTCCGCGCAACGCCTGCCACATAAAATTCGGAATCACGCGCCCGTCGTTGATCTGCATCCGCGGCCCATACGTATTGAAGATGCGCAGAATCCGCGTGTCCACCCGGTGATAGCGGTGATACGCCATCGTCACCGCTTCCGAAAACCGCTTCGCCTCGTCGTACACCGACCGCGGCCCAATCGGATTCACATTCCCCCAATACGTCTCGGTCTGCGGATGCACCATCGGATCTCCATAGCACTCCGATGTCGATGCCATCATGAACTTCGCGCCGCACCGCAGCGCCGTTTCGAGCGCTTCGAACGTCCCATACGATCCCACCCGCAGCGTTTCGATCCCGTGTTCGGCATAGTCGACCGGGCTCGCCGGACTCGCGAAGTGAAACACATAATCCAATGCGCCCCACTCGCCGGGATTGCAAACATCCTTCTCCACAAACTCAAATCGCGAATCGTTCCGCAGATGCTCAATGTTCGCCAGCCGCCCCGTCAGCAGATTGTCCGCCGCCATCACCGTATAGCCCTCGCCCAGCAGCCCATCGCACAAATGCGATCCCAGAAAGCCTGCTCCTCCAGTCACCAGCGCACGTCGCGTTTTCATGGATTCAGGCGCGCTCCCTTTTCTTCGGAAGCGTCCCCGCCGGCAACTCCTCCGTCAACGCCGCCGGACGCCCCACGCTGTAATAAGAGAATCCGTGCTCCACCATCATCGCCGGATCGTACAGATTCCGCCCATCCAGTATGATCGGATACTTCACCAGGGTGCGCAGCCGCTCCAGATCAAGCGACGCGAACTCTTCCCACTCCGTCAGGATCAACAGCGCATCCGCGCCCGTCGCCGCCTCATACGCATCCGCCGCGAACTCGACGCCCGATTTCAGCACCTCTTTCGCCCGCCCCATCGCCGCGGGATCGTAGGCGCAAACGTGACAGCCCTCGCGCAGCAATTCCTGCACCAGCAGCAGCGCCGGAGACTCCCGAATATCGTCAGTCCCGCCCTTGAACGCCAGTCCCAGCACGCCCAGCCGCTTGCCGCGGAAAGTCCACAGCACGCTCCGAACCTTGCGCAAGAACCGGTGCCGCTGCTCTTCATTAATGCGGATCACTTCTTCCAGCAGCCGGAAGTCGTATCCGCTTTCCTTCGCGACCGCGCGGAACGCCATCAGGTCTTTTGGAAAGCACGACCCTCCATACCCGATCCCCGGGTTCATAAATCGCGGCCCGATCCGCGAATCCGTCCCGATCCCGTCGCACACCTGCTGCACATTCGCCCCCACCGACTCGCAGATCGACGCCACCGCATTGATGAAAGAAATCTTCATCGCCAGAAATGCGTTGGATGCGTGCTTGATCAGTTCCGCGCTCTTCGTGCTCGTGACGATCAACCGCGGCGGCGCTTTGGCTGTGGCCGCTTCCGGACGCGGAATCGCATCCCCACGCCCGTAATACCATCCGCTCGTCAGCGGCCCGTAGAGTTGGCGCATCACCTCCGCGGCCCGCTCGCTCTCGACTCCCACCACGATGCGGTCGGGATAGAGAAAATCCGTAACCGCCGTCCCTTCGCGCAGAAATTCCGGATTCGAAGCCACATCGAACAGCGACGGATCGGCCCCGTTCCTCATGATGATGGTGCGGATCCACTGGCTCGTATACACCGGAACCGTACTCTTCTCCACCACCACTTTGTATTCGTCCACACCCCCGGAGATTTCCCGCGCCACCGACTCCACATACGACAGATCCGCGTCCCCGCTTTCGGTCGGCGGTGTCCCTACCGCGATGAACACTACCTCGCTCTCCCGCGTGGCCGCCTGCAAGTCACCGGAAAACTTGATGCGCTCGCCACGATGCCGCGCCAACAACTCGGGCAGGAATTTCTCATGAATCGGCACCTCGCCGTTCCTCAGTGCCGCGAGTTTCTTCTCGTCGTTATCGACCAGGACAACCTCGTGCCCCAGATCCGCAAAACACGTTCCCGTCACCAACCCCACGTACCCGGAACCGACCACCGCGATGCGCATAGCGAGCCTTCTCTCCTTGAGCTTTCATGTGCACCTCCGGCTCGTCGGTGTGCACTTTCTTATTTACTGTAGCAGTCTTTCCAGCGCTCACAGCCTCTCTATCGTCATCGCCGCGTAAACCGAGCCCAGAAACGGGAATTCGAATCTCACAAAAACATAGTGACTGCCATCACCGTCCGAACGGTCGGCATTCTAGCAGCCTATTCGTCCTGGAGACCGTGATGGCGTTGTCAAGCGGAAAGGCGATGCGGTGCGTTTTCGTTTCCCGATCTGAAAAGGCTACGACGTGTTTCAGCGGCTGAACCAGCACCTCGCCCAATAAATGCTGGACTTCGCCGCCGTTCCTTTGTGCTCATCTTTTCTTTACCATGATCTCTCGGAGCAAGGAATTGGCTCTGGTCTGATAGCCTTTGCCCTGCTTGCGGAGCCAAGCAAGCACGTCCGCATCCAGGCGAAGTGTCACCTGCTTCTTGATGGGCCGGTAGAATGGGTTCCGCATGGCATTGCGCCAGAACTTGTCGGTCAATTCGGGGATGTCGGACAAATCGATTTCACGGTCGGGTCGGGTTGCGAGCTTGGCCAGCTCCCGCTTCCGCCTGGCAGTGGGCTTGCACTCAGTAAGAGTCTTTCTGACGATTTTGCTCATAATGAATTCGCTCCTTTCGGGTTGCTCGGCGAGCTGAAATGAGCCGGATGACCTCGTCTTGCCCTACTTCCTCAATGGTGTAGGCCATGAGTACAACAGTCACTCTCTCAATCATGCCGACGATCTGCCATCGGCGTTCGCCGCTTTCGATGTGGTCCTGGCCGGCAATAGCGAACGGATCATTGAAGACTTGCGCGGCGTCTGTAAACGCGATGCCATGCTTGCGCCGATTGTTTACGGCTTTGTCGTCGCTCCCCTCGAAGAAGATCACGCTGACAGTAGTATAATGCTAAAACTGTAGCTACAAAATAGTATGTTGTGTCGTAGCGGATATCCCGCTTTTCATGACGAAGAACATTCTTCCCGTTTTTTGCGGTTCAAGCTTATACACGAAAATAAAAAAGGCCGGAACAGGGTACCGCCCTGGCTCTGCCTTTTCAGTTGGTTGCGCGGTTAGGCGGATTTCCTATGACGTCCGTTGGTCTTTGGTCGTTCAGGACAGCCGCCTCTCCCGCCCGAAAGTAGTAGCGCTCCCGTCCAACAGCCTTCGCCCGCGATCGCTGTAAAATATCCCCAAGGCATTTCCCGCCGACCTCGGAGAATCCATCTGCGCCGTGCCCTGATCAACGCCGCACTTCTTCTCCTGCTTGTCTCCTCGCTGGCACGCGCGCAGGATCGCTCCGGCGAACTCCGCCTCTCCGTCACCGATTCCGACGGCGCCGTCCTGTCCGCCCACGGTCTTCTCGTCAGCCAGGCAAGCCACTTCGAACTCACCTTCGACACGGCTCCCACCGGCGAATACACCGCCAAGAAGTTGCCTCTGGGCACTTACCATCTGACCCTCGAGCACGCCGGATTCGCTCCCTACAATTCGCTGGTCGAGGTCCGCTCGCAGTTGCCGCGGAAGATTTCCGTCGTCCTCTCCGTTGCCACCGTCGCCCAAACCGTAGACGTAAAAGATTCCGACACGCTCCTCGATACCACGAACCCCGGCAACACTTACCAACTCGGCGCTCCCGCGTTGCGCGATTGGGGCGCCACCATTCCCGGACGCCAGGCCACCGACGTCGTCCAGTCGCAACCCGGCTGGGTGCTCGAGGCCAACGGAGTCGTTCATCCCCGCGCCTCCGAATACGACACGCAGTACGTCGTCGACGGACTCCCCATCCTCAACAACCGCTCCCCCGCCTTCTCTCCCTCCGACGATCTCGACGATGTGCAGTCGGTCAAGACTTACACCTCGGGCATTCCCCCCGAATTCGGCCGCAAGGTTGGAGGTGTGGTCGAAACCGTGACCGACCGCAATCCCGCGCGCGGCGTGCACGGCGCCGCCATCCTCGGCGGAGGAAGTTTCGGCACCGCAAACGCCTACATGGGCACCAGTTATTTCGACGGCCGCAACGTCTTCGGCCTCTCCATGGATGCGGCTCGTACCGGTCGCTTTCTCGATCCCCCGGTGCTCGAAAACTTCACCAACCGCGCCACCCTCGCCGGAATCAAAGCCAGGTTCGAGCGCGACCTCACTACAAAAGATCGTCTCCGCCTTTCGCTAAGTTTCGATCGCGCCGGTTTTCTCGTTCCGAACGAACTCATCCAGCAGCAGAACTTACAGCGCCAGGATCGCAGCAATCGGGAAGTCTCAGGCCAGGTCTCGTATCAGCACACGTTCTCCTCCAACGTCCTGGGCACCGTGCAGGGGCGCGTGCGCGACGACGAAGCCGGCCTCACTTCCAACGCATCTTCCTGGCCTATTCAACCGTTTCAGGATCGCGGTTTCCGCGAAGGGTATGTCAGCGCCACCGTCGCCGCCGACTTCCATCACCACGAAATTAAAGCCGGAGCCGACTCCATCTACAGCTTCGTTCACGAACAATTCTCCTACCACATCACCGCGACCGAGCTTAACGGCCAGCCCATCTTCGATCCCTCCACGCCGCTCGATTTTTTCTTCCACCAATCGGGGGACGACCTCGAGCAGGCGTTCTTCGTCCAGGACAACGCGCATTTCGGCAACCTGAATCTGAGCGGCGGAATTCGCTTCGACCACTACAGCGTTCGCGTCACCGACTCCGCCTGGAGCCCGCGCTTCGGTTTCGCCTGGTACGTCCCCAAGCTCGGCGTTGTGTTCCGCGGATCCTACGACCGCGCCTTCGGCACTCCCGCCATCGAGAACCTGCTCCTCAGCACCTCCGCCAAAGTGCGCACCCTTGACGGTATCGCCGCGCAACTCACCCTCCGGCCTTCGCGCGCCAACTATTACGAACTCGGCGCCACCAAGGAGCTCTTCCACAAAGCCCACATCTCCGCCAACGTCTTCCAGCGCGACACCCGCAATTTCGCCGACGATGACGTCCTCCTCGATACCGGCGTCAGCTTTCCCATCGCGCTCAGTTCCGCCCACATCTACGGCGCCGAAAGCCAGCTCGCTCTCCCGCAGTGGGGCCCGTGGTCCGCCTGGTTCAACTATTCCTACATGGCCGCCTCCGCGCGTCTTCCGGTGGTCGGCGGATTATTTCTCGGCCAGGACGCTGCCGACCTCCTCAACTCCAACGCCCGCATCTGGATCTCCCAGGACCAACGCCACACCGCGCACGGCCAGCTCCGTTACCAGCCCTGGTCGCGCTTTTGGACGTCCGTCGGCGCCTCCTACGGCACCGGCCTTCCCGTCGACCTGAACGGCGAGAGCACCGCAACCCTCGTCGAAGAATTCGGCCAGGTCGTAGTCGACCGCGTCAACCTCAACGCCGGACGCGTGCGCCCATCCTTATCTCTCGATCTCTCCGCTGCCCTCGACCTCTACAAGAAAGAATCGCGCGCCGTGCGCCTCCAGGGCGATATTCGCAATCTCAACGACCGCCTCAACCTGATCAACTTTGCCAGCGTCTTTTCCGGCACCGCCATCGCCGCTCCCCGCACCTTCTCTCTCCGCCTCCGCTTCGATTACTAACAGCCCGTGTCTAAAACGTGCTGTTTCGACAGTGGTTCCTGTTGCGTGTACCGATGGCGATGTGGCATTCGACGCGAGATGACAGCCGGGAGTGGGCGTGCCGGTTTATTTAGGGCGTCCATGGTCGAGATAAGCTGCAAGAGAACGAAGCAAAGATGTGCCACAGCGTCCTGCATTGCTCGCGGCATCCCCGCGCCGATCGTCTTTCGGAGGAGCAGCGCCAAGTTGCACGCCGCCGCTTGTAGCAGCAGCCTCTTCTGCACGTTCTGTTTTCCGCGCACGTACAATTGCCGCAGAGTTCCGGTCTCGTAGGCGTGCGCGAACGTCCGCTCGACCAGCGCGCCCCGTCGCCTCAACAACTGCTCGCCGCGATTGCCACCGATCCGCTGCCGGTTGGCGTAGAGTGCCGCCTGCTCTACCCGCTTGCCCGTCCACTCCCGCTGTCCGCGATCCGGTTCCGCAATGTAGGCCCGCTCCTCAAGTCCCAGCAGATCAACCAGCACGTCCCAGAGTGTCCACGGCACGTTCAGCCTTGTAGGCCAGGGCAGTACGCCCATCCGCGGCAAAGGAACCTATAACTTTGGATTTTCTTGCTTCCACAATGAACGTTTCGCCAACCGACCCAGTTGCACGGCTGAATGAAAGATTGACGAATTCAGCACGATTCAGTGCGACCCTCATTGCTCGCTCGGTCTGAAACGATTCCGTCCTCCCCTTTAGGAACCCGACAGTCTTGCCGGTACAGTGGAACAATAACCCGTTTGCCATGACGTATAGCCGAAAGAGCGTGGGGACTGGTTTCGGGATGGCATGGTGGAGAAGTTCAGCTATCGTGAAACTCGGGAGATGCAGGCTTAGCGACAAACCGCCGCCAGGAACGAGGATGCGGTGAATTTCTGCAAGCGTTTTCTGAATGTTCATGTAGGGGAGAGCAACGGCGGAAATTACGCGATCGAAACTCTCATCCTCGAATGGCAACCATTCACCGGCGCCTTGCAGATAAGTTCGGTTTGGAAATCGCACCTTGGCAGTAACCAGACGGCTGTCGTCGATGTCAAGTCCCGTAACCTCATCCGAAGCGGTGACCCCCCATGAAGCCAAGTCCCGCCCCGATCCGCAACCTAAGTCGAGGACTCGCATAAACCACGCCTCTCAGCCATGATTTCCGTTTTGGACACCGGGCCGACAGCATTATATGCCAGATTTCCTTGCTGCGGAACCGAGCGGTTCACCATGTAAGTCGTGCCCGGCGGCTTCAGCAAAAGCCCGCACTGCCCTCCAGAGGAAAGCGATTTTAGACACGAGCTGCTAACTGCCTCGCGCAAAACTTGAATTTTGGGCGGAGCAGCCCTTCCAGTGCTGCATGAAAAGGGGTCGCTCTGAAGAAAAAGGGCGCAAATGTGCAAACATTTGCGCCTGGCCAAAAAGTGGCATTGTGATTCCACCGCCTTCAGGTGTATAAAACCCTATCTAACTTGTTGCAGTTCACTGATTATTTTGCTTTTTCCAGTAAGCCCCTTCCCCGGCGTTCCAAGTGCTATTTACCAGCGTAAACACCTGGCCGTTATATTTTGGAGGCAACAAAGGCGATGCGCCACTTTTTGTCACACCACGTTGGGAACATCCGTTCCGGTGCGTCTTCCCGGTCCATGAATCATTCGATGTTCAGTGCGATGCCCGCCCGCAATCTTTACCTGACTCTACTCGTCGTCTGCATTGGTTTTCTGTCGTCTTCCTTCGCGCAGCAGCCCTTGGCAACCAGCCGCGGTGATAACGCCCGCGACGGCGCCAACACTAATGAAACTCTGCTCACTCCCTCCAACGTCAATAAGAACACCTTCGGCCGCCTCTTCAGCTTTCCCGTCGACTATGTCGTGATGGCCCAGCCCCTCTACGTGCCCAACGTGAACATCCACGGGCAGGGCACGCACAACGTCATCTACATCGTCACCGAGATGGATTCGGTCTACGCGATTGACGCCGATACCGGCACCCAGCTCTGGTACGCCAGCATGCTTAACGGTGGCACGACTGCCAGTGGCAAATATCTCCCTTGCGGCACCGGTCCCGGTTTCACCCAGGAAGGCATTACCGGAACTCCAGTTATCGATACCACCACCAACACCATGTATCTGGTGGCCAAGACGCTTCTCAACACGACCGTCCGTCACCATCTCCACGCCCTCGATATCACCACCGGCGATGAGCAATCGGGCAGCCCCGTCCTGATCGCCGCCACCAGCACCAGCAATAAGGGGCACAAAACCGTCTTCAACAGTCTCCACCAGAAAAACCGCCCCGGCCTCTTGTTGCTCAACGGTGTCCTTTACCTGGGCTTCGGCTCGAACTTCTGCAACGATGGCAACAGCGGCTGGGTCCTTTCCTACGACGCTGCCAGTCTGTCGCAACGCGCTGTCTTCAACACCTCGCCCGACTACGGATTGACTTCCATCTGGCAGTCCGGCACCGGTCTCGCCGCCGACGAAGACGGCAACATCTTCGTGGAGACCGCCGAAGCCGGCGGCAATGGGTTCGATGTCCCAAACGGTGGCCAGACCTACTGCAATAGCGTCATCAAGCTTGCCCCCGATCTTACGGTCGCCGATTATTTCACCCCGTGGAGCGTGGCTTACCTCAACTCCCACGATCTTGACTTGAGTTCCACCGGGGCCATTGTCCTCCCCGATCAAGACGGCCCCCATCCCTATGAACTCGTCGCCGCCGGCAAGCAGGGCTACGTCTATGTTCTCGATCGCCACAACATGGGAATGTTCTCCGCGAACGATAGTCAGATCGTCCAGGAATTTGCTCTCGTCCCGGGCGACACCAACGATGTCCTGTTCGGTTCTCCCGCCTACTGGAACAACACCGTGTACTTCGCCCCCAATGGCTCTCCGCTCATGGCTTTTCCGTTGTCCGGCGGATTGCTCGGCACTCCCCTCAAAACTTCCGCGAAATATCCCGGCAGTCACTCCCCATCCATTTCCGCCAGTGGCAACACCAACGGAATCATGTGGGTCATCAGCAGTGGACTCGACGCCTTTGACGCCGTTTCTCTCAAACTGCTCTATACCACGAATCAGGCCCTCAACGGACGCGACAAGTTGCCACCCGTCGGCCATTTTGTCACGCAGACCGTCGCCAACGGCAAGGTCTATGTCGCCACCCGAAATAGTCTCGAAGCCTACGGACTGTTGCACGTCGTTACCGTCACCGGAGGCAACGCCCAGACTGCTACCGTTGCCACTGCGCTGTCCGCTCCCATTCGAGTCAATGTCGCCAACCCATATAGCGGACAACCCGACGTCGGCGCCACCGTCACCTTCAGCGATGGCGGCAAAGGCGGCTCATTCAGTCCCCCGTCCGCCACCACCGATCCCAACGGCAACGCCTCCACGTTCTATACGGTTCCAACAAAATCTGGCACCTTCACCCTGACGATTACCCTGGTGATCAACGGGGTCGGCTCAGGTACTGCCACCGCCACTGCCACCGCTACGCCCGCCGCTGCTGTAAGAGTGATCTCCTACCGCGGAACGAAGCAGACCGGCGCTGCCGGTTCCATCCTCCCCAATCCCATCGTTGCCCAGGTCCAGGACGGCTATAAGAACGGCGTCCCCGGTGTCACCATCACCTTCACCGCTAACAATGGTGCTATTCCCAATCCGTCTTCCGTGGCCACCGACGCCAACGGCTTGGCCAGGACTATTCTTCAGTTGCCCACCACCGTCGCGACCGTTACTGTGAAGGCCAGTCCTCCTCCTGGTCTCAATCTCAACAATATGCCCTTCACCGAGTACTCCGTTGCCGGATCCGCCGCCAACATCGCCATCACCAGCGGCAATAAGCAGTTCGATCCTGCCGGAACGCAATTGCCCCAGGCCCTCACCGTGCTCGTGACCGACCAGTACGGCAATCCCGTTTCCGGCGCTCCCGTTACCTTTGACGACGGCGGTGCCGAAGGCACTTTCTCCAACGCCAATCCCGGCGTCACCGGCACCAATGGAACGGTAACCCAGTTCTATACGCTCCCTTCGTCCCCCGGAATCGTCACCATCACCGCCACCGCCACCGGAGTACCCAACCCCGCCGTCTTCACCGAAACCGCGCAGTAGCCAAGCTCGTGTGGCGCGGGCGCCCCCGCCCGCGTGCCGTGCGCGCCGAATCCAATGTCAGCCCACGAGCCCGATCTCACTCCCGGATAGCCCTTTTGCGTTCGGCCGCCAAAAAAGCGCGGATCGCTCCCGCACCGCAATTACAAAATTACCAATTGCCAATGACCAGACTGCCAATCCCTCCCCACCAATTGACTTCCCCCCGATTTCGCGGGAAACTCGCCTCTGAGCCTGCGTTCCACCGCATCACCGCAGGCTGCCGGAACAAAATATGTTCCCGCAACCTATGTCGAGGTCCGCGTTCCGCCCTGACGATTCGCATCTTGACCTGACCCGCCTTCTCGATCAGCACCTCCTCGCCGGTTTTCCACCCGACCTCGCTCTCGATTTAGTCCTCAACGAACTCGTAGTCCGCGCCGCCGAAGCCACCCGCGCCAGCGCCGCCGCCTTGGCCCTCGCCCGCGGCGATGATATGGTCTGCCGCGCCGCCACCGGACACCTCGCCCCAGATCTCGGCGTCCCCCTCAACCCCCGCGACGGTCTCTCCGGCGCCTGTCTTCAAACCCGTCAACCCCAGCTTTCCGTCGATACCGAGTTCGATCCCCGCGTCGACCCCGCCATCTCCCGCCGACTCGGCATCCGCTCCATCCTCATCGTTCCCGTCTTCGACAGTAACGACAAGAACGCTCAGTTCACCGGAGTCCTCGAAGTCTTCTCGACCTCTCCCGCCGCCTTCTCCGACTCCGACCAGAAACTGCTCGAAGGTTTCGCCGAGGAGTGCGCCCGCGTTCGCCACGCCGCCATCGAACTCAGTCAGCGCAAGCCCGCCGCCGCGCTCGTTCCGCCCGAGTTCATCCCGTCCGATTTCATCGCAGCTACTCCTCTGCCCGCTCGCCGCCCTCGCTACGAAGCCTGGACCCTAGTCCTCGGAACTCTAGCCATTCTTGCCACCATCGCCGTCAGCTTCCTAATCGGTTCCCGCATCGGATGGTTGCGCCCATCTCGAACTGCATCCAGCAGCCAGATCGCGCAGCCCATCCCCGCTGAGACAAGCGTGCCCCGAGTGCCAGCAAAGTCTTGCGTAGGGACAGCCGCCCCCGGCTGTCCAGCCGAGCAAAGCGAGGCGGCCGCAGCCCACCGCGCAAATCCATCATCGTCAGAAAAAGCGTCCAAGCCGACGTCTCCGACTCCCACCTCAGCCGCCGACGAACTAGTCGTCTACGAAAAAGGCAAAGTCATCTTCCGCATGAAGCCCGCTCCCACCAAGCCCGACCAAGAGAAGCGCAACCAAGCCAAGCCCGGTCCCATCCAGCCCGATGCAACCAAGCAAGACAGCGATTCCATCGTGGAAGCATCGTCCACAACGAAGATCGTCCCACTCCAAAGCGTCTGGCTGTCTCCCGAGAAAGCCGAAACTCGCCTCCGCAGCCGCACCGAGCCCCAGTATCCCGCCGAAGCCCGCGCCGCCCACCGCGCCGGCACCGTCGTCCTCGAAGTCCAAGTCGCCGAAGACGGCTCCGTCTCCTCCATCCGCACCCTCAGCGGAGATCCCCTCCTGGCCGCCGCCGCCACCGAAGCCGTCCGCAACTGGCGCTACCAACCCTATCGCCAACACGACCACCCCGCCCAGTTCCAGACGGATGTAACCCTGACCTTCGCCCTCCCCGACTGAGCGATCGGCGGGTGAATCACAAAGATAGGCGGCGGCCAAATGCTTGCGCCGTTCGCTCTCAGGGCGAAGTACCCGGCCTGCGGAATTTCCAATTCCCATGCCCACTTATGGAGCCCAGAGCGGCGCGTTTGGGTGACACCTTTGGCAGTTGTTGAGCGGGAAAGCGACCTTTCCATGGCAGGCACCGCAGTATCGGCCTTCGATATTAGAAAACATCGAGAAGCGGATCGTGCCTTTCTTGGCAGTTGGGAATATTTCGGGATGGCAGAGTTCACAGCCGTTCCAGATGGAATGCTTCTCGTGAGAGAAGGCAATAGGGTTGACCCACGAGAAACCTGCTTTGACGGAAAAATCTTCCCTGCTCCGCATCGGTGCCTTTTTGACGGATAGACCTTCAACAAAATCGACGGGTTTGATGACTCCAGATCTCTCCGCCGCCTCCCAATTCACACCGTAAATGCCTTTCGGGAATTTCGCGGTAAACTCCTTGTACTCATATTTCCTTGCGCCCTTCTTGCCCAGTGAATGGCACCGGTCGCACTGCTTGTCATTCGCGGCATCGGAGCACGCAGCGAAGATGGTTTTTCCATCGAACAACTTCTTCCCATCATGGCAGGCGCCGCAATGGAAACCTTCGCGGTTCGTGCTCGCTCTGATGCCGGTGGCCTTCGCCTGCATCGCAAAGCCGACATCTACATGGCAGAGCCGGCAGGTGAACTTGGACCGGTGAAGCCAATGATCGAATACGACGGCACCGGGCCCAGCCGTCGAGTAATTGTCAAGAATCACCTTGCCATACTCTGACGGTTCCGGTGGAGGTTTAGGCAAATAGATTTGGGCTGACGCGATATTCCCCAGGAGCAAAACTCCGCAGGCCAGCACGAGCAGGAGAAGCCCGCGCTCATTTTTTCTCGTTCCTTTTTGCATCGAGCACATAGGCATAAAGGCCTCGGCACATTCGTAGTCGTCCCATGTAGACCTTTTTCCGCGTTTCGTCGAGCTTTTCAATCTGCGGCAGCAGATCGTCGCACCTCCGAATAAGAACCGTGAGTTCCTCCTGCGAGAAGGTCATGGCGTCCTGGGTCTTTGAGCAAACGTCATCGAACTCCTTCCGCCAAGCCTCCTGCGCCGGATCCGCTTGCGAAGCAGACCAGTGGGGCCCGCCGATAGCACGCACGCCGCACAGGCCGACGAGCCCCATGAATAGCAGTACCGCCATGATTTTCGCCTTGAACATGGACGCCTCGACTCCGGGTTATACCGGTTTGGAATGGCATCGCTGGCAATCCGCCAAAGGAAATGCCACCGTGGTATGGCACACGCCGCAGGACTTTCCTTCGGATATGTCCACCATCGAGTACCGCACGGTGCCCCTTTTCACGCCCATGAATATCTCCGGGTGACAGAGCTCGCATCCATTCCAGACAGTATGTTTCTTATGGGAGAAGATGATGTCAGGCATTCCCTCAACCTTCGGGTTGAGCGCGAAATCCTTCTGCACGGTGAGAGACTTCCTTTGTATGGAGACGCCATCGAGAAAACTAGCCGGCTTGATGAGTCCCAACTCCTCCGATTTTTCCCAATCCAGCCCGTTCCCGAAGCGCTCTTTTGGAAGCGGTTGACTGAATTGGAAGAAGTCGTAATCGGACGCGACCTTCTTTCCGAAGGAGTGGCATCGCTCGCATCTCTTCGCGTCTTCCGCGGTCACCTTCTTCGAGCAGGATTGGAAGACCGTTTTTCCTTCAGCGACCATCTTCCCGTTATGACAGGCGCCGCAGTAATAGCCTCGCGCGTTGTCCGCGGCCCTGATGCCCGTGGCTCCGGCCTTCATCGCAAAACCGACGTCCACGTGACAGACTCTGCAGGTGAACTTTGAACGGTGGATCCAATGTTCGAAGACGACGGGCGCAAGGTCCGCTTTATCGGAGTAGTTGTCGATGATGACCCGGCCGTACTCGTAGGGAAGCGGTCTTTTCTTCTTGGTACCCGTTTGGGATAGGGCTTGACCGCAGAAAACCAGAATCACCGCCAGTGCAATGAATATTTTTTTGTTCATCGAGAACCTCCTTCCCGATTGAACTGCGCTTATCGCATTCTGCCCATGCCGACGCGCTCCGCTGCTCCTCCTCGAGTGCGCCGCTGCCAGGAATGGCTCCTGGCGATGCACGACACTAATTCCACTTTGTATTTACCACTCAACCCTAATGTAGCGCAGTGACTCGAATCACCGTTCGCCGTGATAACCGGGCCGAGCCGAGCAGCCGGGGGAACCTGCTGGCGACGGCGACGCGGTGGCAGTTGCAGACGGCCAAGGCATGGTTCAGCGAGCTGTTTCGGAGGGCGCGCACCGAGGGGGCCACCGTGGATTACGCGGGCGGCCCGACTTTCGCATCTATCTTAATCTATCGAGGGGCACCCGGCTCTTTCGCGTGGCGGGCACGTGACCGAGCGTTCGTCTAAGTTTTCATGGTGTTGGACTCTGGATCGGCGTAGACAAAATGTTGGCTCCATTCAGAGAAACAGTAAAAATCTGAACTTCACTGCCTTATAGCCTCCGCCGATCCTCTGACACTGTTCGTCTTCGATAGCCCAATCCCCCGGCGATGTGAAAGGGGCACGTTGTTTCACATCTGAGATGCTACATTTCGCAGATTAGTACAGACTGTTCAAAACCGCACGGTATGAAAACAATTCTGAAATTGCCAGCCCCTGTTCCAAATTGACCTGTAATCCCTTTGGACTCGTGACATCGTGCAAGTATGCGTAAACACAAAAACGAGCCCAGGCAGGAATCCAATCAAGCGACACTCGCTCGCGTCAAAAAGGAAATGGATGAACCGCGCATGGCCGCATCCACGCGGGAAGAAAACAGTCAACCAGACCACGCGGCAGGAGTTGGAAGAGCTGCCGTAATCCAGCGTGGTAAAGATCAAAGATAAAGAGTCCCGCGCCGTGTGTGCGCGGGGGGATGCTCCCGAGGGAGGAAAATAATGGCAAAGCTAACCAAGCCAGCTCGTGATCGGATATCCGCAACCAAGTTCGCTTTCCCCAAGCAACGCAAGGAGCCGCTGGAAAATGCCTCTCACGTACGCAATGCGGTTGCGCGCTTCAATCAGGTGAAGAGCGTTACGGAAGCGGAGCGTCGTGCGGCGTGGAAGCGGATACAGTCCGCCGCAAAGCGATACGGAGTGGACCTTCAAGAGTCCGGCTAGGCGGGCGGCCCGGCTTTCGCATCGATCTTATCTCTCGAGGGGCACCCGGAAGCCCTTTGGTCATCCCGTTAGAGTAACTACAGGAATTCGAGCTTGACTGTGACCGGGATCTCAATCAGATTGTGACAATCGCACTCATTCGCAAAAAACGAGAATGAGCGGGTCACCCGGCAAGGAAACTGACCAAGATTCGAGTAGTGTGCTCTCGTTCTTAGCCGGAGAACGGATTCGTGCCGCCTACCACCTTTGCCAAGTTCTCAGCGATGACTTGAAACGAACTGACATCAAATTTCAAGCAGGCAGCCTTGTTCAACTTTACAAGGTCACGAAGGTCCTGACAGAGCAACTAAACGGCATCATCAACAGACTAGGATGACGGTTTACCCGTCCCTTTATCCTGCTTTCTATCGGCCACGGCCGTTATGGAGGAGCTTTCCGCCTTCTGGAATTTCCGAGCAACGAATTCCGGAAGCATCTCTTCCAGCTTTTGTGATAGCCAGTCCTGTAGTTCAGATTTGCGCTCCCGCGAAAGAGACACAAAGCGAACACCGAGATGGCCCGTTTTCCACCAGCAGATTGTCGATTCTGCCAAGAATGGTACTTTGTGATCCGGTAAAGTGAACTGAACCTGCACCTCTTCTCCAGCGCTGAGCGGAACGAACGTACTCACGGCCATGCCCCCTTCGCTGATGTTCACGCTGTAGCAGCGAACTTCCGGCATGTTTCGTCTCAGGATGGTGACGGGAATAGCGACCGGATAACGGAAATAGCGCCGTCGTTCTCTCAGAATCAGTCCGTACGCAGGCTTGAGTGTGCTGCGGATTGACTGCGTAGAAAGAGGCCTTTCGAAGACAAAACCCGTCCTCTTGCGGAAGGCGGCTGTGGCTTCCACATCACTGCCGCTGATGGCAAACGTCACCGCCGACCGGTTTGATGGAGAGAGACGCACCTCATCCAGAATCACTCCGGACTGTGCCCCTAGCTGGAGATCAACTATAACAGCATCGAACTTTCGGCGGTTCAAGAGGCGAACCGCGCCTGCCGCTTCCTGACAGACATCAGGCGAAATAGACAATTCTTGTAGGGCGTGGCTGAACTGCTGAATTGTGACTGGATCAGCGGACACCAAAAGCGCAAGGGCGATTGCCATAATGAAGTACACATCTCATACACGATTCGTTGAGACTGCCAATACGGCAGTTCTTTTGCACCGCTTTCATCACGCTCCCTGGTTTGCAGACAAGGCGTGCACCGCGGTGCCTCGCAGCTTGTCGACTACTGCGTCGACCGTTAAAGGCTTGCTGAAGTAATAGCCTTGAATCTCGTCACAATGATGTGCCCGCAGGAATGACATTTGCGCTTCGTCTTCGACGCCTTCCGCAATCACCTTGAGATGTAGGCTTTTCGCCATGCTGATGATTGCGGTTGTGATCGCCGCGTCATCAGGATTCACGGCGACTTCTCGGACAAACGAACGGTCGATCTTGAGCTTGCCAACCGGGAACTGCTTCAAGTAGCTGAGGCTGGAATAGCCGGTCCCAAAGTCGTCAATCGCTAGCGTCAACCCCAGGGCCTTTAATTCCTGAAGAACCGAGGACGTCACGTCTGCATTCGATAGCAGGAGGCTTTCTGTGAGCTCTAGTTCGAGATATTGCGGGGCGAGGCCGGTCTCGTGGAGCACTCTCTGGATGAGTTCGCAGAAGCCCTCTTGGCGAAACTGGACCGCTGATACATTTACTGCTACCGGCACCGCGGGAAGCCCTTCGTCTTGCCATTTCCGAGCCTGACGGCAGGCCGTCCTGAGTACCCATTCACCGATTGGCACGATCAGGCCGCTGTTCTCAGCAATTCGTATGAACTTATCGGGTGGTACAAGGCCCAACTCCGGGTGCTGCCAGCGGAGGAGCGCTTCCAACCCGGTGATCCGTCCAGTGGCAATATCCATCTGCGGTTGATACACCAGGAAGAGTTCTTCCCTGCCGAGTGCCAGTCGCAAGCTGTTCTCCAGGGTCAAGCGTTCCATAACCTGGGCGTTCATGTCCTCCGTAAAGAAACGAAACCTGTTACGTCCACCCTGTTTGGCGCAATACATGGCCGCATCGGCATTCTTGATCAGGGTTTCACAGTCCGTACCGTGTTCGGGGGAAATACTAATGCCGACGCTGCAGCTGATACTGAGTGAGCGACCTTGAATGACGCATGCAGCGGTCATCGCATTCATGATCCGTTCAGCGGCGACTGCTGCGTCGGCTACGTCCTTTACAGCAGTCAACACGATGACGAATTCGTCTCCGCCTACCCGGGCCACTGTGTCCTGTTCACGCGCAAATCTCTTAAGCCGTTCTGCAACGGCCTGCAGGAAAAGGTCGCCGAACGAGTGCCCGAGCGAGTCGTTAATGGTTTTGAACCGGTCGAGATCGAGGAACAGAAGCGCAACTTTGTCCTTTCGCCGACGAGCACTGGCGAGTGCCTTTGTTAATCGATCCTGAAGAAGAGTCCGATTGGGTAGTCCCGTAAGAGCATCGTAGTAGGCTAAGTATTGGACCCGTTCCTCGGCGACTTTGCGGTCCGTGATGTCCACGTTCGTGCCTTCGTAACCTATCAGTACTCCATCTTTGCTCACAGCACGGCCAGTCACAGAGATCCAGATCTTGCTACCGTCTTTGCGATGGACCTGGCACTCAAAGTTCTGTACGACTCCTTGCTCTTCCATCAAGAGTTGGAACGCCTGGCGACTCTTGGGATCGACGTAGACTTGCCGAGAAATATCACTGACGCTTGTTAGCAGTTCTTGGGGAGAGTCATAACCAAGCATACGTGCCATCTCTGGATTTACGCCAAGGTAGTGCCCGCTTAGGTCACTTTGGAAAATACCAACGACAGCCCCCTCGTAGATCATGCGATACTTCTGTTCTGCCTGGCGCAGGGCTTGTTCCGCCAGCTTGCGCTCGGTGATGTCGCGAACGATGGCTTGTAAATACTCTCCCCCAGGAGTGATGACCCGATTCAAGCTCACTTCCGCATCAAAGGGGGTTCCGTCATGACGAACATGTTTCCATTCAAAGAATTGCGGCAGGCCCGTCAGCGCAGCGTGTATTTTCTCGGCCGCCTTTTCGGACGAAAGCCGCCCATCGGGTTGTTCTGACGGTGAGAACTCGACAGGAGAATGGCCAACGATGTCTTCCTTCCGGCATCCGAAGAGAGTCTCGGCTCGAAGGTTGCAGTCGGAGAATGTTTCTCCTTTCAAAATCATAATGGCATCGTTTGCCGTTTCAAACAGGGTCTTGAATTTGGTCTCGCTTTGTTGCAGTGCATTTTCCGTCTTCTTGCGCTCGGTGATGTCGCGCACCAGGGTGACCACTTCGTCGTCGTGCAACCGGCTCATCCGGGCTTCGAACAGGGACTCCTGCCCATCCACGGGCAGCCCGTACTCGAAAGCAACAGGCATCAAGCTCTGCTCCATCTCGTGCAGGGCGTTTTCAAATTGACGTCCCGCTTCTGCGGGCAACACCGACTGCATTTTTCTCCCCAAAAACTGCTCGGGCGGGGCATACAGTTTGCGTCGGTGGTCGGAGAGATAGTCCAGAATGGTGCCGTCGCGACGCATACGGAAATACAAGTCAGGCAAGGACTGGAAGACAGCTTGCAGCTCTTCCGTTTTGCGCAACAACTGCTGCTCTGCCTGCTTGCGTTCGGAAATGTCCTCCAAGAGTGCCAACAAATGAGGTTCATCCCCATAAATAAAGGGTACGAAACGGGCGTTGACCCAAATCTCTTTGCCGAACGTGGTGGTCATGTGGGCCTCGCCATGGCAAGGTCCACCGCTTGCCAGCGCTTCCTCGGCCAAGGCCAGCAAACCGGATCGCCGCCAGGATTCTAGGTGGCGAAAATTCTGCGCCGCGACCTGCTCAATGTTCGCGCCGACCAGTCGAGCGCTGGCAGGGTTGGCGGCCACCGCCTCACCGGAAGCCTTGTAGGTGATGATGCCTAACGGCGATGTGTCCAATATCTTTTGCGTGTAGCGCAAGGCATCAGCCATTTTTTGCTGCGTTTGCTTTCGCTCGGTGATGTCTTCGTAGGTTCCAATGACGCCGGTCACCTTGCCCTCCCGGTCGTGCAGGGGCAATTTGTTGGTCCGGAGCCACAGCAGACTTCCGTCGGGCCTGCACTGGGTTTCGTCAAAGTTGAGATTTGCAGATCCCTTTTCCATTACCAGCTTGTCATCGGCGCGATAACGTTCTGCCGTCCCGCTCCAGGTGAGATCAAAATCACTTTTGCCGATAATCTCTGCCGGGTTGTTCAAACCCGCATCGGTCGCAAAAGCCCGGTTGCAGCCCAGGTAGGTGCTGTTCCGGTCCTTCCAAAAGACGCGTTGAGGAATGGTGTCCAGGGTGGACTGAAGCATCTGGCGTGACCGGTACAGTTCCTCCTCGGCCCGCTTTCGCTCGGTAATGTCATGCTCGATGGCCACGAAATGTGTATCGGCGGCATTGCCGACGTCTTGGATCACAGGCGTGATCGTCAGCTCTTCGGTGTAGGTTGTTCCATCTTTTCGCCTATTCACAATCTCGCTTTGCCACACCTCGCCTGATGAAATGGTTGACCAGAGCTTAGCGTAATAGCTTTCAGGTTGCTCTCCGGATTTCAACAGGCGAGGATTCTTGCCCAATGCCTCTTCCTTGCTGTAGCCAGTCATGGTCGTAAACGCATGATTTACCCAGACGATTGTCCCGTGTCGGTCTGTGATTGTGATCGCGTTAGCGGCCGCTTCTAGCGCGGCTGATTGCAGTCGCAATTGTTTTTCTGTGCGCCTGCGAGCAGTAATATCTCGTGCAATCTCCGACATCCCGACGAGTTTCCCAGTTCCGTCTTTGATTGGAGAAATCGACAGAGACACGTCGATGATCGTGCCATTCTTTGTGAGACCTTGCGTTCTAAAATACTCTATGGCTTCCGCGTCTGCGATCTTTTGCAAAAGAACGTGAAGCTCCGCATGTTTCTCTGGCGGAACAGAAAACGAAATGTTCCGACCTAGTGCTTCAACAGCAGAATAGCCATAAACCCGCTCCGCCCCACGATTCCAGCTAGTTACGTTGCCATCCAGCTCTATGCCAATTATGGCGTCGTCCGATTGTTGGACGATGGCCGCGAGCCGCAGCAGTTCTTGTTGCGCAGCTTTCTCCCGCTGACGAGTGATGAAGCTGATGCAGAACCCAGCACAGCCTGCGAAGAATATGGTGATGCTGTGAGATGCCAGAGCGGACAGTCGAGAAAAATATATTTGCTTCGTGATCTCGTAGACCACCGTCGCGCACAACGCCACGAGTCCGACCCGCAAAGCCCTGAGGATTTGAGACTGCTTGGACATCAGATGAGTAAGATGAGTAAGAAGCGTGCTTCCACTCCGCCCCTTCCCCTAATTCGACCACGCAATCGGCCGGGTGCCTAATTACTGAAGTTCCGGCCGCTTGCGGCGGCCGGGGTGTGTTGGGGACGCCACCAGTCTGCGCTTCACCGGATTTCGATTCGGTCGGTAAGCCCGGCACCTGCCCTACGAGAACGCCAACTCCTTAGCCCGCTGCACCGCCTTCACCACCGCCTTGATCAACGTCACGCGCAGCTTGCCCTCTTCCAGTTCCATGATGCCGTCAATCGTGCATCCCGCCGGCGTCGTCACCGCATCCTTCAGCAGCGCCGGATGATCCCCGGTCTCCAGCACCACCCGCGCCGCGCCCATCGTAGTCTGCGCCGCGAGCAGCGTTGCCACATCGCGCGGCAGCCCCACCTTTACCCCCGCCTCCGCCAACGATTCCAGAATGATGTAGATATACGCCGGCCCGCTCGCCGACAATCCCGTCACCGCGTCCATATGTTTCTCGTCCACGTGCACCGTCCGCCCCACCGCATCGAAAAACTTCGTCGCCAGTTCCAGATGCTGCTTGGTCGCGAACTTCCCCTTGCACAGCGCCGTCATTCCCGCGCCCAGCACGCAAGGAGTATTCGGCATCGCCCGCACCACCGGCACTTCTTTCTCCATCGCGCGCTCAATCATCTCCGTCGGAACCGACGCCGCCACCGAAATTACCAACTGCTTCCCATTCAAGTGCGGCCGAATCTCCCGCACCACGTCCGCCACCACCTGCGGCTTCAGGCAAAGAAAAATAATGTCCGCGCCCTTCACGGCCTCCGAGTTGTCGGTCCCCGCGTGGACCTTCAACTTCTCCTTCAGCATCCGCGCCCGCTCCGGATGCGCCACCGTTGCCCAGGTCTGCCCCGGCGAAAGCAATCCATTGCGCAAGAAAGATTGCAGCAGAATCGCTCCCATCTTCCCCGCGCCCAAAATCGCCACTTTCTTCTTCCCACTCAAACTCTGTGCCATGCGAATTCTCCAGAAACAATGTTCCCAACGGTCTGCAATCGGGAACCACCAGATTACACGACGCGGGGCAGTCTGCCATCTGGTGCGACTCCAAAGTTTCAAGGTTCCAAAGTGAACCCTCAACGACACACCGCTTTTTCCTTGAAACTCTGAAACCTTGAAACCTTCCTACTTCACAATCTCCTCCGGCACCATCTTCAATATCTCCCGCCCAATCGGCAACGACGCCGTCGCCGCCGGAGAAGGCACATTCAGCACATGCAAAAACCGCTCGCGCCCCACAAACCGGAAATCATCCACCAGCGCGCCATCCGCCGCCACCGCCTGCGCCCGCACTCCCGCCCCGCCCCGCGTCATATCTTCCATCCGTACCTCCGGCACCAACCGCTGGCAAGACCGCACAAACTCCCGCTTTCGCAGCGACCGCCGAAACTCCGCCAGCCCATTTTTCCAGTGCTGCCGCGCCATCGCCCGAAACCCCGCATCCATGAACACTTCCATCGTCTCGCCCAAATCAAAATCCCGCCACCGGTATCCCTCGCGCCGGAACGCCAGCACCGCATTCGGCCCCGCATCCACATTCCCATGAATTCGCCGCGTGAAGTGCACTCCCAGAAACGGATACCGCGGATCCGGCGCCGGATAAATCAGCCCCCGCACCAACTCCTGCCGCGCCGCCGCCAGGTCGTAATACTCCCCGCGAAACGGAACGAGCAGCATTCCCGGATCATCTCCCGCCAGGCGCGCCACCCGATCGCTATACAGCCCCGCGCAATTCACCACATACCGCGCCGAAAAATCTCCCGCGCGCGTTCGGACCACCACCGCGCCCCCCGCCGCGTTCCCCGAACGATCGAATCCCATCACCCCCGCGTTCGTCTTCACCTCTGCCCCGCGTCCCACCGCGATCTCCGCATACTTCGCCGTCACCGCCGCATAATCCGTGATCCCCGTCGACGGCACTTCCAGCGCTCGCACTCCGCCCACATGCGGCTCGATCTCAAGCATCGCCTCGCGCTCCAGCAACCGCAAGCCCTCGAGCCCATTCGCCACGCCCCGCGCGAGTAACTCGTCCAGTCGCGCCGCTTCCTCCGAATTAGTAGCCACAATCAATTTCCCGCACACCTCATGCGGAATCCCATGTCGAGAGCAGAACTCCACCATCTCTCGCGCCCCCGCTACACACAACCGCGCCTTCAGCGATCCCGCCTTGTAATAAACCCCGCTGTGGATCACCCCGCTATTGTGTCCCGTCTGATGCCGAGCCACTCCCGCCTCTTTCTCCAAAACCACCACCCGCAACCGCGGAAACCGCTCGCCCACCTGCATGGCAAACGAAAGCCCAACAATCCCCCCGCCAATCACCGCAATGTCATAGGTCATAAGTTTGTGCGTCTTGTGGAGGGACGGGCGTCCCGCCCGTCCAAGCCGTGCGCAGCACGGCAGCCTAACCGATGATGATCCTACCGCACACCGGGGCCCCGTCGCCGTGACGCAAGAACAGGAAGATGTGACGCAAGAAGACGTGACGCAAGAAAAAGGCGCGGGTGCCCCACGTCTCGCGCTTTTCGAGACGTGGGTACGGACACCTCCGCGCCCTCAATCACCAATTGCAAATCACCAATCACCAATCACAAATTACAAATTCCAGCCCTACTGCACAATCAGCGTCGCCGCATTCCCATGCGCCGCCCCACCCACAGCCGTAGCCGTTACCGTAATCTGCGACGTGCCCACTCCCGTAGGAGACTGCACGGTCACCGTAGCCGACCCCGGCGAGGTCGCCAGCGCCGATGTAGCCGTCACCGTCACCGTCGCCGGGTTTGGTACCACCGCCGGAGCCGTGTACAACCCGGTCGTGTCCACCGTGCCATTCGCGCTCCCGCCGGTGACCGCCCAGGTTACGCTCTGATTCGATGAGTTATTCACTGTCGCCGCGAATTGTTTCTGAGTAACTCCCGCCGGCCAAGAGTTACCCGCTTCATTCGCATACAAACTAGCCGACGCCGGACTTACCGTGACCGTCACTACCGGTGGCGGGGTGGTGCAGGCGACCTGAACAGTCGTGACATTGGCGGTGGCCGTTCCGCTGCCATTGGTCACCACGCAGGATTGCGTCGGGCTGGAGGGCTGCGTAAGGACCGCGACGCTATAAGTGTTGCCACTAGCGATGAGTGTGGCGAACGTGAAGCTTCCGTTGGCGCCGACCGGCAGGCGGTCGCCGCCATTGTCCTGCAACACAAGTCCCGTGCCGGAGAGACCGGAAACCGTGCCGCCAATCGTGTAGGTGTTTGTGGCACCACTACCGCCCCCAACCCCGCCGCAGGAAATCTCCAACATCAATCCAAGTCCCAAACAAATGCCCGCGATCCAAACGTAGAGACGCGGCTTGCCGCGTCTCTTTCCCCCCAGCCCCACAATCCCCGCCATCATCACCCATGCGAGTGTGAAGAAGGACAAAATGTGGGGACGCTCGCTCGTGGAGGGACGGGCGTCCCCGCCCGTCCAAGCCGTGCGCAGCACGGCTCCCCTCAACTGCCCCGCCGCGTTCGGCCCCGTCGTCGAAATCGTCACCGTAACCGCCGTCGTCCCCGCCCCCGCCGCAATCGTCGCCGGACTGAAAGCGCAACTACTCAACGCCGGCAAGCCCGAGCACCCAAAACTCACCGCCGAGCTAAACGTCCCGCCCCCCATCGGAACCGCCGAAAATGTATAGCTCGCGCTCTGTCCCGCCAGCACCGTTGCCGTAGCGCTGCCCGTGTCCGTCCACGTCACATCCGTCCCCACCGTCAGCGTCTCAGTCGCCGTGGCGTGCGTCAGCGTCCCGTCCGTTCCCTGGATCGTGAAGTTGAACGCCCCTGTAGTCGCGTTACCCAGCGTCACCGTAAACCCAGTTCCCCCTGCCGTCGGCGTCACCGTCGGCGGCGTAATCCCGCAGGTCCCCGGAGCACCCGCCGTACACGTCAACGACACGCTCCCGCTGTATCCGTTCACCGCCGTCAGCGTCCCGTTCCACGTTACGTTCTGATTCGCCACCGTCACATTCGGAGTCCCCGTCACCGCAATCGTAAAGTCCGGAGTGGGCGCCGTCACCGTCAGCCCGAACGTCTGCGTCTTGGCCGAAGGCGCTCCCGTCGCCATCGCCGAGATCGTCACCGTCCTCGGACCACCCAACGGAGTTCCTGCCGACGCCGTCACCGTCAACGTAACCGTCACCGGTGCCGAAGACGTCGGACTCACCGAACTCGATGGCGAGAACACGCAAGTCGCTCCCGTCGGCAGCCCCGCCGAGCAGCTCAGCGCTACCGTCCCCGCAAAACTTCCCGCCGCCGTCACCTGGAACGTGCTCGCCGCCGACGTTCCGCCCTGCGCCACACTCAACGAATTCGGACTGGGCGCCGTCAGATTGAAGTCCACCACATGCAGCGTTACCGTCGCATCGCGCGTGATCGAGTCTCGGTCGGTTCCTACCGCGTGCGCGTTAAAGCTGTAATCGCCCACCAGTCCGCTCGCCGTCAACGTATACGTGGCAGTTGGCGTTTCCTGCGTCGGATGCAGTGTGCAAGTGCTCGGCAGCGCTCCGCTGCAATTCAAGTTCACCGGGCTCGCATATCCGTTCTGCGCCGTCAAAGTACCGTTGAACGTGGCAGTCTGTGTCGGAAACACCGTCTGCGGCGAAGTCGAAATCACATTCGTGTAGTCTGCCGACGTCACCAGCGCATAGTTCCAAATGCCCCGCCCGTACGTCGATGCCAGCAGCGTCTTTGTGCCCGTGTCGGGATTAAAAATCTGCAGCGCCGTTACCGGCGCTTCGGGCAGAAATCCCGATACACCCTGACCCGGCGTTGGACCGACTTCAGTCCAATCCGCAGCGCTTGTTGAACTGACAAAAACGCCTACGTCGGTTCCCGCATAAACCTGCCCCGCTTGCGAATCCACCAGCAACGCGTTCACTGGAGCATCCGGGAACCCCATCGCCGTTCCCGTCCCAGTCCAGTCCGTCCAACTAGCGCCGGCATTCGTGGTCTTCCAAACATGCGAGGTCGGGTACCCCTGCGTACTGAAGCCCATGACCCCGACATACGCGGTCTTGCCCGTCGCATCGGACGTATCCATCGCGACCGCCGCAATCGCATACCCGTGCGGATTCACATTCTGGGTTACATTTGTCATCAAACTGACGCCGGCGTTGGTTGTCACCCACACTTCGCCCCCCGGCGACCCGCTCAGCGGCCCATATCCGTTCGTCACCGCATACACCACCGTGGAATTGTTGTGAATGTCTTTTGGACCGCCCGCGGCCAGCGCATTCACCAGGTTGATCTCACCACCCGTGCACGCGCCCGTCCCTAACGTGTCGAAGTCATTGCTGAGCTGCAACGGTGCGGTTCCGACAGTGCTGATCCGCCACACCCGGCAGGTTCCCACCAGCAATTCGCTGGTATTCTGCTGATCCAGAATGTAGGGAGTATAGAAAGCTCCCTGGTCTCCTCCCAGACTGGCCGAACTGACGACCTCGAAGAATCCAGCCTCGTTACAGGCCGTTCCCAACTCGCACTTCACAATCGTGACGTAGGGGTTCGCCGCGAACCACTCGTTGGGGTTCGCAGGATTGATCGCATTGAATCCGCCATCCCCGCCCAGCGCATTCTGCCAGGTCGTGCTGCTGGTCGCGCTGCTGGTCTTAGGGGAGCCGTTATCCTGCGTTCCCCCCAATAGAATGTCCGCGCTCGTCGGGTGCGCCGAGAACGAAACGAACTCCGTCATCGAGCCCAGGCTTTTGCTCAGGCTGTCAAACTGATTCGTCCCCGCGCAACTCCCGGTGTGCAGCCCGGCATAGCCATCGAGCGTCCGGCTGATTCCGCCGTCATGCGCGAAGTAGCCGACCGCTTTGCCACCTGCAACCATGAACGCGATCCCGTGTTGGTCCGGATGCACGTGGGCCGGCGCTCCCAGCGGGCTGCACCCATAGACGTGAGTTAAATTGATCCAGGCGCCTTGATTGCAGGTCGTGCCTCCTGTTAACGTGCACTTGTAAAGATTGATCGCGCCCGCGTAGAGATCCGTTATCCCCGCTCCATTCGGGACCGCCGCCAACTCCAGGTTGTACCAACCCTGCTCCACCCCGCAGCCGCTGTTCGCCCCAAACGCGCTGTCACCGCAATTCGTGATGCCGTTGTCTGGGATCGGTGTCCATTTCGCTCCGCCGTCGGTCGATTGATAGATGCCCTCGTCAACGGGCGCCGAGCCTGGCTGCACATCGACAACCCACACATACATCTCGTTGCGCCCCGGTACCACCGCGAACTCGCCGCGATAGATCAGGCAACTGCTCGCGTTCGAACCGGCAGGGCAATTCGCGGTTGCAAGTCCTGTGATGGGCAGTGTGGTCAGCCGTGTAAAAGTCTGGCCGTCGGTCGAGGAGTACAGCCCGTGTCGCCGAATAAAGACGTAGAACGTCCCGTTGCTTCCCTGGTTAGGGTTGTAAATCACGGCCGTCGCCGAGGCAGGGACTGCGCCATCCGAGAGGGTCGCACGGTTCCACGTCACTCCACCGTCCTGAGAGTAGTAAAGTCCGCGCGCGGTCGAATTCCCATCCTCTTCCCGGCCAACGTACAAGCCGTTGTCTCCCGCCGTCGCCGCCACCACCAGGCTGGAATTCGCCGTGCTGAATGCGATCTTGCTGAAACCAATTCCCAGAAACGATTGCCCCGTTCCCGCGTTCTGGATCTGCGTCCACGTCGAGCCTCCATCCGCGGAACGCAGAATTCCCAGGCCGTAATAAGAATCGCCCGAACTGTTCGTCTCTCCGGTCCCGACCAGAATGACGTTGCTGTTTCCCGGGCACATGACCGGCTGCAAAGCAATCGCCCCCACCGCCAGCGTCGGCTCATCGTCAATCAACGCCTGCCATGTGACCGAAGCAGGATTGGGACTCAGACTGCCTGCGTTCGTCGACTTCCAAAGCCCGCCATACGCGCCGCCCAGCAGCACCGTGTTTCCCGTGCAGTCCGCAGGATCGATCAGTACCGAAGTAGCCCGCCCCGAGACCCAGTTGTAATCCTGCGCGCCATCGCCCGTAGCATCGGAAGCAAGCGGAGCCGGTCCCAGCGGCGTCCACACCGTGAACCCCGAATTGGAGAACGAAGACGCCGGTTCAGATATTGATGCGGGTCCGGGAAACGTCCCGGCGGCTCTCATCCTTTCACTCGCAGTCGCAGCGGCATTCGCAACCGCAGCCGCGCGCTGTGCCCGCATCGCCATCTTCTGCTGATAAGCCCGAAACCGCAGCCCCGCCGCCGATTTCCCCCCAGGCACACTCCGCCCCCGCTGGTTCCAGTTCCAGTCCAACCGATCCCGCAGATAAGGACGATCCCCGTCGCGATCTTCACCTCTTTTCTCAACGCTTTTTTCAGAAGACGACGAGTAAGTTGTTTTCCTGTCCGACTCCTGCGCGAAGGCGCTGCCTGAAAACCGCCGCTGAAAACTCCGCCGAAAAGAGAAACGAAAGCCGCGACGAAGAGAACGAAGAAAATAAAAAGAGGAGAACGCACACCACGGCTGGCCATAAATTGAAACGCTATTTTGCGCCGGCGCGACGCAGCGCACATGTAAAGTTTCAATGATTAAACAGAGATTTAAACGTCCACGAAAGTCCCCCCGTCCTTGGTATCCAATTTCGAAAAGCTGAGAACTGAGGACCGAGAGCTGAGAGCTGAGAGCTGACAGCCGAACGCTGCCGATCCGCCCAACATCCGCTATACTAACGACGCATGTCCGTAATCAAAAACATCGGAGCCATAGCCCAGGGGATGACCATCACCCTGAAGGAGATGTTTCAGCCAACGATCGTCGAGAACTATCCCGACGGTCCCGGCCCACTGAAAGGCGCAAAGTTTCAGGAACGCTTTCGCGGCATGCACGTCCTGCAGCGCGATGAAAACGGCCTCGAAAAATGTGTAGCCTGTTTCCTCTGCGCCGCCGCCTGTCCCTCGAATTGCATCTACATAGAAGCCGCGGAAAACACCGCTGAAACCAGAGTCTCAGGCGCCGAACGGTACGCCCGTGTCTACAACATCGACTATAATCGATGTATATTTTGTGGGTATTGTGTGGAGGCTTGTCCTACCGATGCGATTACGCATGGGCATGGGTTTGAGCTGGCGAGTTTCAATGCGAGCAATTTGATTTACCGGAAAGAACAGATGCTGGCGCCGGCTCCGGCGCACATGGGAGCCAATCAGGTGTTTGCGCAATCGGAAACGGATGCGGGCGTGACGGGGAGTTAGCGAACTTCGAGATTCTTTTTCCAAGCGCCGGTCCCGTGCGGGGCCGGCGTTCTTGTATGTGGAAGCAGTCGTTGGTCGCTAGTCGTTAGTCGTTCGCGCATCTCGAATGGCCGCGAACCCTAGATGAACGATCCGCGACTGAACAGCAAAGACGAACGGCCGGCGACTGAAGACGAACAGCGAACGACCAACGACTAATGACAGACTTTCTCCAAATCGTAAAAGAACGCGTCGTCATTTATGACGGCGCTATGGGGACGAATATTCAGAAGCGGAATCCTACCCTGGACGATTACTGGGGCAAGGAGAACTGCAGCGAAGTTCTGGTGCTGAGCCGTCCCGATATTATTCGCGAGATTCATGCGGACTTTTTCCGCGTGGGCTGCGACATCGTAGAGACGAATACCTTCGGCGGGACGGGCCTCGTTCTAGGCGAGTTCGATCTGCGCGACAAAGTGCGCGAGATCAACCTGAAGGCGGCGCAACTCGCCAGGGAAGTGGCGCAGCAATTTTCGACCAAGGACAAACCCCGGTTCGTGGCCGGATCGATGGGGCCGACGACAAAATTGCCCTCGCTCGGACACATCGGTTGGGACGCGATGTTGGAGTCCTATGAAGAGCAGGCATTGGCGCTGATCGAGGGCGGCGTCGATGTGATGCTGATTGAGACGTGCCAGGACTTGCTACAGGCGAAGATTGCCACGGTCGCCGTGCTGGGGGCAATGCGCAAGACGGGAAAGCGGCTGCCGGTTACGGTGCAGGTCACGCTGCAGGATACCGGCACCATGCTGCTCGGGACCGAGATTGGCGCGGCGCTGACCGCGCTTGAACCGTACGACATCGACATCATTGGTCTGAACTGCGCGACCGGTCCGGCGGAGATGAATGAGGCAGTCCGGTATCTGGGGCTGAACTCCACCAAATACATTTCGGTTTTGCCGAATGCGGGCCTGCCGCAGAACGAGGGCGGCCACGCGGTGTACAAGCTCGCGCCCAAAGACTTGGCGGAGTATCACAAGCACTTCGTGCAGGATTACGGCGTACGCATTGTCGGCGGATGTTGCGGGACGACTCCCGAACATCTGAAAGCCGTAGTGGATGCGGTTTCCGGCGTCGAGCCGGCGAAGCGGGATGTGAAGCCGGTGGGCGCGGCTTCGAGCGCCTACACATCGGTGCCACTCGATCTGGAGCCGAAGCCCCTAATCGTCGCGGAAGAGATGAACACCACGACGCGGGTCGATCATTTCCGCAAGCTGGTGCAAGCCAAGAAGTATGACGACATTCTGACGCTGGCGAAAAAACTGGCGAACCAAGGTTCGCACATGCTCGACCTGTGCTGCGCCATTGTGGGCGAAGACGAGAAGGGTTACATTTCCGCCATACTGGAAAAAATCGCGACCCGCGTGCCCGCGCCGATACTGATCGACAGCACCGAGGCCGACGTGGTCGAAGAGGCGCTGAAGCGCATTCCGGGCAAAGCCATTATCAACTCCATCAATCTGGAAGACGGCGAGAAACGGACTTCGAAAGTGCTGCCGATGGCGAAGCGATACGGCGCGGGAGTAATCGCGCTGACCATCGATGAAGAGGGCATGGCGCTGACGGCGGACAGGAAAGTTGCGATTGCGCATCGCATCTTCGATCTGGCGACAAAAAAGTACGGCATCCGTCCGGTGGACTTGCTCTTCGACGCGCTGACACTCCCGATTTCCACGGGGCAGGAAGAATACCGGTCGGCTGGAATTGAAACCTTGAAGGCGGTGAAGCGCATCCGGGAGGAATTGCCGGAAGTGAAGACGGTGCTCGGGGTCAGCAACATCAGCTTCGGGCTGGACGCGTATCCGCGGCGCGTTCTGAACTCGGTGTTTCTGCACGAGGCGGTGGAGAACGGGCTGGACGTTGCCATCGTCAATTACACGAAGATTTATCCGCTGTACAAGATTCCGGCGGAAGAAGTGGAACTGGCGCGCAAGCTGATTTATCAGGACCGCTCCAATGGCGATCCGCTCCAGGTTTACATGCAGCATTTCGCCGGCGTGAAAGGCAAGGCGCAGGCGCAGACGACCGCGCACGTCGAAACCCTCTCAATCGAGGACAAGCTCAAGTATGCGATCATCAACGGCGAAAAATCGGTGGGCGAGGGCAAAACCAAGCGCAGCCTGGAAGAGTTGCTGGAAGCGGCGCTCGTCGAGTACAAGCCGCTCGACCTGATCAACACCGTGCTGCTCGACGGCATGAAGACGGTAGGCGACTTGTTCGGAGCGCGCAAGATGCAGTTGCCGTCGGTGCTCGATTCGGCCGGAGTAATGAAGGCAGCCGTAGCCTATCTAGAGCCGAAAATGGAAAAGAGAACCGGCTCGCAACAAAAGGGAACGATCGTGCTCGCCACGGTGAAGGGCGATGTACACGACATAGGTAAGAATCTAGTCGACATCATCCTATCGAACAACGGCTACAAAGTTGTGAACCTCGGAATCAAGCAGCCCGGCGACGCGATCATCCGCTCGGCGCAGGAGCACAAGGCCGACGCGATCGGGCTGAGCGGCTTGCTGGTGAAGTCCACGCTGGAGATGAAGTACGTGATCCAGGAACTGGAACGGCAGAAGCTGGCGTATCCGGTGATCTGCGGGGGCGCGGCCCTAACACGGAAGTATGTGGAAGACGATCTGCGGCGCGAGTATTCGAATGCCGTGTTCTACGGGGAAGATGCGTTCGCGGGACTCCACGTGATGCAAGATCTGGCGGGTGAGGACGGCAAGCGCGAGGCGCGGCTGAAGGATGGCAGGACGGTGAAGGAATACGCGAAGGCCGCAGCGGTGGATGAGGAGACCGGCCCAGTGTTTTCGGAGCGCAGCGCGGTGGTGACCGATGCGCCGAATATTCCCGAGCCTCCGTTCTGGGGCGTGCGCGTGGTGAAGAATTACGACCTTCGCGAAATTTTCAATTACATAAACGACACGGCTTTGTTCAAGAATCAATGGCAGCTCAAGACGGCGTCGCAGGAAGATTACGCGCGGCTGGTGGAGGAGAAATACCGTCCGATCAAAAAGAAGCTGGAAGAGGAAGTGCTGGCGGCAGGTTGGTTCGAGCCGAAGGTTGTGTACGGATATTTTCCAGCGCAAGGCGACGGCAACGACGTAGTAGTGTACGACCCCAGCTCGTGTAGGGATAGGGAGTGTGGGGACGGGCGCCCTCGCCCGTCCAAGCCGAGCGAAGCTCGGCAGCAGCCGGCACCGGCTGGGCGGACGGGGGTGTCAGCCCCAACGCAAGCAACGGAACTCCTCCGCTTCACCTTCCCGCGCCAGAAGGAAGGCCGTCGCCTTTGCATCTCCGATTTCTTCGCCGCGCCGTCATCGGGGAAGATGGATGTGATTGGCCTGTCGTTGGTGACGATTGGTCCGAAGGCGTCGGTCGAAACGCAGCGCCTGTTCGAGGGCGGAGAATACACGCGCTATCTGTATCTGCACGGCCTAAGCGTGGAGACGGCCGAGGCGCTGGCCGAATTCCACCATAAGAAGATGCGAGAAGAGTTAGGAATCGCAGCCGAAGACTCGCCGCACATCCGCGATCTCTTTCATCAGAAGTATCGCGGGTCGCGGTATTCGTTCGGCTATCCGGCGTGTCCGCACCTGGAGGACCAGACAAAGCTCTTCGCGCTGCTCAAGCCGGAGGAGAACGTGGGCGTGCGTCTGACTTCGGGTTTCTTGCTGGAGCCGGAGCAGAGCACGTCGGCGATTGTGGTGCATCATCCGGGGGCTAAGTATTTTGTGGTGTAGGATACCGAAACAATTAGCAAGGCTCCCTTGGGCATGACCCGCGGGAGCCTGTTTGTGGTCTGGTCTTTCGGCCGGATCGTTGTTTAGTATGCCTTGTGCGACGCAACCAAACGCCATTGTATAGGCCCGACTCCGGGCTCATGCTGGTGATGGTTTTGCGGTGGCAGCGCGTGACCTTGGGCGATGGCTATTTCGTGTCCACATGCGTGGCAGCGATAGATGCCCGGCCAAGGTGCGGGAACGCTGGGTCGTTGAAGTTGGTCAAAGGCCGCATCTCCGCTCTTATCGAGGAACACGGCGTGTTTGTATAGTGCCATTGCTGATCCTGTCTGGAACAAATGTCCCGGTTGAACTACAATGGCGGAGGGCGCGGGATTGGATCCCGTTCCCCGGTAGGGAACTAGCAGCCAGCTAGTCGCCCTCCGATAGGGGCTATTTAGAGCGCCTCATCACGGCTCGTTCCGCGTCCGCCAAGGAAATCGGAACGGGCCTTTCTGTTTTCGCCCAACCACACGATGAGGTATTGCAGCGGTGGGGAAGGGCTATTCCTCTCTTGGTCATAAATGGTTCACGATGTCGCCCGACTGTTGTCGCCCTCTGTGTCTGAGGCTTCCTCAGCCTCGGCCTGTTGCACTGCCTTGTTGAACGAGATGGGCGCTTGGTTCTTCATAATCTCTTCTACAGCCGCCGCGGTTGATCCATTCGTGGATTTCTTTCGGCCCGGCGTACCGCGCTTTACGTTGGGGAAATTCTCGACTAAGCCGTAAACATCGTCGCCAGCTTTGTAGATTTCTACGGTGCTGCGGGAGAGGGAAAGCCGTAGCTCGTCACGGTTGGGTTTCAGGCGGGTGGCCCGGCCTATCGCGATCATCTGAATTCTCGAGGGTGCCCCGCCCAAGCGGAGCTTGGACGGGGCACCCTAAAGAGTAGAAGGGGATTCATAAGCCGAACCACCCGCCACCCACGTCTCGAAAAGCGCGAGACGTGGGGCACCCGCAGATTGCAGGAAGAACATTAGTTTGGGGTGAGAGGAACGGTTACGAACTGCCTTCGGCGTATTCCGAGTGCAGGCGGGAGTGCGCGCGGGAGTGCACGCGAACGATCAACAGTCCGACCAGAACCGCGCTGACCAGCATCACGACCCGGATGTAGAGGCCGGCGTGAAAGGCCTGGTCTCCGGCAGCGGTTCGGAGCAGGCCCGAGGTGGCGCTCATGGTGCAGAGTCCGAAATAGATCTTTTCCATCCATCCGCGGGAAATGAGCATGAGCCACAAAAGAATGGCGGAGACGATGGTAAAGATTCCGCAGAGAATCCACGTACCTCGGGACACCGTGGACGGAACCCAGATGCCGGCGGCGGGATTGGCGGCAATCATCTGCCGCACCGCAATGAGGAGGAACACGACGGAATGCACCAGTGCGACGACGGCGCGTTTGCGGTTGGTGAGAATGGAAAATCCGCCCATGCGTGAGCATAATGTACCGGAAGTGGCGAGCATGAGACAGTGATCCAGATCACGCGTAGAGTGTCCGCGCCAGACAAAAACGCTGCGAGCCACGGGCGGCGGGCTTCGAGCCATCCCGAAGATGCGTGGTTCATTATTCCGGTGAGAGCGTTCGTGCCACGTACGGGTATGAATCTGTTTCCCAAGGAGCGCGGCGATGTGGGGATGTATGCGCGGTATCGGGAAGCGTGGGGGCTGTTGCGGGGAGAAAAGTTGAATGGGGAGTGAGGGAGGGCACCCTCCGCGCGGGTTGCGGAGGGTGCGTCGCGGTTGGGCTTTGTCCGCGAGAGCCGATCAGGAAGCAGCGCAGGCAAGAGTGCCCGCGCCTCACGATCAGGCTTCCAGCGAGACGGGCGGCTGCGCTAGCAGGGTGCTCGACTGGGAGGAGGAGAGGGATCCGCCGCCGAGGGCGAACTGCTCCAGTTGCTGCTGCAGGGTAGCGTAGGCCTGTTGAGCGCCGGCAAGGTTGCTGGAAGTCAAACTCTGGCCGATCTGGTTAAGGTCCTGGAGCAGGGAATTCTGGGTGCTTGAGTCTCCGCTTCCAGTGCTGCTTGTGCCACCGAACAGGCCTCCGGTGCTGATACGGTGGTGATTGTGCAAGTGAGTCGGGGAACCACTCGGGCTCTGGAGATCCTGTTGGAGGGTGGAGTAATCTTTTTGCGCGGCGGAAAGGTTGCCGGACTTGAGGTCGGTGGCGAGTTGGTTGAAGGCTTGTGCGACGGGGTCGGTGGTGGACTTAGGAGGGTAGGCAGTAGATGCGGCAGCCGTACTGGTGGCGGGCTGCGAGAAGGCTGCCTGCAAGGTGGCGAAATCGGACTGCGAGGCCGAGAGATTGCCGGACTGGAGATCCTTGCTGAGCTGTTGGAAAGGATTGCTGGCGGCGCTGAGCTGGTATTGATTGGAGCTGCTGCTTAAAATCCCGGAGATGGACATTGATGTACCTCGATGTAAAAGTTTAAGGAGCGTTCGGCGGGGAATTCGCTGGCGGAAGATTGATGCTGGCAGCCGGCGAAGTTCCGAGTGAACCCGGTGGTGTTGAAGCACGCTCGATTCCATTTGGTGCGGGCAATGGTGCGGAAGAAATGTTGGAGCATTTTCTGGCGGTTGCGGGCTATGGCGCTCGGCGAGATGGCGCGGTGCGGGGCGGGTGGGCAAAGCGTGCAGGGGTTGGCGGAGGCAAGAGTTGCCGGGGGGCGGCGGACAAGAGTGTCCGCCCTACACGGAAATTCTTGAAACCGAATCCAGAAACAGTAAACTTGTCGCATGGCGCGAAACTTCAAAGATTTGTCGGAGCGCGAAATTCTGGCGCTGGCGATTTCACTGGAAGAAGAAGATGGACGGGTGTATGCGGATTTTGCCGAGGGCCTGCGCGAGACGTATCCGGCGACGGCGAAGCTGTTCGATGACATGGGCGCTGAGGAGTCGGAGCATCGGGCGTCGCTGATCGAAACTTATCGGGCGCGCTTTGGGGAACATATTCCGCTGATCCGGCGGCAGGATGTGAAGGGGTTTGTGCAGCGGAGGCCGTTCTGGCTGACGCGTCCTTTGAAGATTTCGGAGGTGCGGAAGCAGGCGGAGATCATGGAACTGGAGACGCGCCAGTTTTACCAGAAGGCGATCGGGCAGGTGACGGATGCGGGGGTCCGGAAGCTGCTGGGAGATCTGGAGGAAGTCGAGCGCAAGCACCAGGCGACGGCGGAGGCGATGCAGGCGAGTATTACTCAGTCGGCGGAAAAGACGGAGGACGAAGCGCAGCGGCGTCTGTTTGTGTTGCAGATTGTCCAGCCGGGGCTGGCGGGGCTGATGGATGGATCGGTGTCGACGCTGGCTCCGGTGTTCGCGGCGGCGTTTGCGACGAAGAGCAGCAATGACGCGTTTCTCGTGGGGCTGGCGGCTTCGATTGGAGCGGGAATCTCGATGGCGTTTGCGGAGGCGCTGTCGGATGACGGATCGCTGACGGGGCGCGGGCGTCCAGTGCTGCGCGGTGCGGTGACGGGATTGATGACGGCAGCCGGCGGGATTGGGCACACGCTTCCGTTCTTGATTAAGGATTTTCATGTGGCGTTTATTGCGGCGGTGATTATCGTGGCGATGGAGTTAGCGACGATTGCGTGGATTCGGAATCGGTATATGGATACTCCGCTGCTGTCGGCGGCGTTTCAGGTGGTGGTGGGCGGAGTTTTGGTGTTTGCGGTGGGGATATGGATTGGGAGCTCGTGAGGGAATTTGTAATTGGGTAATTTGTAATTGGGTAATTTGAAGGCTGGCGGACGAGCAACACCCCTGCCCAAGCGGAGTTTGGACGGGGCACCCTCCTGATTTCGCCAACTGCCGCTCATTAACGGTTGAAGAGGCTCGCCACGCTGGCCTTAAATCGTTGCCAGAAATCTTTCATTGGGCTGGAAGACGCCGACGCTACCGGGCTTCGCTCGATGTGTTCCACATGTTTGAATCCCGGAGGAATCTCGAAGAGCGCTGGATCGAGAGGGCCTTCCTCGAGCTGTGTCACTTGCGTTTCAAACTTCGAATCCGACTGCTTCCTGGTTCCGTCCGGCAGTGTGTAAGTGTTTTTCGAAGTCATTAGAGAATGCAGAGCAAACCCGGTTTCCGGTTCTCCAATCGCGACGAATTCAGGTTTCTCCATTGGTTGCTTCCCATTGGCCACGTGCAAATAACCGTAAGTGTGAGCTTGCCTTCCCTCAGGCCGCTTCCGGTCGCAGGACAGTCGCTGGTTGAGATCGATGGACTTGAAATCGATGTACCATGCGTCCGTCACCGATTCTTGCGGCTCGGAGTGGGAGCCTTGAAGTGGAGTCTGCCTTCTTGTCGTGATGACGTGTCGCGCGATGTGCCCAAATATCTCTTTCCGCTCGCCGGTGTCGGTTGTCGTCACTTCTATTCGCAACGTCGGTTTTTCCGACAGGTACGTCGCGGGGATTTGTAATCCGCGCCTCTCGATCTCTTGCTTGGTTAGCGGCTTGGGCGGATACGGCGCTGAGGTGTATTCGTGGGCGTCGAGATTCAACTCGAAGTACTGTCCCAGGTCACACCGTGTAATGGCAACAAGCCGCGGGCCATATATCGGCTGGAATGACCCCTCTGCTTTCTTCTGTCCCGCGGAATTTCGAAATTCCACTCGCTTCCGGTCTCCCTGCATATAGACGGTGTGCTGGCTCGACTTTCCAGCTAACCCGTGCTCTATCGTCATTTTAATTCCGGCGTTGTCCGAGGCTTGCAACAGCGAGACACCGAGGAGAAGTAACCAGGTGGATGAAACATTCACGGCGCGCCCTCCACATAGCCGATCAGGAAATCGTTGAAAGTACAATAGCCGTACGCTTATTCCGAGTCAAGCCACACGACCCGGTTACCTGTACACCGAGCGCTACCTCTGGGGCTAAAGCCTCTATGTTTAGCGGCTTCGGGACGGCACAGCTAAAGAGGCTGCGGAAAAACTAATTGAGGGCGTAAAAAGCACACCTCAGGCGCTAAAGCGCGAGCACAGTGTCAACGACTTAGCGGCACGAGTAACCTCGTGCCCTTCCCTTTTCGCAGCGAAGTTCGAGTTTGTCCGCAGCCTGTAAAGCCGTGCCCCTTCAAAACGGATTTATAAGACAGCTTCTGGTCCCACCCAACTGCTATTTCGTCGTTACATGATCATGGTGGTAATATTCGTAGGCTGACATTGGTTTGGCGCCGCCTTTTTTCCAGATACGGCCTTCGGCGGGGAGTTTCCTAACACACGGGCCATCTCTCTTACGTGCATGGCGACCAATCCGCAGCAGGAGCCGATGTAGTTGATGCCGATTTCTTTGGCTTGCAGGGCGTAGTCTCCCATGTGTTTGAGAGTTAGTTGGAGTGGGTCGAGGGCGTAGGGGAATTCGGGGAGGCTGGTGAAGTCGGGCTTATCTTTCGGTGTGTTATAGGCCACGGGCTGGCACGCTAGATAGCCGTCGACGGATTGGCGCATTTGTTCCATGGGGGCGGGGATGTGCTGCGGGGGGCGCAGGCAGTTCATGCCTACGATGTAGGCTCCGGCGTCTAAGAGGGTTTTGGCGGTGGCGGCGGTGGTTCCCTCGGCGGTTTCATCTTTGTTTTCGAAGCAGATGGTGACCATGACGGGGAGTCCGGTTGTTTTGGCGCGCTCGACCCAGAGGAGCGCTTCGCCTAACCACGAGAACGTTTCGCCGACGATGAAGTCGACGCCTTCTTCGCACTGGACTTTAAGTTGTTCGTCGAAAGTTTGACGGACACGGTCGACGGAGGAGGGGCTGTTCGGTTCGTACATCCAAGTCAGGCTTAGATTGCCGGCGACTAAGCATTGATCTCCAGCGACTTCTTTGGCGACGCGGACCACGGAGCGGTTGATGTCGTCAACGCAGTCTTCGAGGCCGACGGTGGCTAACTTGTCGCGACTGGCGTAGAAGGTGAGGGCCTGGAGAACTTCGGCTCCGGCTTCGCGGAATTCGATGTGGAGTTCGCGGAGGGCGTCGGGATAGACGATGGCGACTTCGGGAGTAAAGGGACCGGGGCGAACCCATCCGCGTTTGTCCAGTTCGAGTAAGTAGCCGCCGTCGCCTATGACGGGGCCGTGCTTCAGGCGTTCGAGAATACTTTGCTTGGCATAAGTGCTCCTTTAGCGATGCAGCCCCTCTAAAGGGGCGTCTGATTTCCCGCAGAGACGCGGCAAGCCCCGCCTCTACTGGCGGAAGAACTTACGGCATCGGTAAAGCGATGCCCTGATACGAGCCTCTTGTTCTTCCGCAGCCTGCTGGCGTCAGCCAAGAGCGCTGCCGAGCTTTGCTCGTCTTGGACGGGCGGGACGCCCGTCCCTCTACTTGCGCTGCTAGTATCTTTGTACTCGAAATCTGCTTTGATGGGGCGGCCCTCCTGGAAACGGGTGGAGCGGAACGGAGTTATGTCCACCGTTTGCGCTTTGCCGTCGAGAATTAGTTCGGACATTACCAAGCCTATGGCGGGAGAGAGTTTGAAGCCTATGCCGGAAAAACCAGCGCAAAGGTATAGCCCTTCTACTTGGGGGACAGGGCCTAACAGCGGGCGCGAGTCGGGAGTTACGTGGTAGACGCCGGTGACGCCTCGCATTACTTCGGCGGATTCCAGTTTGAGGACGCGGCGGGCGGCTCGGTCGATGATTTCTTCTAAGTCGGATTCGGAGGGGCGCTGGGGGAAGTTATCGGGGCCGATGGGGCGCTTGCCGTAGAAATCGCCGACCAGGAATTTATCGCTGGCATCGGAGCGGAAATAGGTGGCGGTGACGGAGTCGATGCAGGCCGCGCCGCATAGCCGCATGGTGGGCGCGTTCTTTAGGATGGCTACCTGGTGGAATTCGGTCTCTATCGGCGGATCGAAGCCGGTGGACTGGACGAGGGGACGCGTCCAGGGGCCGGTGGCGGCGATGACTATGGGGGCGTGAATTTCTCCATGATCGGTTTTCACGCCGCGGATGTGCCCGCCTTCGATCAGGAAACTGGTGGCGCGGGTTTTGGAGAGTAGGTCGCGCCTGAATCGTGGGCTCGGGCTAGGAAATCGTTGGCTACTACATTGCCGTCGCCGTAACCGGAGTCCGGTTCGTAGGCGGCTAACTCCACGTCGTCTACTTGCCAGTCGGGTTCCAGTTCCTGGAGTTGATGGCGGTCGATTAGCTGGACGTTTGCGCCGAGATTCCTTTGCATGGCGACGTTTTGTTTCAGGGCTTCGGATTCGCCGGGGTGAACGATGCGGACGAATCCGGTTTTGCGGAATTCGCCGGGCTCGCCGACGATGTCACGCCAGTGCTGGAAGATTTTCAGGCTGATCAGGGCGAGTTGGACTTCGGGGGCGAAGCTGTAGTGCATGCGGACCAAGGCGGAGGAGCGTCCGCTGCCGCCGCTTCCGGCGTGGTCTTTGTCGAGGACGGCGATGCGTCCGGCGTTGCGGCGGGCGAGATGGAAGGCGATGNNGCGATGGAAGCTCCCATGACGCCGGCGCCGAGGATGATGAAGTCGGCGGTTTTGGGGAGGCCGTTGCTCATGCGACGGCCTCCTTGAATTTGCCTTTGTTTAAATCGCGCAAGACTTGGTGAGCGGAGTTGTGGCCGGGGGCTCCGGTGACGCCGCCTCCGGGATGGAATCCAGCGCCGCATAAGTAGAGGCCAGCGATGGGAGTGCGGTACTGGGACCATCCGGCGACCGGGCGGTTGAAGAATAATTGTTCGAGATTCAAGTCGCCGTGGAAGATGTTGCCTTCGGTGAGTCCGTAGGTGCATTCGAGATCGAGCGGGGTGAGAACCTGGCGAGTGACGATTGCACTTGGAACATTGGGCGCGTATTCGGCGATTTTCTTCACTACGCGGTCGCCCAGCAGTTCGCGATTTTCGTCCCACGTGCCCCGGCGAAGTTTGTAGGGGACGTATTGCACGAAGCAGGTCATGACGTGTTTGCCGGCGGGCGCGAGGGATGGGTCGGCGTTGGACGCGATGACGCAATCGACCCAGAGCTGTTCGGGGATTTCTCCGAACTTGGCGATGTCGTAGCAGCGCTTGGCGAATTCGAGCGAGGGGACGAGGGTGAAAAGCGACCGCTGTTGCGGGTCGTAGCCCGCGGGCGTGCCGGTGAAGCGCGGTTCTTCGGCGAGAACCATGTTGACCTTGGCGCAAGAGCCGTCCATTTTGATGCCGCGGATGGCGTGGACGAAATCGGCGGGGAGATCGCGTTCCGGGATCATGCCGAGGAAGGTGCGTTTGGGATCGGCGTTGGAGAGCACGACGCGGGCGCGGATTTCAGTGCCGTCTTCGAGGACGACGGAGCGCACGCGTCCATCGCGCGAATCGATCTGCTGGACCGGGGAGCTGGTGCGGATTTCCGCTCCGAAGGCTCGGGCCGCTTTGGCCATGGCGTTGGTGATGGAGCCCATGCCGCCCATGACGTGTCCGTAGAAGCCTTGTTGTTCGTGCTCGCCGCCGCTGAGTAAGTGGAAGAGCAGACCTAGCGCGGTGCCGGGTTGGTAAGGGCCTCCGTGTTTGCCGTAGACGTTGTTGGCTAGAAACAGCGTTTTTGCCTTTTCTGATTCGTAGTTGCGGTCGAGGAAGTCGCCGAGGCTGCCGGTCAGGAACGAGACCAGTTGCGAGATTTCGGTGGTGGAGATTCCGCGAAAGCGTTTGCCGGCGCGGAACAGATCGGACCATCCGTCGAAAGATTGTGTGCCGGGTTCGGGCGGAGGCTCGAGAAAAAATGGTTGGAGATAGCGAGCTAATTTTTTGAGGCGATCGTCGACGCGGACGAAAGTTTCGGCGTCTTTGGGGGATATCTTGCGGAGTTCTTCGACGACTTGATCGCGCTTCGACCACCAGGAGACGAGTTGGCCGTCGGGGAACGGGACCTGGAGCGCGGGATCGCAGGGGACCATGCGCAGTCCGTGATCGGCGAGATGGAGGTCGCGGATGACTTCGGGGCGGAGCATGCTGGCGATGTAGGAAGTGGTGGAAGCACGGCAGCCGGGGGCGATTTGTTCGGTGACGCAGCATCCGCCGCCGATGTCGCGGCGTTCGAGAACGAGGGTGGAGCATCCGGCGCGGGCGAGATAAGCGGCAGCGGTGAGGCCGTTGTGACCAGCGCCGATGATGACGGCGTCGTAAATCGAGTTTGGACGGCTGGGCATGCGGTTGACCGCTGGTCAAAACGAAGAACGACCCCGGTTGAAGAAACTAACGAAAGGCTATGAAAAAAGCCATTGAAAAATGCTTTAAGAGTGCTGTATCTTGCGTTGACCGAAGGTCAAATAGAATTTGGGGAGTTGGGCCATGGAAGGAATTACGAGCAGTCTGGCGAAACCGACGCAGATGAGGCGGGACGGGAAGCCGCGTCCGCGCTCGGAAGCGAAGCGGGCGCGGATTGTGGAGGTTGCGATCCGGCATTTTGCGGAGCGCGGGTATAGCGCGGCGCGAGTGGAAGATATTGCGGCGCAGTTAGGCATTGCCAAGGGATCGGTGTTCCAGCACTTCAAGAGCAAGGACGGATTGTTCTTCGAGGCGTACAAGAAGGCGGTGCAGTCGTTTCCGAAATACATGCAGGCTCCGGCGGCGGTGCAGGAGCGGGGATTGTTTGAGGTGCTGCGGTACTGGCTGGGGCGCACGGAGAATATGGTGCGGGATAACTGGGTGTCGTACCGAATTTATCTGGTTGGGAATTATGGGACGGATCTGGCGCTGCGGAGGGAGATCAACCGGTTTCTGGTTAAGCAGGATCCTTACGGATGGCATGACTTTGTGAGCTTCGGAGTCAAGCGGGGAGATCTGCGGACGGATCTGGATGTGGACATGATCGGATCGATCCTGGAGTGGACGATGGACAGGTTTCAGGATGCGCTGCTGACGGAGGAGTTAGATCCGGGACTGTTCCGGAAGTCGGGACCGGTACCGGAGGAGAAAGAAGCGCGGATTGAGCAGTTTGTGGAATTGCTGCGGCGGGCGATTGGGTCGGAGAAAGTACAAGTGCCGGGGAAGAAAGCATGAATGGGATGAGCGTGGAGCAGATTATTGCGAGTTATGACGAGGCGGCGCCTTTGACGGAAGCGTCGACGATTCCGGCGCCGTGGTATGTGGATGCGCGGATTGCGGAACTGGAACGGCAGACGGTTTTCTCGCGGACCTGGCAGGTGATGGGGCGAGTGGACCAGGTGGAAAAGCCGGGACAGTTTGTGACGGCGACGGTGGCGGGAGAGCCGCTGGTGGCAGTGCGCGGGAATGATGGTGTGCTGCGGGCGTTTTATAACGTGTGCCGGCATCATGCGGCGGCGGTGGTGATGGAGCCGTGTGGGCAGGCGTCGATTTTGCGTTGTCCTTATCACGGATGGAATTACGGGCTGGATGGGACGCTCAAGGGGATGCCGGAGTTCGACGGGGTGAAGAACTTCGAGCGCAAGGACAATGGGCTGGTTCCGGTGAAGGTGGAGATGTGGGAGAAATTCGTGTTCGTGAATCTGGATGCGGAGGCGGCTCCGCTGGCGGAGTTTGTTGGTGGATTGGCGAAGCGCGCGGCTCCGCTGGAGTTGAGTAAGCTGCATTACTGTACGACTAAGAGTTACGATATACACTGTAACTGGAAGGTGTTTGTCGATAACTATCTTGATGGCGGATATCACGTGCCGCATCTGCACAAGGGACTTAGTTCGGTACTGGATTACAAACTGTACACGATCGAGAATGAGGACCGGTATTGTTTGCAGTCGAGTCCGATGGTGAGTTCGGATGAGGACGCAGCCACGGGAACGACGCGTCGGGGCGACCGCGCCTGGTATTTCTGGCTGCATCCGAATTTCATGTTCAACTGCTACGAAGGGTACCTGGATACGAATCTTGTGATTCCGATTGATGTGGACCATTGCCGGGTGATTTTTGATTTCTACTTCAGCGACGTTGGCGAGGCTGCGCGCGCTTACAACGAACAGAGCGTGGCGGTGGGCAATCGGGTGCAGGATGAGGATTTGGGGATTTGCGAGGCGGTGCAGCGGGGGCTGAAGTCGCGGGCTTATGGAGCGGGACGGCTCTCGGTGCGGCGGGAAGCGGGGGAACAGTTGTTTCATCAGCTGCTGGCGGCGGATTTGAAGAGTGGGCTGGGGCAGGCGGCGTGCGAGCGGTGAGACTTAGCCGCAGAGGGCACGGAGTACGCGGAGAAAGCTTGAACCGCAGGGGGCACAGGGGATCACAGGGGACGGCGGTGGACAAAGTTCAATTCCGGTGTCAGCTGTCCGGCGGACTTGTTTTCTTGATTAGCGTGTTTCTGACGATGGGGGGCCTTTGACAAGAATTCTTTTAGTGGTGGTTGCGCTGGCGCTCGTCCAGTTGGCGGGGGCGCAGGTGACGGTGGTTCGGGCGGGACGATTGATTGATCCGGATTCGGGGACAGTACTTACGAATCAGGTGATCATGATTAAGGACGGGAAGATTCAGGCGGTGGGAAGGGAACTGGCGCTTCCGGCGAATGCGACCGTGATCGATCTGTCGGACAAGACAGTATTGCCGGGGCTGATTGATTGTCATACGCACGTGGCGGATGGGCAGGGGGACGGGGAACCGTTTAATGTGCTGCGGAAGACGGCGCCGCAGATCGCGCTGGAGTCGGTTCCGAATGCGCGGGCGATGCTGCTTTCGGGATTTACTACGGTGCGTGACGTGGGGACTTATCGGGCTTTGAACGATATCGCGCTGCGGGACGCGATTGGGCGAGGAGATGTGATTGGTCCGCGGATGTTTGTGGCGGGGGCTTACATCACGATTACCGGAGGCGCGGGAGCGATGACGGGACAGGCTCCGGACATTCAGTTGCCGTGGGATCTGCGTTATGGGGAGGCGAACAGTCCGTGGGAAGTGCGGCAGAAGGTGCGGTTGCTGGCGCACGATGGAGTGGATTTAATCAAGATGCTGTCGACGGGAGCGGTGTTGACGCATGGGAGCAATCCGATGTCGATTGAGTTCACGGAGGAGGAGTTACAGGCGGCCGTGGATGAAGCGAGGCACTTCGGGTTGCGGGTGGCGGTGCATGCGCATGCGGCGCAGGGGATCCGGAATGCGATTCTGGCGGGCGCGGCTTCGATTGAGCACGCAGAGATGCTGGACGACGAGATCATCGCAATAGCGAAGCAGCATGGGACGTATCTGGATATGGACATTTATGACGAAGAATGTATCCAGGCGGGAGCGAAGACGGGACAGACGCCGGCGGATTTCTTGCAGCACGATGCGGATTTGGGGCGAATCCAGCGCGAGAATTTCGGGAAGGCGGTGCGGGCGGGGGTGAAGATGGCGTTTGGGACCGATGCGGGCGTATGCGCTTATGGGACGAGCGGGAAGCAGTTTGCGTTCATGGTGAAGTATGGGATGACGCCGATGCAGGCGATTCAGGCGGCGACTTCGAATGCGGCGGATTTATTGGGACATGCGAACGAAATGGGGTCGATCAAGGTGGGGAAGTATGCGGACTTGATTGCGGTGAGCGGGGATCCGCTGAAGGACGTCAGCTTGCTGGAGCGAGTCGAGTTTGTGATGAAGGACGGGAAGGTTTATAAGTCGGCTGGGGCGGCGGTTTGCGCGCAGTAGTTACTTAACCGCAGAGATCGCGGAGTGCGCGGAGAAAAGGGCCCACTTCTCGAAAAGCGCGAGAAGTGGGGCACCCGCCACCCCGCGGTTACTGGTGGTCTCTGGGAATGGTTTCCTGCCAGGTCTTCTGCTTGATCGGCTGGCCGTCCTTGAATAGTTGGCGGGTGTACTTGTAGTAGAAGTTTTGGGCGTCGGTGGTTAGGGTCAGGTGGCCTTGCCAGGTTAGGGTTTGTTGTTTCAGGGCCATGACGATTTCGGCTTCTCCTTGGACGGAGCTGGTTTCGGGGTGGTTGTCGTCGGCTAAGTAAATGATTCCTTCGAAGTCGGTTTCTTTTCCCCAGGGGTAAGTTTCTTCGGACCTTCCGGTCCAGGTCACTTTTGTTTTTCCATTGAGTTCGTCGCGCTCGGTTTTCCAATCGCCGGGCCAGGGGAAGCCTGCGGACTGAATGTCGCTGCGTTGTTCGGAGGGCTCGGGCGGCGCGAATTGCGGAACCGCGTACATGGAGGGCGGGACTAGCGGCAGGGTCAGGCGTGATCCGGTATCGCCGCCTAGTTGGAGAGTGGTCGTCATCGCATAGGGAGTTGGCCAGATCATGGGCCAGAGCGCGTTCGAGACTGCCAGGCGAATGCGATGGCCTTTGGGGAAGGTCCAGGTGGCGAGGTGCATCTCGATATCGAGCGCATAAGTCTGGTTGGGCACTAAGTCTTTGGGGTCACTCGCGTTGTCGCGCTGCGCGCCGTTAAGTCCGGCTCCGGTGACTTGGGTGACGGTGCCATCGGGAGCTATGTCGGAGAGGCGGGCGAACCAGTCGGTTAGCGGGGCGGACGAACTTGCCCGGAGCAGGGCGTGGGGGCGTCCGAGTATGGTGAGGTCCAGTTTGAGCGGAGCGGAATCGTAGGTGAGGCTGAAGGCGTCGACGGGGCGCTGATCGGTGAGCAACTCTCCCCACCAGAATCCGGCTTCAACGCCAACCGATGGAATGTAGCGGAGCTGATGGGCGGCGGGTTTGGCGGGCTCGGTGGAGAGGACGTGGGCGTCGTAGAGATAGAGCGTTGTGTTCGCTACGTTCCTCGGAGGCCAGCCAATTTCGCCGCGCCATTTTCCGGGCACGTTTTTCAGGTGCGGATCGGGGGCGTGCCAGTCCTGCATGTAGATGGCTAGCGGCGGTTCTTCCATGATTCCGGTGTTGCGGTTCTTGAGCCAGTAATCCCACCAGCGGAGGGCTTGATCTCTCCATTCGATTTGGGGGCCGGGCTCGGCGTCGTTGGGGAAAGTGTGATTCCACGGGCCGACGATCGCTTTGAGCGGGGCTTTGACTTGCTCGAACATGCGGGGGATGGAATCGCGATAGCCGTCGAGAAGTCCTCCGATTAAGAAGCAGGGAATTTTTATTTCGCTTAGCGGGCGGACGGGAGCGCGCCAGAACTGGCCGTCGCGTTGATGCTTGAGATAGAGCAGGGACCAGGGCGCGGAGTCGAAGCGCGGGCCGAGGATTTTTTCGTCGAGCAAATAGTCGGGGGCACCGGTCATGGAGGGGGCAAGGTCCATGTTGAGTTCGAACTCGTCGAAGTGCATCATGCCGTCGATGTAATGGATGTCATCGTGGAAGAGTTGTTCGGTGGCATCGACGGCTAGGATGGCTTTGAGCGCGGGCGGATGGCGCATGGCGAGCTGGATGGAGTTGAAGCCTCCCCAGGAGATGCCGAACATTCCAACTTTGCCGGTGGACCAGGGTTGAGCGGCTAACCAGGCGATGACTTGCTCGCCGTCAAGTTGCTCCTGCTCGGAATATTCGCGGCCGGTGGGCGTGCCTTCACTGGAGCCGAAGCCGCGAATATCGACGCGGACGCTGACGTATCCGCGGGCGGCGAACCAGGCGTGGATGGGATAGTCGCGGGCGGCGGTGGCGTCGTCTTTGCGGTAGGGAAGATATTCGAGGAGGGCGGGGAATTTTTCGCCGGGCTTGGCGTTGTCGGGCATGTAGAGAGTGGCGGAGAGGCGGACGCCGTCAGGCATGGGAATCGATTGCTGGACCATGCGGACGGTGCGCAGCGCGGGCGGCGCCTTCGGGACGGGAAGTGCGCTGAGGCTGGTGGAAAGTGCGAGCGCGGCCAGGATGGCTTGCGCTATCGCGAGTCTAGAGTTGCTTCGAGCGTCGGCAGGTGCCGAGCTGCGCTTGGCTGGACAGCCGAGGGCAGCTGTCGCTCCGCGGATTTCTACGCGGACGGGCGAGGGCGCCCGTCTCTCCACTAGCGGATCCGAACGCGAGAACATGGCGACGCAAATCATAGCAGGAGACAGTGCGAGGGTGCTGGCAGTGGAGTGTGGGCCCGTGACTTTGTGCCGCGGGCTTTTTGTGCAGCGATGGGACAAAATTGGGAGCGTCGAAGTGAGCTTGCCGGTTCTATCTGCCTTGACAGGATGTGACTATCTTCTTATTGTGGGTCACTTATTGTTGCTAACCATCCATGAACATTGTTAAGGCTACGAAGAAGTATGAGGATTGGCTGGGGCTGCACATCCCAATTGTTGGGCCCGATTTGCGGTTCAAGCATGAGCAGATGGCGGCGGCCCTTTTTCCGTTCTTTCGGGCGACTTTCTATCGCTGGTTGCAGTTGTGGCCGGAGGTGTGTGCGGAACTGGACCGAGTGCCGCATATTTTGTCGGTGGGCGATCTGCACGTGGAGAACTTCGGCACCTGGCGAGACACCGATGGGCGGCTGGTGTGGGGGGTTAACGATTTTGATGAAGCGTGTGTGTATCCCTACACGATGGATCTGGTGCGGCTGGCGACGAGCGCGTTGCTGGCGACACGGGAGAATCGTCTGGCGATGAAGCCGAAAGAGTCGGCGGCGGCGATTTTGGCGGGATACGAGCGAGGAATGGAGGAGGGCGGGCGTCCGTTTGCGTTGGGCGAGAACCATGAGTGGTTACGGGCGATCGCGGAGAGCAAGCTGCGTGATCCCGTGGTGTTCTGGCAAAGAATCGATCGGCTGCCGACGGTGAAGGGAGAAATACCGGAGAGCGTGCGCGAGGCGATTGAGCATCTGCTGCCGGAGCAGGGCATCCGGTACCGGCTGGCGCGGCGAGTGGCGGGGATGGGAAGCCTGGGGCGGTTGCGGCTGGTGGCGATCGCGGAGTGGAAAGGCGGGCGAGTGGCGCGGGAAGCGAAGGCGCTGACGCCATCGGCTTTGCACTGGCTGAATCCGAAGCGAGCGTCGACGGAAATTTTGTACGCGGCGATCATGAGGCGGGCGGTACGCTGTCCGGATCCGTATGTGCAGATGCGGGGGCACTGGATCGTGCGGCGGCTGTCGCCGGATTGTTCGCGCATCGAACTGGAGGCGCTCGGAACTAGCCGAGGGGAGTGCCGGTTGCTGGAGGCGATGGGGAGAGAGACGGCGAATATACATGTGGGAACGGAAGAAAGGCGGAGGGCGATCTTGAAGGACTTGCGCGGACGAAAGAGTAACTGGCTGGCGGGCGCGGCGCAGGCGATGGCGAACGCGATGGAGAAAGATTGGCGGGTGTGGAAGGAGCGCTGGCAGAGCTAGACTCTGCCAGCGCCTTATTGGAGCGAAAGTCCGTGTGAGGACTCTTGTGGAAGGTCGAAGAGCTGGCACTCCAGTGCGTGCGGTTTGTTTTCAGCTCCGATGGTGATGAGGGCGTCGAGGATGCATTCGAGGGCCGCGGGGGACCCCGACCAGACCCGTGAAAAGGACTCGCGATGAACCGCCAATTCGCCGACCAGGCGGCCCACCGAGTGGGGGCCGAGGTCGAAATCGGTCAGAGTCGGGTCGCTGCCAATGGGCAGCGGAGGGTAGTGTGCTGGGGGAAGGCGGAGGCTGGCCTGGGTTAGCCAGTGGGCGATGAGCGTTTTGAGATGTTGCCTACAGCAGACGCTCTTCATGTCTTTCTGCGTGGCGAGCGAGGAATGCCAGGAGAGGATCTTGAGGCGGTCGAGCCAGCGGTTCTCGACCACGAGGAACCATCCTGTGTGGCGAAAGGTGTCGAGGCCGCAAACGGAGCAAGGTGAGCGTTTTGTGATTGGGTAATCCATCGGGGTCCCTTTTGACCATCATCAAGCGTTGACTGCGGCGCGGGTGAGGAAGCGTGGGCTCGCGCGTTCGCTGAGGGGGACGGTCAGCATCCCGAGGTTGGGGTCGAAATGGAGCGTGAAGTGAGAGGAGCAGGCGTCGCAGAGCCAGAAATGTTCACGTCGGCGGAGCTTCCGCCGGTTGCCGTCGAAAGCGGCGCTGAGGTCAGAAGGAAAAGTTTCCGCCAGGAACAGCTTGCCTTCGCGAAGGGAACGGAAGGGAACCGTGCAGGCGGGGTTTGCGCATTTGTGAAGCATGGGCAGAGTCCATTCTTCTCTTCTGCGGAGTTTCGGCCAGAGAGATTCCACGGACATTGCACGCGAGAGGCCGAAGAGTTGGCGGCCACATTAGAATTTATTTACCCGTGGTTGCAGTGAGTTAGATGGTGGAGAAGGTGGTCAGGATCACGCTGCGCTGAGTTGCGCTGACGGAAAGCGGTCGCGGCCGACGGATGATCGTCAGTGGTTGCCGAACATTTCAATCGTGATGTGGATCACAGGCCAATTGGTCATCGAGGGGAAATTCGGAGTGGAAGAGAAGTCGGGCGGGAGTTGTTTTTGTATGAAGTGCTTCTTGGATTAGGGCGGGACGGGCGCGATGTTGTTGCGAGATCGCTTCGTCGCAGACTAGAACTCATCTACTCATCTCATAAAACAAGCTACTGAGCGTTACTGGTGAAATGGCAATCTTTCAACAAGAACCCGCCTTTAGAAATCTTTCGTGGACTATCGGACTAAACCGGCGTCAATTCGGAGATGGCAAACTGCAGACCCCTCGCTTCGCTGGATGACAATTCCTGAAGTGTTTCAACAAGCTCCTGGACCCGCCCGGCGGCTACGAGTGAGCGAAAGCCGCTACCGGAGCGGGAAGTGGGCTGGCGCCACGCGCCGTCCTGGGTATTTTCCGAATTGGGAACTCCAGACGCCCAAAGTGTCATTTTGGACGAATTTCTTTGCACAACTCTGCTAAGATAAGGTGTTCTGAATGCTAAGTTCCTGTATCCGAGCCGGTTCCGGGACGCGGTTTTGGATGGAGGAATGCTCAATACAAGTTGGCTCTCCCTCTGCCGCCCACTGGCCTAGTGCCGGGTAGGAGTGCTGTTTTGAACGACGGTGCGATTGGAAAGACCGTGCGACGAAGGCGGAGCTGGTATCGGCGTCGTCTGCGCATGCAGCGAATCCTGGCTGCTGTGGTTGTGGGGACGGTACTCGCTGGCGCGTGCTGGCAGAATGCGGCGCGCTATTTCTCGTTGCCCTCCTTGCATGCTTCCCAGATTTTGCCCGACTCTTTTTGGACGCGGGGGAACGTCCGCAAAGATCTCGCTTTGATGGCGGCGCGCTCCGCCAAGCCCGCCAAATTCCTCGCGCGGATCCCCGGTGTTTATCCTTACTCGGTGGTGCCCGGAGGCGTGAAAGATCCCGACGATCTCCGCTATGCGGCGTTGCGCGACTATGTAGTTCGCCGGCATTACGCCCACTTCGATTACAGCCGCGCCCGTCTGGTGCGCGCCACCGAAGCCCGCGAAGTTTATCTTTCTTATCGCGTTCGCGACTCCGTCTTCTGGACGCGCAGAAAAATTCGCCTGCACCTCGGTGAACTGCTCCTGACCGACGGCAAGATCACGGCGCGTGCGCGTTGCGGCAACCAGATTTCCGACACGGCCAAGCCCGAAGTTTCCGACGAAGAGCCTGACGAAGATGTTCTGGACCGGCCCGTAGCGGAGCTTGAACCAGGACCGTCCTTCCCCATCCGACCCCTGCTTGCCCCGCCCGACTTGCCCGGCGGCGAACCGCTTCCACCCAAGCTTTTCGCCGGTGCATTCTTCTTCCCGTACGTGCCCGTCGGTGTGCCGATTCCTTCCGGGGTTTGCCGCGCCGACCACGGAATCGTTCCCCCGCGCTGCCGTCCCAAACGCCATAAACAGCCAGCGGTTCCCGAGCCCTCGACCATGCTGCTGATCGGTTCCGGCCTGGCGTTAATCCTGTGGCGTTATCGAAGAACCGTCCGCCCAGTCGCGGCGTAGCAGACCGGTTTTCGCATCCATCTTTACTCGTGAGGGTGCCCCGTCCAAGCTCGCTTGGGCGGGGGGTCGTGCAGCACCCGTCCCGTAATTAGTGCTACGACTTCTGGTGCGGATTGCCGGTGCCATAACTGCTAGACTTTGCTCAGAGCCACAATGCCACGCCTCTCTTATTTCGGAGCCCTGCTGGGCATCGCGGCGTTGCTGTCTGCGCCGATCTTCGCGCAGAAGGCTGCTCCGAATAGTCCGCAGAATAGTGCGCCGAATCGCGCTCGCGTCCAGCACGTCGTCGTGCGCGGAACGGGCGCCGCGATGGAAGTCGAGATTCAGACTTCCGGAGCGCCGGTCGCGCCCGATACCCAGGCCATCACCGGACCCGATCGCATCGTCGTGGATTTTCCCGGCGCGCTTCCGGCCGCCGAGTTGCGCGCCCTGAAGGTGAATCGCGGCGCCCTGAAGGGAATTCGCGCAGGACTGTTTTTCAGCAACCCTCCGATTACGCGGGTCGTGCTCGATCTCGTGGAGCCCCAGTCGTATCGGATTTCAACGACTCAGAATGCGATCGTTCTGAAGCTGGGTCCGGTGACAGCCGCTGGAGCCAAGGCTCCCGATGTGCCGGCTGCACGCGCCGCCAAACTTCGGAATGCCTCGCTGGCCACGGGTACGCTGGCCGCGGGCACGAACGTTGCGGCCCCGAGAGTCTCTTCCGCAGTTGTAAATACGACGGCACCGCCGCTTCCCGCCGCCGTCAGTGCAGCTCCGCCGCCACCAAAGCCGCTCGTGAACGTGACCTTTGAAAACGGGATGCTGCGCATCCGCGCCGAGAAAGCCACGCTGGCGCAAGTGTTGTTCGAAGTGCAGCGCCAGACGCAGGCCGAGATTGCCATTCCGGCCGGCGCCGAGCAGGAAGAAGTGGTCGCCGATCTGGGTCCGGCCCCGGCGCGCGATGTGCTCGGATCGCTGCTGAACGGCTCGCCCTATAACTTTATTTTTGTCGGCAACGAACTAAGCCTCGAGCGCGTCATCCTGACGCGCCGCGATCCCAACATCTTCTAGCGTGCTCGGTCAGAAATTTGACTATGTTTACTAGTTGGTACCGGTAGGGTACCCCCCCTCCCCCCTATCTATTAGAATCATTAGCTTACAGGGAAGTTCCCGCTAAATCTTTGGGTTTAAAGGAGTTAACTTACAAAATCTAGATAACAAAGGAGTTAGAGGTTGCTTCCTGGGGCGCTGGGCCTTTGGAATCAAGGAGTTACAACTTAGTAAGTCGCGCAAAATCTAGATTTCAAAGAACTTAGGATTACTTCTGCCTACGGCCGGTTTGGCTCAGGTCTAGTTCTTATTATAACTCCTGATGTCAAGTTAGTTGGCTGAGGTTTTGCCGCGCCCGCGCTCTTTCCAAGGCGTCAACTTTGTACGTGAGCTTTCTGACTCAGGACATTCGCCGATCTCCGACTATGGCGGCGAGATCAGCCGCACCGCCACCGGAGACGCGCCGTTGCCGAGAATCGGCGTTCCGGTGGCGCCCGTTCCGCAACCAGCCATGTTGATGATCGTTACTGGGATCTGAGTGGTGCTGGCCATAGTGGTTCCTGTAGGGTTCAGAAACACCTGCAGGAAGCCGATCACGGTGACAGTGGTTCCCGGTGCTACACCGGTCGTGGTGTCAATTACCGGAATCGTCACCAGCGAATCGCTCACCAGAACATCTTTCGTCACCGCATTGGCAATGGGGTTCCGGTTGCCTGCCAGGAACTTAAAGGGAGGGATCGGTGAGGGCGCGCCGACGATGCTGTCGGCATCTCCCGCCGCGCCGTTATCGTGGATGAGGCAGCTTGCCGCCAGGACTGTGTCGGCATCGCGGTTGGTTGCGTAGGGGTTTACATCGATGTTAATGGTTGCAGTCGCGCCACACGAGATAGGCCGCTGAACGCAGCCTGCAACGGCGATCTGATAGGAATTGAAGACCGCACTGCAGGTGGGCAGGGCCTGCGTGGGAACAGGGAAGTCGTCGGCATCGATGGCTCCGGGATAATACTGCCCGGGCGAGGGTGCGAGGATGCCACTACCACCGGGACTGCAATCCCCGCACACGGCAGAGAGGCCAATGGGATTGGGATTGGTAACGGGCGCGTTCGGCCAACCTTTACCAACCAAGTCAGCGTTCTCAATGGCGCCAGTCGAGTCGAAGATCTGTGATCCCGTCGCGAGTGCTTGCGTGGGATCGATGTTCGGCAGCAGCCACGGTTTAACGCAAATAGGTGCGACCGGCGGGGCGCTGGTAGTCGATGCCCCCGTGGCGTTGGACGGATTGTAGGCTTCCGCAGTTGCCGACGCTGACACCTTGATCTGCGTGCGTCCCCAGATGCGCGCGAAGAATGTTGGCAGATCGGTTCTTTGCACCTGTACGGTTACCTGGGGGTCGGTCGGCGAATTGTTATTGAAGCAAACGCTGATTTCTAGCCCCGGCCCGCACGCCCCGGTAGAACTCAAGTTCTTGCCACCAACCGTGTTGCTCTCGGCCACTTGGGTCGCGATTGTACGAGCGAGAGTTTCGGCTTTGGACACGAGCGCTGGATCTGGATCCGAAGTCATCCCCGAGTTGGCGAGCACCCGCGCCCCGGCCAACGCCGCCCCATCGGCAGCCAGTTGCGCCTCGCTGCGCGCGGTGTAGAGCGTCACCACGTCGATCGAAAGCGCAGCCATCGCCCCCACCACAAACAGCATGACGACCGCAACCAGCATGATGACGATCCCTTGCTCGTTCTTTCGCCCCGACTTGTTCTGGTTACGACGCATACACCCTCACATCTGATTGTGGACTCTTGCGGTCTCCGTGAGACACGTTCTCGCCGCGTATCCTGAACCGGGAAACAGCAACTGAATCACGCTGTTGAAGCGCCAGTCATAGTCATAGCTCACCGTTACGGAAGTCCCGACGACCGCCGGGGAGGAAGCAGTCGTCACCCAACCCCGATTGATCTCGATATACAACGTGTCCGAAGTATCACCCATGCAGCCCGTAGTGGTGCCGGAAGGATTGCTCGAACAGCCTGAAATCGAATAAGTCCACGCTACGCCAATCGGCGCGGCTGCCGTACCCGGAGGCTTGCAACTTCCCGCATTCGCATTCGGCAGGACTCCACTGCCCGCCAGCGAGTTGAAAATTGCGGTCACTACCGGCAGCAGGGAGTCCGGGGCGGTGGGCGACGCAATGTCGCTCGTCGGCTGGGCCCCGGCAATGATGGCGCCTTCCTGTGCCGCCTGCGCGATCTTCTGCTTCTGGTTGAAAGCGCCGCTGAAATCGTAGATGCCCACGACAAACACCACCAGAAGCGGCAGCGTGATGGCAAACTCCAGCAGCGCCGAGCCCTGATCTTCTCTCAGCAGGCTGACCGCGCGCCGTTGTGGAATTCGGGAGCGAAGCATCTAGTTCTCCATCCTGCTTTGCGCTTGGGCCGACAGAATAATCTTCTGCATGTTGAGGGAAGTGAAAGGCAGGTAGAACTGAAATGGGTATTGAAAGCTCACAATGATTCCACATTGTGGGGGCTGGGTTGCGGAAGCGGAGAAATTCAGCAGCACCTGCCGGCAGATCGTGATGTTGTCGCTGGTGGTCGTGCACGGTACCGGAGGAACCACGCAGGAGACTGGGGGAGGGTTAGGGCTTACGAGAATCTGAGCCGTGTCGAGATTGGAGGATTTCAGCACGGCATCAACCGCACTAGTCACGGTGGCATCGCTGGGGAAACTGGTGCTCCCCCACGGGCTCACCTGGGTACAGGTGGCGCACGCCGGTCGCGCCGCGAGGATTGCTCCCTGCTGCGCCGCCTGCGTAATTGTCGAGTAAATGTTGAAGGCCCGTCCAAACCAGACGATGCCCAACAGAAGCATGAACACAAATGGCAGCACCAGCGCGGCCTCGAGGATCTCCGTGCCTTCAGTGGCTCCGAGTTGGCGCGCGATTCGTTTGATGTTCAGCAAACTGCAGATCCTTCGCTTCGCTCAGGATGACAAATTCTAAATAGATGATGACAACTTCTAAATAAATGAGGATGACAAATCCATAAATGGAATTACAAATGACAAATCACAAATTCCCCATCGCTCTGCCCATCCCGTAAAACAAGACCGTAAGCGCCATGGCCACGCCGAACGGAATCTTTGTCGACTGCGGATCGTCGAGCGATACCTCGGACCCGGGCATCCGCAGACTGAACAGCGCCGCCAGCAAATGCGCGATGTTCAAGAGCGTTTGTTTCAGCCGCCCTTTCCAGATAACCACGGCCAGCGCCATGACTCCCGCAACCAGAATCGTGCCCATGAGCACGGAGAGCAATTGCCGCGGACCCAGACACGCTCCCAACGCGCCGGCCAGTTTCCAGTCTCCGGCGCCGAGGCTGCGGACCACCACGAAAGGCAGTAGCAGCCCAAGGCCCAGTGCCGTCCCCAGCAACGCGGCTTTCAATCCCGGCCAGCGGTAGAGAATCGTGTTGACCGCGACGCCGGCCGCCAGGCCCGATACCGTGAGCCAGTTCGGAATCCGCCGGTAGCGCCAATCGAGAAATCCCGCACCCATCGCCACCAGCACCGCGGGAATCCAAGGGGCGGAAACCCAGGGGGCGGAAATCCAGGGGCCAGATTGAAGCATGATTGCCGCTGGCAGACAGGCGCCTCCGCGCGTTTCGCTTCCTGTACTTTAGGGCTTTCGGAGGCCACACTCAAGAGGGAAGTTGTCAGTTGTCAGTTCTCAGTGGCATTCAATAGACAAACTGGTTTTCCTGGGGACTGGGAACTGAGAACTGACAACTGGGAACTGCTGCTTTTGAGCAAAGCAAAAGGCCCGGTTGCCCGGGCCTGAATTTGGAATCGAAATAAGACTCGCCTAGCGTGTGACCGGAGGGGCGGAGTTTCTTTCCGCTACCACTTTCTTGGCGTTGTCAGCCAGAGCGCGCGCTTGCGGCATCAGGTCCAGCGCCTTGATCACATCCGGATCGGTTTCGGCCCGTACCTTTAAGCCTTCTTCCTGGCCGAAGGCATCCACGAAGAGTTCGCTCTTGATGTTGGAGCGCAGCCAATCGTTGCTCTCGATCATCTCGGCTTCGGTATAGGGCACTTTTTCTGCGTCGAGGAATTTGCGGAACTCCTGCAGCAGCGCATCGTCCACTTCGAAGTTCTGCGTGATCTTGTGACTGATCGCGTAGTGCTTGGCAAAGTTAAACAGGGCGTAGTGCTGCAGCAACGAGTCCTGGAACTTGTTGGACTTGTAGGGCGCCAGTTTCACGTCGGGTGTGATGCCGCCGCCGCCGTACACGGTGCGTCCGCCATCGGTGAGCTTGACTTCGTGGTTGGCGTTATTCTCTTCGCTCTCCCGAGCGTAGTAGTAATTGTAGAGAGAGAGGTTTGAGTAATCGCGCTGGATTAAACGTCCGCTGGGGGTGTAGTACTTCGCGGTGGTGAGGGCGAGGCCGGTATTTTCGGTCAGCGGATACACGGTTTGCACCAGGCCCTTGCCGAACGTGACCTCACCGACGATGAGGCCGCGATCGTGATCCTGAATTGCTCCGGCGACAATCTCGGCGGCCGAAGCGGTGCCGCGATTCACCAGCACCACCAGCGGATATTCCTTGCCACCGTTGCCGCGGGCTGCGACGTAGCGTTTTTCCGGGGACGAGCGGCCGTGGTGCGAGACGATCAACTGGCCCTTCCTGAGAAATTTGTCGGCGACGCCCACACCTTCACTCAGCAGTCCACCAGGATTCTGCCGCAGATCGAGGACCAGGCCCTTCAGATCGCCCATCTGATCGAGAGCCTCGGCGACTTCATGTCCAGTGGTTTCCTGGAATCCGGAGACGTGCATGTACCCGATGCCGGGCTTGATCATGAAGTGCAGGTCCACGCTGTAACGCGGAATCTCGTCGCGGATCACGGCGAATTCGAGTGGACGGTCGGAACCTTCGCGCAACATCGTGATGCGGACGGTGGTGCCTTTCGGTCCCTTGAGCAGATCGGCAACGTCGGAGGTGCTCATGTTGTCGGTGGGCTTGCCGTCGATGGCGGCGATAATGTCGCCCGGCCGGATGCCGGCGCGATAGGCCGGGGTGCCGACGAAGGGAGCGATGACGATGACTTTATTATTGCGCGGGCCGACCGTCATGCCCACGCCGTAATACTTGCCGCGCTGCTCTTCGCGAAGCGCGGAATAGGATTTCGGATCGAAAAAATTCGAGTGGGGATCGAGCTGGTGCAACATGCTCGGGATGGCGCCGTTATAAATTGCCTTGTCCGCATTCACCGGGTCGGCATAGTTCTGCTCAATCTTTTCATACACCTCGGTGAACTGCTTCAAGCTGTCGCGGACGTCGGAGTCGCTGCTGGGCGTGGTTGCGGGGCTGATTTTCTGCGCGAACAACATTCCCAGCAAGCCGAACAGACCAAGCACGAAAACAATCAGGAAGAGAGAACGACGAGAACTACCGGTCATGTATCGAAATCCTCGGGCAGGGACGTGGAGGGACCCAGCCACCCCATCTGACGCAGTATAACATGCAAAAGCGCCTGCTATTTGGATGCAAACGGGCGGTGGGGGTTACCCCGGGGCGACATCTTTTGGGGGTGGTGAGTGTGCGTGAGAACCGACCTTAAAGACCGGTTGGTGATAGAGCGAATCCGGAATCCAGCCCCGGCGGGGCGAACCAGCTTAGCCCNNCCCAGTTCTCGCGCACACTCTGGTGGGGCAAAGTTTGCGGAGTCATTGCGAGGGAGTGAGGTTGTACATCAAAGAAAATCCCAAGCGAGACACGGCTGTGGAATCCCATCGTTGACGAAGAACGTCAAGGATGGCTCCAGCCCGCCCGCGGTGGAATCCCACTCATCGCCAAGTGCGCGATGAGTGGGGCGCCCGCTTTTCATTCGCAGATGCAGCTTTGGCCTTGCAAAACCACTCACAAGCAGTACAATTCGGGCGATTCAGAGTTGAAAAAAGAGATTCCTGTCTGAACGGGACCGGATCACGCCGGATCCGATCTGCCTTGTCGTAAGACACTGTGATGGAGCGGAAAAAGTAGGCGAAATAAATGAGGATATGGGTTCAAAGCACTCTTGGAGGAACGGAACATGAAGTTATATCGTCTCGCATTTGCCCTTAGTGTAATCAGCGTTGCAATCCTGACCGCAGGGTGTAGCTCAATCGAGAATAAGCCGAAGGAGAGCACGTCCGAAAAGCCGGCAGCCGCCGCACAGCCGCAGAGTAAGGAACCCATTCTTTACACCGGTCAGGAGGCCTTCAATCGAATGCTGGGTCTCGCCTTGAAGTGGTCGCCGGATGCTCAGCCGGCTCGGGTGGAATCCGTTCTCACCACGGAAACTACCGGCCAGGACGGAAAATCAGCCATCTGGCGAGGGTACTTTGCCTCGCCCGCTCGCCGGGCCGTCAAGACCATCGTTTGCTCGGGAAGCCGCCGGCCGGATGCGCCGCCGTTCGGAGTTTCAACCGAGGGGGCTGACGGTGCCTACAACGCCCAATCCGCCGGTCTCGCCTTTTCGCAGTACCTGCTGAAAACCGACACGGATAAGGCATTCGCGATCGCGCAGCAACACGGAGGCGATGCCATCGTGAAGAAGGATGCGCAGCAGCCCATCACCTACGTGTTGCTCAAGGACCGGAAGCAGAACGTGCCCGTCTGGTATGTCATTTACGGCACGAGCGAGACGGACAGGAAAGGCATCGGTGTGATTAACGCGACCACAGGCGCTTTCGTAAGCGCCGGCAAGTGAGAGAGGTGAGAAATAAAAACTAGACTGATCGCTGTCGCGATTTTGGCCTCAGTCAGAGGTAAAGTCATCGATGCGGATGGGAAGCGGGGTGCCCTAGGTCTCGCGGTTTTCGAGNNAGAGCAAGTGAGCGAATCTGTTCGTGTCTCAAAAGGGCAGTTTGCCCGCCACACCAGACGGCCTGACCGGGCCGACCCAGACACAGACACGGTTTGCCCGGTCGCCCGGGTCGTAACAGAAATGAGGTTGTCCCATGAAAAAAGTAATGTTCTTAGTTGCGATGTTGAGTCTCGGCACGCTGTGCTGGGCAGGGTCGGCGCGGGAAGATGCCACCG